>NZ_CP146963.1:2669221-3336527 GCF_037113525.1 Butyrivibrio fibrisolvens | reverse complement strand
AGAAGACATTCTGGCCTTTGCTTTATAGTTTTCATTGATAAGTTTCAAAATACTCCCCCCAATGGTTAATTAATTCACGACTTAACCATTATATAGTAATGCTTTATGATAGTCATCATCAAATTTTAGTGTCGTCAGTATCCTCTGAAACGAAGTGTTTATCAATGGCTTGGACGATCCTGCAGATGCAGCGTTCTCACACAGTAACCATATATTTACGGAACTGGCTTGGTGAGCAGTTCTTGATCTGGTGAAAGACTCTGTTGAAAGTCGAGATGCTCTTAAAACCTGACAGATAGGCAACTTCCGTGATAGGAATCGAATCATCTCCAAGGTATCTCTGAGCTTTCCTAACCCTTTCTATCATCAGGTATTCAACGAAATTGTAGCCTGTTGTCTCTTTGAACATCCTGGAGAAGTAGTTGGGGCTAAATCCCGCCATGGAGGCTACGTCATTTAAAGACAGATCCTGATTGCAGTTCTTATTTATATAGACGCAGGATTTCTGTATCTTATAGAGGGCTTCGGAATTGATGCTGTCAGGTGTATAAGCTGACTTATCATAGGCATTATCCGCTTCCCTGCACAAAACGGTCATGAATTCCAGAAGGTTTATTATTTTCCTTACTCTGTAAAAAGAATCCTGGTCTTTATCCAGATCACAGATCTTATCAAGATATTCTGATAAAGACTGCAAAAGGTCCGGATGTTCGCTGCATTTAAGCAGGTGAAGTCTTCTTAGCTTAGGAATATAGGGTATAAAGTCATTAAGACTTTGCAAAAGAGCAGAGTCGAACTGAAAACCTATAAGTCTTTTGGCAGCATTTTTTATGGTCCTGTGAAGTTCTCCCTGCCATACAAGCAGGATATCACCGGGATTTAAAGAGTATTCCTTGCCGGAGATTTCTGTTATAGGGCTATCGCTTACAGCGGAGCTCTTTGGATAATAGATTATCTCTATCTCTTTGTGCCAATGGACGGGGTAATTGAGGGGATAATTCTCTGTTGGTATTACGTTTACATCAAAGTCTAAATTAAGGATTTCCTGTATATTTTCCATTACATAACCTCATGTTGCGAGTGACTAATTTCAATGTTTTTAAGTGCTTATTTTTTGCTTTAATAATTTGAAGTTTTTTAATGCGCATGATAAACACCAAAATCTTGATAAAGCTGATAAACACTGCATTTATACGGCTTTGAGCACATTTCTTGCTGATATTCATCATACGCTTTTTTCTATCTATAAGATATAGATTTTATATTTTTTTCATAAAAAATGAGAAAAATGAGATTGAAAGTAGAGAGTTATTCATGACAGGCACGAATATAATTTGAATTTAAAGGAGAGAGTGATTAATTATGAAAAAATATAAGATCGTAGATATGACTTCGGGTAGTCCTCTTAAGCATATCCTTATTTTTACGATTCCGCTTGTGATCGGTAATCTGTTCCAGCAGCTTTACAACATGGTGGATTCAATTGTTGTAGGACAATATGTAGGAAAAACAGCTCTTGCTGCGGTTGGTGCATGTGGTTCCATGAACTTTTTGTTCTTTTCCCTAAGTTTTGGTCTGTCCAATGGCGTGGGAATCCTGGTATCTCACAGATTTGGGGCTAAGGATGAGCAGGGAATCCGCAAGACGATTGCAAGTTCTTATTATGTGCTTACGACCGTGTCTGTGCTTATTACGACAATAGCTTTTTTCCTAGCGCCGGTCCTTTTAAGACTATTGGATACGCCATCAACTATAATCAATGATTCAACTGCATATATCAGGGTCACATGCCTTGGAATCCTTGGAATAACGCTCTATAATGGCGTTGCTGCAACGCTTCGTGCTCTTGGAGATTCAAGGACTCCTCTGTACTTTCTTATCTTTTCAAGTATACTGAACATCGCACTTGACCTGGTATTTGTTATTAATTTCAACATGGGAGTCGTGGGAGTAGCCCTTGCGACTATCATATCCCAGTATGCATCAGCTGTTGTGGCTTATGTATACGCTTTTAGAAATGTTGAATATTTCAAGGTTTCAAAAGAGGATCGTAAGGCTGACAGAAATTATATAAAGCAGGAGATCCGCCTTGGAGTTCCGCTTTCACTTCAGTCATCAATGATCGCTGTTTCATGCCTGGTGCTTCAGGGCGTTGTTAACAGCTTTGGTGAAAATGTCGTAGCTGCTTTTACCATAACAAGCCGAGTAGAGCAGCTTGTACAGCAGCCCTATAATTCTATCGGAACAGCGCTTATGACCTATGCTGGTCAGAATATTGGAGCCGGAAATATTGAAAGAGTTAAGAAGGGCTTCTGGCAGGCAGCAGGCCTTGTCGCAGGATTTAGCTGCATCATGGTGGCAGTAATGTATATATTTGGTGCGGGTATTTCAAGGATATTCGTATCAGATGCAGAAGTAATAAAGATGAGCTACACAGCACTAAAAATAACCAGTCCGTTTTATCTTGCGCTTGGTATGATCTATGTTCCAAGGGCACTGTTAAATGGATGCGGTGATGCAGGCTTTGCTATGATCAACGGTATCACAGAGGTGGCAGGAAGAATTCTGTTCTCTCATTTTATGCTCTTTTTCGGTTTTTTCGGATTCTGGTCAGTATGGGTTACAACAGGTGCAACCTGGCTTCTTACAAGTATCGTGTGTATGTTGCGATTCTTTAGCGGCGTATGGATGAGAAAAGCAGAGGTAAGCCCCAGAAGAAGATTACATCTGACAGTGCCGAGGGCACTTGTTAGAAAAGCCTGATCGAAATTGTGATAAGTTTAAAAATCCCTTACGTTTTACTTTGGTAAATCGTAGGGGATTATTATTTTACTTGGAATTCCCTGTAAAATAAGCATTTATATTTATCACTATAAAGCATAAGAGCGTTGAAGGGGTAAAACGTTGGCGCGTTGGCGTAGCAAAATATATCAAAATACTTGATTTAACTTGTCATTTACTCGTAATAGCGTTATAATTACTTTTCTGCGTTGAAGTTATGCGTAAGTTAAGTGCTTCTGCTTTTTGGCAGAAAAACTTAAGAATACATATGGCTTTTGATCGCAGAAAAAACTTCTAGGGAAAAGGAATAAAAACAATGAAACAAGAAAAGAAAATGACAGGAATGACACTTGCGTTCATTGCGTTTTCAACTGTTTGGGGGTTCGGAAATGTTTTAAACGGATTTGTTTATTTCAACGGAATTCAGGTTATCTTCAGCTGGATCCTTATGTTCGCTCTGTACTTCATTCCATATGCACTTATGGTTGGAGAACTCGGTTCAGCATTTAAGGAATCCGGTGGTGGTGTAAGCTCATGGATCCACTCTACTACAGGTCCTAAGCTTGCTTACTATGCTGGTTGGACATATTGGGCATGCCACATTACTTATATTGCTTCAAAGTCATCAGGTGGTCTTAAGGCTCTTAGCTGGGCTGTGTTCCAGAATGGTGAGAAATATGACAGCTTCCCGACTTGGGCTGTTCAGCTTGTTACTTTAGTAGTTTTACTTGTATTCTGCTATATCGCTTCTCGTGGTCTTAACCCACTTAAGAAGCTTGCTACAATCGCTGGTACATCTATGTTCGTCATGTCAATTCTTTATATTCTCATGATGTTCGCTGCACCGGTGATCAATCCAAATGCTGGATTTGTATCAATGGAGTTTACAAAAGAGGCACTTATCCCGACTTTTAACTGGAAATACTTTACATCTCTTTCAATCCTTGTATTTGCAGTTGGTGGTTGTGAGAAGATCTCTCCTTATGTAAATAAGGTTGAAAAGCCAAGCAAGAACTTCCCTAAGGGAATGATTTTACTTGCTATCATGGTAGTTATATGCGCTATCCTTGGAACAATAGCTATGGGAATGATGTTTGATCCTGCTGTGATCAACGAGTCCGAAGAATCTTTCAATTCTTATAACTCAAACGGATCATATTGGGCATTCCAGAAGCTTGGTGAGTACTATCATGTTGGAAATGCTATTATGATCATATATGCTATCTGCAATGCGATCGGACAGCTTTCAACACTTGTTATCAGTATTGATGCTCCTCTTAGAATGCTTCTTGATAACGAAGATTCAAGAGAGTTCATCCCTTCAGCTCTTCTTAAGAAGAACGACAAGGGCGCTTATGTTAACGGTATCATCATGGTAGCTATTCTTTCAGGCGCGATCATCCTTATTCAGTCATTTGGATCTGGTGCTGCTGAGGTTCTTACACAGCTTACAAAGCTTAATTCAGTATGTATGCCACTTCGTTACCTTTGGGTATTCTTTGCATACATCATGCTTCGTAAGGCTAGAGATAAGTTCAATCCTGAGTACAAGTTTGTTAAGAATCAGGCAGTTGCTATATTCTTTGGATGCTGGTGTTTCGCACTTACATTAGCAAGCTGTATCCTGAAGATGTACGATAAGAATCATACAACATTTGCACTTAATGTAATCACTCCTATTGTTCTTATCATACTTGGACTTGTGCTTCCTGTTATTGCTAATATCGAAAAGGAAAATAAAAAGAAAATATAAGATAAGCATATAGAAATCGATAAGCATAAATAACCTATCAAAAGTAAAAGCAGATCGGATCATTTTCGGTCTGCTTTTTATCATGTTATTTTCGTTTTATAAAAAATACTATTTTTACTATATATCTCCGGCTGCCAGTAGAACTTTAACTTTGAACCAGCCTTCTTCATAGCTGCAGTTCATGGCACCTCCATACTTTTCTGCAACCTGAGCTATTGATTTAAGACCGTATCCGTGCCTTACACTGTCTACTTTTGTAGTCCTTGGCAGGTTATCATTTCTGAAGATACCTCTTTTTTGTTCATTACAAAGGCATACATTAGCGCTTTCTGAATAATTATCACATTCAACTATTATAAAGCTGTTTCTGCTTCGTACAGACAGCGTTATAAGTCTCTTATCAGGCTCCAGTACCTGCTGGGTTGCTTCAATCGCATTATCAAGTATATTTCCAAACAAGGAACAGATGTCCTTAACATGAATATCAGAAAGGAGCTTACCATCGACCATAGCATTTAAAGTAATACCTTTCTTTTGGCATTGGAGACTTTTGGTCGTAAGCACTACATCAAGAACCTTATTTCCTGTATTCATAAAGGATTCCTGAATGGCTATTGCCTGTTCCATATCAGCAAGGACTTCAGCCCTTCGTTTTGGATCATCCTCGTTTTTCAGGGCCATGACATAATGCTTCATATCATGCATCTCTTTACGAAGAGCTTCAGAATTATCTATTGTCTGCTTATACTGCTCATACTGTTTTTGGAAAAGCTGATTGATCGCTGTACTTTCTTTTTTGAGAGCAAGCTCATTCCTTCGTCCCATCTCAGTCATCAGCATAAGCAGCCCTCCGAAATCGACCAGTGTACGTACATACAGCATATTTTCCGTCGCAGAAAAAGGAGTCCTACTGTTTACAAAGCTGATATTTGACATGATAAATGCACCGATTCCTGTTGCAAGAACACTTATCATTTCTTTGGTTGTGACATTAAGATTTCTGTCAGAAGGAACATTACCTTTTTCAAAACGATAATATATAACGAAAACAGCTGTATATACTATTGCCATACATATGAAAGATCCAATAAATCCCTCATGACCTGTGATCCACACACTCCAGACGTACAATTGCGTATAGAGACTGGCTGTAAACTCAGCAAGAACAAAAGCGTGCGTTGCAAGAACTGCGCAGTCACTCCTCTTAATATCAAGCACCACATAAAGTGATATGTACATCAGTACAACAGCACTTATCATAGAAGGAATCCAAAAGCCAAGCGGAAGCATACCCGCTATAAACTGAACTCCGACCTGAGCTAAAAAGGTCCCGATAAGAAGGAGTACATAGATCTTGTCATATCTTTTTTTCTTATAGATATTAAAATAAATAAAAACCGCCAGCCATTCAGCTAAAGCGGTAAAAAATCTTGGGGTGTCCTGAATCTGAGCCGGATCAATAAATTCAACTAAATACATTTAAAGAATATCCTCCGTGAGTGCAGCCATAAAATCCTTTTTTCTGGCACGGCTGATAGGAAGAGTTACATCATTAGAAAGAACTACTTCCTCTTTTTGCACCGCATGAACACAGGACAGATTGATAAGATATGCGTTATGGCACTTGCTAAAACCGTGCTGCATAAGCATTTCATCGAATCTCTTTAAAGGTCCCTGAGTCACATAACTATTATCAAGGCAGTGAATGATAACATTATTGCGCTGACTTTCAATATAAATGACATTGTTACAATCAAGCTTAAGCTGCCTTCCATCATCAACTGAAACCTTGATATAAATGTGCTGTTGTCTGGCCTGAACCCTTATGATAGCCTTATCAAAGATCTGCTCAAACTGAGTATAAGGAACCGGCTTAAGAACATAACCAAGCGCATCAACCGCATATCCCTGAACAGCATACTGAACAGTAGAAGTGATGAATATGATAACAACATCCGGATCAAGCTTCCTGATTTTCTCAGCAGCCGCCATACCATCTAAAAACTTCATCTGGATATCGAGCAGTATGATATCAAACTGCCCCTTGTAATCATCAACAAGGTCCATGCCATCAGGCAGATGCGTTACCTCAAACTTCTGATGCTTGGCTTCACCATATTTATTTATATAACTTTCTAGCAGATGAGCTGCATCTAACTCATCTTCAACAATACATACATTAATCATGTTCTCTACATTATCACAATTTTTTTGAAAAATAAATCAATAAACCACTCTTAAATATATTAAAATATTGTAAACAATTAAATATCTTACTGGTTTTACATATATGAAATTTCACTTATACCTTGAGTATTCCTGAGGGTGGGGGTTAATAAATGATTTTATGGTCTTTGAAAAGTATATTAAATTCAAGAGCTTGATAGATGGAATGAATATATTCTGTTTGGGATTCACCTGTTTGAGCGAAGCGAGTTTGTGAATCCCGGAATATATTTATTCCAGATATCACGCCTTGAATTATATATACTTTTCATGACCATAAAATCATTTATTAACCCCCATCCTCAGGAATACTCCGCTATACCCAAAATTCTATATATGCAAATCATTTGAAAATTACAAATCGTCCGAGGATTTCTACCAGTTATCCTTCGGACAATTTTTTTTGAGTTTTTATGGTGTAGATTATCCATGTCAGTTACATGGACATAGAGAAATAAATGGAGGATGTACATGGACGCTAAAGAAATACTTTCAAAGCTTACATTGATAGAGAAGGCAGCTCTTTTGAGCGGTAAAAATGAGTGGGAATCACGCGATATTGGGCGCGTAGGAATACAGTCAATCTCTTTTTCAGATGGACCTCACGGACTTCGACGTCAGGAAGGAGCGGGAGATCATCTGGGACTTAACGCATCTCTTCCTGCAACATGCTTTCCAACAGCGGCAACAGTTGCTAACAGCTGGGATCCAAGTCTTGGCGAAGAGATAGGTGCAGCGCTTGGTGAAGAAGCTCTTGCCCAGAAGGTTGATGTACTTCTTGGACCCGGACTTAACATGAAGAGATCACCTCTTTGCGGCCGAAACTTTGAGTACTTTAGTGAAGATCCGATTCTTGCAGGTAAGATGGCAGCTTCTTATGTAAGAGGTATTCAGAGCAGACACATTTATTCTTGTCCTAAACATTTTGCAGTTAACTCCCGTGAGTACCGCAGAATGGCAATGAACGCAGTTGTAGATGAGCGTACGCTTCGTGAGATCTATCTGACAGCATTTGAGATTGCTGTTAAGGAAGGCGGCGCTAAGGCGATCATGTCTGCCTACAACGAAGTAAATGGTAAGTATGCAAATGAAAATGAACATTTGCTTGTAGATATTCTTAGAAAAGAATGGGGATTTGATGGAATAGTTGTTACTGACTGGGGTGCAAGTAATGACCACGTTGCAGGTGTTAAATGCCAGTCTAACGTTGAGATGCCAAACCCGGGTCTTGATTCTGCAAGGCAGCTGATAGAAGCAGCAACCAAGGGCGAAGGCCAGATCACGGAAGAAGAGATCGACAGAGCAATCCTTCCTATTATCGAGGCAGCTATTTATTTTAAAGAAAATGATCATACTAAGGGATTTGATAAGAAGGCTCATCATGACATAGCAAGAAAGGCAGCAGTAAATTCTGCAGTTCTTCTTAAAAATGATGACGATATCCTTCCTCTTGCAGGCGGTACTAAGGTGTGCCTGAGAGGACCTTTTGTAAATAAGCCACGCTATCAGGGTTCAGGAAGCTCACAGGTTAATTCAACCAAAGTTGAGACTATTGCAGAAGAGATTAAAAATTATGCATTTGAAGTTGTAGATGACCCTGAAAAGGCAGATGTTGTTTTGTTCTTCTTCGGTCTTGATGAGATCGCAGAGAGCGAAGGCGCAGACAGAATGTCTATGGATATTCCTGAATATCAGATCAAAGAGCTTGAAGAGCTTAGCACATATAACAAGCATATAGTTGGTGTCATGAGCGCAGGTTCTGCAGTGAAGATGCCATGGCTTGATAAGCTTCAGGGACTTCTCCACGGATACCTGACAGGACAGGCAGGAGCATCCGCTCTTCTTGACATTATCATCGGTAAGGAAGTGCCTACAGGAAAGCTCTCAGAGTCTTATCCTTTCTCATATGTAGATACAGTAGTCGTAAACTATTCAGATCAGGATAAGAGAAATCTTCAGTACAGAGAAGGACCTTTCATTGGATACAGATACTACGATACAGCAGATGTAAAAGTTCAGTTCCCATTTGGATACGGCCTTAGCTATACAACATTTGAGTATTCAGACCTGACAGTAGGTGAAGGCGGCGTAAGGTTCACTATTACTAATACCGGTAAGTGCGATGGCGCAGAGATAGCTCAGCTCTATGTTGGAAAAAGAGAAACAGGCCTTATAAGACCTAAAAAAGAGCTTAAAGGCTTCAAAAAAGTCTGGATCAAAGCTGGCCAGTCAGTGGAGGTCATGATTCCATTTGATGACAAGACCTTCCGCTATTTCTCAACTGTTTCTAATAAGTGGGAGATAGAAGGCGGAGAGTATCAGATATATGTTGGTGCAAACGTAAGGGATATAGCTCTTACAGGAGAGATTTTCGTAGAAGGAACTACTACAGAGCTTCCTTATAACATCGATGATCTTCCAAGCTATAAGACAGGAAAAGTCAGAAATGTCCACTACGAAGAATTTGAAAAACTCTATGCCGCGCCTCTCCCAGAAGAAAAGGTCGGACCACTTGATATCAATGATGCCTTGTGTCAGATGAAAGACGCCAAGAGCGGCATTTGCAGAATGGTTTATAAGGTACTTAAGAAAAAACTTGATAAGTCTTATGAAAAGGGCATTCCAGATCTTAACATCATGTTCATCTATAACATGCCATTTAGGGCTATCTGCAAGATGTCAGGCGGAATGGTATCAAGGCAGATGGTCGAGAGCATCGTTATGATCGCTAACGGACACTTTTTCAAGGGCCTTGCGGGAGTTATCGGAGGTTTCTTTAGAAACCAGAGTGCGAATAAGAAGTACGAAAAGAGACTTTTGCACGAGGAATGATTAGTAAGTCTGTGTATTTAAGAATTCAAGGATAAAAGAACCTGTGAATATAAATAATAAAACAGCAGACTATATGGAGGAATTATATGAATTTATGGAATAGCTTTGCAGCTAAACATCCTGCAGCTGCCAAATGGGTTCGTGAAGGCGGACTGTTTGTGATCGTAAGTAACCTGATCACGGTATTCAAGTATTTACTGCTTACTTTTTTGCCGGCAGCATTTGCATTTCTTGGAGACAGAGCATTTGGATGGCCGGGGATCCCTGTTACTATCGCAGGAGAGACCTTTGACTGGAACATCCTTGGCTATGATCAGGCGCATGGAGGACTTGCTTACTTTACAGCCTACATGATCGCAATGGTAATTGGTGAGTGCATCAATTTCCCTATTCAGAAGGTATTTGTATTTAGAAATCATGATAAGCCCGGCAAGCAGATTGCATGGTATGTTGCAGCATTTATCGTGATCACATGCATTGTTAACTCGATTAATTGTATCTGGGTTGCAGTTGCAGGAATGTTTGTTCCGGCATGGCTTTATAACATCGGAACAACAGTGCTTAATGGCGGTGTTTCAATGGTGGTCTTTTTCTTTGTAAACAAGATCATCTTCCCGGAGACACCAAAGCAGGAAGCAAAATAATGTACTTAAAGCTTGAAAAAGCTTTGAGATAGATTCCACTACTAATTTTTTTCACAGAGGAAGGAGAAGGGAAAATGTTATCTATCAATATTGCGGACGTTATCGCCGTAATACAAACAATGATTCCACAACTTATAGTATTGGGTGTGGCATTAGTACTTGCGATCATCGTAACTATCTGTGCGGTGAAAGCTAAGAAGCCGTTAAAGGGCTTTATCAGAAAGCAGACATGGCTTGTTTTCGCATTAGTAGTAATCGTAGTAGTTAATTCTATTTTACTTGGACCTGTTTACTCAATGGTAAACATGGCAATGGGCGGCGGTACTATTTCAAACGACGCTATTGAAGAGGCTAAAGCTCTTTGTACAGAGATTGCTGAAGAAGGAATCGTTCTTTTAAAGAATGAGGAGTCAGCACTTCCTCTTGCAGAAGGCACAAAGGTCAATGTATTTGGCTGGTCTTCAACAAATCCTATTTATGGTGGTACAGGTTCTGGAGCATTATCTGATGCTTATCCTACAGTAGACTTCCTTACAGGTCTTACAGATGCCGGTATTGAGTACAATAAGGATCTTGTAGGCTTCTACACAGGTTGGAGACAGGCAAGACCTACAGTTGGTATGATGGGACAGGACTGGACAATTCCTGAACCTACAGTTTCAGAGTATGGCAGCCTTATCACAGATGCCAAGAATTTCTCTGATACAGCAATTTTCTTTATCGCTCGTTCAGGCGGTGAGGGAGCAGACCTTCCAACATCTTATGATGGTGAGGATACATTCTCAGAAGAGGGAATGTTCGGAGCTTCAGGTGTTCGCTACTCTGACCAGGAAGATGACCTTGATGCTTCAAAGTCTTATCTTGAGCTTTCAAACAGAGAGCAGGCACTTCTTGATGAAGTAACAGCTAACTTTGATAATGTTATCGTAGTTGTAAACTCAGCTAACGCTATGGAGCTTGGCTTTGTAAATGAGTATTCACAGATCAAGTCAGTTCTTTACTGCCCTGGAACAGGTCAGACAGGTTTTGACGGACTTGGAGAGATCCTTGCTGGTAAGGTTAATCCTTCTGGTAAGACAGCAGATACATTCGTAGCAGATCTTCTTGCTACACCTACAGCTAACAACTTTGGCGATTTTGATTACACTAATATGGAAGAGTATGGTGTAGATAACATGTTCGCTGAAGGCGGTAAAGCTTATCCTACATTTGTTAATTATGTAGAAGGTATCTATGTTGGATATCGTTTCTATGAGACAGCTTATGCAGAAAGCCTTGCAGGTAACATGGATTTTGATTATGACGCTACAGTTGTTTATCCATTTGGCTATGGTCTTTCTTACACAACATTTACCCAGGAGATGGGCGAAATCACAAATGACGGTACAAACGTAACATTTGATGTAACAGTAACTAACACAGGTGATGTAGCAGGTAAGGACGTAGTAGAAGTTTACTACAATCCTCCTTATACAAATGGTGGTATTGAAAAGTCAGCAGCAAACCTTATCCAGTTTGCTAAGACATCTACACTTGAGCCTGGTGCATCTGAGACTGTAACAGTTACATTTGCTCTTGAGGATATGGCTTCATACGATACATATGGCGAGGGATGCTATGTTCTTGAAGCAGGAGATTATGAGATCTCTATCAACTCTGATTCACACAACAAGATCGATACAGATACTGTTTCTGTAGCATCTACAGTTGTTTATGATGAGTCGGGTAAGCGTGCATCCGATGAGGTTGCTGCTACAAACCAGTTCCAGTTTGCAGAAGGTGATGTTACATACCTTTCACGTGCAGACGGATTTGGAAACTATGCTGAAGCTACTGCTGCTCCTTCTTCTTATGAGCTTGCTGATGAGTATAAGGCTAATTATTACAATGAGACCAACTATGATCCTACAAACTTCAACAATGATTCTGATGTAATGCCTACAACAGGTGCTAAGAACGGCGTTATGCTCAAGGATCTTCGCGGTCTTGAATATGATGATCCTAAGTGGGATGAGCTTCTTGATGAGCTTACAGTAGAAGAGATGAACACTCTTATCGAGCTTGGCGGATATGAGACATCAGCTATTGATTCTATCGGTAAGGTTATGACTTACGACTGTGATGGTCCTGCTTCTATTAACAATAACTTCACAGGTCAGGGTTCTATCGGATTCCCTGCAGCAGTTATGATCGCATGCACATGGAACAAGGATCTTGCTCTTGCATTTGGTCAGTCAATCGGCCGCATGGCTAATGATATGGATGTATCAGGATGGTATGCTCCTGCTACAAATACTCACAGATCTGCATTTGCAGGACGTAACTTCGAGTACTATTCAGAAGATGGCGTTCTTGCAGGCTGGATGTGTGCAAATGCTGTAAACGGTGCGAGAGAGTGGGGCGTATACTCATACGTTAAGCACTTCGCAACTAACGATCAGGAGACTAACCGTACAGGACTCCTTTGCACATGGCTCAACGAGCAGTCCATGCGTGAGATCTACCTTAAGTCATTCGAGATCGCATTCAAGAATGCTAATCCGGGTGCAACAATGGTTGCATTCAATAACATAGGTGTTGAGCCTGCTGAGGCATGTTCGGCACTACTTAACACAGTACTTCGTGGTGAGTGGGGCTTCAGAGGATTTGCTGAAACAGACTACTTCGGTGGATATGGTTACCAGGATTCTGACAGAATGATCAGAAACGGCTGCGATCTTATGCTTGCAACATATTCAACACCTCAGTCAACAGTTACAGATCAGACAAGCGCTACATCAGTGATCGCAATGAGAACTGCATCTCATAACATCCTTTACACAGTAGTTAACAGCCGTGCATATGATTCAGATATCAGCACAGGCCTTCCTACATGGGAAAAGATCCTGTTTGCAGTAGATGTACTTCTTGTACTTATCCTTGCTTGTCTTGAGTTCTTCGCAGTTAAGAAGTATCTTGCAAAAAAGAAGGAAGCAACTGTAGAAGTTACAAATAAATAAAACTGATGTAAACCACTGGATTTACATAAAAAGTTCCAAACAAAAGGATCGTCGCACTTTGTGATTAGTGCGACGATCCTTGTTTTAGTTCTGATTTTAAAGGGGATGAAGTTTATTTTGATGCAATATATTCTCATTGCAAGAGATATATTATTTAGTCCCCTTCGATAACTGCAAGAATAAGTATTCCGACTATTACCATGAATATGAAGAAATACTGATTCTTTGTCAGCTTTTCCTTAAGGAATATACGTGAAAGAATAAGAGATACTACACATACTGCTGAGATGATAGGAGCTGCTATAGCGCCGTTTCCGCTCATTGCAAATACATAAGTGAACTGTCCTGCGGTCTCGCAGATTGCTGCCAGGATCTTATCACGCTGCTTGGGAATCTCGTATTTAACACCTCTTAATCTTATAAATATGTAGAGAATGATAGCTACAAAAGCAAATGTAAGTTCATAGCTTGTATTTGCTACTTCTTCGATAGTATCTTCTGTAATATTTACAAGAGGGCTGGATTCTACTTCATCCAAATAGAAGATATCAAGGAATGATCCGAAGGCATCAAGGATAGCATACATGAAAGGCATAGCGAAGGCGATTATAGCCATTTTCTTACCAATCTTATCACTTCGTTTGGTAGAACCTGTGTTTTCAAGAAATCCAACACCAACTACGCCAACTGCGATAATAAGGATTGCTGCAATTGATGGGAATTCAAGCTTTTCATGAAGGAATATTACGCAGAGCAGAGCTGCGATAGCGCCTGAAGTGTTCTCAATAGGGTCAGAGATGGATTCTTCTATAAAACGCATTCCAAAAAATGAAAACGCCATGGATATAACATAGAAAAGTGAAACCGGAAGATATCTGATAAGGTTTTCCGGATCATAACCTATATCCTTGGTCAAAAGAGTGAAGATCGCATGAAGACCCATTACAAAACCTACAGAGATGCAGATCTTAAGGTGTGCATATTTCTCGTTGGGTCTGGCACCCTTTTTATAAAATAGTTCGGCAAGACCCCATATGAAGGTTGTTGCCAGTGTGAAAAAAAGCCACATTGTTTTTCTCCTTTTTTGATATAAAAATTGAAAAAAAGTCTTTTTGAATAAAAAAGCTATATTTATTTAACTTAATATATCTATCATAAAATAATATTAAGTGCAATGAAAAAATATAGATTATTTTCCTTTTTAAGGTATTTTTATTGTACGAGCAATATTAATGTGATATAAACAATACGGTACTTTATTTTTTAATAGAGTTTTTTGAAATTTTTAGATAAGCTATTTAGAATGACTTTTTAGTTTACAGATATATATGAAGGGTACATATAATGGGAAAAAATAAGATTTTATGGTCTATTCTTTTTCTTGTTTTTGCGGCACTGACGCTTGTGGCTGTAGTATCGCAGAGCAAGAATTTTTCTCCCGATATTATGGTACGGCTGTTCGAAGATTCTAATAAAGGCTGGCTTTGCCTGGCTTTTATTTCTATGTTTGGATATATCTTTTTTGAAGGTTTTGCGCTTGTTCGCATGGCCAGAAGACTGGGATACAGGGTTAGTGCTATAAATGGGATGACCTATGGCGGCGCAGACGTGTATTTTTCTGCTATTACACCATCTGCAACAGGCGGACAGCCTGCCAGTGCTTACTTTATGATAAGAGATGGTATTGCACCATCGATGGTTGCAGTAATGCTTCTCATCAACCTTGTTATGTATACGGCAGCGCTTCTTATTACAGCAGTATGTGTTGTCGTGTTCGGACACCATATTTTCTTTGGCTTTTCTCTGGTGGGTAAGATACTTATCGGAGTTGGAGGCGTGATACTTGCAGGCCTCATGTTCGGATTTTTTTTATTGCTCAAAAAGACTTCTTTTTTACATAATATATTTGATAAGCTGCTTAGCTTCCTTGTGAAGATCCATGTTATCAGGCAGTATGAAAGAAGAAAAGCACAGCTTGAGAATACAATGAGAGAGTATAAAGAGTGCTCTGATTTCATTTTCGGAAGAGGCAGGCTCCTTGCAGAGGTGCTTGTCTGGAATCTGCTCCAGAGGATATCATATCTGCTCGTAATCTTTATGGTATTTATGGCTACAAACAATGGGATAATAAAGGCCATAAAGGCAATGGAGATTCAGAGCCTTGTTACTGTAGGATCTAATTGCATTCCTGTTCCGGGAGCAATGGGTGTTGCAGATTTTCTGATGATTGACGGCCTTGGTCAGATACTGAATGCTGACAGCGTTGTTGCTATGGAACTTATTTGTAGGGGTATGACGTTTTATTCGAGCGTTATTGTAGGACTTTTTGTTGTCATCATCGGATATTTAAGAAGAAAGGAAAAGAAGAACTGATGTTAGGTTTTTTTGATTATACTTGTTGGCTTACATATTTATCTTTATTATCTGCGGGATCTGGAATATTACTGTGTCTTAATGACGAGGGACATCCTTATATAGGAATATTCTTTTTAATGTTCAGCGGACTTTGTGATGCTTTTGACGGCAAAGTTGCCCGTACCAAGAAGAACAGATCAGAAGTAGAGAAGAACTTTGGAATCCAGATCGATTCCCTTACAGACGTTGTCGCTTTTGGCGTACTTCCTGCATGTATCGGATATGCTATGCTCCGTAAGTTCCCATTTATGGAAAGATTCCCGCTTATCAGCGTGTTCTTTGCCATCATGCTTATCTACATGCTGGCTGCCATGATCCGTCTTGCATACTTTAATGTAATGGAAGAAGAAAGACAGAAAAAAGAAGATACAGTAAGAGAGTACTATTCAGGACTTCCTGTAACATCTTCAGCTCTTATCTTCCCGGTTATACTCCTTGTACATTACATAGTTATCTGGGATATAACACCAATTTACTTTGCAGCTATGCTCTTTACTGCATTTGCATTTATTCTGCCTATTCCTGTTAAGAAGCCTAAGCTTAACGGAATACTTATCTTAGTAGGAATTGGAGCCGTTATCTTTATTGCACTTTTATGGCTTATCATATCAAGAACAAGACTGTAGTACCTAGAAATACATCCCTGTATTTCTGAACAGGTACGAGATACATCCTGTATCATGCACCTAGAAATAATTAAAGATTGAATTTCAGAAAGGATAAGTTATGCTGGATTTTTTGTATGGAACAAGCTTTGGAAGGATGATCCTAAAGGTTCTTATTAACCCGCGAATTTCAAATGCTGCGGGCAAAGTTCTTGATTCCGGAGTATCCAGGGTGCTTATCCCTTTTTTTATCAAAAAAAATAATATCTCACTTGAGGAATATCAGGAAGAAGAGTACAAAAGCTTCAATGACTTTTTTACCAGAAGGATAAGACCTGAGTGCAGGCCCATAGATTCTGATCCTCATCACTTTATCGCTCCATGTGACGGATATTTAAGCGTATATCCTATAGAAGATGGAATGATAATCCCTGTAAAGCACAGCAGATACAGTGTTTCTGATCTTCTTAGAGACGAAGGCCTTGCTAAAGAGTTTGAAGGCGGAACCTGTATGGTCTTTCGCCTGTGCGTACATCACTATCACAGATACTGCTACCCGGACGGGGCGTTCAAAGAGTGCAATACTCCTATAAAAGGAGTACTTCATACAGTTCGTCCTGTTGCTCTTAGAAAAGTCCCTGTATTTAGTGAAAATTCCAGAGAATATACAATACTTCATACAGACCACTTTGGCGATATCATTCAGATGGAAGTTGGTGCCATGTTCGTTGGTAAGATAGATAACTATCACCAGGAAGGCCGTGTTGAAAGAGGTCAGGAGAAGGGACGATTCCTTTTTGGAGGATCAACTATAATAGTTCTTACCAGGAAAGATGCGGTTAAGATTCCTGAAAGCGTATTCGATAAGACAAGAAGACAGAAGGAAGTGCCGGTTAAGCAGGGACAGAAGATTGGTATACATAAGGCGAAGTAAAGCCATAAATAAAAAGATAGATAAAGCAGATTTTATAAAAAGCAAATAAAATATACAAAAAGTATAGAAATATCTATACGTAGGATCATAGTAAAATTAAAAAAATTAATTTGTATTTTAATCTAATTTTAATCTTACTAAAATTTTATTTTAATTTTGGCCCTGTATCATTTCAGATATCAAATGAAACACACAAACATATCTGAAAGGAAGGTAATAATTATGGAAAACTACGAAAAGGTTGAAAAGATCAGAGAGAAGACAGGCGTTTCTTACGAGGAAGCCAAGAAAGTTCTTGAAGAAAAGAACTACGACATGCTTGAAGCTATCATAGAGCTTGAGCGTCAGGGCAAAGTTAGCCAGCCGCAATCCGGAACTTATACAGCAGGAGCAAGCAAGGAAATGGAAAATGTTCAAAAGTTCGAACTTGCCCAGAAACAGTATGAGAATGATTGCAAGAAACCAACATTTAAAGAGTGTATGAGAAAGGTGGCTAATATGTTCAGAGCAATTTTCAAAAAGAGTATGGAGATCAACTTCTGTGTTAATAAGGATGGCAAGAATATAGCAAGTGTTCCGCTCCTTGTACTTGTACTTCTTTTACTTGGATTCTTCTGGATCACACTTCCACTTATCATCATCGGTCTGTTCTTTGGCTTTACCTACAATTTTACAGGTATCGATAAGGTGGTTGTAGATGTAAACGGTGTTTGCAATAAGGCATCACAGACTGCTGAGAGCATCAAAAGCGAATTCAAGAAAGAAAACTAAGAATATCAGGAATGAATTCAAAAATACTAAGAATATCAGAAATGAATTCAAAAAGAAAATAAGAATATCAAATACGAATTCAAAAAGGAAAACTGAGAATACTGATGAGTAAAATATTGATCGTAGAGGATGAAGCACAAATAGCACGTTTTGTAGAACTCGAACTTATCCACGAGGGTAATACCGTGGATAAGGCAGAGGATGGAAGAGAAGGCCTTGATAAGGCACTTTCAAATGACTATGACCTGATCCTTCTGGATGTAATGCTTCCGGGCATTAACGGTTTCGAAGTTCTACGCCGCATAAGAGCAAGGAAAGATACACCTGTTATCCTTCTTACTGCAAGAGATGCAGTTATGGACAAGGTGTCTGGTCTTGATGCAGGTGCTGACGATTATATTACCAAACCCTTTGCAATAGAGGAGCTACTCGCACGTATCAGAGTAGCTCTCAAAAGGAAGGGGAATGCTTCACAGGCAGGAACAAGGCAGATCACAGTAGGTAAGGTTATGATCGATCCCGACAGACATGAAGTTGTGGCTGACGGCAATCCTGTTGAGCTTACCAACTACGAGTTTGAACTACTCAGGATCCTTATGGAAAGCCGTAACATAGTCCTTGACAGAGAACGTCTTATAAACGAGATCTGGGGCTATGATTACGATGGTGAGAACAATGTTGTAGATGTTTATATAAGACATCTGCGTACCAAGATCGATGACAGGTATGGTATCAAGCTTATCCAGACTGTCAGAGGTGTTGGATATGTAATAAAAGAGGGTACTTGATGAATATCAGCAAACGCGCATCATCAATTGCACGAGGTATAAATAGAGCTTTCTGGTTTAATAAACTGAAAGCTTTTTTTACCGTAGATTTTCTTATTATTCTGGTTTCATTCGGGCTGTTCTGCTACCAGTGCTACCAGTCCATTCCGACTGATGAATACGTAAGAAGATTCGACATAACAGGTGAAAGCTTTGATACGATAATCCTTAAATATGTTACGGACAGTTCGCAGTACAGCTTCCCTATGAGGGAATATGTATATTTTATTGGTATAATCCTGGCAGCGATACTGGCTTATCAGTTTTTGAATCTCCTGGGATCTTTTTCCTACACAGCAAGGATAAGAAAAAAGCTTAAGCCTTTAAATGAGCTTGCATTAAAAGCGGAAGCCATAAGTGAAGTGCCACTTGATACTACCAAGTTCGAAGAGCTTGAAGCAGCGATACTCAAAGTGTCTGCGGATAAGAGCGGCGCAAGGATCGCGACAGGAGATCAGGATCTTGCGAGTATAGAGGCTGCCCTTAATAACCTTCTGTACAGGATGCAGGAAGCGAGAATGCAGCAGGCAAGGTTTGTTGATGATGCTTCTCATGAGCTTAGGACACCTATTGCAGTAATACAGGGCTATGCCAATATGCTTGACCGCTGGGGCAAGGATGATCCGGCAGTTTTGGAAGAGTCCATTCAGGCTATCAAGAATGAATCTTACAATATGAAGGAGCTTATCGATCAGCTTCTTTTCCTTGCAAGGGGAGATAATGGCCGTCAGAAGCTTTCTATGGAGAGGATTGACCTGTCGGCTATCATGAGAGAAGTATGGGAAGAGTCCACTATGATAGACCCTGACCATAAGTATTTGATCGACGATAGTGAAAACTGCTTTATATACGGCGATTTTGCCATGATCAAGCAGTCTATAAGGATATTCGTCCAGAATGCAGCCAAGTATTCTGCCAAGGGCAATAATATAAAGCTTTCTGTTAAGAATAACGGAAATAAGATAGCATATGTGGTTCAGGATGAAGGTATCGGTATTGCAGGAGAAGAGCTTAGCCACATATTTGAACGTTTCTACAGGTCCGACAAAGCCAGAAACTCATCTACAGGCGGATCAGGCCTTGGTCTTTCCATTGCAAAGTGGATAATAGATGCACACAGGGGCAATGTTGAGGTCCTTTCACGTCAGGATATCGGTACCAGGATCACAGTATTTTTTGATATGGTAGCTTAAGGGAGTTTGAATAAACTTATGCTTTCAAACTTCGTGAAAAGAGAGTAAACGGGGAACAGGAAGCTGGGGGTTGAAATTTAGTCAATTTTAAGATACTCTTAAGTTCTGTTTGCTTTAATCGGTTTTTATCAGAAGTTTTAAAGGGAACTCTTATCGAATAGTAATGAAGATGTTTAATAGAATTACCAAAAAGCTATTGGGCATAGTACCTGATTATGCGTATCTGCCCCTGGCTTTTATGTTTTTTATAAATTTAGTTACATATTATGGAACGAGATTATTAACTGATCACTTTAAGCATTACGACATTTCTGTATCACTTGATAGCCGCCTGCCTTTCTGGCCGGTGTTCATTATCCCGTATCTGTTTGCTTTTTTGCAGTGGACAGTTGGATTTATAGTGATTTCAAGAAACAGTAAAGCGTACTGTTATAAGGTTATAAGCGGAGAGATATTATCAAAGCTTATCGTGTGCCTTATTTTCGTGCTTTTTCCGACAACGGTTTTTAGAAATGAGATCTGTGGTCAGGACTTTTGTAGCCGTATAGTTGCGCTTATTTATGCTATAGATGCTCCTACCAATCTTTTCCCGTCTATTCATTGTTTGGAAAGCTATATATGCATGAGAACAGCTCTGGAGATGAAAAATGTCAGCAGGAATTATAAAGTTACGATGATAGTAACTGGACTGCTGGTATTTATGAGTACACTTCTTGTTAAGCAGCATGTGGTACTTGACGTACTTGGTGCTGTGGTCGTAGCTGAAACAGGAAGATTCATTGCGGAATTTATAATTGCGCACCCTCTTCGAAGGAAAAAAGCGGGCAGAGAGTACGAGTATTGATCGCATCCTATAATGCGTAGCGTTAGCTGATCTTCAATCCTTAAAATGAAATATTTGAAAATATAAAAAATGAGATTTTCGAAATTTACAAAAACAATTTCGGAAATCTCATTTTTATTTGCGCAGGTCATTTTTATAATGATTACAGTAAATAAAACGTAGTTCCTTTGTGGAACTCACCAAGAGAAGGGTAGGGTAAATTATGAAAAAGAAAATTCTTAGTACTCTCATGTGTTTCTCTGTAGTAGCTACAACAATTATGGGTTGCGGAGCAAATACTACAAATGAAACAGCAAATGGCGGATCTGAAACTTCCACAGATACCAGTGCTAATACACAGTCAGACAGCACTGATTCAGGTGATAAGATCACTCTTAGCATCTACACACAGTACGCTGATGATGATACAAAGGTTCCTTATGACTATGCTGTAGAGCAGCTCAAAGAAGCTTATCCAAATGTTGAGCTTAACCTCATCGTTCAGGCTCAGGATGATGGACAGACACTTAAGACTCTTGCAGCAACAGGTCAGCTTCCTGATATCTATCAGGCTTCTACTGACGTGATCAACACATTCCGTGAATCAAATCAGATCATGGTTCTTAACGATGTTGCAGAGAAGTCAGGCTTCCTTGATAAGCTCTATGATGCAAACAAGGATCTTGCATATGCTGAAGACGGCAATATCTATGCATTCCCATTCTCAGGACAGGAATATGTTCTGTGGTATTACAATAAGGCACTTTTCGAGGAGTACAACCTTGAAGTTCCTCAGACATACGATGATCTTCTTAACTGCGTAGAAGTATTCACAGAAAATGGAATCACACCTCTTGCTCTTTTCGGACAGGAAGGCTGGAATACAGCAGCTGCTTATGACGTAATCGCAACAAGATACGTTGAAGGCGGAATCAAGGCTCTTGATGAGGGTTCAGCTTCTATCACAGACGATGGATATGTTAAGGCTGCTGAGAAGATGGAAGAGCTTGTAGCTGCAGGTCTTTTCCAGGAAGACGCTACAACAACCAACTATGACCAGGCTTCTGAGAAGTTTCTTTCAGGTGAAGCTGCTATGTTCATCAATGGTCAGTGGTACATCGAAGATGCTACAAAGACACTTGGTGATGATGTAGACTGGATGTTCTATCCTGCTGCAGATGCTGCTTCATACGAAGCTGGCAAGGCTGTATTCTCAGGTGGCGGATCAGCTTCAGGATTTGCTGTAAACCCTGATTCACCTAACGCTGAGCTTGCTGCAGAAGTTGCTGAGTTCATCACAGAGAAGTACTGCGAAGCTAAGGTTATGTACAGACATAATCCACTTGTAGCTATCGACACAGGTAAGGAGCCTGATTCTGAATATCCTGCAATGATGCAGAAACTATCAGATACACTTCCTACAATCACAGCAACAACTAAGTTCACATGGGGACTTACAAACTCAACATTCAACGATGCAATACAGTCTGAGTCACAGGGACTTGTTTCAGGACAGTTCACTGCTCAGGAATTCATAGAAGACATCGCTGATACCATGGAATAAACAGTATATTTTTTGAATGAGATGTTTTGAAAAAATAAATATCCAAAAAACATCAGATTCATTTTTAGAGAAGGATCATAAAAAATATTGTGCGGGGCTACGGCAGAATAAGGGGTTATATCCGCCAGCTCCGCATTATATTTGAAAAAGAATTGGAGAGAGTCCATGAAAAAATACATGGGAAATAAGCTGGCAATTTTCCTTTTTGTCTTACCGGCACTTGCTATTTTTATTGCTTTTGATTTTATTCCGATCATCCAGGTTTTTGCTTATAGTTTTACTAACTGGAATGGTCTCACAACACCGAACTTTACAGGACTTCAGAATTATTTTGACCTGTTCACAGATAGAGTTTTTACAACATCTAACAGAAATCAGCTTATATTTGCTATAGTCATCACAGTTTATCAGATGCTCTTTGCAACTGTATTCGCTATCACTATTTCTGATAAGAAGATGAAAGGTAGGAAATTCCTCAGAGTAGCATACTTTATACCGGTTATCTTATCAGTAACTGTTGTATGTCAGCTCTGGAGCGCTATTCTTTCAGGCGATGGTCTTTTGAATCAGTTCGTAAGACTGTTTGGGTCTGATTTTAAGCAGAACTGGCTTGGTGACAGATATAAGGCTATCTATGTTATCGCATTTGTAAATGCATGGCAGTGGATGGGATATCAGTTTGCACTTATCGTTGCAGGTATCAAGTCAATTCCATCTGACTATTATGAAGCAGCAAGAATTGACGGATGTTCCAATGTACTTGCTCATCGTAAGATCACGATCCCGCTTCTTGCAGAGACTTACAAGTTCTGTCTCATCATTTCACTTACAGGTGGTATCAAGGCCTTTACTGAAATGAACATTTTGACAGGCGGTGGTCCTAACAAATCCACATTTACTCTTACTTACATGATGTACAACGCAGCATTCAAGAAGTCTGACTATGGATATGGTCTTGCGGCTGCATCAGTAATGGTTCTTGAGTGTATGATGGTAATGCTTCTTATCAATTTTATTTTCAGAGATAAGGATCAAAAGAAGGAAGAAGAGAAAGCAAGGAGGAAACGAAGTGCGTAAAGATAGTAATAATAAGGCACTGCATTACATATTTGTGGCATTTTGCTGGATTTATGCAGCGTTTTCACTTTATCCACTTATCTGGATGTTATTTTATTCATTTAAGACCAATCAGGAAATCTTTGTAACCAATCCATTTGGTTTTCCATGGCCGCTTCACTATGAGAACTACATTACAGCATGGACCAAGTACAATGTACCTTTGTATTTCCTGAACAGTTTACTTGTATCAATTGGAACAGTTACTATCACAATTTTCTGCGCTCTGCTGTTTTCATATGCTACAAGCAGAATGGTATGGAAGCTTAAGACATTTACAAGACTCTTCCTTGGTCTTGGAATGTTTATCCCGGTTCAGGCGATCATGATCCCTGTTGTTAAGATAGTTCAGAGCTTTGGACTTATGGGAACAAGATGGTCACTGATATTCCCTTATATAGCTATAAACCTCGCCTTTGCATGTATGGTATATTATGGATTCTTTAAGGGAATCCCGATGGAGCTTGAAGAAGCTGCATGTATGGATGGAGCTAATATATATCAGACCTTCTTTTTGATAATCGAGCCTCTTGTAAGACCGGCTACAGTTACACTTGTTATCTACATTTTCCTTAATGCATGGAATGAATTCATCCTTGCAAATGTAGTAGTAGGAAGCATTCCGGAACTTAAGACACTTCCTCTTGGAGTACTGTTCTTCCAGGGCGAGTTCACAACAGACTGGGGCGGAATGGGAGCAACAATGGTTATCGCTTCATTCCCTGCGATCATTGTGTACTCTATTTTCTCAGAGCAGGTTGAGAGCGCTATGACAATCGGCGGAGCTGTTAAAGGATAAACCGACATAGAAAAACTTCCATGTTTTTCTGAACATGTCGTAATAACATCCTGTAATAAAAGCCACTGCAATCTTGCAGTGGCTTTGTTTTGCGTTGGGCGTATATGGTAAAATTATGGATATGAAACATATAGATATTCGAAATATGACATTGAAGGACATGGAGAAGGTTACCTCTAATAAAGGCGTAGCCAGAAACATGTCCATTAAATACAAGATAGCTTTTATCACTCTTTTGGTAGCACTGATCCCTATGGTGGTACTTTCTTCTCTTATGCTCTTTTTCTATAACAGAGCCATTATGCAGAGGGCTGACAAGCAGATAGAAGAGAATATCAGGATCATGTCGGACAGATTGTCATCGGTTCTTCAAAATGGTGAGCTTTGTTCTAATAACCTTACTATCGAATTTGGTAATTACTATAATGACAAGTCTTTGAAGCAGGTAACAAGAGACAGCAAGGTTACAAGTCAGTTATCGCAGTCTCTACTGATTTACAACGGCATTTCCTCGATAGTATTTATTGACTGTTACGGAAGATTTTTTTCTTCAGATCCTGGTTTTCTAAACAAAAGTGATGAGATCATAAATTCTGATTTTGTTGCAGCTCTTAAGGATGAGGGTGGCAAGACTCTGATGATGCCTGTAGATGACAATCCTTTTGACAAGGAGGATAAAGAAGTCATCACTATGGGTAAGCATGTTCTTAATATCGTGTCAGGAACTCATCTTGGATATCTTTTTATAAATATGGATAAGGATTATCTGATCGAGTCATCTCAAAGTGAGATCAGTTACTATTTCCTTTTCGATACAAACAGTGACATTGTGATCCAGTCTAATATCGTAGATCCAATCTTCACGGATGAAGAGCTTATGGACAGCCTTTTGGAGACTGGCAAAAAGCGCATCAGCTACAATAAAGAATCTTATCTGCTTGCAAGAGAAGAGATAGATCCTTACAAGTGGACTGTTGTTGGCATTACTAATCTTAATAAGTTTAATGTTACGGGTAGTGATCTGTGGTTTATCCTTCTTACGACAGGCTCTTTTACGGCAGTTCTGCTTCTTGTATCTGTATGGTTTTCTGCGAACTTTGTAACAAGGCCTTTAAAAGTCCTTCACGACGGGGCTGAAGAGATCGCAGAAGGAGATATGAGCGTAAGGTTCAGGTTTAAGACAAGGGATGAGATAGGCCGGCTTGGCAGAATCTTTAACTATATGACACAGCGTAATTTAGAGCTTTTGCAGCAGGTCGAGGATGAAGCCGATAAGAAAAGAGAGTACGAGCTTGCCCTTATTCAGGAGCAGGTTAAGCCTCACTTTTTGTATAACACACTAGATATCATCATTATGCTCATCGAGATGAACAGGAGTAAAGAAGCTTCAAGGGTAACTCATAAGCTTGCAAGTTATTATAAGAACTCTCTTTCAGGTTCTGATGAGATAGTGTCTGTAGAAAGAGAGATTCAGATCATACGAGACTACCTTGATCTTCAGACTATGCGTTACGGCGACAAGTTCAGCTATGAGATAGATGTTGATGAGAAGGCTTATAATTCGCAGATTCCAAAGATGACTCTGCAGCCGCTTGTTGAGAATGCTATATACCATGGGGTAAAAAATAAATCATCATCCGGAAAGATACTGGTCAGAGGAAGAATTATCACCTGCGCTGAAGCTGGGATAGAACAGGATGGAGATAACCTTATCGTTGAGCTAAGCGTTATCGATGACGGTGTAGGAATGGCAGAAGATGAACTAGCAAAGCTCAATGCTCTTCTTTCGGAAGAAGACGCTTTTGACAGTGATGAAAAGAAGGCTTTAGAGGAAGCTAGAATCACAGACCATGATAAGACTAAGGGTGGTAGCCACTTTGGACTTTATAGTGTGGCTAAAAGGATAAGGCTTTATTTTGGTAAGAGTTATGGCGCTAAGATAGAGAGCGCAGAAGGTAAAGGAACGACGGTGAAGGTGTACGTTCCACATGGGGCATGAGTTTGAAAATTTAAATATTTTCAAACTCCGAAAGTGGTGTCGCGGGCTCCGCCACTTCCAGCCATTAGTCACTCGTTACACTCGCGACATGAGGTTGAAATGATACGAATAATGATAGTTGACGATATGCCTATTTTTCTGGAGTATCTTAGGGGGTGTATCGACTGGAATTCATATGGATTTGAAATATGCTGTGAGGCTCATGATGGTAGAGAAGCGCTTGAGAAGATAGAGCAGTTCTACCCTGATGTGGTGCTTACTGATATAACTATGCCCTATGTTAACGGGCTCGAGCTTGCAGAGAAGGTGACAAGGGACTATCCGGAGATATCTGTAATCCTTATCACCGGCAACAACGAATTTGAATATGCAAGGAAAGCAGTAAAGCTGGGAGTCTGTGACTATATAGTCAAACCCTTTGAAAAAGAAGAGCTGATCCTTAGCCTTCTTAAATTACAGGATAATATCGGGAAAGCTGTGGAAAGCACTGAGATAAAGAACGAGGAGCACTATGATGATCTTCGTGCTTTGATCTATGCAGGCGTTCCTGATGTGGAATCAGAGAATAAATTTGAAGAGAAGGTCTTTGGCGGCAGCAGGCAGGGTAGCGGATATCTTCTGGCTCTTCTTCGTTTTGACGTATCAACATATGCCGCTATGGACACAGAAAGCAGAGAACAGCTGATGAACTGGGAGAAGCTCATCGCCAAAATGCTGTCTGATAAGCTTGAGATACAGGGCGAATTCAAGATATTCCATGATTTTGAAAATAATATCGTTGTGCTAATGAGATTTGATCATGCCTCTGAGCTTGATTCTTACAAAGGATATGAGTTTACTGATATCATTCAGATAGTAAAAAATCAGCTTGGAATAGGTAGCGCTATAGCCCTGTCCAAAGCTGACAGACTTATTGATGTCAAAAAAGCTTATGAAAAGGCTCTTGTATATCTTGGAGGTAAGGCTTTCGGCCAGCTTTATGATATTAGAAACAATAATGATGAAGTTGCCTATTCATCACTTGATGCCATCATAAGACTTAACAAAGACCTTGAAACACTTCAGTCAGAAGATGCTGAGAATGCCATTAATATACTCTGGGAGAGACTTACTGGAGCTAAGGCGATAAGTGATACAGAGATAAGGATCTCTGATATGAACCTTCTGACCAGCGCCATAAGTATACTTATGACTAACATTATCAGTAAAGGATTTTCTATAGAAAAGATATACGGGGACGGCTTTTCTCCAGAAAAGTACATGGCTGATGCCAAGAGCACTCAGGAGATGAAGGACAGAGTTGTCTTTTTATACAAGAAGAGAATTGACTTTGAAAGAGGCAAAAAAGAGTCAAAGACCCATGATATCGCCACAGCTGCAAGAGAGTACATTGAAGCCAACTACGCTGACAGCGAGCTTGCTATCGCGGATATATCTGAGAAGCTATGCGTTAACCAGACATATCTTCGCAAGATGTTCAAAAGTGAAATGGATATGACACTTACAGAGTATATTACTCAGTACAGGATGCAGAAGGCGAAAGCTCTTTTGACAAGTACAGATGAGAAACTCTCGTCTATAGCGGAAAGCGTTGGATATAAGGATGTAAGTTATTTCTCCAATGTATTCAAAAAGTATTATGGGGTGTCACCTAGGAGTATGAGCAGGGAGATGTGATATCTGTTATATTTTTGATTGATAATAAGGAAACTCCCTACTATAATGGTGATTATCGTGGGAGTTTCCTTTTGTTTTGCAGTAAAACATGGAGATAACGGTATTGCATTCGATAAAAAGTATTATTTGAAAGGGGCAATTTTATGAAGGCTAAGTTTTCACCTTATTTAACTAAGATCGCACCAGGCCTAAAAGATCTCATAGCCAGACTTGGCAATAGCTATGATTATGTCAGCGTACTTGCTACTGATTCTGTGGGCTTTAGGATGAGTGCATCACAGAAGGTAAAGAGCATCAGCGGAAATACACTTTCAGTTGAGAGAGGAAATGTTGTAAGAGTTTATAAGGACGGACTTTACAGCGAGTACGCTTTTAACTTATTTGATGTAAGTAAAGCCGACGAACAGGCAGAAAAGATCAAGAAAGTACTTGATAGCCAGCTCGCAGTATTAAAGGCTACAAATTCTAAGGTCTATAACACAGATAAGCTCGCGGATGAACCTCATGAGCTTTTTGCAGAGATGGAGACAACTGATCTTCCTGAGGATGCAGATCTGGATGAACTTATCAAGAAGCTCAAGAGCATAAGTGACAGAGGAAAAGCACTTTCTGATGAGATCATAGATTGCTCCGTATCAGCAGAGTCTAATCATATCTGCAAGATGTTCCTTTCAGCAAACAGGGACCTTCGCCAGAGCTATGTTTACTCATGCGCTCATGTATTTATGGTAGGTACTAGAGATGGCAAGACAGATCAGGCGTTTATTGGAATTTCAGATAGAGAAGGCCCTGCAATTTTTGAACAGCTTGAAGATCTTCCTGAGAAGTGTTACGAAGATCTTGCTGCCAATCTTGGAGCAGAGCATGTTATCCCGGGAGAGTATGATGTCATCACAACTCCAGAGGTTTCAGGACTTATCGCACACGAAGCTTTCGGGCACGGCGTTGAGATGGATATGTTTGTTAAAAAGAGAGCTCTTGGACAGGAATACATTGGAAAGCGTGTAGGTTCTGACCTTGTAACAATGCATGAGGGCGCCCTTGTTTGTAAGGATGCTTCAAGCTATGCATTTGATGATGAGGGAACTCTTGCAGGAGACGTAATTGAGATCGATAAGGGAATCCTTAAGACTGGTGTCTGCGATGCCCTTGCAGCTCTTCGTCTTGGAACAGTAGCTACTGGTAATGGTAAAAGAGAAAACTTCGAGCATAAAGTATATACCAGAATGACAAATACTATGTTTGACAGCGGCACAAGTACTAAGGAAGAGATGATCGCTTCTATCAAGAAGGGATATCTTCTGTCCGGATTCTTTTCTGGTATGGAGGATCCTAAGCATTGGGGAATTCAGTGCATTATCGCAAGAGGCCATGAGATCATTGATGGCAAGCTTACAGGTAAGGTTGTAGCTCCTGTAGTACTGACAGGCTATGTACCGGATCTTCTCGGTTCCATAAGCATGGCAAGTACAGATTATGAGTCTTTTGGTTCCGGTATGTGCGGTAAGGGACACAAGGAATGGGTCAAGACTGTTGATGGCGGCCCATATCTTAAGTGCAGAGCAAGACTTGGATAAATGAGTTAATTAATAGATTAACTCTACGAAGTGGTGTCGCGAGCTCCACCACTTCAAAAATTACTCACTCGTGACATGAGGTTAACTATGACAGACAAGATAATAGAATTATTAAAAGCGTCCGGAGCTGATGCCTGGGCTGTTACAGATACAGTTACTGAGGGCTGGGAGTTCTATTTTATAAAGCACCAGCTTGACCAGAACAGAGTTCGTGACGTTGAGCATATAAATGTAGAAGTTTACAAAAAGATTGGCGATGGACAGTTCCTTGGAAAGGCTTCTGAGGAGATAGCTCCTACAGCTTCTGTGGAAGAAGCAAAGAAGACGATCGATCAGCTTTGCGAAAGAGCTACCTTTGCTCCTAATCCATATTATGAGCTTAATAAAGAAAAGGTTCAGGTAGAAAGCAAGTCTTATGACCCTCAGCAGATGGCTAAGGACTTCATTGAAGCCCTTCAGCAGGTTCCTGAAACAAGCGGCGAAGACATCAACTCCTATGAGATCTTTGCTGAGTGCAATAAGAGAAGATTTGTAAACTCAGAGGGCATCGATGTTACAGTAACTTACCCCAAGTCCATGGTTGAAGTTGTTGTAAATGCCAGAAATGATGAGCATGAGATCGAGCTCTATCGCATGTATAAGGCTGGAACCTGTGACAAGGAGTATCTGGTCAAAGATATATCAAAAACTCTTAAGTTCGGTAAGGATAGACTAAGTACCAAACCAACTCCAAAACTTGAGAAGACTACAGTTGTATTTTCAACAGGTGATACCTATGAGCTCTTTAAATGGGCAGCAATGAATATGCACGCAGCCTATAAATATATGGGTTATTCTAAGTTTGAAACAGGAAAAGAAATTTTGCCAGATGTAACCGGAGATAAGATTACTTTAAAGGCAGTAAAAGAGCTTCCGAACTCATCTTATAATATTGCAATAGATTCAGAAGGTGCTATGGTTCATGACATGTACCTTATTAGAGATAATGTGGCTGAAAATTATTGGGGCAGCTGCCAGTTCCGTTATTATCTTGGAGTTAAGGATTCATATGAAGTATGCAACTTTGCGGCAGAGGGCGGCAGCAGCACTGAAGCAGAGCTACGATGCGGCAAATACCTTGAGCCTGTTGAGTTTTCAGATTTCAGCGTTGATCCTATTACTGGAGAGATCGCTGGCGAGATAAGACTTGCATACCTTCACGATGGTGACAGTGTTGTAGCTGTAAGCGGCGGCTCAGTATCAGGTAACCTCAACGAGCTTATGAAAAATGTTAAGTTTTCTAAGGAACTCAAGCAGTACAACAACGTTGTTGTTCCTTCTGTAGTAAAGCTTGAAAACGTTACTATCGCAGGAGCAGAATAATTTCTGTACGATGATTCACACTGATTTTAATGACATTTTAAATAGAGAGCATTCCTGTAAGTATTTTACCTGTTCCTACTGGATGCAGACTCCTTTCGATAAGCGGAAGGAGTCATTTTTGTGTGCTTTTTAAACTGACGGATATAGTGCTCCGTGGTGTCATATCCAACAGCTTCAGCTATGGTGGCAACACTCATGGTGGAGTTTGCAAGAAGATCCTGACTTCGCTCTATTCGCACGGTCCTGAGGATCTCGGTGTAGGTCATTCCCGTAAGCTCTTTTATCAGTCTTGAGGTGTACTCGTTGGAATAATGGAATTTCTCGGAGAGGTCCGAGAGAGTTACCTCCTTGTAATTCTCCTGAATATACTGGATAAGGGCATATCGCTGTACATCTATGCGGCTGTCAAACAACGGCATCTGAACGGATTCCGAGTAGTTCCTTATTATCAGATAAAAATCAAGAAGCAGGGTATTTGTGATGGCCTGGTAGTGGTACTCCTGTCTGTTGAGGGATTCTGTCAGCATCCAGATAAAGGAAGTGGCTATGTCCTCATCGGAGCCTGTGTGGAACATGATGTAGTCGTTGGCTTTCTTGGCATATATATTATTCAGGAAAAAAGAACTGAGTATATTCGGGGTGTTCAGGAAGGAATAGAACATGGAATGTAAAGTATCCCTTCTAAGCATTATGTTTATGACTATGGTGTCGTCAAACACGCTGATGGAGTGTTTGATCCCGGGAGGAATAACGCAAAAATCTCCCGTACGCATCTCTATGGTTCTTCCGGAGATGGTCTGGGAGCACTTGCCGTCATAGACGTAGCTCAGCTCAAAAAAGGTATGACTGTGCTCAATGGCCGGTGAATACCTCTCGTGTTTTTGTACCACTATACTGTCATTATTTGACAGATCGAAAAAGAAGGAATCTTCGAATACCTCTGGTATTGTCTCGGGCTTTTCCAGGATCAGAAGGTGTCTGTCTAGAACAAACTTCATATCAAGTCCATTAAGAAAAGCCTTCAGGCTGTCTTTGCCCATCCTGGCATAATAGTAGTCTCTGTAAAATTTCTCAACTTCGGTAATGTCGTATATGTGCTGCCTTACCGCTGTATGATCCATATCCTTAAGTCCCTTATATATCTGAAATGAACGTCTGATTAAAACAGCTAAATAATACCCCTAATGAAGGAGAATGTCAAAAAAGTTCATATTAGTATCCGAAAAGGTAGATTTGCATCATAATAAGTCAATAAAATTGAACGATTATGTGAATTATGTAAAAGCCATTTGCTCAATATAATGAATCCATAAACAAGCAATGTCTCAGACAGAAAGGATTCGTTGGTTATGAATACTCCGATTCTGGAAATGAAAAACATAACAAAAAAATTCGGAAGTGTGACTGCTCTAAACGGAGTAAACCTTGAGGTTTACCCTGGAGAGATAAGAGGTCTCATAGGTGAGAACGGTTCGGGCAAATCCACCATATCATCCATCGCGGCGGGAATGCAGAAGGCAACCTCGGGACAGATGTTGTATGAAGGAAAGGCCTGGGAGCCCGAGAGCATGATCGATGCACTGAATAAAGGTATAGGAATGGTGGTCCAGGAGAGCGGAACAATAACGGGGATCACCGTTGCGGAAAATATATTTTTGGCAGAGATGAAGAAGTTTAAAAAGGGCCTTCTTGTGGATAGAAAAAGACTCTACGAGGAAGCGGACAGAGCCCTTTCCAATATAGGAATAACCTCCATTTCCGGAAGGGATATGATGGACAGCCTTTCCTTCCAGGAGAGGAAGCTGGTGGAAATCGCAAAGGTCATACTTAAAAAGCCGAAGATCCTGGTGATAGATGAAACCAGCACGGCACTATCTCATGACGGAAGACAGATCATGTACGGCATCATGAAAAAGATGAAAAAAGAGGGCGGTTCAGTACTTTTTATCTCCCATGATCTGGAGGAAATAATGGAGGTCTGCGACACCCTGACAGTCCTAAGGGACGGGAATCTTATAAGAACTTTCGCTAAAGAGGAATTTGATGAAGAACTTATAAGGACCAGCATGATAGGAAGAGAGATAGAGGGCGATTACTACAGACCGGACTTTAGCTGCAGCTTCCTTGATGAAGAAGCCATTGTGGTAAAGAATCTGTGCTTTAGGGACAAACTTAAGGACGTGTCCCTGACACTTCACTGCGGAGAGATCCTGGGAATCGGAGGACTTGCGGACTGCGGGATGCATGAGCTTGGAGAGGCTATATTCGGAGCGCTTAAACCCGAGAGCGGAGCTGTCATATCCCCAAGAGGAAGGCAGATAAAGTCTCCCCACAACGCAATGACTGACAAGATAGGCTATGTATCCAAGGACAGAGACAGAAAATCCCTGTGCCTTGAGGCCAGCATCAAGGACAATATCGCGATTGCGGGAATGAACATATTCAAATCCGGGGCGGGACTTATAACCAGGTCCGCGGAAAGAAAATATGTAGACGCGCAGATAGATGCCCTGAGGATCAAATGTTCGGGAAGAGATCAGGCAGTAGCCCAGCTCTCCGGCGGCAACAAGCAAAAGGTAGTCTTTGGAAAATGGATAGGTTGCGACAGTAGGATCCTGATACTGGATTGCCCCACGAGAGGTGTGGACATCGGTGTCAAGCAGGCAATGTATCAGCTTATGTCACAGCTTAAGAGCGAAGGGAAGGCCATTCTCATGATAAGTGAAGAGCTTCCTGAACTCATCGGGATGAGCGACAGGGTTCTTATCATGAAGAACGGTGAAATAACAGGAGAATTTCAGCGGAGTAAAGATCTGTCCGAGAGCGACATCATAGGATGCATGATCTAGGAGGCAAAAGAAATGAATATAAAGAAAATCATAAACAGGCAGAATATCATAGCTCTTTTGCCCATGGCGGCGCTGGCGGTGCTCTTTCTTGTTTTCTGCACAGTAGTTAATGCAAAGGGTTACAGACTTGATATGTATCTGAAGATTGTGTTCAATGAGGCGCTGGTTCTGGCAATCGTAGCAACGGGAGCAACTTTCATCTATACCCTTGGAACCTTTGATATCAGCCTTGGCGCTTCCACACTGTTTTCGGCAACTCTCGGAGTAATGGTCTACAACAGAACAGAGAATATAGCGCTGATGATGACGGTGATACTGCTTACGGGAATTGTGTGTTCGCTGCTCAATTCGGTGCTGGCCTCAATCTTCCACATACCGGCCTTTGTAACCACGGTCGCGATGATGTCCGTACTGTCAGCTGTATCTGCGCAGATAATTACGGTAAACGGAGGAGCGCTGGGTGGGATAAGCATTCCCAGCAGCGTAGTAAAGCCCTTTGACAATATGCCCTTCAAGATAGCAACTCTTTTGCTGTTCTTTGCAGTCTCAGTCTTTGTATTTGAGTTCACAAAGGTGGGAAGAAGGATGAAGTTCGTGGGAGGAAATCCCCTCTGTGCATATCTTACAGGCATCAAAGCCGACAAATACACGATACTGGCTTTTGTTATGGCGGGTATCGGTATAGGACTCGGAGCATTCCTTACTCTTGTGTATACCCCTTCGGTCACTACGACAACGGCTTCAAGTATAGGAATGAATATCTTTATAGCTATAGTATTCGGAGGAATGCCAATATCGGGAGGCGCAAGATCCAGGATATACGCCGCACTGGTTGGAGGCTTCTCATATATGCTGCTGAACGACATTCTGGAGATAGTGATTGATTCCAGTGCAGCATACGGAATAACACAGGTGATCAGCGCAGTTTTCTTCCTGATAGTGGTATATATCACGGGAATGAATTACAAAACCGCACTGTTGCCAAGGTAAAGAACTTTAGAAAAAACGGAGGAAAGATTATGAACAGGAAAGTAACAAAGGTACTCGGATTTGCCATGGCAGCAGCCATGACCGTAATGACAGGATGCGGTAACAGTGCACCTGCTGCGGTTTCAGACACAACAGATAACAGCACTGATAATGCGGTTGTAAGTGAAGCTTCCGCGGATCAGGGTGAAACTCGTAAGATCGGTGTTCTTGTGGCCGACGTCAGCGGCGAGGAGGCACTTGGATTCAGAAACTACTACGAGAAATATATTCAGAACAACTATAACGTAACCTTTGATTATACAGATGCTCTTGCCAGTGCTGAGGATGAGAAAGCAGCCATCGAGAAGTTTGCATCAAAGGGATATGACGCCGTTATCTCGCTCTCCAGCAGTGACAGAGCTCAGCAGATCGAAACCTGTGAAGAGTATGGCATATACTATGCGGTTGCATCCGGCGTGCTTGATGAGAGTCAGTATGAGACCTACAAGACTTATGAGCATTTTGTCGGCCAGGTTGGACCTTCAAACGAGACAGAGTTTGAAGCCGGCAAGGAGATGGGAAAGTACTTTAAGGATAAGGGAGTAAAGAGCGTTGCCATCTACGGAGCGTTTATCCCCAACCCCATGCACGTATACCGTGCAGCAGGTGTGATCGCCGGACTTGGTGATACCTACGGCGGAACAGATGATATGAACGGTATGATCGGACAGATATTCCAGGATCAGGGTGTTGATCTTACAAAGGTTTCGGGAGATGTTGAAGTGGTAGCTTACCTCCAGGGATATGGCGACACAACCACCGATGAGCTCAATGCAGCAATCCAGAAAGCTCCTGAGGCATTTATCTCAGTGGGAATGGCAACAACTTTCTTTGCTCAGACACTTAGCCAGGAGAACATCCCTTTCTCCGATATCGACTCCTTTACAGCCATGAACAGCGAATCAATGAAGAACGGCTCTCTTGAGTATCTTGCAGGCAAGTACTCTTCTTCCATCGGACCTGTATTTGCTCTGGTAATGGATGCGATTAACGGAAATGTTATAAGAGATCCCGAAGGAAATGCGGTCTCCTTTACTCAGGGCTATCTTGTGGCAACAGATGCAGAATCCTTTGACCAGTACTATGTAAACGACAACGGTGATACACCTATTTTTGACAAGGCAAGTCTTGATGGCATTATCGGTCAGGATGTTACCTATGATGATGTAAAGGCACTTATCGAGAGTAAGTGATGAATGGAGGCAGTTCATGAGCACCCTTAAGAAGATTTTAAAGACATTGGCAATCCCTGCGGCTGTGGCAGTGGTATTGGAAGGAATCTGCCTTGCAAACGGGCAGACCATCATATCGGGAGCAAAGAGCTTTGATAACTTTGTGGTGTATACAGCCATCGTTATGATCACCACCATGGCGCTCTCCATAAACTTAAACAGCGGAAGATTTGATTTTTCCCTGGGGGCAATGGCAGGACTTTCATCTGTGATAGGTGCGAAGATCACATACGGTTTTCTTAAAGGGGGCTCTGGTTCTGCACTTCTTATGCTGATAATAACGGTTCTTGCGGGAGCACTGCTGGGACTTATATCGGGAGCTGTGTACTGCGCTTTGAGGCTTCCGCCCATTATCGTCTCTCTTGGTGTGACCCTGGTATACGAGGGAATAATGTATACCATAACAGGCGGCAAATACCTTATGAGTGAGGTTCAGAACAGATCCATGTCAGGCTTTGTTGGAACCTGGCTTTACGCAGCCGTTATCATTGCGGCGGTTCTTATCTTTATGATCATTGTCTTTGAGCGGACCTCCTTCGGCTATGATTACAACGCCCTTAAGTCAGGACAGAAGGTAGCTGTAGCCACCGGCATCAATGAGGTTAAAAACGCCCTTATCTGCTACACGATCTGCGGCGGACTCATGGGACTTGTGGGTATGCTGAATGCCGCAAGAAATACCACTATAAACGGAGGTCAGCTGAATTTCGGAAGTATAGCCATAATGTTCACGGCCTTCCTTCCAATGTTCATTGCAGGCTATATCGGAAGATTTGGAAATGAGAAGGTGGGCTTTTTGCTTTCTGCCCTGTGTATGTCCCTTCTGAATTCCACCTTTGCGGTTTTCTCAAACCAGATAAATGCCACGACTCAGTCGATCATAAACGCAGTACTGCTGGTGATCTTCTTAATCTATTTAAACAATAATCATTTGATCAAGAGAATATTTGCACATGTATAACGAGAAATTATTACGGGAAGCGACAGCTCTTTTCCCTGAAATAAAGAAAAAAAAGATAAACGAATGTAAGTGTATCGACTTAATGAAGGATGGGGATGTCATAAAAAGAGATCCCCGTCCGGCATATAGGTCTATCGCACTGAAAAAAGACGACTCCATCATCCTGGATTTTGAGGACCACTATGTGGGATACCTGACCCTGGACCTTGGCTATGAAGGGGCTCATCCCGACTCTCCGGTACTTCTGAGGATCCGTTTTGCGGAAAGAGAGATCGAGCTTTTTGAGGATGCCTCAGAATATAAGGGCTGGGTCTCACCGGCCTGGATTGAGGAGGAGCTTATCCATGTGGACATAGTGCCCTCAGTTGTGGAACTGGACAGGAGATACTCCTTCAGATACGTGAGGATAGAGGTGGTTGATATCAGCTCCAGATTCTCCTTAAGGGTAAATGATGCATCCCTCACAGCAGTATCCTCTGCCCCGGATGAAGCTCTTTTGCCCTACTACAGCAGTAATGAGCTGGACAGGGAGATTGACAGGGTGGCTGTAAAAACACTCCATGACTGTATGCAGACAGTCTTTGAGGATGGACCCAAAAGGGACAGAAGACTATGGATCGGAGACCTGCGAATTCAGGCTCTGGTGAATTATGTCACATACAACATGAATGACATGGTAAAGTCAAATCTTTATCTGTTTGGAGCTTTAACCCAGGAGGACGGACGGGTGGGAGCATGTATCTTCCTTGATCCGAAACCTGAGGTCGATGACACGAACATGTTTGACTATTCCCTGTTCTTTATCGTGATACTTCTGGATTATTACAAAAAGACCGGGGATAAAAAAGCTGTGGTGGACCTTTTCGACGTCTGCAAAAGACAGATCCAGCTGGCAAGTAACAGCCTCGATGAGCGGCATGTGGTAAGGGACTCGGATGTTCTTGGCTGGTGTTTTGTGGACTGGAATCTTGCCCTCAACAAACAGGCCTCCGCTCAGGGAATCTTCATGTATGCCCTTGAGGCAGCCATCGAGCTTGCCCAGTGCGTCGGAGACGTTCTTGCGGAGGAGGAATATGCGCAGCTTTATCTCAAGCTCAAGGAAGCTTCCAACAGATTCCTTTATGATGTTGAGAAGAAGCTCTATGTAAGCGGAGCGGAAAGCCAGATCTCTTTTGCCTCGCAGATATGGATGGTGCTTGGAGGAGCAATGGAGGGAAAGGCAGCAGAGCGGCTCTTTGACAGAATGGAGGCCTGCCCTGAAGCAGTGACCATGGTGACTCCCTACATGTACCATAACTACATAGATGCGCTTATTAAAATTGGAAAAAAAGATGTGGCTCACAGGAAAATGTCAAAGTACTGGGGAGGAATGGTGGCAAATTCCGCCGATACCTTCTGGGAACTGTATAATCCGGAAAATCCCAACGAGTCGCCCTACGGCGGCACCATTGTGAACAGCTACTGCCATGCATGGAGCTGCGGACCGGCATATTTTTTGAGAACCTATTTTAATGATACAAAGGATGAACTGTAAATGAGCATAAAGATTGATTATAAAGCAAATCCGTTCTGCCTTGATGATGAGGCGATAAAGTGGGTAGAGGATACTTTTACCACTATGACAGAAGATGAGAAGTGCGGGCAGGTATTCTGCCCCATGGGTTTTTCCAATGACGAAAATGTTCTTCGGGGCATAGTTGAAGGCGCAGCTGTGGGCGGAATGATGTACAGAAGCGGCCCGGCAAAAGAGCTGAGAGCTACCCACAAGAAGATTCAGGACATGGCAAAGATCCCTCTTCTTATCGCTGCCAATACAGAGGCCGGAGGAGACGGACTCTCCTTTGAGGGGACGAGTTTTGGAAAACCAATGGCGGTAGCTGCAACTAACGATCCGGAAAACGGATACCGGATGGGGTATGTTGCCTGCAAAGAAGGCGCAGCGCTTGGGCTTAACTGGTCCTTTGCCCCTATCGTGGATATCAACAGGGAATTTCACAATCCCATAACCAATGTAAGGACCTTCGGAGATGACCCGAAGAAGATCGAAGCCTTTGCCTCAAGATACATGGATGGAGCCGATGAATGCGGCGTAGCGGTATCAATCAAGCACTTTCCCGGAGACGGCATAGATGAGAGGGACCAGCACATCGTTACAAGCGTTAACTCACTGAGCGTCAGGGAGTGGGATGAGAGCTTTGGCTATATCTACGGATCGCTTATAGGCAAGGGTGCAAAGACCGTGATGGTTGGGCATATCGCGCAGCCTGCCTATGTAAAGGAGATTAACAGGGATGCCACAAAAGAGGAGATGCTTCGGCCCGCCTCTCTTTCTAAGGAGCTCCTGCAGGGACTGCTTAGAGGAAAACTTGGCTTTAACGGTCTTATCATCACTGATGCAACCCCGATGGTGGGCTTTACCTCAGCAATGCCAAGGAGCAGGGCCATCCCTACGGCAATTATGAGCGGCTGCGATATGATCCTCTTTAACAAGGATCTTTCCGAGGACATCGGCTTTTTGAAAGATGGACTGAAAAGCGGTCTTCTTACAAATGAGCGCCTGAATGAGGCGGTTCTTCGCATCCTTGCCACAAAGGCCTCACTGGGGCTTCATGTAAAGCAGAGGGAAGGAAGGCTTGTCCCCCCGGAGGATGCCATAGACATTGTTGGCTGCAGTGAGCATAGAGCCTTTGCAAAAGAGGTTGCCGATAAGGCCATAACCCTTGTCAGGGATGAGAAGGCTCTTTTGCCTGTAAATCCGGGTAAGTATAAGAGGATATACCTTAATGTTATAGACAAAGAGATGGATCCCTGCAGCGATTTTGCGCTGATGTGGAAGGAAAAGCTTGAGAAGGAAGGCTTCGAAGTTACCGTAAGGGACAGGAGAACGCGGATAACGCCCATGGATTTCATGGATGTTGAAAACCTCCCGGACAAGAAGAAGGCTCTTTTGAATGAAATGTACAGAAGCGTTTCCGAGATGAAGAAGGATTACGATCTGTATATCTATGTCTGCAACATGGAGAATGCATCCAATAACACCACCCTGCGTCTTAACTGGAATGTGCTTTTTGGCCTCGGTGATGATGCCCCCTGGCATGCAAAAGAGATACCGATGATAATGATCTCCACCGCATACCCCTATCATCTTTTCGATGCACCCATGATCGGAACCTATATCAATGCATACAGCGGCAATGAAGACTTCTGCAACGCCGTGATCGAAAAACTCATGGGAAGATCTAAGTTTGAGGGAGTAAGCCCCATAGATCCCTTCTGTGGAAAGGATTACATATAAAGAGAAGGAGAAAGGATGGGCAAAATGAATATAAAAGGGATAATCTTTGACCTGGACGGAGTCATCTGCAGCACCGATGAGTATCACTATCAGGCGTGGAAATCCATCGCGGATGAAGAAGGCATATATTTCGACAGGAATATAAATGAAAGACTCCGGGGAGTCTCAAGGGCTGAAAGCCTTGAGATCATACTTGAGAGAGCGACTGCTTCATACAGCCCGGAGCAAAAGGCTGCTCTCATGGAAAAAAAGAACAATATCTACAGAGAACTTCTGAAGAATATGGGCCCCAGGGACGTCACTGAGGAAGTGAGAAGCACCTTAAGGAAACTTAGAGAAAAGGGATATGGTCTATCCATTGGCTCTTCCTCTAAGAACACCAGGTTTATCCTGGAGAGGACAGGCCTTACTGATGCCTTTGACGGAATCAGCGACGGCAACATGATCTCCAGGTCTAAGCCCGATCCCGAGGTGTTCATAAAGGCAGCAGGTATCCTGGGGCTTAAAAACGATGATTGCCTTGTGATAGAAGATGCTGTCTCCGGCATAGACGCGGCAAATGCAGCGGGCTTTCACAGTGTCGGAATAGGCCCTGCTGCGGAGTATGAGGGAGCAGAGTTTAAAATACAGAACTTATCTGAAATTTTGGATATCTAGTTTCAAAAATTAATAATTTCCTTTAAAACAAGTGAAGAGACTTCAAAATGGATTTCCGAAAGGCAACAATAGTAATCTGAAGATGAGCTTAAGATAGGGCGTATAAACTATAAGGTTTATGCGTCTTTTCTTTTCTAATAATTCTAATAATTCTAATAATTCTAATAATTCAGCCCAAACATCAAATTATGGTTGATATTTGGGCTGATATAGAATTAAAGTTAACTTGCTGTTGATATTTGCAATGGTTAACAACTTATTGTAGGGATATAATACGTGCAAATAGACAAACAACCAACCGGAGGAAAAAACAATGGGCACAGAAAGCATATTCTCAAAAAATCTACAGGAATTACGTAAAAAACAGGGAGTGACACAGGAACAGTTGGCTAGCCATTTGGGAGTGAGTCCTCAAGCAGTATCCAAATGGGAAAACGGAAGTTATCCTGAGGGAGACCTTCTTCCCAAGATATCAGATTTCTTTGGAGTGTCCATATCTTATCTGTATGGTCAGGAAAAGGAGAAAGTATCGATTGAACAGGGCGTGCTGGAAGCGCTTGCTGAAACAATCGAAAACAATACAGGAATAAATAGTCACGCTGAATATTTTGACAAGATGCTTAGCATTGCATGGGCGTTCCAGATAGGATGCTGGAGAAATAATAAGAATTACTATGATAGAGGAGTCCCTGCTAAAGATAACAGGACTGCATCAGTAATAACAGACGATGCGGGATTTGGTTTTTTTAGTCTTAATAAAGAAAATCAGTTTTTCATTTTGAACAGAGAAGCAGAAGATGGTTATGTAAACAATATCACGATTAGTGAAGATGTGAGGGGATTTTTTAAGCTTCTTGGCGAAAAAGGCGCATTGGAAATAATCAGATATATGCTCACCCTTAAATGGGGAGAATGCGTTACGGCGTCAAATATTGCGCAGAAGACAGGAATTAGTGAAGACAAGGTTTCAAAATTATTGGGAGATGTGGGACAAATGCAGGGGAAAAATAATTCTCCATTTACCTGTATTCATATTATTAATAAGGATGGCATAGAGAAGGGCTATGGGATTAACCAGTCATCAGCAGTGCTGTTTATACCATTGTTACAGATTGCTGACCAGCTGATCAATCCACCTTGTGGATATCAGATGCAGGTCAATACCAGAGGTAAAAGTTGGTTTGACAGAGATACAGTAGAAAAAACACATTAACATTTTCAATAAATAAAATGTTGTTGGAAATTTTGAAAAGGACTGCAGAAACACCGCAGTTCTTTTTTCGTGGAGGTAATTATGGTGAGGATTAGATCGCCCGATATGGGCTAGTGAGGCAGTAAAACTGAATATTGTGACTAAAAGAGTTTTTGGTCAAAAGGCCCCCGGCGCAGGCCTTGGAGTATGGGGCGTTGTAAACCTTCTCGAGGGTTACGGCAACGATAACCCTGGCGCTAAGTCACAGGGAATGAAGCAGCTCATGGCCGGTGGTGTATGAAAGTTGTCACTACACGTTTTTACAAATCCGTCCTGACATGGTAATATATATTCGCTGTGTCAGGGCTATTTTTATGTCATAATAGATAAATGGTGCCCGGCGTGGTACTCGGTACAATAATCTGAGATAACAAATGGCTTAAATAAAGCATTTTTAGAAGGAGATACATAGAAAATGAAACTAGGAATCGTTATTTGAACGCCTTTTTCATATATCTCCATATAAAACATTAAATCTATTCAAAACCGCATAAATACTTCATTTGCGGAAATTCCAACTCTGATATAACTTGATAAAGGTTCATATATTTTATAAAAAAATGGCACTCGTGTGGCACTTGGTGGCACTCGATATGGCACTCGATGGCACTCGTTTTTGGGTAGTCCTATGAGGGAATACTTCATGCCATTTTTGGTAACTTTCTAGTTTAAAAGTCCCAAATTAGCATTTAACAAATCAATTTTGAAAAAATGGTATTTGTATCTGACCGGAAATATTGAATAATCTATGTTGTTTGGTTTAAATATTGTATGATAGTTGCAACAAACATGGTAAAAAAATACATAAACTTAACTTGACAAGGCAACTCTATGATGGTAAGTTAAAAATATGTATAGAAATGACATATAATAGAGTAAAATCAGACAAATAATTAACATCATGGAGCGAGTATATGAACTTATATTATGAACTGTTACAATACCCAATTTTTTCCATGAAAGAAGTTAATGGCCTGTATTCAAGTGAACGGACAGCAAGGATTGCATTAGGAAAGCTTCTGAAGGAAAATATGGTGCTAAAAATTCGAAATGGGTTATATACGTGTCTTAGCGGTGAAAATGGCGGACCAGTGGCTAACAGATTTCAAATTGCCAGTGCTATCACTCCATCTTCATATGTATCACATCATACAGCATTTGAATATTATGGAACTGCCGATCAGGTTTTCTATGAGGTTTATGTTGGATCAGAGACACGTTTTCACGACTTTGAATTTGATGGGTATACTTATCATTATGTAAAAGAACAGATGAAGGATGGTATAGTTTTTCCGGAATTTGGTGGCGGCGTGAGGATTACGGATAAGGAGCGGACTATAACAGATTCCATAAGGGATATGAATCTCATTGCCGGGCTGGAAGAGGTGCTTTCATGTCTCGTGTCCGTGAACAGTATTGATGAAACAAAAATGTTAAAGTATCTGGCCTTATATGACAATGCCTTTTTATATCAGAAGACAGGTTTTATCTTTAGTGAATATCAGAGGGAACTTGGCATAAGCGATGATTTTATAAAGATATGTAAGGATAGGAGCGGAGATTCAAAACGATATCTGGCAACCGGTATAAATGAGCCTTCTTATTCCAGCGAATGGAAGTTGGTTTATCCAAAGAATATTAAGAGAATGAAAAACGGAGGGCTAGAAGATGCCGCAATTTAATAGAAGAGAGCTTGATGTAAGAGCTCGGGAATATGGTTTTAATCGCGATACATTTGAGAAGGTTCTTCGATTGAGGACAATTCTTGATTTTTTAAATACGCATGAATATATGTGTGAACATCTGTTGCTTAAGGGTGGAACGGCAATAAATCTGACTGTTTTTAACCTTCCAAGATTGTCGGTTGATATAGATTTGGATTTTGTTCCAAATCTGACAAGAGAAGAAACGGTAAATGAAAGAGAACATCTGACGGAGATTCTGAAGGGATTTATGTCGGAGCAAGGATATTCCCTCTCTGAGGCATCAAGATTCAGTCACAGCTTGGACGCATTTCATTATAATTATGTGAATGCGGCTGGTAATAGAGATATGATCAAGATAGAAATCAACTATTCACTGAGAACGCACGTGCTATTGCCAGAGGACAGGGCATTAGTGACTGATGCTTTCGGAGAACCGATAAAAGTCAGGACGGTCAATGCAATAGAAATCTTTGCGGCAAAAACTAATGCTCTTATAAGTAGAGCAGCTGCAAGAGATCTGTATGACTTCTGTAATATGGCTGATATTAAGCTGTTTGCAGGAGAGAAAGACTTGTTTAGAAAATGCATTATTTTCTATGCAACAATCTCGGCAAAAGAAGTGAACAAAACCTTTGATACATCTGCCATAGACAGTCTTGTCTTTTCAAAAATAAAATCAGATTTGTTCCCGGTTCTGGCTGTGAAGGATAAATTTGACCTGGAAGGAAAGAAGCAACAGGCAAAGAAGTACATAGCTTCGCTTATGAAGCCGACAGCTCAGGAAATGGAATATATGGAAAGGTTTATAGCAAAGGAATATAAGCCGGAGCTGCTTTTTGAGGATGTAGAGATTGTAGAGCGCATACAGAACCATCCGATGGCACTATGGAAATGTAAATGATTTGTTATAGTACTCTCTACAAATAGGGTAATAACTGATATGATGGAAGGTGTGATTAAGCTTCTAATATCATGAAGGAGAGGACGAGATTATGCGTAAAGTAATGATTTTAGGTGGTACAGGTCTTGTAGGAAAAGCAATAGCAGAACACCTTAAAGACTCCTATGAAATTATTATTGTTTCAGGCCATCATGAGATTAACCAAGGCTATACTTGTCTGGTGGAAGACACGGAAAGACTATTGGATATATTGAATAGAGAAAATCCTGATATAGTGATATCAACGTTAATGGGAGCATTCGACGCTCAGTTAAAGTATCACGATATTCTGGGGGCATGGCTTAAGAATCACGGGAAAAAGATGATATATATTTCTACGCTTAATGTATTCGACAAAAATACAACAAAGCCTGTTGATGAGAGATCTGAGGCCGAGCCAGAATCAGAGTATGGCATTTTTAAGCTGCAATGCGAAAAGATGCTCATGAAATATTTGGGAGATGACTTGGCGATTATCAGACCTGCAGCTGTTTGGTCGCGGGACTGCAAAAGAATGAATCAACTTAAGGATTGCTCGGCTAATGGAAAAGAATTGAAGTCATATCCGGGTTTGATGTTTACTATTACCCTTGCTGACCAGATTGGTGAATACGTGGATTATATCTTGGAAAACAATCTTTCAGGAGTATTTCATGCGGGAAGTGAGGATATGGTGGACTATAACAAATTCGAACTTATGGTATGCGACAGGCTGAGCATCCCATATCCTAAGTTCGAGGTAGTAGAGGTGGAGCAGCCTGCATATCAAGCTTTTTTACCAACTGTCAGAGATATACCATCAGGGATGAGAAGGACGATAGCGGATATACTGGATAGTATCTGTTAGCAAGTCAAAGGAGATATTTGATTTTAGGTAATGGAATTGACATTCAGTATGGTGGCTTAGATTTAATAGGAAATGAGGCTATAATAAAAAGAGTATGGGGCGTTGTAAACCTCCTTGAAGGGTATGGCAATGACAACCCTGGCGCTAAGTCACAGGGAATGAAGCAGCTCATGGCTGGTGGTGTATGAAAGTTGTCACTACACGTTTTTACAAATCCGTCCTGACATGGTAATATATATTCGCTGTGTCAGGGCTTTTTTTATGTCATAATAGATAAATGGTGCCCGGCGTGGTACTCGGTATAACAAGCTGAGATAACAAATGGCTTAAATAAAGCATTTTTAGAAGGAGATACATAGAAAATGAAACTAGGAATCGTAGGTTTACCAAACGTAGGTAAGTCAACACTTTTCAATTCACTTACAAACGCAGGAGCACTTGCTGCAAACTATCCATTTGCAACAATCGACCCTAACGTAGGCGTTGTAGCAGTACCGGATGAGAGAATCAAAAAGCTCGGCGAGTTATATAACACTAAGAAGGTTACACCTGCAACAATCGAATTCGTTGATATTGCCGGTCTTGTAAAGGGTGCATCCAAGGGTGAAGGCCTTGGTAACCAGTTCCTTGCCAATATCCGTGAGTGTGATGCTATTGTTCACGTTGTAAGATGCTTTGAAGATACCAATGTGGTTCACGTTGACGGATCTGTAGATCCTGTTAGAGATATAGAGACTATCAATCTTGAGCTTATTTTTGCAGATCTTGAGGTACTTGAGAGAAGGATTGCCAAGACTACCAAGACAGCTCGTATGGATAAGGAAGCAGCTAAAGAGCTTGACCTTCTCAACAAGATCAAATCTGTTCTTGAAAACGACAAGCTCGTTAAGGATATGGAAGACCTTACTGATGATGAAAGAGCTCTTCTTAATACATATGACCTTCTTACATCTAAGCCTGTTATCTTCGCAGCTAACGTTAAGGATGAAGATCTTGCAGATGACGGCGCTTCTAACCAGTATGTTCAGGCAGTAAGAGAGTGGGCATCTAAGAATAACAGTGAAGTATTCGCGATCAGCGCTCAGATCGAGTCTGAAATTGCAGAGCTTGATGATGAAGAGAAAAAAGAATTCCTTGCAGATCTTGGACTTACAAAGTCTGGTCTTGATAAGCTTATCGAGGCAAGCTATAGAACGCTTGGTCTTATGAGCTTCCTTACTGCTGGTGAAGACGAGTGCAGAGCCTGGACTATCAAAGTTGGCACTAAGGCACCTCAGGCGGCAGGTAAGATCCATACTGATTTCGAGAGAGGATTCATCAAAGCTGAAGTTATCAACTATCAGGATCTTCTTAACGAAGGATCACTTTCAAATGCCCGCGAAAAAGGCCTTGTAAGAATGGAAGGAAAAGAGTATGTCGTTCAGGACGGCGATGTAATCCTTTTCCGTTTCAACGTTTGATCGGGAGATTATTATGCCTAATATTATGGATGAAATGTCCATTGCATTCCCTCATCTGGGAGTTTATTTAAAATATGTTCCCAAGAGCTTTACTGTATTTGGTTTTACCGTAGCCATGTACGGACTCATTATTGGAATAGGAGTTTTGTGTGGAGTATCACTGGCAGCGCACGTTGCCAAGATGACCAAACAAAACCCAGACTGGTACTGGGACCTTGCAATATACCTCCTTATCTTTTCCATAATGGGAGCAAGACTCTACTACGTAATATTCGCATGGGATTATTACAAAGATGATCCTATTCAGATATTAAATATAAGAAATGGCGGCCTTGCCATATACGGCGGCGTAATAGTTGGATTCATAACCCTTGCCGTATACGTTAAGGTTAAGCATAAAAGCTATAGGCTCATGGCTGATACCGGAGTCTTCGGCGTTATCATGGGACAGATAATAGGAAGATGGGGAAACTTCACTAACCGTGAAGCCTTTGGCGATTACACCGATTCCCTCTTTGCTATGAGAATCCCTGAAGCTATGGTCAGATCAGGCGAGATAACAGCTAAGATGCAGGCTCATATGTCGGATGCGACCAACTTCATTCAGGTTCATCCAACATTCCTGTATGAAAGCTTATGGAACGTAATGATTCTGACCCTCATGCTCTTATATGTAAAGCATAAAAAGTTCCATGGAGAAGTGGCCCTTTTATATCTTGGCGGTTACGGATTTGGAAGAGCCTTGGTCGAATCATTAAGAACCGACCAGCTCCACCTTCCAGGAACAAACTTACCAGTATCCCAGCTCCTTGGCTTCACGTTATTCGCACTGGCACTTATCACTGACGTAGCAGTCCGCATCTACATGAAGACTAAATCCTACGAGATCCTTCCTTTAGATGAAGTGATCAACGAGAAAGTAATACTTGATATGGAAGCTGAGGCTGAAAACAAAGAAGATGCCGAAGGTAAGGACGAGGAAGAAAACGAAACTGAAGAAAAGCTTGAAGATAATACTGAAGACGATACTGAAACTAAGTAAGATAAAGCCTGATAAGCAACAAAAATTTCAACTAAAAACCTCTGCAACTGCCAACTAACATGGTATTGCAGAGGTTTTATTTATTCATTCGTCGTAAAAGGTGCTTTTGACACCTACATCATTATATAGATAAGTACATGAGATTATCTGGGAAGAATTAATCTTTTTTCAGATGAAATAAGACTTTGGTTCCTGTTCCGTCTGAAATATAGTATATGTTGGGATCGATTTCTCTTGCCCACAAGAAAAGAGGTGGTACCCAGAAACAAGCTATGTATAATTCGACTTTTAAAAAGGCAATGTAGCCTTTGAGTGCACACAGAAGAACTGCTTTGATTTTGTTTCCGGTAATATGCTTTTTAATTGGTATTATTGACGGAAGCATGAAAAGCAATGACACTGCTGCATAAGGCAGTGATGCCAAAATGATTGAAAGTGCGTTGGAAAAATCGAATTTCGGATCAAAGATACAGCATACACCGAACACGAAACCTGTAATACTTGCTAAAACCGCACCTACGCCAAAAGAAGTCATGAAGCATGCAAAGCCTGAGCACAAGCGTTGTGGTGCATTTACAGGACTTAGATTACTATAAATATCAGGCTGTATGGCATTGCTTGATGCATTATAGCTGTTTGCTCCTGTGAACTGAGTTACTGTTGGCTGGATTTTTGGAGCATTTCCATTTGTTGTTGCTCCGCATGAGCTGCAGAATGCTGCTCCGTCTGAAATTTGCGTTCCGCAATTTTTACAAAACATTTTTTTCCTCCCTTAAATAAAACTTTTTTGCGTTAACGTGCATAATTGTAGCACAAAAGTATAGCTAAGACTATAGAAATATTCTAATAGAATATTATTCTGATATATTAAGAACTATAGAATTAAGACATGTTGAGGGGGTATTCTTCATGTCTAAAACTCAGGATGATAAGAATAAATCAGACGGTTACGGCGATCACGATACAGCTTCACTGGATTACAAAGCTATAGGATTAAAGATAAAGAGCAGAAGAAAGGCTCTTGGGATAACACAGGAACGTGTTGCTGATAAGCTTGGAGTTAATGTTACACATGTTAGCAACATTGAGTGTGCAAACTCGCATCCGTCGTTATCACTGCTGATAAGGATAGCTTCTATATTGCGATGTAGTGTGGACCAGTTTATAGGTTCGGAGTATAGATACGAAGTATCCAAAGATCAGTCAATAGAAGATCAGCTGAATCAGAAAATTCAAAGACTCAGTGGTGAAGAAAAAGAGATTCTAAGTAAAATGTTAGATGGACTTATAAAGTAAAGATTCCTGTAAAAGGGAGTCTTTATTTTTTTGTTGAAAAATTTTAATCAGCCAAGCCCTAGTTTTTATCTACTTTTAAACCGTTTTGGAATATCCCTCCACTTTCCTCCACGCCATATTTATATTGAAAATGATAAATTTTTGTAATAAAATGGTGGCAGGTGGAGAAAAGTGGTGGAAAAGTATTAAAAAGTGGTGAATCTTTTCCGATATATGTAATGAACCACAGTTGTAGTTTTTTTAGCAGCTTAAAAGGCGCTTAGGTAAATGCGAATGTTAACTGGTGAATACAGCCATTCAATTGATGCTAAAGGGCGTCTCATCATTCCTTCTAAGATACGTGATGAACTCGGTGAGCAGTTCGCAGTAACGAAGGGGCTTGATGGGTGTCTTTTGCTGTATCCGGAAGACAGTTGGGAAGCTTTTACCATGAAACTGCAGTCACTACCTTCATCTAACAGCAAGAGCCGTAAACTTCAACGTTTCTTTCTGGGCGGTGCACTTGTAACTGAGTTTGATAAGCAGGGACGAATCCTTCTTCCCGCTAATCTTCTTGAATTTGCAGGAATGCAGAAAGAGGCAGATGCAGTGGTTGTCGGCGTAGGCAATCATGCAGAGATTTGGAGCAGCAGTAAGTGGGAGGAGAATAACTCCTTCGATGACATAGAAGATGTTGCTGAAGAAATGGGTAATATGGGTCTTGATTTCTAAATTGGAGGCATGGCTTGGAATTTAAGCATACATCCGTACTTCTTGACGAAGTGATCGATAATCTGAATATTAAACCGGATGGTATCTATCTGGACGGGACACTTGGAGGAGCAGGACATTCTTCGCATATCGCGGAGAAACTGACTGCCGGCGGACATCTTTATGGAATAGACCAGGATGAGGATGCTATAGCAGCTGCGACTAAGCGTCTTGAACCTTTCAAAGACAGAGTCACAATAATCAGGGATAATTATGAGAATGCTGTAGCAAGGCTTAAAGAACTGGGCGTTACCGGCGTTGATGGAATCCTTATAGACCTTGGAGTTTCATCTTATCAGCTTGATGCTGCAGACAGGGGATTTAGTTACAAATATGATGCTCCTCTTGATATGAGGATGGACAGAAGACAGTCACTCACAGCCAAAGAGATAATCAATGAATGGCCCGAGACTGAGATCTATCACATAATTAGAGACTACGGCGAAGATAAATTCGCCAGAAATATAGCAAAGCATATTTGTATAGAACGTGAGAAAAAAGCGATTGAGACAACAGGCGAACTTGACAGAATAGTCCACGAATCTATACCTGCCAAGATGCGTACCAAAGGAGGTAACCCCAGCAAACGTACCTTCCAGGCAATAAGAATTGCCTGCAACAGAGAACTTGATGTTCTCCAGGATTCGCTGGATGGTATGATTGATTTTCTCAATCCCGGTGGAAGATTTTGCGTAATAACCTTCCACTCTCTTGAAGACCGCATCACCAAGGTCAACTTCAAGAATAATGAAAATCCGTGCACATGTCCTCCGGAATTTCCGGTATGTGTATGTGGCAAGAAATCTAAAGGCAAAGTAATAACAAGGAAACCTATTCTTCCTAGTCAGGAAGAACTCGATAATAATACAAGATCTGCAAGTGCAAAGCTTAGAGTCTTTGAAAAAGCAGTCACAGTAGACGAGAAATAACATGGTCATCCTGAGGGCACACCTTAAAAGGAGGCGCTGATATGAACGAGAGATACAGATACGATTACAATACAGAATATGCTGACGGCAACACTGTCCGCAGACAAAGAGGCAGACAGGATCAGGAGATATTCCGTGAAGTAAAGGGCGGCAAAAAAAGACGCAGAAGACACATGTCTTTTGGCTACATGCTCTTCCTTTGCGTAGCTATGGCAGCAGTAGCTATTGTTGCTACAGGATATGTTTCACTTAGAATGCAGATCACAAACAGCGTCAATACTATTTCTACCCTTGAGAGCCAGCTTAATGAACTTAAGCAGGAGAATGACGAGAAATATAACAAGGCAAGCAGCGATGTTGACCTTGATGAGATCAAAAGAATTGCTATGGAAGAATATGGCATGACATATGCTGATGAGAATCAGATCGTAACATACTCCGACGAGGGCGGTGATGATTACGTAAGACAGAACGAAGAGATTCCTCAGAAATAGGATTTGTGATATCATAGTTCTTTGGGAACGCCGGGCAGATGAAAAGTTTGGCCGGCGTTTTTCATAGGGAGAAAAGTTTTTTTCCAAAAAGAAAAAATGTAATTGGGGTCAGAATGAAAGAAAAGAAAGAGCAGCGCTTTACCTGGCGCATGAAGAAAAAACTTCGCGTCATGTTCGTATGCATGATGCTTATATTTGCAATTCTTTCTGCAAGACTTGTTTCTATTACAAGAGATAACGGGGCAGATTATGAAAAACAGGTCCTTTCGCAGCAGGAATATGATTCGGTGACACTTCCTTACAGGCGTGGCGAGATACTTGATAAGAACGGAACTGTTCTTGCTATGAGCCAGAAGGTTTACAATGTAATCCTTGATACAAGGGTTCTTCTGGAGCACAAGGATGCGGTTGAACCTACTATCAAAGCCATTGCCGCACAGTTTGGCGACTATACGGATGAAGCAACAATCAGAACTTACATAAGTAATAATCCTTCATCTGCTTACTATATCATTGCAAAAGAGCTCCAGTATGACCAGATAGCTCCCTTTCAGGCATATATGACTCCGGGAAGCGGAGATTACAATGCCAATATTCAGGGAGTTTGGTTTGAGGATTCTTATGTAAGATATTATCCTAACGGCAATTTTGCGTGTGATGTAGTAGGATTTACGACCAAAGATAATCAGGGCCAGTACGGACTTGAAGAATATTATAACGATGAACTTAATGGTACTTACGGAAGAGAGTACGGATATCTTGATACAGACTCTAACCTTGAGCGTACAACTATATCTGCTGTAGACGGTAATAGCATTGTCACAACTATTGATGGCAATATTCAGAGTATTGTTGAGAAGTACCTTCTCGATTTTAATGAGACTTACAAGGATGCCTACCATGAAGGTAACGCAGCAGAAAATGTCGGCTGTATCGTAATGGACGTTAATACGGGTGAGATCCTTGCCATGGCAAGCTACCCTAATTATGACCTTAATAACACAAGAGATACATCAGCTCTTCTTGGAATGAGAATGGTTGATGAAAGCGGTAATAAAGTCGATCTTGCAGCTGAAACAGGCGGATATATCAATGAGACCAATCTGGCTGCAATGTCAAACACACAGCTTCTTGCCAACTTTAATGCGCTTTGGAAAAATTACTGCATTTCCAGTACTTACGAGCCTGGTTCAGTATATAAGCCATTTACAGTTGCTACAGGACTGGACAGCGGATGTCTTACAGGTAATGAAGTATATACCTGTGAAGGATCACTCTATATAGGTGACTATAAGATCAAATGCCATAACAAATTTGGTGATGGTCAGGTATCTGTATCAAGAGCTGTAGAGATTTCCTGTAACGTAGCTCTCATGCAGATGGGACAATCAATAGGATCTGACACATTTGCAAGCTACCAGCATGCTTTTGGCTTTGGACTTAAGACTAATGTAGACCTTGCAGGTGAATCAAGAACTGCAGGACTTGTCTATACTGCAGATACTATGGGACCTACAGAGCTTGCGACCGGCACTTTCGGCCAGGGCTTTAATGTTACCATGATCGAGACTATAGCCGGTTTTGCCTCACTTATAAATGGCGGATATTACTATCAGCCACATTTTGTAAGCAAGATCGTATCTCCAAGCGGAGCTACAGTTAAGACTATCGAACCAAGGATCATCAGACAGACTATTTCAGAATCTGTATCAGATAAAATAGTCAGCTACTGTAATCAGGTTGTTGCAGGTTCTGAAGGTACAGGTAAGACTGCAAGACCAGCAGGATACATGATAGGTGGTAAGACAGGAACAGCGGAGACTATTCCGAGAGATAAGACCAACTACGTTGTTTCCTTCATGGGATATGCTCCTGCAAATGATCCTAAGATAGCGATCTATGTAGTTGTAGACAGGCCTAATACTCAGTATCAGGATGATGCCAAGTTTGCTACAAGAATAGTAAGAAAGATCCTTACAGAAGTTCTTCCATATCTTCATTATCCAATGACTGAGCCTCTTTCAGAGGAAGAGCAGGCTGAGCTTGATGAGCTTAACATGAGCGGATATGCTACACAGTCGCAGGAAGATCAGACAGCAACCTACGATTCCATAGAAGATGGAAACGCACCGGAGAATGCTGATGATTCAAATGTCGATGAACTTGATGAATCTCAGATAGGTTCTGAAGGAGTGCCTATGGAAGACGGCACGACTGAAGATGGAACTTCAGGTGATGGAAACTCTGAAGAAGGAAGCGATGATGCGGCTTCAGAAGGAAGCACAAGGATCTGGGAGACATTTGACGTTGACCCTGAGACGGGGTATTATATTGACCCGAATACAGGCGAATTGATCGACCCTGAAACCGGTAATACAGTTGGAGGCGGAGAGTCATCTCTTCCTGATACAACTGCTAATGAGCCGGCAGAAGGCGACGGACCGTAAAAGTAGCATGCTTTGAGATCTGTAAGATCAAAGCTGCGCTTATATACGGCGTTCGATAAGTTCGTTAATAGTTTTGGGAGATGCTAATTATGACTAATGAAATTTTGTTCAAATACCTTGTAGGACCTGTGCTTTGCGCCTGGATCCTGGCCCTGATCGCAGGTAAGATCATCATTCCGATCCTTAAGAGCCTTGGAATCAAGGACTCAGAAAGAGAAGAAGGCCTTGAGTCTCATAAGAAAAAAGCTGGAACACCCCTTATGGGAGGAATCATTTTCCTTCTTCCCATGCTCATCGTAACTATTCCATATGCGATCAAGACTCCTAAGCTGTGGGCAGTTTTGATCCTGACCTTTGGCTTTTATATCGTGGGTTTTATAGATGATTACATCAAAGTCGTTATGCACAGAAACCTCGGCCTTCGCGTATGGCAGAAGCTTCTTTTGCAGTTTATCGTAATGGTCGTGTTCGTATTTTTTGTAAATGCCTTTATTCCGGACTTTTACAATATGTACATCCCGATTGTGGGTAAAGAGATAAACCTTGGACTTTTCAACATCCCGTTCCTTTTCCTTGTAGCCCTTGCTACAACTAACGGAACCAATTTTACAGACGGTGTTGACGGCCTTTGCGGATCAGTTACAGCAGCAGTTGCAACATTTTTTATCATCGTAGCAATGCTGACAAACTGCGAGTTATCACCTGTTAGCGCAGCACTTCTCGGCGGCCTTCTTGGATACCTTTATTACAATGTATATCCCGGCAAGGTTTACATGGGAGATGGCGGCTCACTTGCAATCGGCGGCTACGTAGTAGCAATAAGCTACCTTACAGGCCTTACACTCTGGATTCCGATCGTTGGAATCATCTACGCAGTAGAAGTAATCTCAGTTGTGCTTCAGGTAGGTTATTTCAAAATTACTCATGGCAAAAGAATCTTCAGAATGGCCCCTATCCATCACCACTACGAAAAAGGCGGCTGGTCTGAGACTAAGGTAGTTAACGTGTTTACAACAGTAACAATTATCGCATCGCTTATTGGCCTTATGGCTATTAAATGGTGATCCAAAGCTCTTGGCTTTTCTAAAAGAAAGATCTTAAGAAAATTGATCTTATTTGGATATTTAAGTTTTTATGGAGGATCTATAAATGGATTTAAAGGATAAAAAAGTACTCGTTATAGGAACGGGCTTATCCGGTATCGGCTCAGCACACCTTCTGTGTAATGCAGGAGCATGGCCGATTCTTCTTGATGAAAATGAAAAAACAAATGAAGCTGATGTTAAAGCTAAGCTTGAGCATGACGCAGATAACGTTAAAGTAGTTATTGGAAAGCTTCCTGAAGATCTGGCAAAAGAGATAGTGCTTGTAGTACCAAGTCCTGCAGTACCGCTTGATACAGATACTATCAAGTCTTTTACAGACAGAAATATTCCTGTATGGAGTGAGATCGAGCTTGCTTACAACTTTGCAAAAGGTAAACTCATCGCCATCACAGGTACAAATGGCAAGACTACAACTACAACACTTGTAGGCGAGATAATGAAGGCATATTTCAAAGATGTCTATGTTGTAGGTAACATCGGACATTCATATGCCCTTGAAGCTCAGAAGATGACTGATGATAGCGTAACAGTAGCTGAGATCAGTTCTTTCCAGCTTGAAGCTGTTGAGAATTTCCATGCTAATGTATCAGCTATACTTAATATCACACCTGATCACCTTAACAGACACCATACAATGGAGAACTATGCAAGGTGTAAGGAGAACGTTACAGTTAACGGTACATCAGAAGATACCTGTGTACTTAACTATGACAATGAGTATACAAGAGAGTTTGCAAAGAACTGTCCTTCTAAAGTGGTTTTTTTCTCATCCCATGAAAAGCTTGAAAAGGGCTTCTACCTTGATGGTGAAGAGATATATCTTGCAGGAGATTCAGAGCCTGTACGTATCATGAACATTCATGATATGAACCTCGTGGGACTTTGTAATGTAGAAAATGTTATGGCAGCGATCGCCATGGCTATGGCAATGAAAGTGCCTATGGCTACGATCCTTAGAGTAATTCATGATTTTAAGGCTGTAGAACACAGAATAGAATTCTCCGGAACCAAGAACGGAGTTGATTATTATAACGATTCAAAGGGAACCAACCCTGATGCGGCTATTCAGGGAATCAAGGCTATGAGTAAGCCTACATTCCTTATTGGCGGCGGATATGATAAGGGTAGTGAATATGATGAGTGGATAGAGGCTTTTGACGGTAAGGTCAAGGAACTGGTACTTATCGGTGCAACTGCTGATAAGATCGATGCTTGTGCAAGAAAGCATGGTTTTACAGCTATCCATCACGAAGACTCTTTTGAAGGAGCTTTGAAATATTGCACAGAAAATGCTGAGCCGGGAGATGCAGTACTTCTTTCACCTGCATGTGCAAGCTGGGATATGTTCCCGAGTTATGAAGTTAGGGGCAAGATGTTCAAGAATTACGTCAATTCGCTTTGATAATACTTATTGTAGTGAAATGTGATTTTTAGAATTAATAGGAAGTTGCTGTTTATTACCTATGGAGGGGGACTACTTATGACAGATGCGCAAGAAAGAGTAAGAGCAAGATTTAAAAAGACCTATTATGTCAATTATGGTCTCATTTTTATAGTGCTGTTCCTACTTGTATTCGGACTTATTATGCTTCTGTCTACGAGTTCCTATGAAGCAAATCTTAAGTACGGAAATGCATGGTACTTTTTTAACAGACAGGCCGGATCTACGGCATTTGGACTTGCCGTAATGTTGTTTATATCTTTCTGGCCTAACTATAAGATATATAAACGTTTTACGATCGTTGCGTATGCGGGTGCATGTGCTGCACCCTTTCTTGTAAAGACTTCGCTTGCTTACTCTGCAAACGGTGCGACCAGATGGGTCAGGATCTTCGGCGTATCTGTTCAGCCGGCAGAGGTCAGCAAGCTTCTGATGATAATATTCCTTGCGGGATTCGTCTCGCAGCTTGGTAAGCAGGTTTCCACAAGGAGAGGATTCTGGATAACTCTTGGAATGTCAGTTGTTCCTGCTTTTCTGGTTTATTCACTAACAAGAAACCTTAGTTCTGCACTTATTATTGTATGTATAGCAGTAGCGATGCTGTTTGTATCCTGTCCCGACTATAGAAGATTTATAGTCCTTGGAGCTGGAACAGCTGGTATTGCGGCGCTTGCTATATCCTATGCAGTATCATCATCAACAGACAGCATGAACTTCAGATTCATGCGTATTCTGGCCTGGCTTCATCCAGAGCAGTATGCAAGTGGAAAAGGTCACCAGACCATTCAGGCTCTGTACGCCATTGGATCAGGCGGACTTTTTGGTAAAGGACTTGGAGAGAGTATGCAAAAGCTTGGCTTCTTGCCTGAAGCTCAGAACGATATGATCTTTTCTATCATATGCGAAGAACTTGGACTGTTTGGAGCCATCGCTATCATGATCATGTTCATGCTCCTTATATGGAGACTTAAACTTGTTGCTGATTCTACAACGGATATGTTTGGAGCACTTCTTGTGATCGGCGTTCTGGCGCATGTATCCATTCAGGTTATCCTTAACATTGCCGTTGTTACCAATACTATTCCTAATACCGGTATCACACTGCCATTTATCAGTTTTGGCGGCTCCGCGGTGGTTATGCAGCTGGTAGAGATTGGAATAGCATTAAATGTATCAAGGATATCTTCTGCCGAGTATGAGTAATATGACAAAGAAAAAGAGAAGACACCCTCAGGGAGCATATGCTGCAGGTCGGAGCCAGGCAGTAAGAGCTTCATCAGGGAGAACTTCGTCAGGAAGATCTTCATCGGTAAAAAGTTCATCAGTAAGGCCTTCATCAGTAAGGCCTTCATCAGTAAGAAGTTCATCAGGAAGATCTTCATCGGGAAGACCACAAAAAGAAAGTGCTGTTTCTCCTGTGAAGAGAAACAGGAAAATAATTGAGCCTGCATTCAGAAAGCCTAAAAAACCAAGGCTCTCACCTCTTGAGATGCTAAGACTTCACAAGAGCATACTGATCCTTGTGTTTACTATAGGATTGATAGTTTTGTTGGGAATAGGGGGAATTCAGTACGTAAGGTCTCATTACAGAGTTAAGACTGCAAATGTAGTCGGCAATACATACTATACTGATGAAGAGATTCAGGATATGGTAATGAACGGTATGTTTGCACATAACTCCCTGTATCTGAGCTTCAAATACCATAACAAGTCTATCGTTAATATACCTTTTATAGAAAAGATAACAGTGGATATAAAGTCTGCTGACACTATCGATATCCGTGTATATGAGAAAGCGTTGGCAGGATGTATTAGTTATCTTGAGAACTACATGTATTTTGACAGAGAAGGAATAATTGTTGAAGGATCGTCCGAACTTTTGGAAGGAGTCCCTGTTGTTAAGGGTCTTAAGTTTGACAGCGTCGTTTTGTATGAGGCACTTCCTGTTGAAGACAAGAGTGTATTCTCTGAGATACTCGATCTGACGCAGCTATTGTCCAAATATAGTCTGTCGGCAGACCAAATGTATTTTGATAAAGGGTATAATGTGTATCTTTATTTTGACAATATTGAAGTTGCAATAGGTTCTAAGAAAAATATTGACGAAAAAGTGATACAATTACCGTATATACTTCCATCTCTGGAAGGTAAAAAGGGAACGCTTCATCTTGAAGACTATGATGAAAATACTGAATCAGTCAGATTTGAAGAAGCGTCATAAATTCAAGCCAAATTAGCTGATATTATTAAAAATGACAGTTGCTAAAAACCCAAAAAAATCGTATGATATATAAATGGTAGGGTTTTAAAACTGGACGTGAAGGAGGAGTTGTTTTGCTGGAAATCAAGTCGAATGAGGCTGAAGCTGCGTGCAAAATCATCGTAGTTGGAGTTGGTGGTGCAGGCAACAATGCTGTTAATAGAATGGTTGACGAGAACGTGACCGGTGTCGAGTTTATCGGCATGAATACAGATAAGCAGGCTCTTCAATTATGTAAGGCACCAAAACTTCTGCAGATCGGAGAGAAGCTCACTAAGGGATTAGGAGCTGGTGCTAAACCTGAAGTTGGAGAGAAAGCTGCAGAAGAAAGCGTAGAAGACATCAATAGCGCACTTAAGGGTGCTGATATGGTCTTCGTTACATGCGGTATGGGAGGCGGAACTGGAACAGGTGCTGCTCCGATAGTTGCCAAGGCCGCTAAGGATATGGGAATTCTCACTGTTGGTATTGTTACAAAGCCTTTTAGCTTTGAAGCACGTACCAGAATGCAGAATGCCCTCATGGGAATCGAAAATCTCAAGAATAACGTAGATACTCTTATCGTTATCCCTAATGATAAATTATTGCAGATCGTAGACCGTCGTACATCTATGCCCGATGCTCTTAAGAAGGCTGACGAAGTCCTTCAGCAGGCAGTTCAGGGTATTACCGATCTTATTAATGTACCTGGTCTTATTAACCTTGACTTTGCTGACGTACAGACAGCAATGAAGGGTAAGGGAATCGCACATATCGGTATCGGAACAGGAACAGGAGACCACAAGGCTGCAGATGCAGTTAAGCTTGCTGTTGAAAGTCCTCTTCTTGATACAACTATTTCCGGTGCTTCTGATGTTATCATCAATGTATCCGGTGATATCGGTCTTGCTGATGCATCTGATGCTGCAAGCTATGTACAGGAACTTGCCGGCGAGAGAGCCAATATCATCTTTGGTGCTGTATATGATCAGTCACAGTCTGATACATGTAACATTACAGTTATCGCTACTGGAATTGAAGATCGTGCAAATGCTATGAATATAGCTAAGAATACAGCTGCTGCTCCTGCAAGACAGCCTGTGAATCAGGGTGCGTCACAGATGGCAGGCGTAAGTGCAGGTCCTAGACCACAGCCTTCACAGCCATTTGTTAGACCTGTTGTTCCGACAACATCTATACCGCAGCCAAGACCATTTGTAAATCCTCAGACAATGACACAGCCGGTTCAGACTGCAACAGCGCAGACAACACCGGTTGCAACAGCAGAGCCTGCTGTTGAAGCTGAGCCACAGACTACTACAAGATCATTCTTCCGCAGCGATAGCAGCGTAAGATCTACTGTAGAGCCTAAGTCTCTTAAGATTCCTGAGTTTTTACAGAAAAAGTAAATACATTCTACTGTACAGATGTTGCAGGAAGCGCAAAGACGCTGACTGCGTAAGAAATTTAAACGCTTCAGGTGCCTGCATCTGAAGCGTTTTTTAAAAACTAATGCATCAAAGGGAGGACACCACTATGAAATGCCCGTTTTGTGGTAAAGACGAAACAAGAGTAATTGATTCTCGTCCGGCAGATGATAATACATCAATAAGACGAAGACGTATTTGTGACTCCTGCGGTAAGCGTTTTACGACCTATGAAAAAGTTGAGACTATTCCAATCATAATCATAAAGAAAGATAATAATCGTGAGCCATATGACAGATCCAAGATTGAAGCAGGTATTTTAAGAGCCTGTCACAAAAGACCTGTCAGTGCAGAGCAGATCACTAAGCTTGTTGACAGTGTTGAAGCAGAGATCTTCAATATGGAGAAGCGAGAGATCGCAAGCCGTGAGATAGGTGAGCTTGTAATGAACAAGATGAAAGATCTCGAGCCTGTAGCATATGTAAGATTTGCATCTGTATATCGCGAATTCAAGGATATCAATACATTCATGGATGAACTCAAAGATGTAATGAACAAAGAGGTTGAAGGATCCGGTAAGGATTCCTGATCGTTTGTGTTCAGATTTACCTGGTAAGATAGTTTTGAATAAAATTCAAAATTATTATAAGAAATATTGTTATTTCTAAAAGGAGAATATTATGAAAAAGAATGTTTGGTCAGGAAAGGTTGCAAGAAGAGGACTTGCAGCTATATGTGCCCTGACAATGGCAGCTGCTACAATGCTGACAGGTTGTGGCAAGAAATCAGGAGAAGTATTTACAGTTGGTATTCCGCAGGATCTCGACAGTCTTGATCCTCACATCGCACAGGCCGCAGGAACGAGAGAGGTTCTCTTCAATATTTTTGAAGGACTTGTAAAGCCTGATGAAAAAGGTAATATGAATCCTGCAATTGCATCTTCATATGAAATATCTGATGATGCTACTGAATATACGTTCACAATCCGTGAGAATGTACATTTCCATAACAATGAGGTAGTTACAGCTGATGACGTAGTTGCATCTCTTCAGCGCTTTAAAGATACTGGAGCTGCAATCTTTGATGATGTTAGTGCTATAGAGAAGGTTGATGACAGCCATGTAAAGATATCTCTTAGTAAGCCTAATACAGAATTCCTTAGCTATTGTACAGTAGCTATCATGCCTAAGGACATTAAGGATCCTGAGACTAATCCTATCGGAACAGGTCCTTACAAGTTCGTATCACGCACAGCTCTTGAAAACCTTGTAGTTGAGAAGTTTGATGATTACTGGGACAAAGAGAATGCTGCCCACATCCAGAATGTAGTATTCAAGGTTGAGGCTAATCCGGACAGCATCGTAACTGATCTTGAAGGCGGATCAATTGATATGTACGCTCGTATCACAAGCGATCAGGCTGAGCAGCTTTCTGAGTCTTTCCAGATCTATGAAGGTGGAATGAACCTTGTTCAGGCACTTTATGTTAATAACGCAGTTGAGCCTTTTGACAATGAGCTTGTACGTCAGGCACTTTGCTATGCGATCGATCCTCAGGAGATAATGAATTTCGTATCAGGCGGTGCAGGAGTTGAGATTGGTTCAGCTATGTTCCCTTCATTTGATAAATATTTTGACGAGTCACTTAACGACACTTATAATCAGGATGTAGAAAAAGCTAAAGAGCTTCTTGCTCAGGCTGGTTATGCTGACGGATTTACTTTTACTATCAAAGTTCCTTCAAACTATACACAGCACATCGATACAGCAGAAGTTATTGCTGAGCAGCTCGAAGTTATCGGCGTAACAGCAGTAATTCAGAAGATCGATTGGAATACATGGCTTGATGAGGTATATAATAACAAGGTATATGAGGCTACGATCCTTGGATTTGATGCTTCAACACTTAACGCTTCTGCTTTGTTATACCGTTATACTTCAGATGCTAAGAACAATATGTTCAATTATTCCAATGCTGACTATGACAAAGCTTTTGCTGCAGCACAGGCTACAGTAGATGAAGCTGAGCAGATCAAGTATTATAAAGAGTGCGAGAAGATTCTTTCTCAGACAGCAGCTGCTGTATATATTCAGGATCTTCCATGTTTCGTTGCACTGAACAGTAAGTATACAGGTTATACTTTCTATCCGCTTTACGTACAGGATATTGCCAAGATAAGACTTGCGGAATGATCTGAAAAAGCTGACATGTAAAAGGGTCTGACTTTTTGGAAGTCGGGCCCTTATTTCTAGTCCGGGGAGGACACAACGTTGAAGTATATTTTAAAGAAAGCCGGAATGATGATACTTACGCTTATCGTTGTATCTATTCTGGTGTTTCTTGCATTTAACTTAATACCTGGAGATCCTGCTACAAGGATCCTTGGAACGGAGGCTTCAGAGGCACAGCTTCAGAAACTGCGACAAGAGATGGGATTAAATGACCCGATATATGTACGCTATCTGAGATGGATCTGGGGATTTATGCATGGAGATCTGGGAGAGTCTTATTCATATGGCAGCGTTTCAGCGCTTATTCTTGATAAGATCCCGATAACAATATGGCTGGCTGTTATGGCTTTTTTACTAATGTTTGTTATATCTATTCCTCTTGGAATATTTACAGCAAGACATGAAGGCGGAGCTATAGACAAGGTAGTTGTAGTCCTTGATCAGGTAATAATGGCAATACCTCCTTTCTTTTCAGGTATCATCATCACACTTGTGTTTGGACTTTCGCTTCATCTGTTCATCCCGGGCGGATTTGTATCCTACAGATCTGATTTCTGGGGCTTTATCGGATACCTTGTATTCCCGGCTATTGCTATAGCACTTCCAAAGATAACTATGTGCGTTAAGCTCCTTAGAGGAAGCGTAATAGAAGAGATATCCAAGGATTATACAAGAACAGCTTACAGTAGAGGTAATACCACAAGAGGCGTTCTGTACAGGCACGTACTTAAGAATGCCATGATCCCTGTTATCACATTCATGGGAATGGCTCTGGCCGACATGGTCAGCGGATCGATCGTTATCGAGCAGGTATTTAATATACCCGGAATAGGGCGTATGCTCCTTAGTTCCATCAATAACAGAGACTATCCTGTTGTTGAAGCAATCATCATGGGAATCGCAATCCTTGTTATGGTGGTTAACCTTTTAGTAGATATTATTTACAGACTGGTGGATCCTAGAATTGAAGCTATCAATGATTAAGAGATTAAAAGACAAAAAAATAAATTCATTTCTTTTATGGGGCCTTATTCTTACTGGCATAATGCTCCTTGTAGTTGTGGTTGGCATTTTTTGGACGCCATATGATCCAACTAAGATGAATGCCGCTGAAAAGCTTCAGGGTATTTCTTTTCGCCACATACTTGGTACAGATAATAAGGGCAGAGATATTTTCAGCCGTGTCATGTATGGTAGCAGGGTTACTCTTGTTATTGCAACTGGAACCATGATCATAGGAGCAGGACTTGGTACGATACTTGGCGCTATAACAGGATATTTTGGAGGCTTCCTTGATGAAGTGTTCATGCGTATCGTAGACGCAATGCTTGCTTTCCCTTCAATACTTCTTGCGCTTGTTATCGTCAGCTTGTTTGATTCAGGCAATGTGGTAGTCATGGTCGCTCTGGGTATAGCCTTTATCCCAAGTTTTGCCAGGATCGTGAGATCAGAAGTACTTAGATGCAGGAACATGGACTATGTAGAGAATGCAAGGATCCAGGGAGCATCTGAATTCAGGATCATCTTCAAGCACATCATGCCCAATATCACAGGCGTATTATGGTCATCAGTTTTGATTGGCTTTAATAATGCGGTTCTTGCAGAGGCAGGACTTTCCTATCTTGGTATCGGATCCCAGCCTCCATACGACAGCCTTGGCAATATGCTTTCAAGCGCCCAGCAGTTTATGCTTAAGAACCCTGTCTGCGTACTGGGCCCCGGATTTGCTATCGTCTGGATGGTGCTCGGCTTTTCGTTTTTGGGAGAAGGTCTTAGGAAAAAAGCCTGAGAATGTATAAAAAGAAATAAGGCAGGATAAACAAGCGCCTGTCTGGAGAATACTATGAGTAGTGATAAATTCGAAGTTATTTTATCGGTAAACGATCTTCATATAGAATTTCATGATCATAAGCAGCCTCAGACTGCTGTTGAGGATTTCGACCTTGAGCTGTCCAAAGGCGAGATTGTCGGAATCGTTGGAGAGTCTGGATCTGGTAAGAGTTTAAGTGCGCTTGCCATAGCAGGACTTCTTAGCAGACATGATATGTACAAAAGCGGACGTATCATGTTCGAAGGAGAAGACCTTCTTACCTGTAACCGCCGTAAGTTAAGGACTTTCCAGGGCGATGAGATATCAATGATATTCCAGGAGCCTATGACTTCACTTAATCCTGTTAAAAAGATCGGCTGGCAGACAGAAGAAAGTCTTAGGATACACCATCCTGAGATAGACAAGAAGGAAAGAAGATTAAGAGCCATAAGTATGCTTGGCAAAGTCGGTCTTCATGAGCCTGAGAGAGTATATGAGATGTATCCTCATGAACTTTCTGGTGGTATGAGACAGCGTGTCATGATTGCTGCAGCCATGATCGGTCATCCCAAGATCCTGATTGCCGATGAACCCACAACAGCTCTTGACGTAACAGTTCAGGCCCAGATAGTAGACCTTCTTAAGAGCATCAATAAGGAAGAAGGCACATCAATTATTTTCATATCCCATGATCTGAGTCTTGTAAGGCAGATCTGTTCAAGAGTTCTTGTAATGCAAAAGGGCGTAGTCGTAGAAAGCGGAAGCGTAAACGATATCTTCACAAAGCCCAAGAATATCTATACAAGAAAGCTTATAGCTTCGATTCCAAGAGTTGATCTTACGACGGAGCGCAAAGATAAAAAAGATAGATAAAGATAAAAAAGATAGATAAAGATAAAAAAGATAGATAAAGATAAGTATAGTATTTATATAAAAGATATATTCTTGAAACATTGGATCAAAGGTTAGTGCCTGTCGCGAATCATATGTTAAAAAGAATGAAAATACATTAAAGAGCGGTCTATATGAAAGAATGGAACGAAAAGGCAATAGAGATAAACGATCTCTGTGTCTATTACGATAAGCGAAGAAAAAGCATATTTGAGAAAAAAGGCAAGGTTCAGGCCCTTAAAAATGTGTCACTCCCTGTATATAAGGGTGAGGTCCTTGGACTTGTAGGCGAGAGCGGAAGCGGTAAATCTACCCTTGCCAGAGCCATTATGGGTATAAATAAGGATATTACCGGCACTATAGTTAAAACGGACGAATATCCTCAGATGATATTTCAGGATCCTTATGGAAGTCTTAACCCCGCAAGGACTGTACACTGGATCTTAAAGGAATCTCTTAAAGTCGACAGAAAACGTAAGTGGACAGATGAAGAGATGGAAGAGCGCATCAAGACTGTGTGTGAGCAGGTTGAGCTTCCTCTGGATTTTGTAAACAGATATCCATCCCAGCTTTCAGGTGGTCAGAGACAGAGAGTAAGTATAGCCCTTAGCCTTATGCAAAGTCCCAAGATCCTTATCGCAGATGAGCCAGTATCAGCTCTTGACGTTACTATTCAGGCCCAGATACTTGAGCTGCTTGATCACCTTCACAAAAAATTGGATCTTTCTATACTATTTATTTCACACGATCTTAGGGTAGTGTATAATCTTTGTGATCATGTTGCGATCATGAAAGATGGCAAGATCGTTGAATATGGCATAACTGACGAGATATACAGAAATCCTTCCGCAGAATACACTAAGACGCTTTTAAAATCTGCGGGAATTGTCTGAATAAATTCAACTACGGGAGGTTTTGTGAAACACTTATTTTATCCGGATGCTACTGCTAAGTCATCCTACGACATTCCATATGAAGAATTATATAAGCTTGGATACAGGGGCGTAGTATATGATATCGACAATACCCTTGTTCCTCACGGAGCACCTGCTGATAAGAGAGCCATAGAGCATTTTAAAAGGCTAAAGAGCATTGGATTTGATACAGTCCTTATTTCAAACAATAAAGAGTCCAGAGTTAAGTCTTTTGCCGATGCAGTAGGTAGCAGATATGTTTACAGAGCCAATAAGCCTGCCAAAAGAGGCTATCTTAAGGCTATGGAACTTATGAATACCGATAATACCAATACCTTTTTTGTTGGAGACCAGCTCTTTACAGATGTATGGGGAGCTAAGCGCGTTGGCATTAAGTCATACCTTGTTGACCAGATTGACAAGAAGGAAGAGATCCAGATAGTCATCAAAAGACGTTTTGAATGGATCGTATTATTTTTTTACAAAAGATATATAAAGAGAAACGGAAACAACTGGCCTGATCTGGGAGGACCTACACTTGAACGAAACTGATGGTAAGACATTAACCTGCGGATTATTAGCGCATCCTGCGGGACATACGCTTTCTCCGCTTATCCATAACACTCTTGCAAGCATGACAGGCAAGAATCTTGTATATGTTCCTTTTGACGTGGACCCGTCTGATATCGGAGATGCTGTTAAAGGAGCATTTTCTTTAAATATCCTTGGAATGAATGCGACTGTTCCTCACAAGGAAGCGGTCATTCCTTATCTTAAGGAAATCGATCCTCTGGCAAAAAATATTGGCGCTGTTAATACACTTGTCAGAACAGAGGATGGAACAGGCTATAAGGGCTATAACACTGACATGACAGGCCTAAAAAGGTCTCTTGCAAATCAGAATATAACTATAAAAGGTCAGAAAGTAATAATCCTTGGAGCTGGCGGCGTTGCAAGGGCTGTAGCTTTTCTTATGGCTTCAGAAGGTGCTGAGATCATTTATGTTCTTAACAGAACTGTTGAAAGGGCGCAGGAAGTCGTAAAAGAAGTTGGAGAAAAGGTTCAGGGAAGCAGGTTTGTAGCTCTTTCTATGGATGAGTACGACAAGATCCCGTCTGATAGTAAGTATCTTTGCGTTCAGTCAACATCTGTTGGTATGCATCCTAATAATGACAAAGCTATTATCGAAGATCCTAAGTTCTACGAGCTTGTACATACAGGCTTTGATATCGTATATCGCCCCATGAATACAAAATTCATGCAGCTTGCGGAGCGCGCCGGAGCTAAAGTCTGTAACGGCCTTGAAATGCTCCTGTATCAGGGCGTTGATGCTTATGAACTCTGGACAGGATGCTCTATTACAAAGGAGCAGTGCGATATAGTCTATAAGGCAATGTGCGACAGGCTTGAAAATGAGAAGAATGTTGTACTTGTTGGCTATATGGGAAGCGGTAAATCCACAGTTTCTAAAGTGCTTGCAAGAAAACTTTCTTATGAAAAGCTTGATACAGACAGTCTTATAGAAGAAACATATGAAACTTCCATATCAGATATCTTTGCATCGAAGTCAGAAGCAGCTTTCAGAGATATGGAGACAAGGCAGCTTGAAGTTTTGTGCGGCGAAAAGCATGACGGCCTCGTCCTTGCTACAGGCGGCGGCCTTCCTCTTCGCGAGATCAACAGAAGACTTCTTTCAAAGCTTGGCAAAGTAGTATATCTTAAGGCATCTGCCGAAGCAGTATATGACCGTATCAAGGGAGATACTACAAGGCCCCTTCTTCAGGTAGACGATCCTAAAGCAAAGATAGGTCAGATGCTTGAAGAAAGAGGAAAGTACTACGAAATGGCAGCTGACATAGTGATAGATACTGATGGTAAATCGCCGGAAGCTGTCGCAGATGAGATCATTAAGGCCATGGGGCTTTGATTAGAGGAAAACAGACTTAAAGTAATGATGTAACAATCCGGTTGTCATAAGGTGTCAAAAGGAACTTTTGACACCTACCTCATTAAATAGATTATTAAAAAGAAAGTGGCATATCATGAAAATATTAGTTGTTAACGGACCAAACTTAAACTTCCTTGGAATTAGAGAGAAAGCTGTATACGGTGATCAGAACTATGATTACCTTATAAAATCAATAGAAGATAAAGCAAAAGAGGTTGGCGCAGACGTTGAATGTTACCAGTCCAATCACGAAGGTGCCATCATCGATAAGCTTCAGGAAGCATATTTTAACGGAACAGATGCAATCGTTATAAATCCAGGTGCATATACACACTACAGCTATGCTATCCATGATGCACTTAAGAGCCTTGAAAAAATATATAAGATCGAGATCCACATTTCTGATATCAATGCAAGAGAATCATTCAGAGCAAATTCTGTAACTGCTCCTGCATGTGATGAGCAGATAGTAGGCCACGGCCTTGCGGGATATCTTGAAGCTATAGACCACGCAGTAGATCATCTGAAAAGTTAAGTGCAGTCATATTTTTTTAGATTTGTGAATGTTAGGTTCCTGACATAGAGCTGTATCCTGGATTTTTATGAATTCCTCAGTTCTAAAGATGTCGAACTAAGCCCGGCAATTTATTACATTAGATCTAATAATGTAAAGTATATTGACAAAAGAGCGTTCTTTAGTATAAACTATGATGTGTTGTTTAAGTAAGAATTGTTAAATTGGATTACTGAGCCCACCGCGGCGAATGTCCAGTTTGCTTTTATATGTTATTATCAGGAGGATTTTATGGTTACAGCCAGTGATTTCAGAAATGGTGTTACAATCGAGGTAGACGGCAAGGTTTGCCAGGTTATCGAGTTCCAGCACGTTAAGCCAGGTAAGGGAGCAGCTTTCGTTCGTACAAAGCTTAAGGATATCATCAACGGTGGTGTTATCGAGACAACTTACAGACCTACTGAGAAATTCCCTCAGGCTCACATCGAGAGAAGAGATATGCAGTATCTTTACAATGATGGTGATCTTTTCAACTTCATGGATACTGAGTCATATGAGCAGATCGCTGTAAATCAGGAGATCGTTGGAGATTCAATGAAGTTCGTTAAAGAGAACGAGATGTGCAAAGTTAATTCCTACAACGGAAGCGTATTTGCTATCGAGCCACCTCTTTTTGTAGAGCTTGAGATCACAGAGACAGAGCCTGGTTTCAAGGGTGATACAGCTACAGGTGCTACAAAGCCTGCTACAGTTGAGACAGGTGCACAGGTATCAGTACCTCTTTTCGTTAACCAGGGAGATGTTATCAAGATCGATACAAGAACAGGCGAGTACCTTTCAAGAGTTTAATACTCAGTATCGTATCGGACATCATATGCTTTTGAAGGCCTCATAACAGGCCGCATATAACTCTCTATATAATATGTCTGTAAGGCAATAGAAGTATCTTAAATAAAGATAGTTCTATTGCCTTTTTTGTTGTGCAAGACCGGCAAGCGAATGAATGCTTGCACACATATTATTTTGTATAAAAATTCGGGGAATACCCGGTATGAATAATAATTTGGAGAGTATATGAATTTTAAGTCATTTTGTGATCAGATAGTATCAGTAGTGTCAGAGCTTTATCCTGAATGTAAGGTTAAGCTTTGCGATGTAAATAAAAATAATGGAGTTACCTATAACTGCCTTGATGTTGCAAGACCGGGAGATAAGATCTCGGAAGTTATATATCTAGAGCCATTGTATGAAGCTTTTCTTGATGGAACCAGCTTCATGGAGATAATTGAAAAGATTAAAAAAGCAAGGCTTGAGAGCAGGAATGTATTCTTTGATCTTGATTATTTCATGGATTACGATAAGGTCCGTGAAAAGATCATGTACAAACTTATAAATTATGAGAAAAATAAAAAGCTTCTTTCAGAGGTGCCTCATAGAAAATTTAAGGATCTTGCGATCGTTTATTATTGCCTTGTAGCATCCAAAGCATCAGAAGGAGTAGTTTTGATCAAGAATGTACACACTTTAGCATGGAACATTACAGAAGAGGATCTGTATGATGCAGCCTGTGCTAATGCCATAATAAAGAATGATCATGATCTGTTTCCTTTGATGGATGTCATAAATGACAGACTAGGCCTTGGCAAAGGAAAAAGCTTATCTGGGGGAGAGATGTCTGAAGATGATCCCCTTTCCTGCCTGAAGATCTTAACTAACAAAGATAGAACATACGGAGCTGCAGTAATGCTTAATCCGGGACTTCTTTGCGCATTGTCTCGAAAATATAACAAAAATTTTTATATTATACCTTCATCTGTACATGAAGTGATACTTGTGCTTGATGATGGGAGCTTTGATCAGATAAAAGCTGACAGACTTTATGAGATGGTCAGCTTCGTAAACATGACAGAAGTTGAAACAGAAGATGTTTTATCAGACAATATCTATTATTATGACAGGGCAGAAGATGAGCTTTTAGACTATAACGAAATAGCGTCAAAAACTGGACTTAGTCAAAAAAACATGGACATAAAAGGTGTAATATGATATCATACATTGGTGCGTAATAAATTTGTAACAATTAAGGTCCCGAACCAAAATCGGGACCTTACAAAATAAAATGACGTCCGGCACCCGTAGTCTAATGGATAGAACGAAGGCCTCCGACGCCTTTAATGCAGGTTCGATTCCTGTCGGGTGCATTGCTAGAAGAATTTTACTCAAAAGAATTAAAAGTTAGTTTGGGATAGTTGGGGTCTATCCGTAATAAATTTTTAGTAATAAAGAGGTTACATTGAAATGATACGTAAAAATGCAAAGAACAAGATCGAAGCTTTTCGTAAGAGTGAGTTTAATCTCGCTACTTTCATTATAGATAATAAAAAGATCGTCATGCCGGCATTTCTTGCGGTATGTCTTCTTATCACAATACTTTTGGCAGTTCGCGCAGGCAGGAATGATAATCAGAATAGTGCCGTAAGCGCTTCTGCATCTACTTCTCAGGAGAAGATCGCAACTGCATCCTCTGCAGAAAGCAGCACCTGTGATGCAGTTGAGGTAGTTATGGAAGAGGATGCATATCCTGAGATCACATCACTTATCAAGAAGTTTTATGATGCTCAGGCATCAGGAGATATGGATACTATCAATGCTATAACTGTAGGTCTTACAGAGCCTGCTCTTATCAGATATGAAGTATCAGCCCAGTACTATGAAAAGTTTGATGCCATTAAGGTATATACAAAGAAGGGACCTGAGACCGGAGCATATGTAACATATGTTTATTTTGAGCTCTATTTCAACGGATTCGATAAGCAGGTTCCTGGACTTCAGACATATTATATAAGAACTAATGAAAACGGAGAATACTATCTCTATTTTGGCGAACTTGATGAGGAGATCATTAAGTATATCGAAGCATTAAGTGTTCAGGATGATTTCATTGATCTTAGTAATGAAGTAGCAGTTAGCTATAATACAATGCTTGAAGAGAATGCAGAACTTAGCGCATTCCTTACAAATTTCTCAGAGGAAGTTAATAAGACTGTAGGTAAGGAAGTTGCATCTGCATCAGCAGCTTCTACTGAAAGCTCTGCAGAGACTACTGCAGCTGATTCTTCTTCACAGGAAAGCACAAGTGCAGAAAGCAGCACAGTAGCTACAGAGACTGAAACTCAGAGCGGTCCTGTAATAATCGAAGCTACAACTGTTGTTAAGATAAGAAGTTCTGATTCTACAAACGCAGATGTACTTGGTAAGACAGAAGTAGGACAGCAGTTCACTCAGATCGAAGCTCTTGCAAATGGTTGGAGTAAGATCGAATATGAAGGTAAAGAGGCATATGTACGTACTGAGTACTTTACAGTAGTTTCTCAGGGCGATGACAGCGCTTCAGATACAAAAGAAGCTGACACTAAAGAAACAGAGACTAAAGAGTCAGATACTAAAGAATCAGATACAAAAGAAACAACTACTGATTCAAATGATGGTGTTACCAGCACAGGTACTTATCATGTAAAAGAGACTGTACGTATTAGAAAATCTGCTAGTACAGAGTCTGAAATACTTGGAAATGCATACAAGGGCGACGAGATCAAGGTTACTAACTATCGCGCAGATGGATGGTGCGAAGTTGAATACAACGGCATTAAGGGATATGTAAAGACTGAGTATCTTACAAAATAATAGTTGATCATTGTTAGATCGAGTCACTAGAATATAAACTTTATTCATAGTGACTCGATCTTTGTGCAAAATGATGGATATCACCTTTTAAGGCGTTGACGTTTTAGTGCAATAAAGCGTATTGAATTTTTTAAAAGCTCGTAATATAATTATCCACAGGCATGGAGATGAAATTGTATCAGTGGATACAATGATTCATGTATGGAATTGGATCAATGGCTGATCCAAATGTAATATTGAACTTTGGACAAAGGTGTCTGCACAATGGAGCGTAGAGATCGTTAGATCTTTTATGCTCTTTTTTTATAAACAGTTAAATTCAAGTTAAAATTAGATTTCTAGACTTTGGAATTGCAGATGAAGAAGTTGCTTCAAGAATTTGATTTTGCTTGTTAGATTATGTTTATCGCGATATACGCGGGAAGGAGAAGAAAAAATGTCATACGTAGACGAGATTTACGACAGAGTCGTAGCACAGAATCCGGCACAGCCTGAATTTCACCAGGCAGTTAAAGAGGTACTTGAATCTCTTAGAGTAGTTATCGAAGCTAATGAGGAAGAGTATCGTAAGGAAGCTCTCCTTGAGAGACTTACAACTCCTGAGAGACAGATTCTTTTCAGAGTACCGTGGGTAGATGATAAGGGTCAGGTACAGGTTAACAACGGTTTCCGTGTACAGTTCAACTCAGCAATCGGACCTTACAAGGGAGGACTTCGTTTCCATCCTTCAGTAAATCTTGGTATCATTAAGTTCCTTGGTTTCGAGCAGGTATTCAAGAACTCACTTACAAGCCTTCCTATCGGCGGTGGTAAGGGTGGTTCAGACTTCGATCCTAAGGGTAAGTCTGATAGAGAAGTTATGGCATTCTGCCAGAGCTTCATGACAGAGCTTTACAGACACATCGGAGCTGACACAGACGTTCCTGCCGGTGATATCGGTGTAGGCGGACGTGAGATCGGTTATCTCTATGGTCAGTACAAGAGAATCAGAGACGTATACGAAGGCGTTCTTACAGGTAAGGGTCTTACATACGGCGGATCACTTGCTCGTACAGAGGCTACAGGTTATGGTCTTGTTTACATTACAGATGAGCTTCTTAAAGATCATGGCACAAGCTTCGAAGGCAAGACAGTTGCAGTATCAGGTGCTGGTAACGTTGCTATCTATGCTATCCAGAAGGCTCAGAGCCTTGGTGCTAAGGTTGTTACATGTTCAGATTCTACAGGTTGGATCTATGATCCTGAAGGAATCGATGTTGAGCTCCTTAAAGAGGTTAAGGAAGTAAAGAGAGCACGTCTTACAGAGTATGCTGCACAGCGTTCTTCTGCTGAGTATCATGAGAAGAAGAATGGCGAGCACGGCGTATGGACAGTTAAGTGTGATGTAGCTCTTCCTTGCGCTACTCAGAACGAGCTTGATCTTGAGGATGCTAAGGCACTTGTTGCTAACGGTGTATATGCTGTATGTGAAGGTGCTAACATGCCTACAACTCTTGATGCTACTAAGTATCTTCAGGATAACGGTGTACTCTTCATCTGTGGTAAGGCTTCAAATGCAGGTGGTGTTGCAACATCAGCTCTCGAGATGAGCCAGAACTCAGAGAGACTTTCATGGTCCTTCGAAGAAGTTGACAACAAGCTTCACGATATCATGAAGAATATCTACAAGAGCATTTCTGAGGCAGCTAAGCAGTATGGTAAGGAAGGCGACTATGTAACAGGCGCTAACATCGCAGGTTTCCTTAAGGTTGCTGAAGCTATGAAGGCTCAGGGTATTGTTTAATACATAATATAATTTATAGCTTAATGGCGGCACAGAGTTCACTCTGTGCCGTTTTTTCTTTTTCATGTTTTCTTTGAATTACTTTTGGAAATTTCTACTGGATGCAGCCATAACTTTGATTTGACGCCACGTTTATTCTATAATGATATTAATTGATCAGCTGAACATAAATAATCATAAAACCAATCATATTTTTGAAGTTTTTTGCTTTTGTATTAATTGCCTAATCATGCTTACCGAAATATATTTCGAGGAAAGAAGAGTGTTAGTAGTTGCAGTGTTCAGGCTAGATTGAAGTAATTGTAGAAAAATACTAACTATGCTAAGGGGAATCTTTCGAAAACCTTTTCGAAAGACTGGCAGCATGAAAATATCATGTATGCAGCATAGGCACAAGGAGGGAAACGTAATGGCAATAACAGGTGTATCAGGAATCGATTCAGTAGAAGATCTTTATTTGAAGACCTACAACAGACTTAAGGCTGTATCAGAAGAAGCAGCTGCTTCTTTTGCTGAGCAGGTCAAATTAAGCGGAGCTGCTACCGCGATCAACATGGGTAGTGATTCTGCAAGTATATCATCTATTGATAATATACAGGATACGTATATTAAGACGATCAACACGATAAAAGCATCCCAGAATTCAACATCCGGTATTTACAATTCAGAAGGTATATTTACAAGTTCTGTTCTTGGTTCAAATGCTCTTTCTGCATCTTCACTTGTAAGTGGCAATATAGATGTTGATTCATTTGTAGATTCAGCAGTTAAGCAGGCACTAAGCAGTGATCAAAAGCAGCTTCTTGAGCAGATCGAGGATACCTTCAGAGCTAACACGACTACAATTGTAGATACCATGCAGGCTCTTGGCCTTACATTCAATGATCTTGTAGTAAGAGAGAATATGGTAACACTTGGTAATGCTCTCAATAACAGGAATATAGAGTATGGTCTTCCTGCAGTAGAGAATGTAGATGCTTCTGTTGACATGCTCTATGACGGATTTGGAGAATCAGGAGGAAGCGGCGGTGGAGCAGGCTCTCGTAACGCCGTTGAAGAGTTAAAAGAAGAATACTCCAATATCGTCGTAGAAGGTGACAAGACCTATCTGGAAACTGTTACTATCGAAAACGGTGTTAAGACCGTCGTTAGAACAGAGATGAACAGATAATCTCAAAATTTAATATATGTTTTCGCAACTTTGAATCAGAAATCCGCATTTACTGCGGATTTCGTAAGAAAGTGAATCGGTAGGTAAATAGGCTAGGCACCGAAGGTGTTCTCAATTGGCCTATTTACATGACTTTTGGAACGAAGTGAAAAAAAGTCATGATTATAAATCGGCTGCCATCAGTTCTCTGGTGGCAGTTTTTATTTAGGTGATAACAAACGAAATAACGTGTATAATATATGGATAAAGACGACTAATTATATAATAAACATAATTATAGTTTAAACATAATGAAAGCCTGAATGTATAAGGAGACAACGAATATGAAGAAAAGAATATCCGTAGTACTTATGATCATGATACTTGGAATGTGCTTATCATCAGCTTTTGGTATTAAATCCCTTGCAGTTAACGTGCTGCCATTTACAAGCTCTTTAGACTATTCCCTTTCAGATAACTGGCTCTATGACGGAGCATATCCTGAGAATGCAGTTGACGTATTCATCGTGGCTCCATCTGTAGATACCCTCAGTCAGTACAATTCCGAGATGACAGCCGGATATAAAAAAGTATTCAGAAATGCCATGAATCAGCAGCAGTCAATATATGCAAACACCTGCAGAATCTATGCTCCTTATTACAGGCAGGCATCCTTAAATGCATATTCCATGGAAGATGGCCAGGCTAAAGACCAGATCTTTGCTAATGCCTATATGGATGTATCTGCAGCATTTAAGTATTACCTTGAGCACAAGAATAACGGACGCCCCCTTATACTTGCAGGCTTCTCTCAAGGCGCTGATATGTGCTACAGAATACTAAAAGAATACTACGGCGGCGACGGCGCGCAGGCAGTAGCACTTAGAGAAAACCTAATAGCAGTTTACGCTATCGGCTGGTGCATGACAGAAGACATGATCACCCAGTACCCTCAGATAGTCCCTGCTAAAGGCGAAACAGATACAGGCGTAGTAGTAAGCTATGAGTGCGAAGCAGGCGGCGTAACCGATTCTATGATCATCCCCGCCGGCACAAAAGTATATTCCATCAACCCCCTCAACTGGAGAACTGACAGTGAAGTGGCTGATAAGTCTTTAAACCTTGGAACAGTAACCCAGGACAGCAAAACCGGCGCCATAACATCTATAGAAGTAGGAAAGTACGGTGCCTACATCGACCCCGACAGAGGTTCACTCATAGTCACAGACATAGATACAGCTAATTACCCGCCTGTACTTGACATCTTCCCCGAAGGAAGCCTCCACCTGTACGACAATTTCCTTTTCTACGTAAACCTACAACAGAACGTTCAGAAACGAACAGAGAGCTTCTTAAACAGCAGAGCATTAGATGATGCAGCGTAATAATAATTTGATAAATAAGGCACATGCAGAGCTACATTCAGTAATTTCTGCATGTGTCCTTTTTTATATCCTGACTAAGACAAAACACATCCACGATATGGGATCCACGATCTATATAAAATGCTATAATGAAATAAAAAATTCTATTTATTACAAAAAAGCTATGATAAGATACCCTAAAATAACACAGATTTCGTATATATAGCTTTCGTACATATAAAATATGCCGCATCCCAGGCGACTGTAAATGCGAAATCTGCAATACATTTTAGCTGTATCGGAGGTCATTACTATGAGAAAGGTTATAGATTGGAATAGAGACTGGTTATTTGTAAAGGGTTCATGGCAGAATACCGATGTATCGAGCCCTATCGATGAACAGGTAAAGGCAGATGGAACAGGCTTTACCTGTGAAAAAGTGAATCTTCCACACACCTGGTACACAGATGAAGATTATTATCAGGGAGAGGCAGTATACCAGAAGAAGTTTGAATATATGAAAAGTAAAGATACAAGAACCTATATTAAATTTTATGGTGTTGATAAGGTTTGCAGGATCTATCTTAATGGCACTGAAATCGGTGGTCATGAGGGCGGTTACAATATTTTTGCACTTGAACTTACGGATGCCCTGATCACAGGAACCAATCTCCTTACAGTTCTCGTAAGTACAGATAAGAAACTCCATGTTTCTCCAATATCCGGAGATTTCGCTGTATTTGGTGGAATCCATAGAAAAGTTGAACTTGTAGAAACAGGTGTGGACTGCTTTGACACAGCATACTATGGCTGCGATGGAGTTATTGTACAAACAAGAGTTTCTGAGGATGGAAAAGGCGAAGTCTGGGGCAGGACAGAAATCTCTTTGACTGATGAAAATAAAAAATATAAAGTCAGATATTCATTAACTAATAATGGGAAAGAATCGCTATCTAATGATCATAATAGTGACACACAACTGTTCTCCAAGACATATAGTATTGAAGAGTTAAACAGATCTTTTTCTAACGCCAATGAGATCAGTAATCTTGCAGAACATAAATTTACCCTTAAAAAAGTCCTTGAGCTGGATTCCCCCATTTTCTGGAACGGCCTTGATGATGCCCACTTATATACCATGACAGTATCTCTTTTGGCAGATGGAGAAGAGGTTGACTCTGTAACAAAAGAAGTCGGATTCAGGCGTATAGCTATGGATGCAGACAAAGGTTTTTTCCTAAATGGAGAGCATGTTAAACTTCATGGTGTAGCCAAGCATCAGGACAGTTGCGGAGTATTCTCGGCTGCCACAATGGATAACTGGAAAGAGGATATGGGGCTTATTCATGAAATCGGAGCTAATGCAGTCCGCTTTTCTCACTATCCTCATCCGCAGGAGGTGTACAGCCTTTGTGATAGCATGGGATTTGTAGTCTGGGCTGAGATTCCGATGTTAAAGCTTCCGGAGGACGATGAACTGTTTGAAAATGCCAAGGTTCAACTAAAAGAAATGATCCTTCAGAACATGCACCATCCATCCATATGTTTTTGGGGAATCCAGAATGAGATCGCAATCTACGGCGAGTTCCCATATATGGCAGAGAAGATGCACGTGCTTAATGACCTTGTCCACGAGCTTGATGGCACCAGATTTTCCACCTGCGCCAATCTGAACGTGGTTCACTCAGACAGCACGCTTAATCAGGTTACAGATACAACCGCTTACAACATCTATTACGGCTGGTATTACGGCGAATTTGCTGATCATGGCAAGTTCCTTGACGAGTTTCACAAGGTTAACCCTGCGATGCCGCTTGGAATCTCAGAATACGGCGCAGATACCAATACTGTATACCATAGCGACGATCCTAAGGTTAACGACTATTCCGAGGAGTTTCAGGCCCTCTACCACGAGACCGTGTATCCGATGATGGCTCAGCGCGACTTTGTCTGGGGAAGCTTTGTATGGAACATGTTCGATTTTACAAGCCCTGTAAGAGGCGCTGCAAACATTAAGAAAAGAAATATCAAAGGCCTTGTTACCTTTGACCGTAAGACAAGAAAAGACAGCTTTTACTATTACAAAGCCATGTGGTCCAAGGACCCCTTCGTGAGCATTGCAGGTAAAAGATATGTTAACCGCGCTTATGAAGCCATGACAGTCAAGGTTTATTCTAACCAGGAGAGTGTTACACTGGAAGCTGCCGGAAAAGAATATATAGAACGCACTGTAAACGGAAGTGCCGTATTTAAAGATATTCCACTTACAATGGGTAAAAATAAGATCGTTGCAAGAGCAGGAGAAGTCAGCGACCATACCATTTTTAACAGAGTAGAAGAGCCTGATAAGTCTTACGTATATGTTGATCAGAATCCGGGACTTAATGTTCGCAACTGGTTCCTTGACGAAGAAAGTGAAGCCCAGCTTTTCCCTGAAGGATATCTTTCTATCAGAAGCACAATAAACGACCTTCTTGCTTCGAAGGAAGCGACAGCCGTTATAGACAAGAGAATGCCTGATGTGGGAAAAGAATTAAGAGACATGGTCGGGACATTTACTCTGGAGAAGTTTTTCTTCTACGCAAAGCCTGATTACACTGAAGAAGAGATGAAAGCTCTTAACGCAGAACTGACTAAGATAAAGGCTTAAAGTACGATCGAGGATATTTTATGGATGAACAGGAAAAAAGATTTTACGACTATTTTGATATTGATGAATCCCTCAAGGATGTAAGCAATGCTCAGATAGAGCAAAACTACCTTCTTGAACGAGAGTACATGGATGCTATTAAAGCAGGTGATCTAGACGAAGTACTTAAGGTCAAAAAGAACCTTGAAAGCCGCGTGGCAAAGCTTCGTCCAAGAAATCTGTCTTTGGATGAGCTTAGATGCGCATTCGCCGTTAACAGGGCACTTAGCAGAATAGCAGCATACGAAGCCGGTATCCCTGCTCCTATCATCCACAGGATCACGACAAGAGAATCTATAGCCATAGGCCAGGCCAAATCCTCCAAACAGATGGAAAAAGCCTGCGCCCAGATGCTCGAAGAGTTTTGTGACATCATAAAAGACATCAATGAAAATAAATATAGCGCCCTTGTACAAAGCATTACATATACGATAAAGCAGCATTTTTATGAAGATATCAGTATTGCCGGAATTGCAAAAATGATGGATGTCTCTGAAAGCTATATGATAGCGGCTTTTAAAAAAGAAACAGGTACCACACCGGCTATGTTCCTTCGTGATACCAGATTGAAAGAAGCGGAAAAGATCCTTGCTTCATCAGATGAGCAGATACAGACAATATCAGGGAAGGTTGGAATTCCCGATGCCAACTATTTTGTAAAGATTTTCAAGTCTAAAAACGGTATGACACCCAAAGAATATCGTAAAAAATATAAAGTCTGAAAAATATAAATATATAAAGCCTTATATAAAGAATTATATAAAGACCACAGACCCCTTGGCCAAAGAGGCCCCCATATGATAATGGTCACTTCTTTTCAGAGATTATCTTGCGGTACTGGCTTGGTGTCATCCCTTTTTCCTGTTTGAATATTCTTGTAAAGTAGGCAACATCAGGAATGCCACAGGAGCTTGCAACTTCCTGAATCTGAAGATCCGTAGCATTAAGAAGGAAAATGGCGTGGTCAAGGCGCTTTGAGTTTACATAACTGGTGAAAGTTTTACCGGTTTCTTTCTTGAAAAGAGTAGCAAGATAACTTTTATTAAGCCCAAGACTTTCTGCAGTGTTTTGAAGTGTGAGCTCTATCGTTGTTAAATTTTGCAATACGTGATTTATTACCTTCTGCATGGTTGGGGAAAAGCCTATTGTAGTATTATGTTGTACCATTGTGCAGTACTTTTTTAAGATCTCACGATGCATGTCCTTGTCCTGAGTGGGTGAGGTCATATTTTCGATCTTGATAGCCATACGCCTGGACATTTCGTCCAAATGAATAGGATGAACGCCTCCTCTTTCTGCACCCTTACGACAGACAGTGTTGAAAGCGAGGAGGTTATTTTTTTTACTCCGAAGAGTACTTGGAGATCTGTTGTCGATGTTGCTAAGAGCCTGATCTGTGCTGTATTTCATGGCTGTATTAAAATCTCCTCTTGAGATAGAATCGATTACCTTCTCCTCAAGACTGTAGCGATATTCAAGCCTCTGCATGATATCTTCGTAATTATTATTGTCCATTAACGTCAGATATTCAGTATCACCCTTTGTTTCTTCTTTCAGATATTCAATCTTAAATTCCCCCACGCCGTAGATGTTTTCTCCGATTGTTTCAAGGAAAGCTTCCATGACCGAACTGTCACTTATACATGGAATCGTAGTGTAATATTGATTCATGAACATACGCAAGGAAGAGGGAATACCAAGCTTGTCGCAAAGCTCCGCAGTCTTGTAAATTCCGGAAGCTTCAGTAAGATATGGTCCGACATACAAGGCTGTATCAAGTTCCTGGTTGGGAATAGGTATAAGAATATTGTGGCAGTTATACATATCAGTAAGGAAATATATAATATGCTGATCTGTAAAGGATGGATTTATTCCATCAAAATCAAGTACAGAAAGTGCCTTTTTTTGCAAAATGGCCTTTCGAAGTCCTAAGTCTATTTCATCTGAAAGCGGCTCATGTATATTGATCACATGGGTTACCAGATTTAATTTGTTAAAAAAAGATACGGCCATATCTAAGTACTGATTTTGCATAGGTAACTTTGCTCCATAGAATAGTTGGCTGAATATGAAATATAAATTTCAATTTATTCATAAATTTATCACTGACAATAATACTATATTTGGAAAAAATATCAATATATTTTGCATCGTAATCAGAATATAAATATAGTACAATTATACCCAAATATAATTCTTGTTAGCTTGCCCCATTGATACTATTATAACTTCACAATAATTCAAACCTGATTGGGGAGGTTAAGGAGGAACATTATGGAACAGAAAAATGTTAATGTCAACAGAGCAAAATGGTGGCAGATTGCAGGCCTTGCAGTTAATGATATCGCAACTAACCTGTACATGTGGGAAATGATCTTTATTTCTTACTATCTCAATGGAATCATCGGAGCAGGCGTTGTTATTGCTTCATCACTTGCTACAGTAATGAGACTGTGGGATGGAATAACAGATCCTATCATAGGAATAATCCTTGATAAAACTAAAGGTAAATTCGGAAAGAACAGACCATTCCTTGTTATCGGTCAGCTGATCATGCTTGTTATGTCAGCCTTTATGTTTTTTGTAACACCACATTTTCCAAAGGCTGTACAGTTTTTGGTATTCGTTGTTTTCTACGCAGTATATATCGTAGGGTACACATGCCAGTGCGTAGTTACCAAGTCAGCACAGACATGCCTTACCAACGATCCAAAGCAAAGACCTACTTTTGGTATATATGCAGGTGCACTTAACACTATCTTCTTTACAGTGGCACCCCTTTACTCATACACATACCTTTTGAAAAAACATAACTATCAGTTCGGAATGGATTATTTCCAGGAGATGTGGGTACTTGTAGCAATTCTTTCATTTATCCTTACTATCGTTTGCTATCTGGCGATCAGATCAAAAGACAGACCTGAGTTCTACGGAGCAGGCAATACAGAGCAACAGAAGATCAAGCTCAAAGACTACGTAGATGTACTTAAGAAAAACAGAGCACTCCAGATGCTCGTTATCTCTGCTTCAACAGATAAGCTTGCTACACAGATGAACGGAAATGCAACAGTTGCCATCATCATCTATGCAATAGTATGCGGCAATGCAGGCGCAGCTGGTCTTGTAGGAACATACACAATTATTCCAAGCATACTTATCCTTATTTTTGGTATCGGATTTGTTGCAAGAAGATTTGGACAAATGAAAGGCTTCAAGTTTGCAAGTTATGCGGCACTTATCATTATGACTCTGCAGGTGCTCTTATTCGTATTTGGCGATCCTACACAGCTTTCACTTCCCGGAGACGGAAGATTTGCAAGCTGGAATGCTTTTTCTATCGCATTCGTAGTGCTCATGGTCCTTTTTACAGGATTTAAGCAGATCGCTGGAAGCCTTGTATATCCTATGACAGCAGACTGCACAGATTATGAAGTATATAGAAGTGGTAAGTATGTTCCTGGCCTTATCGGCACAGTATTCAGCTTTATCGATAAGCTCATTTCATCACTTGCACCACTTATCATCGGACTTCTCTGCGCAGCAGTAAGCTCATCTTCAGAGCTTCCTACAGCTGAGACACCATATTCTACAGGACTTGCTGCAGTAGGTATATTCAGCATGTTCGGCATCCTCATTTTCGGATACCTTTGCAATATCATCGCCATGCACTTCTATCCTCTTACCAAGGAAAAGATGGAAAGCATCTCAGATGAGATAGCAAAGATAAAAGCAAATTCACAAGAGATTGGAGCGTAACAAATGGTAGATCTTAAAGCCAAACCTTTTAATTTAGATGAAGAACAAATAGCATGGGTCAGAAAGACGCTTGATTCAATGACCTTAGACGAGAAGGTAGGGCAGCTATTTATAAATCTGACTCTTAGAAGAGATGAAGAAAGCCTTTCAGAACTTGTAAGTAAATACCATATTGGAGGCGTTCGCTGGCAGGGCGGCACTTTAGAAGAAGTATACGAGCAGAACAGATTCTTCCAGGAGCATAGTAAGGTACCTGTGCTTATCGCGGCTAATACTGAGGCTGGCGGTAACGGTGCTGTTTCCGAAGGAACACTTATTGCAACAGGAGCTGCCTGCGGCGCAGCAGGAACTGATGAAGTCGTAAGAGCCATGGCATCAGTTGGCGCAAAAGAAGCTAAGGCAGTTGGCTGTAACTGGGTATTTGCTCCCGTGTGCGACGTTGTATCCAACTGGAGAAATACTATCGTTAACACAAGAGCCTTTGGTGATGATCCAAAGCTTGTTGCCAAGCGTTCACTTGCCTACATGGAAGAAAATATGAAACAGGACATTGCCTGCGCTGCCAAGCACTTCCCCGGAGACGGTTCAGAAGAAAGAGACCAGCACCTTGTTATGGGCTGTAATGACCTTTCTACAGACGAGTGGGACGAAAGCTACGGTTATGTTTACAAAGAGCTTATTGATGGCGGCCTTGACAGCATCATGGCAGGGCATATCTGTCAGCCTGCGTATTCAAGAAAGCTTCGCCCTGGGATCAAGGACAGCGAGATCAAACCTGCAACACTGGCTCCTGAACTTCTTCAGGACCTTCTAAGAAAAAAGCTTGGCTTTAATGGTCTTATTGTTACGGATGCAACTCACATGGTTGGCCTTACTGCTACCATGCCAAGAAAAGACTATATTCCGGGCGTAGTAGCTGCAGGCTGCGATATGATCCTTTTCTTTAATGACCCTGCAGAAGACATCCAGTATATCAAGGACGCTCTTGAAAGCGGTGTTATCACTAAAGAGAGATTGGAAGAAGCTCTTCTAAGAATCCTCGGACTTAAGGCAAAGCTTGGCCTTAACAACCTTAAGTTCCCTGATAAAAAAGATCTTGCGATCGTAGGATGTAAGGAACATCACAAGAAGGCAGAAATGGCAGCAGATGAGAGTATCACACTTGTAAAAGATACCCAGAACATCCTGCCACTTGATCCTTCAAGGAAAAAGAACCTTCGCCTTTACTTTATCGAAAGTGCTCCGGTTTCTTTATTAAACGGCCCGGATAAAGCTAAAGCTAATCTTATAAAAGAACTTGAGGCAGCAGGCTTTAATGTAACAGCACCTAAAGACTATTACGAGCTTGAAATGGAGCAGCAAAGTCCATTTAATAAGTTCAAAGTAATGGGACATGAAAGCCGTGAAGAGTTTAAGAAAAATACAGATCTTGTTCTTTTCGTTGTTAACATGAAAGGCTATGCCCAGACCAATAACGTAAGACTTTGCTATGATGCGTCTCATTCAAGCCAGAATCCGTGGTTCGTGGGTGAGGTTCCAACCATAGCTGTATCCTTAAACTATACAAATCATCTATATGATATACCGATGATGAAGACTTATATAAATGCATATTGCGATAGTCCTGAATATCTTCATGCACTTGTAGATAAACTCACAGGAAAGTCCAATTTCAAGGGATCTGCCAATGACCTTGTATGGTGCGGACGCTGGGATACAAGACTTTAATAGTGAATTACAGAATCGATATCTATACCTTGATATTTCTGCACCTTTAGAAATATCAAGGTATTAGTTCTTTAGAAAGGAAAAGATAATGTCTGTTTTCGATACATTTACTAAAAAGAAAGATTTTATCGTATGCATAGACTCTGACGGCTGTGCCATAGATTCAATGAATATCAAGCATATAAGGTGTTTCGGCCCTTGCATGGTCAGGGAGTGGGGACTTGAAAACTGGCAGGAAGAAATACTTAAAAGCTGGAATCAGGTCAATCTTTTCACCATGACAAGAGGAATCAACAGATTCAAGGGACTTGCCACAGCTCTTTTAGAAGTAAACGAAAAGTATATGCCAATAGACGGTGTAGAAGCTCTTTCCAAGTGGGCTGATGAGGCCCCTGAACTTAGTAACAGAGCAGTAGAAGCTAAGATTTCAGAAGATCCCATTTTTGCCAAAGCCTTAAACTGGAGCAAGGCTGTAAACGAAGGAATCGAGTCACTTCCCAAGGAAGAAATAAACCCCTTTGAGGGAGTCAAAGACGCCCTTATAGAAATCCATAAATATTGCGATGTCGCCGTTGTATCAAGCGCTAACCCTGAAGCTGTCAAAGCTGAGTGGGAGCGATTCGGCCTCATGGAGTATGTTGATCTTCTCTGCACACAGGATATGGGCAGCAAAGCCTATTGCATAGGTCAGATCGTAAAGAAAGGCTATGCACCTGAAAACGTCCTCATGTGCGGCGACGCAGTGGGAGACATGGAAGCTGCCAGGTCTAACAGTGTCTGGTTTTATCCCATATGCGTAGGTCAGGAGCAAGACTCATGGAAAGATTTTAGAAATGAATCATTAGAAATCTTTGCTTCCGGAAAGTTTAGCAGTGAGTATCAAAATGAGCTGATAGATAAGTTCCTTTATAATTTAAAATAACAGGTTCTCAAAGTATAAAAACATGTCTTAAAAGTGATATTTTCCATTCTTGTATTTCGATAGAATTTAACTATCAAAAAACAAGGGAGGAGTTACAGTGAAAAAGAAATTATTATCCGTATTGTTAACTGCAACAACTATAGCAAGTTTAGTAACAGGCTGTGGAAACAAGTCAGGAAGTGCTGATACTGGGGCGAGTACATCAGCAGGAGGACAGAGCGGTGAGGTGGAGAAGATCACTGTTTATGTTCCTACAAGCGGTAAAACTGATGATATGGAAGCTGTCATGGCTAAGGTCAATGAGATTTCTATTGAGCAGATCGGAGTAGAAGTTGAATTTAAAGCCTACGAGTTTGGACAGTGGTTCCAGCAGTATTCATTGTTCTTGAGCGGAACAGAAGATATTGATATCCTTGCTAACTATGGCGGATACTTAAATGCAGTATCACAGGGCGCATGCTATGATATCACAGATCTTATTCAGGAATATGGCCAGGACATTATCTCTATGGAAGGTGACTACCTCAAGAGCGGTGAGATCGATGGTCATCAGTATGCTGTTCCTATCTATGCAAGCTATTCATGGACAATGGGTATGATCTACAGACAGGACATTGTTGATGAACTTGGACTTACAGAGCAGGCTGCAAGTGCAACATCACTTGAGGATTGGGAACCTATTCTTGCCGCTGTAAAAGAAGCTTATCCTGATATGACTCCATATGCACTTAATAACGGAACTACAGCATCTAACTTCAAATACGGACCTTGGGATGATCTTGGAAACTTCTACGGCGTTCTAATGGATCCAACAAGCAGCACAGAAGTAGTAGATTTATTTGAGACGGAAGAATACAGTCATCTTTGTTCTGTAATGCATGACTGGTATGAAAAAGGATATTGTGATAAAGATATCCAGACTCAGACAGATTCATTTACAGTTCTTACAAGAAATGACGCAGCATTCTGTACACTTGGTCAGGCAGATTTTAATACAGCATTCTATCAGTCAACAACCTGTAACAAGCAGATGGGCGTAACACTTTTTGGTGATCAGGTCGCAAGAACTTATAACAATGTTTGTTATACTATCATGTCCAATTCCAAACATGCAGAAGCTGCCATGAAATTCATGAATCTTTGGTTCTCTAATAAAGAAATAGGTACGCTTATCAGCTATGGTATCGAAGGAACACATTATGTTCTTGATGAAAACGGAATGGGCGCATATCCTGAAGGCGTTGACAGCCAGTCTACAACTTATCATTTAGGATCAACTCTTTCTAATATCAATCGTATTCTCTGGGAGAGTGAAAATCCTGACTATCCTGAGCTTTTGGTTGATAATAATACCAATTGCCAGAAGTCTACAGCACTCGGATTTTCATTTGACACATCAGCTGTAACTAATGAGCTTACACAGTTGGATAATGTCTGCAACAAGTATCAGGCAGGTCTTGAAACCGGAACGCTTGATCCAGAGACATATTTACCTGAGTTCATCCAGGCACTTAAAGATGCAGGATTGGAAAAGGTAATAGCTGAGAAGCAGGCACAGCTTGATGCGTTTCTTGCACAGTAAGACTTTAAGAGAAAACAAGTGATAAAAGGCGCGGTGCAACATATAAAAGAAATTGCACCGTGTCTTTTTTAGAGAGGTATTCTAATGATAGTCAAAATAAAAAAATACTTACCATTTTATCTTATGGCGCTTCCTGCCATTGTTTATTTCTTTATCAATAACTATATTCCTATGGGCGGCCTTATTCTTGCTTTTGAAAAATATACTGTAAGTGGAGGTATATTCGGAAGTCCTAAAGTTGGACTTGATAACTTCAAATTCTTATTTTCAAGTTCTGATGCATGGCTGATGACCAGAAATACCATCGCTTATAACCTGGTTTTTATTGTCTTGGGTACTGTTGTAGCCATAGTAGTCGCATATCTGTTACATGAGCTCAAAGGAAATCTTCCAAGAAAAATCTATCAGACAACAATTCTTTTCCCTAGTCTGCTTTCCATAATCATCGTTTCTTATCTGGCTAATGCGATCCTTGCGGGAGATACAGGTTTTATAAACAACTATATCCTTGCTCCGCTGGGACTTGAGACAGTTTCTTTTTACAGCGAATCAAAGTACTGGCCATTCATCCTGGTATTTATACATTTATGGCAGATGACAGGAACAAGCTGTATTTTGTACCTTGCTAATATGTCTGCTATAGATCCTGGACTTTATGAAGCGGCAAACCTTGATGGAGCCAGCAGATGGAATACATTTATCCATATCACGATCCCTTGTCTTATCCCGACAATAATCACACTTACGATTCTTGCTGTTGGTAAGATCTTTAACTCTGACTTCGGACTCTTTTACCAAGTTCCTATGAATAGTGGAGCTCTGATCGACGTAACCCAGACTATCGACACATACGTTTACAGAGGTCTCATGAACACAGCTAATATGGGAATGTCGGCAGCAGCCTGTTTCTATCAGTCAGTTGTTGGATTTGTTCTGGTTATGATCACTAACCATCTGGTAAAGAAATTCAGTAAAGAGAATGCAATGTTCTAAGGAGAATTTATTATGGTAAAAAATGACAGGGGTTTTCAGATCTTTGCTAATATAATTTTGATCATCTTGGGAGTATCAGTTATTTTCCCTATACTGCTTTTGCTCATGGCGTCGATATCGGCTGAATCTGACATCATGAAATATGGATATTCACTAGTTCCAAAACATATAGATTTTACATCATACAAATTTATTTTTTCTGAAGGCAGTGTTTTTCATGCGTATTTTATAACGATTATTGTTACTTTGGTCGGAACGCTGGCAAGTATCATTGTTACGACCATGATCTCATACACACTTACAGTTCCGGGACTTCCGGGTAAGAGGATCATAAGCTTTTATGTTCTTTTTACAATGCTTTTTTCAGGAGGTCTTGTTCCAAGCTACATGAGCTGGTGCAATCTTTTTCATATTAAGAATACTATCTGGGCGCTCATATTCCCTTTTGTGTTCGTAAGTGCCTTCCACATTATGATCACAAGAACCTATTTCCAGAATAATATTCCTCAGGAAATCCTTGAAAGTGCCAGAATGGACGGACTTTCTGAGTTTGGAATCTTCTTTACGATGGTACTGCCGCTTAGTAAGCCGATCATTGCTACTATAGGTTTCATGAAAGCTCTTATGTACTGGAATGATTGGAAGAACAGCCTTTATTTCATTACTGATAAAAATCTTGTAAGTATTCAGGCGCTTCTTAATAACATGCTTACCAATGTTCAGTACCTCTCACAGTCTATGGATGCATCCCTTGGAGCAACGGATACAGTCAATATTCCGACACTTGGAATTCGTATGGCTATTGCAGTAGTAGGCATGATCCCGATGGTTGTATTATATCCATTTTTCCAGAAATACTACATGGAAGGACTTACAGTTGGTGCAGTCAAAGGATAAACGAGGTGGCAAATGATAGTTGAAACGAATTACGGATTAATAGAAGGAATAGAAGCGCATGGCTGTCATATATTTAAAGGCGTGCCTTATGCAATGCCCCCAATAGGAGAAAAGAGATTTAAAAAGCCTTTTCCTCTTGAAGCATGGGAAGGCGTCTATATGGCTGATATGTATTCGGCACATGCTATGCAAGGCCCTAAACGAGGCGGATTTTATGAAAAAGAGTTTTATTCAGATCCTGATTTTGATACCAGGGAAAGCGAAGACTGCCTTTATCTTAATATCTGGGTTCCTGAAGGAATGTGTAAGGAAGGCTCGGATCTTCCTGTTGCAGTATATGTTCATGGGGGAGCATTTCTTGGAGGAGCAGGATCAAATCTTCCTTTTGTCTGTAACAAACTGTGTGAGCGCGGAGTCATAGTAGTTACATTAAACTACAGACTGGGAGCACTTGGCTTTCTCTGTCATCCGCTTATAAGAGAAGAAGGCAGGAATACAGCCGGCGGTAACTTGGGACTCTGGGATCAGCTGAGTGCATTTAGATGGGTCAAAGAAAACATCAGATCATTTGGCGGAGACCCTGATAATATAACAGCATTTGGCCAGTCAGCAGGAGCGATGAGTCTTCAGGCACTTGCCTGCACCAGTCAGATGAAAGGCCTTTGTAACCGCATGATCCTGCAAAGCGGAGGCGGGTACAAAAATCCCCTCGGCAGTCTAAGGACAGTTGATAAAGCAGTTGAAATAGCAGATATACTATTTGAAGAGCTGGAGATAGATACCCAAAGATGTGCGACAGATGAAGCATATAAACAGGCTGCGCTCAAGAGACTATTTTCGATTGATGAAGGTGAGCTCATGAAAAAGGTAGGGGTTACCATAGGAAGGAGCTTTCAGGAAAAGAAGGGCATGCCTTTTGTTCCGGTGATCGATGGGGAACTTTTTAGAGAAGATATTTTTGAACTTATGGATAAAGGACAATTCCTTGATATTCCTTACATTCTCGGATGCAATGGGGATGATCTTACAACTGAGCAAAATAAGGTTAAGACTCCCGAGAATAATCCGATGCATATAGCAGATACAGAGTTTGCAAAAAGAGCCGGAGCGTATGTTTACTATTTTGACAGAAAGCTTCCGGGTGATGATGCGGGAGCATTTCACTCAGCAGAACTTTGGTATGTGTTTGGAAGTATGGACTATTGCTGGAGACCTATGGAACAAAGGGATCATGACTTATCTGACAAGATGATCACTTATTGGACCAATTTTATGAAAAGCGGTGATCCCAACAAGCCTGAAAACGCGTATGATCACTGGGATAAGTATGAGGGATCAGGCAGCTGCATGATATTTGAATAAAGGTGCATATAGAAATTTTGCAGATTTCAGTATTCGAGAATAAATGTACCGAATGGAGATAGAAATGGTAAAGAAAAAGAATTTACAACAATTATTGATCAGATATTGGATCGGTCTTTTTGTTGTGTTCTTTTTGATCTATCTTATCGCACAATTTTTTTTCCTTAAGAATCTGACAATAAAAGCAGAAGAGAATATCGGAAGTAAGGTCTATGTATCATCCTCAAATGTTGAGAAGATGCTTGATTTTGCAGACAGCTATATCTATGAGGCCATGTACAACGGATCAACGCAGTCTCCTTCAAAGCTATACAGTTCTCTCCAGTCTGAAGAGGATCCTGTAAAATTGTTAGAGACCAAAAGCGCAATTTCAGCATCTATCAATAGTATAGTTAACTGGTCAGATGCTATAGATTACATTTTATTTTATACACAAAGCGATAACGAGCCAATCTGGATAGAATCGGCCAACGGAAGACATTATAACGATAAAAAAGAAGTCAAAACTCTTATTAAAGATCAGATAGAGCAAAACGACGATAGTACACTTAGACGATATATGGTTGTCAAAGGAACTCGACAGAATTATATGGTGAGGATCATCAAGTTTGAGCAAAGCTATTTTGTTGTGGGTGTTTCAACACAGGAAATTCTTAATGGGCTTAGCGAAGCAGCTACAAGTGATGACAGTATAGTTTTTGCTGCTGATGAGAATGGAGATATCATCGTTTCTTCTGCTGATATATCTGGATCCATAAATGTCTTAAACGAAGGACAATATGTTGAGATTGGTGAAAAAAGTTATCTGCAGACAGGGTATGTGTCGGATAGGACCGGATATTATTTTGGTATTCTGACAAGTAAAGATTCAATAATATCTGATCTATGGGTATTCAGGATCATTTTTGCCTGCATTGCAATTGCTTTACTTATAATGGCTCCGGTTTCTTGTCTTATAGTATCAAGAAAGCTCATAACACCTATAAACCTTTTTGCAGGTAATATGAACCGGTTCTCCGAAGGCAATCTTGATATAACGATGGAAGACGATTCTAATATAAGTGAGCTTTCATATCTGATCAAAACATTTAATAATATGGCGGCAAGGATCAAGAAACTTAAGATTGAAAAATATGAAGCAGAGCTGGAAAGTCAGAAAGCTACTATGCAATATCTCCAGCAGCAGATCAAACCGCACTTTTTTGCCAATACTTTGAATATAATCTATTCGCTGGCACAGCGCCGTGATTTTGAAACTATCCAGCGCTTGTCCAAAGCAATCGTCAACTACTCAAGATATATGTTCTATGATACTCGTGAACTTGTTGAGCTTAGCAAAGAGCTTGATTATCTGGATTGTTATATGGAAATTCAAGAGATCAGATATGTTAAGCAGATCAAAGTTGATCTGAATATAGAAGATGGCTTGAGAAGTGCACTTGTTCCTCCTTTTTTGATTCTTACATTTGTGGAAAACAGTGTTAAATATGCCTTTTCAACTCAGAAGAATTGTCTGATAGAAATATCTGCTCATGCGGATGAGAAAAAAGAGTATATTACGATGATCATAAAAGATAATGGCGGAGGATATCCTGAACGTATCATCAAGGCTTATGATGGTAAAATAAATGTAGAAGGTCATGTCGGCCTTAATAATATAAGACAGAGACTTAAACTCATATTCGATGACAAGGCATCAATAGAACTTAAAAATGAAGAAGGTGCTGTCACGATCATTAAGATACCGTGTATTACTATAAATGATTCTGATTTTGAGGACGATTTTTAATGAGAAAGTTTAATTTTTTACTTACAGATGATGAAGAAGTAGCCCTGCTCGGACTCGAAGAAGGTGTGGATTGGGAAAGGCTTAATGCTGATAAAATATATAAATGTCATAGTAAAGATACAGCTATCAGAATGCTCAAGACATATGATATTGATATAATCATCACCGATATAGAAATGCCAAATGGCAATGGGATCGAACTCATCAGATGGCTTTATGACAATAAACCCTATGTTAAATCAATTTTCTATACAGGCCACGCTGAGTTTTCTTATGCACAGGAAGCGCTTCGCCTTGGAGTGGAAGATTATCTTTTGAAACCAATTCCTTATAATGAACTTGAAACGATAATCGAGAAGATAGAAAAGAAAATTCTTTTAGAAGACAAGCAGGTGGATTTTTCAGAACTTGCAATGGATACTATAAAGGAATCACCTGAGAAGATAGTAGACCAGGTCAAAAAACTTATTGCAGAAAACCTTTCCGTCGGCAATCTTCAAAGAGATGAACTCGCTGCAATGGTTCATGTAAGTTCCGGTTATCTTGGCAGAATCTTTAAAAAAGAAACCGGATATACCATAAGTGATTATATTGTTAAAAAAAGAATATCAGTCTCAAAGCAGCTTCTTTCCAAGACCTCGCTTTCTGTAACTGATATTTCAAGCAGGGTCGGCTTTTCTTACTCGTCCTATTTTACCAAGACCTTCAAAGAACACACCGGCCAAACTCCGCAAGAATTTAGGCAGCAGAATAAGCTATAATAACCAGATCCAAGAAAACACTATATAGGCTTTGCAGAAAATCAGGGGGCTGGCAGTCAATAAAGGATTTTTGAGTCTTTGAATTTTATAACACTTTCACGACGAAAAAATCCTTTATTAACTGCCAGCCCCCGGCCTTTTATGGAGATTTAAATTGCAACGCAATCTGAATCACATTAATCTTTAGCTGATGCTTTCAAGAGCTCTACGATCTCTTTTTCTGTATCAAGCTCCATTACCTTGTCTGCGAGAGCCTTAGCCTCTTCCACAGACCACTTGCTGATAATGCATCTTGCTGTCAGTACCAGTACAGGGTTAACACTGTACTCATCAAGACCGAATGCAATGAGAAGCGGGATCATAAGAGGATCTGCAGCTGCCTCTCCGCACATACCAACAGGAATGCCTGCTGCATTACCTGCTGCGATGATGTTCTTGATAGAGCGGAGCACTGATGGCTGGAATGCGGAATAAAGGTATGCAACCTTTGCATTTCCTCTGTCTACGCTCATTGTGTACTGAGTCAGATCGTTGGTTCCGATTGAGAAGAAATCAGACTCTTTAGCAAGCTTATCTGCGATAAGAGAAGCTGCTGCTGTTTCCATCATACAACCAACTTCGATGTTCTTGTCATAGTCGATACCTTCAGCATCAAGGTCTTTTTTCAGGTCTTCAACCATAGCCTTGACACTTCTAATTTCGTCAACTGTTGTAACAAGAGGAAGCATGATCTTAACTTTACCAAAAGCACTTGCGCGCATGATAGCACGAAGCTGGATCTTGTAAGTATCCGGATTAGCCAGGCAGTAACGAACTGCTCTGTAGCCGAGGAATGGGTTCTCCTCTTTTTCCAGATTAAGATAAGGAATGTCCTTATCGCCACCGATATCAAGGGTACGGATGATAACGGCCTTGCCGCCCATAGTCTGAACGGCTTCCTTGTATGCTTCAAACTGCTCGTCTTCGTTAGGAAGATGAGTATTATTCATGAACAGGAATTCTGAACGGAAAAGACCAATTCCCTCACCATCGCACTCGATAGCCTTCTTGGCATCCTTAGGAGTTCCGATGTTGCAGAAGAGTTCAAGCTTCTTGCCATCAGCAGTAACAGTCTCTTTGCCGTGGAATTTCTTAAGCTCTTCCTGCTTCCTGATGAAGTCTTCACGTTTTCTGATATATGTGGAGAGCACGTCTCCTGTAGGATTGATAAATACCTGTCCCTCAGTACCATCGATGATAGCTGTATCCTTGTCGTTTACAAGATCGATGATTCCAGGAACAGAAAGTACTGCAGGAATCTCAAGTGCTCTTGCAAGGATAGCAGAGTGGGAAGTCTTACCACCTATCTCTGTGATGATTCCGGCAACATTCTCTTTAACTATCTGAGATGTCATTGAAGGTGTCAGATCCTTGGCTACAAGGACTGTTCCCGGAGCTACCTTGCTGATATTGATATCTTCAATACCAAGAAGAATCTTTAAAAGACTATGCTTAATATCCTTAACATCAGATGCACGCTGTTTCATAAGCTCATCATCCATGGATGAGAACATGTTAATGAACATATCACAAACAGCAGAAACAGCAGCTTCTGCACATTGATTGTTGTCGATCATCTTGTCCATCTCGCCTACCATGGCAGGGTCGGATATCATAACAAGATGACCCTCAAGGATTTGAGCCTCCTTGGGTCCGATTCTCTTACGGATGTCTTCAGCCATCTCTGTTGTTTCCTGCTTGAAAGACTCAACAGCACTGTGAAGACGTCCTTTTTCAGCTTCAGTATCTTCGGGTTTGTGATTTTCATATGTAAGATCATGTTCGATTATACGGCATACGGAACCAATTCCTATGCCTCTTGAAGCAGCTATTCCCTCGTACATATTTGTCAGATCCTTTCAATTTGATGATTATAATTGAACATTGTTGAACCACAGGTTCAACAATGTTGAGATGTTAACTTGAATTATCAATTCAAGTTAACATATTAGTCACCAAGTCCGCTGTTTACAAGATCAACAGCAGCCTTAAGAGCTTCGTTCTCGTCAGGTCCGTCACACTTGATCTCAATTTCTGCACCACATTTAATGCATGCACTCATGAGCATCATAACTGACTTTGCATCGAATTCATTACCGTTGAAATTGATCTTAACTGTGCTCTGGAAAGGAGTTACTGTCTGGCAAAAAAGACTAGCCGGACGCATGTGCATTCCTTCTGCATTAACTACTTTAACATTTGCTGATACCATTTGTTATTCCTCCTATGGTTTATTAAAAAATATTTAGATCATTTATTTCACATTTATATGGTGATAGAACAACGCAAATGGCATAGCCATGCGTGATTCGCATATCATAGCCTATATTGTAACAATATCTGATCATGTAACTGTGCTATGGAGAATATAGATTTCTAATCTTATTATAATCGATATCCATAATTAGCACTAATACCCTGCATGCCTTTGACAGCATGCAGGGCGATGAAGTATTATTTGAAACCACTATGGTTTATGGCATTTTACTAAGTGATACTGCTATTTACCAACCTTTAATAAGATTATGGTAAAAAATTTATATATCACTCTTTATCCTTCTTGAGGAATCCAAGAAGCACTGCTGTAATGACAGATCCAACAAGCCATGCAACGATGTAGAGAAGAGGATTACCTACAGTTGCGAATACGAAGATTCCGCCGTGAGGAGCCATCAGTGTGCATCCAAAGATTGCTGAAAGAAGACCTGCAACACCTGAACCGATCATTGTACAAGGAATTACATGAAGAGGATCTGCTGCTGCAAATGGAATAGCACCTTCTGTGATGAATGAGCTTCCCATGATGATGTTTGTGATCCATGTCTCACGCTCAGCAACTGTGAACTTCTTAGGGAAGAGTTTGCAGGCAATTGCGATACCTACTGGAGGAACCATACCACCAGCCATGATAGCTGCCATTGCGATATAGCAAGCACGAACATTAGGATCTGACATCTGAGCACCCTGTGCCATATAATCCTGAGCTGTTGCAAGCATACCTGTACCAAATACATATGCTGCCTTGTTGATAGGACCACCCATATCGATAGCCATCATAGCTCCAAGTACAAGACCAAGGAGAGCAAGCATGTTAGCATCTGAAAGTGCAGTAAGCATTGTTGAAAGGCCAGTGTTTATAAGTCCGATGATAGGATTAAGGACAAAGCACATTGCAACGCCGATAAGGAATATACCGCAAAGAGGATAAATAAGTACAGGCTTGATTCCTTCGAGTGACTTCGGGAATCCTGATGTGATCTTCTTGAGACAAAGTACGATAGCACCTGCAAGGAAACCTGCTGCGATACCGCCAAGGAAACCTGATACTGTAGCACCGCCATTTTCAAATGCGAAATTTGCGATAAATTTATTGAAGCCGTCAAGTGGAACGGCGTCGCCTGCAAGTCTTTCTGTCCATCTTACAAAATCGCCACTGGAAAGAGCAGGGTTACCGGATGAAGCAAGCATACCGCCTACAAAACCAACTGCAAGACCTGGTCTATCAGCAATTGAGAATGCAATATAACCGGCAAGTACAGGAACCATAAGTCCCATTGCTGTGCCACCAACACTCTTAAGGAAGGAAGAGATTGGAAGCATGTTACCGAAGTTACCCTGAGCTGTTGCACCATATCCTGCAAGTGTATCAATAAGGAATGCGATAGCAACAAGGATACCACCACCGATTACGAATGGAAGCATGTGTGATACACCATTCATAAGGTGCTTATAGAACTTACGTCCAAGTGTCTCATCTCCATCAACTGAAGAGCTCTGCTCAACTGCACCTGTGTGGTGATATACAGGAACGTCGCCACTCTCAGCTTTAGCAAGAAGATCGCCTGCATTGTGGATAGCATTAGCTGTAGAAGCCTTGATGACTTTCTTACCATCGAAACGTCCCATTTCAACGTTCTTGTCTACAGCAAGGATGATAATGTCTGCTGACTGGATCTCAGAAGATGTAAGAACATTCTTGGCTCCGCCTGATCCGTCAGTCTCAACTTTGATTGAATAGCCCTTGTCTTTAGCAGCCTGCTCAAGAGCTTCAGCAGCCATGTATGTATGAGCGATACCTGTAGGACATGCTGTAACTGCAAGAAGGTTAAGGGACTTTGGAGCAGAAGCAGCAGCTTTTGCAGCAGCTTCTTTATCTTTTTCAGCTTCTTTTTCGTCGATTATCTTAAGGAACTCATCAACAGATTTAGCTGCTACGAGCTTCTGTGTGAAGTTTGCATCCATAAGCATTGTCATAAGCTTTGAAAGAACTTCAAGATGAGTGTCAGCTGCGCCGTCTGGAGCAGCGATCATGAATAAAAGATTTGAAGGCTTGCCATCAAGTGACTTGTAATCAACACCTGAAGGAACTGTGATTGCAGAAAGTCCTGCCTTAGCTACAGCAGAAGACTTACCGTGAGGAACGGCAATACCCATGCCTATTGCTGTTGAACCTTTTGCTTCGCGAGCAAGAATAGCTTCCTTGAATGCTGCTGCATCCTTAAGATTTCCTGCTGCGTTGTGTAAAGCAATGAGTTCATCGATTGCTGCGTTCTGATCTGCAACTGATAGACCCAACTTTACGGCCTGAGGCTGTAAAAACTCTGTGATTTTCATACTTTAACCCTATCCCTTTCTTGAAAGAATACCTTATTTTTATTTATCTTCAGAAATCAGCTAGTGCGGATTTCGTAAGAATCTTGTGTGAATAAGTTTGTAAATTAAATATATAAAAACTAAATTATCTGTTTACTTACTGAAGAGTCTTATAAAGCTCATCGATAAGATCTTTCTTTGCAAGCCCGTCTGAGAAAGCAGTAGCACCGCCGCAGGCAGTTCCAAGATTAAGAGCAACTTTATAGTCGCCACCTGACTTTTCATATCCTGCGATGAATCCTGCAACCATTGAATCTCCGGCTCCGACAGAGTTCTTAACTTTACCCCTGCAGACACCCTGTCTTAAGATCTGACCATCTTCTGTAACAAGAAGTGATCCATCACCTGCCATGGAGATAAGAACGTTACGAGCGCCTTTCTCCTGAAGCTTCTTGGCGTAAAGGACTGTGTCCTCATCAGAATTTATTTCAACTCCGAACATCTCGCCAAGTTCCTGCTTGTTGGGCTTGATAAGGAACGGATGATACTTAAGAACGTTGAGGAGCAGGTCCTTAATAGCATCAACTACAAATCTGATGCCCTTACCATCAAGTCTTTCAAGGATCCTTTCATATACATCACTTGGAAGAGAAGATGGGATACTGCCTGCAAGAACGAGAGTATCGCCTTCCTTAAGCTGATCAAGCTTTTCAAAAAGAGCCTTCTGACATTCATCAGGAATCTTAGGACCCTGGCCATTGATCTCGGTTTCATCTGCTGCTTTGATCTTAACGTTGATTCTGGTGTTACCTTCCGGAAGTTTAATAAAATCAGTAGTGATTCCAGATGCTGCAACACCCTCATCAAGAGCCTTACCTGTAAAGCCTGCAATAAAACCAAGGGCAGTAGTAGGAAGATCAAGTTCGCGCAGTACATTGGAAACGTTAATGCCTTTTCCTCCGAAATAGATCTCTTCAGAGTCTGATCTGTTAGTCATACCGATAGCCAAATCCTGTGACATGTGAACTACGTAGTCCAAGGCTGGATTAAAGGTAACTGTGTATATCATTATTAATTCTCCTTTCCTGCAACTTTGTGCTGGAAATATTTGATAACTGTCTCATCTTCGTATTGTTTGGAGGGCTCTCTGTCTGTGATGATGGCACATGCTTTGAGCTCTGCAAATGTTACGGAGCTGACCACACCGAATTTGGAGTGATCGGCAAGTATATAGGACATATATGAGTGCTTAACAGCCTCAGCTTTGACTCTGGCTTCATCAACATCGGGTGTTGTAAAACCTGCCTTTATTGAGATACCGTTTGTACCCATAAATGATTTTGTGAAGTGATAGCGCCTTATGACATCGACACAGTCGGATCCGATTACAGCCTCAGTCTTTGCCTTGACCCTGCCTCCGATGATGATCGTATCAAGGTGGCGCTCTATAAGACGCTTGGCATGAACTATACCATTAGTAATATATTTTGCCTTGGTATTAGTGATGTAATCGATAAGCTTAAGTGTAGTTGTTCCTGAATCTATATAAACGAAATCATCATCAACTATAAGAGAAGCAGCATAACGGCTTATTTCGTCCTTGGCTTCAACATTCTTAAGAAGCTTTTCTTTAACAGCATCTTCACCGGTGCTCACACTGTTAATAGAAGTTGCTCCGCCAAAGACTTTGATGATACGGTGCTCCTTGTCGAGCTCCGTAAGGTCGCGCCTTATGGTCGCAGCAGAAGTGTCGAGCTCATCCACAAGTTCGGCAACAGTCACTGCATTCTTTTCGCTTACGATTCTGGTTATTATGTCTCGTCTTTCCTGTGTCAGCATATGAACCTCATTTAAAAAAAGGTGTTAAAAAAATCAGAAAGATATCCGATAAACTTAAAGGCAACATTATCTTGCTTACAAAAACATCGTATCACCAAAAACAATCAAAATCAATCATAAATAATCAAAAATAATCACAAAAATACAAAAACGAAAAGGAGGTATCACCTTGGGTTGTGGAAAGCTTACAGATGAACAGTTAGATATTCTCGGAGAAGTTGCTAATATCAGTATGGGTACCTCAGCGACTGCGCTTGGTATGATGCTCAATCAGAAGGTTGATATTACAACACCAAGAATCGAAGTCATCAACAGAAGTGAATCCCTGGATGATTATTCCAATATATGCATATTCGTACAGATCCATTACATTAAAGGTCTTGAAGGCAATAACATCCTTATCCTTAAAGATCATGATGTTAAATGCATGACAGATCTTATGATGGGTGGAGACGGTTCTAATACAGACGGAGATATCACAGAGATTCAGCTTTCAGCAGCATCCGAAGCTATGAACCAGATGATGGGATCAAGTGCCACATCTCTTTCCTCCATGCTCGGAATCCCTGTAGACATCAGTACACCGGAAGTTAAGTGGATTGATGTTGAGTCAGTTAAGATCTTTGAAAGAATGTTTGAATCCAACATTGAGAAGTTCGTCAAGATCACATTTAGAATGAAGATCGGTAGTCTTGTGGATTCAACAATGGTTCAGCTCTATCCTGAGAATTTTGCATGTGACATGTGCGATAAATTCAAGGAATCAAAGCTTCAGGCCAAGGATACGTAATGATTAAAAAAGTCTAAATTTTCATAAAGAATGGCATTTCCTTATTGACAATATGTAGGAGACTACCTATCATGATTTATGTAACATGCTACGTAAATGTGAAGGCAGTCTCTTTTTTTGAGACATGCCTTTTTCATCGAATTGGGGAGACCGGGAAAAGAGGTGTAACGTGTATGACAAGAAATTAGAAGAACCAAAACTGAATAAAAGAAAAGATAAAGAAACAGAAGAAGGTAATTCTAAGGGAAAGAGATGCAGGCCCAGAAATCCTGATAATGAACCCATCGGTCATAAGTTCAAGATGATCACCGAGAAGATCCATAAGCATCAGGATGAGGCGCTTAGAAAAGATGACCTGACTTTCTCTCAGATGGGGGTACTTCTCACTATTCTTTTTCATGGAGAAGAGCCTATTACTACGGGCGAGATATGCGAGATCCTGCATATAACTCATCCCAGTGCAGTGGGGCTTATAAACAGGCTTGAGGAAAAGAAGATGGTTGAAAGATCGCCTAACCCCAACGATTCCAGATCTTCTTTTATAAAGCTCACAAAAAAAGCCTGGGATTTTCTTCAAAAGAACAGGAAATACAATGAACAGATGGATCAGGACCTTATCAAGGACTTTTCTGAAGAGGAAGTTAAGCAGCTTAGGAACTTCCTTGACAGGATTTACAGTAACGTTGAGCAGTTCTGATCACTAAAAGACTAAAAAGAAAATTAGAAAAGGAAATAACAGTATGCTAAAAACACTGGCTAAGCAGTTAAAGGAATTCACCTTTACTGCCATAATATCTCCCATCTGGATGATAGGTGAAGTTATCTGTGAGATGATCATCCCTGTCCTTATGGGGAGGATCGTAGATATAGGTATCGGAACAGACGAAGTTCCGGGCGATATGGGTTATATCGCAAAGGCAGGCCTTATCATGGTTATTGTTGCTGCATTCGGACTTTTGTGCGGATGTATGGGAGGTCTTACAAGATCTAAGGCATCAGCAGGTCTTTCAAGAAACCTTCGTAAGGCAATGCATGATAACATTCAGACTTTCTCTTTTGCCAACATAGATAAGTTCTCAACATCAGGACTTGTAACAAGACTTACGACTGATGTTACCAATATCCAGAACTCATTCATGATGCTCCTTTCCATGGCAGTAAGAGCTCCAATGTCAATGGTAGTTGCCATGATCATGTCATTCTACTTAAGCCCAAGGATCGCAAGTATCTATCTTATTGCGGTTATCTTCCTTGCAACCATCATGTTCTTCCTTATGGGAACAACCACAAGATACTTCAAAAAAGTATTCGAGCGTTATGATGCCCTTAACGAAAGTGTTCAGGAGAACGTATCAGCTATCCGCGTTGTTAAGGCTTATGTTCGTGAAGAGTATGAGAATGAAAAGTTCCAGAAGGCAGCTTTCAACATCTATGAGATGTTCGTAAAGGCTGAGAAGAGACTTGCCAAGATCGGACCGATCATGATGGGTACAGTATATACCTGCATCCTTCTTATCAGCTGGGTTGGAGCACATATGATCGTTTCTGATCAGCTTACAACAGGTGCTCTTATGTCACTTCTTGCTTACTGCATGAACATTCTTATGAGCCTTATGATGGTTTCCATGGTTTTCGTTATGATCACTATGTCAGAAGCCAGCGCAAGACGTATCGCAGAAGTTCTTAATGAAAAGAGCTCTATCGTTAACCCTGCTGATCCTGTAATGGAAGTTAAGGACGGAAGCGTAGTATTTGATCACGTATATTTTGCTTACAAGGAAGATGCAAAAGAGCCTGTTCTTAAAGATATAAATCTTGATATCAGATCAGGTGAAACAATAGGTATCATCGGAAGTACAGGTTCAGCCAAATCTTCACTTGTTAACCTTATAAGCCGTCTTTATGACGTAAGAGAAGGTAGCGTAAGGGTTGGCGGACGCGACGTAAGAGAATACGACCTTGAAGTTCTTCGTAATCAGGTTGCTGTTGTTCTTCAGAAAAATGAGCTTTTCTCAGGAACGATCTATGAAAACCTCCGCTGGGGTAATCCTAATGCAACAGACGAAGAGTGCCAAAGAGCCTGCGAGCTTGCCTGCGCTGCAGAGTTCATAGACAAGATGCCTCAGGGTTATAACACATATATCGAACAGGGCGGATCCAATGTATCCGGTGGTCAGAAGCAGAGACTCTGTATCGCAAGAGCACTTCTTAAGGCTCCTAAGATCCTCATTCTTGATGACTCAACATCTGCCGTAGATACTGCAACTGATGCCAAGATCAGAAAAGCTTTTGCACAGGAGATCCCAAATACTACAAAGTTCATCATCGCACAGCGTATCTCCAGTGTTGAAAACTGCGACCGCATCATAGTCATGGAAGACGGAACAGTTAATGATTTTGGATCACACAAGGAACTCCTTGAGAGGAATCCTATCTATAGAGAAGTCTATGAATCACAGACAGGTGCTAATGGTGACGCGGACTTTGATGAAAAGAACTAAAATACTGGTCTTAAGATATTTGATAACTTCTTAAATGTAAATTACAGAAACGCGCATTTACTGCGTGTTTCGTGATTCGATGAATCGGTTGGCAATAGAGCCTTCGACGAAGTCGAACTCAATTGGCTCTATTGCTGCATTTTTGAATCTATGATTCAAAAATGTATAAGTTTAGACATTAGAAATAGAAAAAGTTCGTAGTACTAAAGGAGAAATAGATATGGCAGATGAAAAAGTCAGAGAGGTTAAAGGCCCGGGACCAAGAGGTCAGCGCGGAATGCCAAAACCCAAGATCAAGAATCCCGGTAAGCTTCTTAAAAGACTTATGGGATATGTATTTAAATTTTATGGCTTGCAGATGATACTTGTAGGTATCTGCATAGTTGTTTCGGTTCTTGCAAATATACAGGGAACTCTTTTTACAAAGACACTTATTGACGGATATATAAATCCTCTCTTAAGGACAGCGGGAGAAGGTGGAACACCTGACTTCGGGCCGCTTGGATTTGCAATACTAAGAGTAGCAGTTTTCTATGCTATTGGTATAACTGCGTCTTATGTACAGTCACTTACAATGGTATTTATAACTCAGGGTACACTTAAGAATCTTCGTGCAGCACTTTTTGAGCATATGGAAAGCCTTCCTATCAAGTATTTTGATACCAATGCTCATGGCGATATCATGTCTATATATACTAATGATATAGATACACTTCGTCAGATGATATCACAGAGTATCCCTCAGCTACTTAACAGTGCGATCACTATCGTATCTGTTCTGTTATCAATGATCTTTCTTAACATACCGCTTACAGTTCTTACTATCATCATGGTAGCTCTTATGCTCTTTGCATCAACCAAGGCAGCATCTGCATCAGGTAAGAACTTCGTTAAGCAGCAGAAGAACCTTGGTAAGCTTAACGGTTACATTGAAGAGATGATGAATGGTGAAAAGGTCATAAAGGTCTTTTGCCATGAAGAAAAGACAATTGAAGATTTCGATAAGTACAATGAAGAACTCTTCCAGAGCGCTTATAAGGCTAACGCCTTCTCAGCCCTCCTTGGACCTATAAATGCACAGCTTGGTAATATCAGCTACGTTCTGTGCGCGCTCCTGGGCGGTGCTCTTGCACTTACAACATCAAGCTCAACAGGAGCAGGCGTTGCATTCTTCCTGGTACTTGTGCAGCTGTTCGGGTCATTGTCTGTAGGATCACTTGCAAGTTTCCTTACATTCAACAAGTCCTTCTCGATGCCGATCAACCAGGTTTCAATGCAATTCAACTCTATTATCATGGCTCTTGCCGGTGCAGAGCGTGTGTTCAGACTCCTTGATGAGAAGCCTGAGATGGATGAAGGCTATGTAATGCTTGTTAATGCTGAAAATAGGGATGGCAAGATCGTAGAAGTTGATCACCACACAGGTTTCTGGGCTTGGAAGCATTATCATAAGGCAGAAGGAACAACAGATTATAAACCTCTTGAAGGCGACGTAACCTTTAACGGCGTAGATTTTGGCTATACAGATGAGAAGATGGTACTTCATGATATCGTCCTTCATGCTGAGCCAGGCCAGAAGATTGCTCTTGTTGGATCAACCGGTGCAGGTAAGACGACCATAACAAATTTAATTAATCGTTTTTATGATATTCAGGATGGCAAGATTAGGTACGATAATATAAATATCAATAAGATTTCAAAGAAAGACCTTAGAAGGTCACTTGGTATCGTACTTCAGGATACACATCTTTTTACAGGAACAGTTGCAGAGAATATCCGTTACGGTAAGCTTGATGCTACTGACGAAGAAGTATATGCAGCAGCAAGACTTGCAAACGCTGACAGCTTCATTAAGCGTCTTCCTGATGGCTACGATACAATGCTTACAGGCGACGGTGCAAACCTTTCACAGGGACAGCGCCAGCTCCTTGCTATTGCAAGAGCAGCTATTGCTGATCCGCCTGTACTGATCCTTGACGAAGCTACAAGTTCGATCGATACCAGAACTGAGAAGATCGTTCAGGATGGTATGGACAAGCTTATGGCTAACCGTACAACATTCGTAATCGCACACAGACTTTCTACTATAAGGAACTCAGACTGCATCCTTGTTATGGAACAGGGAAGGATCATTGAAAGAGGTAATCACGAAGAGCTCTTGGCTAAGAAGGGCCGCTATTACCAGCTTTACACAGGTAAGAAGGCAGAAACAGCCTGATAAGATTCACGGATTCCGGATCCGGTCACTCAGATACAATGGATTGAAGATGATGGAGGCTTTATGGACGATAGCAGATTGATTCGTAGTGAGCTTGCATATTGGCATGATGGTAAAACGGTGGTTGAGTTATATGAAGGATTTATCCGTTTTTTGCCTGTTGGCGAGAAGCCTATTGAGATCAAATACGGCAATATCGCTTCGTGTAAGAGGTATATGAAAGAACTGCTGATCACCAGTAAAGGCGCCAGTGAAGACGGCTTTTATGACATACACCATATTCCACTGAAGTTTGAAAGCAAAGATCTGGCTGAGTACTTTTTCAGCTTTATAGCTGAGCGTACCCAGCAGTTCGCGGATGTATCAGAGACTGATCGTGAGTCCCAACGCAAAAAAGATGACAGCCCCGTCTATACGATCCCTTCAAGTATGGGATTTACAGAAGGCGTGCTGTATATCTATGATGATCATTTCAGCTTCAGAGTTACAGGACAGGGCGAGAATGCAAGACTTCATTACATCGATGTGCATGAAGTTGTCAAAAGCTTCGGAAATCTGAAGTTTGTATTTGGAAGAAATGAAAATATGACCTTCCAGATACCCAAAGCAATCTATGCAGAGCTGTTCAGATATCTTGAAAACAGAATTGCAAAGATACATGAAAAAGAATCCGGCAATTATTCGGAATTTGACAGGATGGGAAGGACCGGAAGAGGTAAAGCTGTCAATGACATCGTTATTGCAGAATCTGATAAGGCCAGAGGCATGGTTGATGACAAGGACAGAATGATGTCAACAGAAACAGGCCGCCTTAAAAGAAGGGACCTTTAATAAACCGGAACCTCAGCATCCTTGTAATTCAGAAGTTCTTCATGAGTCATGATCGTAAATGAAGAAATATAGAAATAACAAGATGGTTTAAAAGAAGCTTCGCTCATAGCAGCGGAGCTTTTTTTATGGCTGTTTATATCTTCAATAGAAGGGTATACCAAAGTAACCTCCACGTGGAGGTACTGCATTTCGTTAATGGCAAAGTCATCTGAAAAAGACTGAGCACCAGCTTTTTCCATATATTCGCTTTCGCTGGAAGAAGCTTTATAGATATCGCTAAGCTCAGCATCTTTTTCTGCAAGGAAGCCTTCTGCCATGTGAACGGCAGCATAATAATCCTGCGTATAATCAGCTGACTTTGTAGTCAGGTTCATATCCGCAACCGAGGTTTCAAGAGACAATACGGCAAAAGAGGTAAGGCTCAGTGTCAGAAATATGAGAAGTATTGAAGCTGTTCCTATTGGAAGACCAATGTGTATGTTTTTGTTCATTAAAACGTCTCCTATCAAGCTTCAGTATCAATGTCGCCAAGGTAAAGGTCCAGAGGAAGGGTAAGTATCGTATTATCCTTAAACTGGTCCAGATCGTCGAAATGAGTATCCGTAATAAGGAAATCGGAAAGCTCTGTATCAAAAACAAATATTGTTGCATCACAGGCAAAACCTATCCTGGTGGCAGGTGAACAGTCGCTGTAAAGGTCAGCTGCATCAACAAGAGTCTGCGTCAGTATAAGTTCGTAAGCAGTGCTGCTTATGGTTTCGTCTATATTATCAGTAGGATGAGAGATGGGGTTAAAATCCTTGTCAAAACAAATGAGTATGACTCCTGTATAGTTCCCTTCCTGAGATAAAGTCAACGCATATTCTGAATATTTAGATAATATACCATCGATATTGCCCCCGTAGTTCATGAATACCTGGGCCATGTTGTCAGCTTCGATGTAGCTCTGGGTCATCTCTCGGGATCTGTCTGTGATGGTATGGGCTTTTACAAAAATGCGTATGCAAACCACAGCTGTTATTGCAAAGAAGAATACTGCAATAATAACTTCTACAAGAAATAAGGATGTTTGACTTTGGTAGCGGAAAGAATTATCCTTCGAACTCATCCTGAACCTCATTTTCCTGTGCTTTGCGGAGATACTAAAACTTCTATCTGCTGGCCTTCAACGTCTGTAACAAGTACGGATATCAGATTGGAGCTTGATATCTTAACATCCATGCTCTGCATCTCAATGATACGCTGCCCTGACTGGGGTGAGATATCGGTATCAGTCCTTGCAAATAATTCCATGAGATAACCGTTGTAAACGTACATATAAATGGTATAGGAAGTGCCGTTTACGGTCTTGGTGATCGTAAGTGCGGGGATATCATCGATCTCGCCTGTTGAGATAGCACCGTATTCATCGCATTGCCTGAGCTTCTGAACTATATAGGTGGAAGCAGTTCTTTTGTCAAAATTACTGGTACTGCTGTCAACGCCGCGCTGATAAATGCTCGCTCCAAGCGCAATGATAAGCACTGCGCAGAAAACGAACCCGAATAGCAGGGATATTATGAAAAATACATCTATCAGATGTCTGCGGTCGTTATCAGGATTCATAGGTGGTTCCTTTCAAAACTTAGCGTATCGTTACAGCGGTCTTTTTGGCCTTGTTAAGAATGGTCACATCAGGATACATGTTGGATCCAAAAGCGGTGTAATCAACTGTAAAGATACTTGTATCGTATACCAGACCGTAATGGTCCTTCAGATAGTCAAGATCAGGTGGAAAAAAACCTTCGATCGCATAACACTGGGCTATGTCTTTCTGAAGGGCAAGTATGAGAGTATCCTCCTGATAGGAGATGGTCTGTTTTGCAAAACTGTTAACTCCAAACAGGAATAAACCTATAAGAAGAGCGCAGAGAATAAAGTAGTTTAGTCCTGATCTGAATTTTGGATTAAAACTTGTCTTTTCGAATCTGTTAGCCATACAACACCTTCATTAACCGATGGAACTCATGATCCCCATAAGAGGAAGAATAACCGACAGGAGTATAAGTCCTACTATAAGCGAAAGGATGATAACAAGCGTTGGTTCGAGTGTTGATAAAACAAGGCTGATCTTCTTGTTGGTCTTCTCTTCGTATCTGATAGCGATCTGCTGGAGGACTTTCTCCATGGAGCCGGACTTAAAACCTACCATGACCATTCTGGAATATACATTGGAAAAGATCTGTGCGTTCTTTAAAGCTTCAGGGAAGCTGTCACCCTGAATGATCCTCTGCTGGCATACATCTATTTTTTGGGCTATGCTTTCGTTCTCTACTATTGATTTTAAAAGATTCAAACTGGTATACGTATCCATACCGCTTGATATAGCAAGTGCAATACCATTTGCAAAGCGGCTTACGCCGATATCATAAAAGAGCTCGTTAAGAGGGCCGATGTGCTTTGATATCTTTTGGAGACATGAAAAGCCTTTTCTGGTCTGGGTCGTGAAGATCATAAAGCTGCCAAGAGCTACAAGTATCAGGATAAGAACAAGTGACCAGCGGTTTAGAACGCTACCAAGGCTTAGGAGCGTCTGTGACAATCCGCTCATTGCCGTTCCAAGCTGGGCAAATACCTGACTGAAGATAGGCATGACCTTGGTGATAAGGACTATGACTATCATAAGGATCATTATGATCATGACCATAGGATACATGAGCGCATTTCTGAAACTGTCAGACAGGCTTTCTTCATGCTCGTAGAAGTTCTCTAAAGATTCAAGAACACTATCCAGGTTACCGGATTCCTCACCTATCTTGATCATGGATATTACATAAGGCGGGAAAACATTGCACATGGATATTGCCACATGGAACTTTTCGCCCGTCCCAAGTATATGGAACAGATTGGAAAGAAGCTCCTTACCGTTTGGATCAGTTGTATCTGACAGGAGTATTCCTGCAGCCTCCAAAGGCGCGATTCCGCTTTTTAGGAGCATGGCATACTGACCGCAGAAGCTTGCGGTTTCCTGATTGCTAAGAGCTTTTGCTTTTGGAGCTTTAGATGCTTTTTTCAAATTGAGCCCTTCTTTCTTGATGCCGTTATACTGGCCTTGTTTATAGTAGTTATAATAAACAGATTCAATAGATATACTTCACTATGTAGCTGTCATCCTGGACTATGTAGGACCTTAGTACATCTTCGGCTGTGGTTGAACCGAAGGTCGGATCCATTAGCTGCCAGGAGGTTCCGTCAAACTGGACTATACCGTTGACCCAGCCTTTCTCATCGAGATAGCAGCTGATCCAGGCATGGTATTCAGTTCCGGCATAGCCTATCTCCACATGGGTCGGTATGTTCTGCGAACGCAGCATTGCTGACATAAGACATGCATAATCAAGACATATACCTTTCCTTGTGGAAAGAACTTCATCTATATCAGGAAGATAGCCGCTCTGCACGGTTTCAGCTTCCTCATAGTCGTAGGATATGTTATGGATCATGAAATTATAAACATTGGTAACTACTTCAAGATCAGAATTGGCATTATATGCAAGTTCGCTCCCCATGGCGATCGCTTCCATATCAGCAGTGAACCATACATACTGGTTAGGATACAGATAGGGATAGAATTCATTTTCCAAAGTGGCTTCTATCGTAGCAGTAAGGCCCAGGGAGTACTGATTTCCGGATATATTTTCATAGATATTGATAAGATAAGAACCATCGCCTGCAGACAAAGGGAAAACCTCGTCAAGACCGTTTGAAGACAGGTTATAGGTATAGGTGATCTGGTCAGGACCTGTGATCTGAAGTTTTATTTTTGGGATTTCGCCTGTGTACTTGGCATAGATGTAGCCTTGATCAGAATTGGAGGCATCTATCTGGGCGACTTCATTTTCATAGACTTCTTCGCCTGACTTTTCAGGAACAAGAACATTGGGAGTATTGTCGCGGCTTCCTTTTACAGAGTTATCTATAGTAAAAGTAGCGCCTTCAGTACTGGACGGGCCGGAATTATTGGCAGTCATGGAAGTCGACCTGGTCGTCTCGTCGGTTACAGAAGGCGTGGAAGAAGAGCACCCCGCAAGGAGTGCCAGGGATAATATAAGTATAAATGGAGTATGGATTTTTTTTCTTCCCTGCAAAAAAATCATACGCATTCTCCGGTAAAGCTCTATCCGTTACATCCCCGATATTAAACCGGGAGTAAGGTCACCATTATAAATCGTGAAAAACGGGTTTTCTGTCCTTAAAAGTACAGTAAGACTTGAAACCTGCATTCAAAGCGGTCTGCCTTGCTCTTTCAAAGTCATAACCTACGTGCTCCGGCTTATGGGCATCTGAACCAAAGGTAATGATGCGCCCGCCCAGCTCATGGAACCTTGTAAGGATTCCGCTACAAGGATTAGGCTCATTCATTCCGCTTTGAAATGATTTGGTATTAACATCGAGGCCTTTATTTTCTGAGACCAATTTTTTCAGGATCTCATCAATTATATCGGAGAATTTTTGAAAGTTATAATCATATGTTCCCGGAATATATCTGACAATATAGTCAAGATGTCCCAAAACGTCGAAATCGTGGAAACATTTAATATTTTCAAGAGTACATTCAAAAAAATCCCTTACAGAATCATCATAAGATCTTCCTTCATAAAAAGAGGGGTAGTAAGGATCTTCATGGTGACACAGATGATTTGATCCAATTACGAACTCAAACGGATATTTATTCAGAAATTCTGCATTTTCTCTGGTGATCTGGGGCTGAAGGCCAAGCTCTATTCCAAAATGAAGAGATATCTTTCCTTCATATTCTTCCTTACATTTTAGGAAGTCCTTTCTATAGGCGTCTGCGTCTATTTCAAAGAGTCCTGCAGGATTGTCCGGGCCATCGGGATAGTCAAGATCCATATGTTCTGTAAAACAGATCTCGGTAAGGCCTCTTTGGATGGCGCTTTCTATCATATTGCGCATTGGCGCGGTGCTGTCTCCGGAATGTTCTGAATGCATGTGGTAATCTGCGGTAATGTTCATGGTCTGCCTTTCTTTGTGACTTGTTACTTATTATGTTTATAAACTGTGCAAAGCAAAATCTATTGACTACGCCCTCATGATAGCATATTGGATGAGACTGTGTTAGTGGCTTTTTTATCCATACAAATATTAGGAAAAAACATCGGATTTGTTCTATAATTATCGTGATGTGATAATTATATTTTTGATATAACGAATAATTATCGATAAATAATCTATAGTTCCCGACCAACTTTTCTAACCACGTTTCAACGACACCTCTGCAGGGCAGGAGATCTTAAATAGTTTGTAGCAATCATTCATGATCTTTGTTGCCTCTGTTGTCAGCAGCTCGGTAGCATATACTTTGCACTTCTGATTGCGGAGGTTCATAAACATTGAAATAGGATTATACTTGGTTGGTTTTAGTTTGTCCTGTATCATTTTGAGGATGACGCAGGCAATAAAAGTTAACAACAGATGGCCCCTAAATGTTTCCTCGGTCTGCACTCTGAGCGGAAGCATATCAGCATAGTTCTTGCCGATATCAAATATCTGCTCTATCTGTTGGCGAGTGTAGTAGGTTGGAAGTATCTTATCGGTTGCCATCGGTCTGCTTGAAACAATTACAAACAGGCCATGATGCCTGAGTTTGTCATATACTTCTTCATTGGTCAGTTTCTGATCATCAGCTCTCTGGAAGAGTTTCTTATCCTCATCTTCCTTGCGACTGATATCAAGGCCAATATAAGCATAGCCTTTAAAGTCATCCACCACGTTACATTCAACGCGTTTGATATATATGTATCTGCCGTTATACCTGACAAGATTCTCCTTACTTTCAAGAGAATCCAGGTTTTCGGCAACAAGGTCTTTATAGAGATTCATCTTCTCCGGAAGACGACTCACAAATGAAATACCATTGTGATACAAATCCCTGATGTTATCAGCTGTATAGTATCCGGCATCCAGAATTGAGAACTTTGTATTAACACCATGATTCTTTAGTTCATGGATAGTCCTTGTAAGTGTTGATACATCTATCACATTGCCAGGGCAGTATCTGAAATATATCGGCAATCCTGTAGACTGCTGCGTGACATATATAAGTCTTACTTCGTTGTTTATGTCACCGTTATGATTGCTAATAGCAGTCAAAGGGAAATGTATATTGTTTGGCAATCCGGTACTGTCGATAAGGATATTATCTCCATCTACAGTATCTGATATATATGGAGCATAGGCTCTGAAGAAGCTCCTGTAACAGGTTTCAGACCCAAGTTCTGCAAGGAATTCACTTACTCTTTGGCTCTCAAGTGTGGCCATTGGATATCTCATCCTTGCGAAATTGCCTTCCCACCATGTTTTCGCGTGGCAGTTGGCAGTATTTGAAAGTATGTAATAGCAGATCATGGAATACAGTGTATCTTTGTTGTGCACACCACAATTATCTATGATCTCAGACAGACCATTGCTGTGTATGAAGCTGTCAATAAGAAAGGTATCTCCAAAATCAAGGATGAGCTTCTCCTTGCGAGTATCCTTTGGCTCGACATATTCGACAGGTGCTTCTGATCCTGACCAGTCAGGGTTCTTGTCGTAGTAGTCATTAGCGAGGTCATACTGGTATATTCCGAGTTCGCGGCTTTTAAAGATGTTCTTCTCTTTATCAATGACCCTGCCAAGATTCTTGTATTCCTTGGAAACATTTTTACCATGGCGGACAGATCTGACAAGCTTTGCGTACTCAACACCATTCTTCATATCGTATGCTATGTACATATGATTCACCTCTGTGGTTAGAATTAATTTCTATCCACATTATAGCATTTTGATATGAATTTTGCAACTAAAAGCAAGCTGAAATAGCAGTATTTTTCAGCATTTAGAGCAGCTTTTGGTGGTTAGAAATCATGTGGTCAGAAAAGCGGCTCGGGAACTAAAGATAATAAATAGTGAACATTTAACCGTCAACTTATCAGAACATGTCAGCAGTTTTGTGATATTGTACGAGAATGGGTGCAATTATAAGCAAATTTTGAAACTTTTTACATTTGCAGACTTGAATTATTCTAATAACTTTTGTAGAATAGAAATTGCTGATAAAAATTTGTCAATCATGGATGGGTTCGTTTTGGATTCCGTCTTTGAAATTGGAAATAGCAGCAATATAACCCAATATTTCATTTTAGGAGGAACTTAAAATGGCAGTAAAAGTAGCAATTAATGGTTTCGGTCGTATCGGTCGTCTTGCATTCAGACAGATGTTCGGCGCTGAAGGATACGAAGTAGTAGCAATCAACGATCTTACAAGCCCTAAGATGCTTGCACACCTTCTGAAGTATGATACTTCACAGGGTCGTTATGTAGAACTTGGACATGAAGATGAAGTTACAGCTGATGACGAAGCAGGTACAATCACAGTAAAGGGCAAGACAATCAAGATCTATAAAGAGCCCGATGCTAACAACTGCCCTTGGGGTGAGATCGGCGTAGACGTTGTTCTTGAGTGCTCAGGTTTCTATACATCTAAAGAGAAGGCACAGGCACACATCAATGCTGGTGCTAAGAAAGTTGTTATCTCTGCTCCTGCAGGAAACGACCTTCCTACAATCGTTTACAACGTAAACCACAAGACACTTACAAAAGATGACAAGATCATCTCAGCTGCTTCTTGCACAACTAACTGTCTTGCACCTATGGCAGATGCTCTTAACAAATATGCACCTATCCAGTCTGGTATCATGTGCACAATCCACGCTTACACAGGTGATCAGATGATCCTTGACGGACCTCAGAGAAAGGGCGACCTTCGTCGTTCAAGAGCTGGTGCTTGCAACATCGTTCCTAACTCAACAGGTGCTGCAAAGGCTATCGGTCTTGTTATTCCTGAACTCAACGGCAAGCTCATCGGAGCTGCTCAGCGTGTTCCTACACCTACAGGTTCAACAACAATCCTTACAGCTGTTGTTAAGAAGGCTGACGTTACTAAGGAAGCTATCAACGAGGCTATGAAGGCTGCTGCAACTGAGTCATTCGGTTACAACACAGAAGAGATCGTTTCATCTGATATCGTTGGAATGAGATTCGGTTCACTCTTCGATGCAACTCAGACAATGGTTAACAAGGTTGCTGATGATCTCTATGAAGTTCAGGTTGTTTCATGGTATGACAACGAGAACTCATACACAAGCCAGATGGTTCGTACAATTAAGTACTTCGCAGAGCTTGGATAATTGATTTGATGTACTCCGGGCTTATGCAATAAGCTGTTCGGGACATAATCCAGAATCAAATTAAGGAGGTCCGGTCCACTAGGACCGAACCTCCTTTTATTTTTAAACAATAATCTATCAGGAGGAAATATACTATGGCACTTAATAAAAAGTCTGTAGATGATTTCAATGCAAAGGGCAGAAGAGTCCTTGTAAGATGCGATTTCAACGTACCACTTAAGGAAGGCAAGATCACAGACGAGACACGTATCGTTGCAGCTCTTCCTACAATCAATAAACTTATCGCTGATGGCGGCAAGGTTATCCTTTGCTCCCACCTTGGTAAAGTTAAGAACGGACCTAACGAAGGCGAGTCTCTTGCAGCTGTTGCTGAAAGACTTTCAGAGAAGCTTGGCAAGAAGGTTAACTTCGTATCTGATTACAACGTAACAGGCGAAGCTGCTACAAAGGCAGTTGCTGATATGGCTGAAGGTGATGTTGTTCTTCTTCAGAACACACGTTTCAGAGGCAAAGAAGAGACTAAGCCTGAAGAGGCTGGTGAGAAGTTCGCACAGGAACTTGCTGATCTTTGTGATGACTATGTATGTGATGCTTTCGGTTCAGCTCACAGAGCACACGCTTCTGTATCAGTTGTTACTAAGTATGTTCGTGAAAAGGGCGGCACATGCGCAGTTGGTTACCTCATGCAGAAGGAGATCGATTTCCTTGGTAACGCAGTAGAGAACCCTGTTCGTCCATTCGTTGCTATCCTTGGCGGCGCTAAGGTTGCTGATAAGCTCAATGTTATCAACACTCTTCTTGAGAAGTGCGATACACTTATCATCGGTGGTGGTATGGCTTACACATTCCTTAAGGCTAAGGGATATGAAGTTGGTAAGTCACTCCTTGATGAGACTAAGGTTGATTATTGTAAGGAAATGATGGAGAAGGCTGATAAGCTTGGCAAGAAGCTTCTTCTTCCTGTTGATGCTGTATGTATCGACGAGTTCCCAAGCCCTATCGACAATCCTTCTATCAACACAACAGTTGTAGATGCTGATAAGATCCCTGCTGATAAAGAGGGTGCAGATATCGGACCTAAGACTATCGAGCTTTACTCAGAGGCAGTTAAGACTGCTAAGACAGTAGTTTGGAACGGACCTATGGGCGTATTCGAGAACCCTGTTCTTGCTACAGGTACTAAGGAAGTTGCTAAGGCACTTTCAGAGACAAGCGCTACAACAATCATCGGTGGTGGTGATAGTGCAGCTGCTGTTAACCAGCTTGGTTATGCTGATAAGATGAGCCACATCTCAACAGGTGGCGGTGCTTCTCTTGAGTTCCTTGAGGGCAAGAAGCTTCCTGGCGTTTATGCTGCAGATGACAGAGCTTAATTTGCGCGAATAAGCAAAGTCAGATGAGAAAACATGTAGATGGATGCTTGCATACAGATACATGTTTTCGAATATGACGAGCAACGCGAACGAGGAAATGCATAGCATTTTCGAGTCTGCTTATGAACAATCAAAATTCGGAGGAATATGAAAATGGCACGTAGAAGAATTATTGCCGGTAACTGGAAGATGAATAAGACTCCTTCAGAAGCTAAGGCACTTTGCGCTGAGCTTAAGGATCTTGTTAAGAACGACGACGTAGATGTTGTTTACTGTGTACCTGCTATCGATATCACAACAGTTGTTGAAGCTGTTGCTGGTACAAACGTACAGGTTGGTGCTGAGAACTTCTATATTGAAGACAGCGGCGCTTTCACAGGTGAGATCTCTGCACCTATGCTTGTAGATGCAGGCGTTAAGTACGTTATCATGGGACATTCTGAGAGAAGAGATATCTTCGGTGAGAATGATATCCTTATCAATGCAAAGGTTAAGAAGGCATTCGCTGCTGGTCTTAAGCCAATCCTTTGCTGTGGTGAGTCTCTTGCACTTCGTAAGGCTGGTACTTACAAAGAGTGGATCGAGAGACAGATCACATGGGATCTTGACGGCGTAACAGCTGATCAGGTTAAAGAACTCGTTATCGCTTACGAGCCAATCTGGGCTATCGGAACAGGCGAGACAGCTACAGCTGATCAGGCTCAGGAAGTTTGCGGATTCATTCGTGAGCTTATCGCTAAGCTTTATGATCAGGCAACAGCTGAAGCAGTTCGTATTCAGTACGGCGGATCTATGAACGCTGGCAATGCTGCAGAGCTTCTTTCAAAGCCTGACATTGATGGCGGTCTTATCGGCGGAGCAAGCCTTAAGCCTGACTTCGGCAAGATCGTTAACGCTTAATTGTTAGTGCATTTTAAAAGAGCTGTTTCCTTCGGGGGATGGCTCTTTTTTGCTCTTTGCGAACGCGTGCTGATGTGTTAAGATAGTGGCTTGTAAATGATAGACCTGTAAATGACATATTTAAGGTGAACTATATTTTTCAGAAAATCAGAAAAAATATCAGAAGGGAAAAACGATGAAAAAGGTTTGCGATTATTGCAGCTCCCAGTATGATGATACCTTGGAAAAGTGCCCCAACTGCGGCGCTCCAAACGATAATGTACGTAAAGCTTCAGGAGTTCCTACAACTATCGAGCAGCTTAAGCAGTGGTACATAGATCATCACCTTCCTCCGGAAGAGACTACAAGATTTTTTATCGGAAAAGATATAAAAGAGCCCAAGGCATTCGGTATCTACAAAGATGACTCGGGTGATTTTGTTGTATATAAAAATAAGGCGGACGGCTCAAGAGCAGTAAGATACAAGGGTGGCGACGAGTCATATGCTGTTAATGAACTGTATCAAAAACTCAAGGATGAGATTGCAAGACAAAAGAGTAATCAGCCTCCAAAGAGTAGTGGCTATAGAAGTAGCGGCAGTAGCTCAGGCAGAAATAAACCGTCTGAAAAGAAGGGCTTCTGGGATTATATAGTATATATCTTCTTTGGCTTTGTTGGATTATCCTGGCTTGCGTCCATCGGAGAGTATCTTAAGTTTGCTCCGTTTATAATAATTCCGGTAACGCTTTATTTTGTCTTTAAGACTTTTAAGAATTCTATTAACAAAAAGCGCATTATACGAAATGCGATCATTGCTGTAGTAGTAGCTCTGCTGCTGGCTTTCATGGGCAAGATCATGGAGCCGGTCAACAAGAACGGTTACTACAATATAGGCGGTACTACATATTACAGCCGTGATGATGCATGGTATACATATGACTATTATGCCGATGACTGGTACTATTACGGAAGTAGTCCGTACATAGACGCTGATGCAGAGTATTCCGACTATTATGAAGGATCATATTCCTACTCTGATGGGGATATAAATACATCATTTACCAGCAGCGACTATTATGAAGAAAATTTCAGTTCTTCATCTGATTCCGATTGGGATTCCGATTCTGACTGGGACAGCAACGATTCCTGGGATTCAGGTGGATCCGACTGGGATTCAGACTGGTAAAACGTACATAGAAGTTCATCCATGAACTTCTAAACATGTACTAGATACATCCTGTATCTGGTACATAGAAGTTCATCCATGAACTTCTGGACATGTCCTGTATTACATCCATGTAAAACGTACATAGAAATGCATAGGAGTTAATAATGATTAAGGCAATAGTGTTCAGTGATTCACATGGGCAGCAGGCTTATATGAAACAGAAGATCAAGGATGAGTCACCGTTTGATGTGCTGATCCATGCGGGGGATCTGGAAGATACTCTTGAGGGCGTACTGGGACCGGTTGATTACCATACGCATATCGTTAAGGGCAACTGCGACTATGGCAGAGACGTCCCGCTTGAAAAGATATTTAAACTCGGCGGAAGGACAGTCCTTTTACTTCACGGTCATTCCTGCAACAATACACACTGCCATCCGGGCATGGACATGAACAGGATGGTCTATTATGCACAGAGTAAGGGCTGTGATATGCTCATCTATGGCCATACTCACATCCCTCATTACGAAGTGCTTGATGATGGATTCATAATCCTTAACCCAGGCAGCATCTCACTTCCAAGACAGTCTGACATGAAAAAGATGTACGCAGTTCTTGAAGTTGAAGATAAGGAAGTGACAGTGACTCATAAGAGTTATGAAAACTGATAATAGATAAATTGATCTTTAAAAAAGATTTTTTCTTGGTTAAAAGATAATCTAAAATATAGATCACAGATAAGGTTTTAAAATGACAGACAGAAATACAGAACATTCAAAAGATAACATTATACTTATTGGAATGCCCGCTTCCGGCAAGAGTACACTGGGCGTTATCCTTGCCAAGGTTTTAGGATACAAGTTCATTGATTCTGATATCCTTATCCAGGAGAAGCAGGAAAGAAAGCTTAGCCAGATCATCGAAGATGAAGGCATTGATGGTTTTATAGAGATCGAGAATGAAGTTAATGCATCTATAGACTGTGAGAAAACAGTTATTTCCACAGGAGGAAGTGCTGTATATGGCGAAAAAGCCATGGAGCATTTTAAGAGCATCGGAAAAGTTGTATATCTCCATGTGGACTATGACCGCCTTGTAAAGCGACTTTCCGATATCAAGCAGCGCGGCGTTGTGATTCGCGAGGGACAGACTTTTGAACAGCTCTATGATGAACGCATGAAGCTATACAAAAAGTATGCAGACATAACTGTTAATGAAGAGTGCGAAAATGTTGAGATCGTCCTTGCAGATCTTATAAAACAGATAGAAGAAGGCTGATACGAAGGCCTTCTTTTTGCTGTAATCTTGTTTTGACAATGTACCGTGACACAATGTAAAATAGATAACGGACGTTATAAAAAATTGCATAAGGGGGAGCACAATGTCACGTAAAGCAACAATTACACAAAAAGAAATTGTTAATGCAGCATTCAAGATCACTAAAAAAGAGGGGTATGAAGCAATAACGTCAAGAAAACTTGCTGCAGCTGCGGGATGTTCAACACAGCCTATTTTCCGTATTTATGACAATATGGAGGGGCTCAAGGATGATGTATTTAAGAAGGCGTCTGTATTTTATGAAGACTACTATGCATCCTATCCTAAGAATAACGAAACACCTTTTGTAGACCTCGGTATGGCATATATCGAGTTTGCTCAGAAGTATCCTAACCTCTTCAGACTTCTTTTTCTGACAGGAGGTAATGACGAAGATAAGAGCATGTATGCCCTTGTCAACGGAGGTCAGGAATACGTTGTTAAAGAAGTTGATCGTGCAAGAACCCAGGGCGTAAGAGAGCCGGAGCAGCTCTTCATGAAGATGTGGATCTTCATCCACGGAAGCGGCTGTATGGCTGTTACAGGTGACTATGATCTTAGTCATGATGATTCGATAGGACTTTTGGAAGCTGCCTATCAGTCATTCAAGTAAGCAACTAAAATAACTGAAGTTGAGAGTTATATGAAAAATATTGCAGTGATCGGTGCAGGCGCCGCCGGAATGATGGCGGCCGTAGCTGCAGCCGAAAGTGGCGCGAAAGTCACTATATACGAAAAAAATGAAAAAGCCGGTAAAAAAATATATATCACCGGTAAAGGTAGATGCAATGTTACCAACAATGCAGATACCGACATGTTCTTTGGCAATGTATGCCGTAATCCCAAATTTTTGTACAGCGCAGTTTATGCTTTTGATCATGACAGCGTATGCGACTTTTTTGAGAAGAACGGCTGCCATCTCAAGGTAGAACGTGGAGACAGAGTTTTCCCCGTTTCAGATCATTCCTCAGATATCATAGGCACTCTTGTCAGATATCTTCAGCGTTTACACGTTAAGATCGAATACAAGAGCGAAGTGACTGCAATTGAATACAAGGACGATACAGTAGTATCAATAACTGTAAACAAGAAGGAGAAGATTCCTGTTGATGCAGTTATCGTATGTACAGGCGGTATTTCTTATGAAAGCACCGGCTCTACAGGTGATGGCTACAGATTCGCCCGTAAGGCAGGACACAGCTTGTCGCAGCCATATCCGAGCCTTGTGCCTCTTGAAGTTAAAGAGCCTTGGGTCAAAGAGCTTCAGGGACTGTCACTTAAGAATGTCAGCGTCAAAATGGTTGTCTGCGAAGATGACAAGGATGATGAAAAGGGCCCGGCTAACAAAGCTGAGATCAAGACTCTTGGCGTAGTTAAGAAAGACGATGGTGCTGCAGCCAAAAAGAAAAAGAAGAGCAAAGCCGGAAAGAGCGTATACGAAGGCTTTGGCGAAATGCTCTTTACACACTTTGGTATAAGCGGTCCTCTTATTCTTACAGCAAGTACCTGCTATGAAGAGGGAATAAAGTACCAGATACATCTTAATCTTAAACCGGCACTGACCAGGGATCAGCTTGATAAGCGACTTATCCGTGATTTTGAAGAGGGTAATAAAAAAGTTTTCAAGAATATACTTGGAGGTCTTTTCCCGGCAAAGCTTATTCCGGTCATGATAAATCTTTCAGGTATCGCGCCTGATAAGAAAGTCAGCGAGATAAGCAAGGAAGAGCGAATGAAGCTTATAAACCTCACTCAGGATCTTGTTATGACAGTAACAGGAACAAGAGGATTCAACGAAGCCATTGTTACTAAAGGCGGAGTTAATGTAAAGGAGATAGATTCTTCGACCATGGAATCAAAGTTCAGAAAAGGACTTTATTTTGCGGGAGAAGTTTTAGATCTTGATGCTGTGACAGGAGGCTTCAACCTTCAGATTGCATGGTCTACAGGACATCTGGCAGGACTTTGCGCAGCAGCAGAAGAATAAATTTTAAGGAGATTTTTTAAATGAGTCATCAGATTGCAATCGACGGACCTGCAGGAGCAGGAAAGAGTACAATTGCCAAAATAGTGGCAGGAAAGCTTGGATTTATCTACGTTGATACAGGAGCTATGTACAGAACAATGGCACTGTACCTGTCCCGTCAGAATGTGGATCCGGATAACATGGAAGAGATCGGAGAGAAGGCTCAGTCTGCTGAGATCACTATTAAATATATTGACGGCGAGCAGGTTGTAATGCTTGGAGAAGAGAACGTTAACGGACTTATCAGAAATCCTGAAGTAAGCGCTATGGCAAGCAAGACATCTCAGGTAGCAAGACTTAGAGAAAAGCTTGTTGAGCTTCAGCAAAAACTTGCTCAGACAGAGAACGTAGTAATGGACGGCCGCGACATTGGAACAGTAGTTCTTCCAAACGCTGACCTTAAAATCTACCTTACAGCAAGTGTTGAAGTAAGAGCACAGCGCAGATATAAAGAGATGATCGCAAAAGGCCAGGAAGCAGTTCTTTCCGAGATCGAGAAGGATATTGCAGAAAGAGATTACCGCGACATGCACAGAGAAGCATCACCTCTCAAGCAGGCTGATGACGCAATTCTTGTAGATACTTCAGAGATGTCTATAGAAGAGGTTGCTGATAAGATAATTGAATTGTATAATACAAAATGATTTGCAATTGTTTGAGGTATGAGCTGGCTGAAAATGGCCAAGATCTCATAAGGTATCAGATTGATATTTGAACCTGACCTCAGGTAATGACAGTTCGCTGAGAAAGGAATAGGAATCATGGAAGTTATCTTAGCTGAACATGCAGGCTTCTGCTTTGGTGTAAAGAAAGCTGTTGATACAGTTTACGAGCAGGTAGAGCATAATGACAATAAAATATACACATACGGTCCTATCATCCACAATGAAGAAGTTGTAAAGGATCTTGAGAGCAAGGGAGTTGAAGTTGTTAATTCTCCGGAAGAGCTTTCCAATGTATCTGATGATGGAACTATAGTCATCAGAGCCCATGGTATTCCAAGGGAAACTGAGGAGAAGATCAAAAACAGGGGTATATCATATGTAGATGCCACCTGTCCTTTTGTAAAAAGAATCCATAAGATTGTTGATGAAGAGTCTCGTAAAGGTCGTACGATAATCATAACTGGTAACGCGAAACACCCTGAAGTAGAGGGCATCGTGTCCTGGGCTGATGGACCGGTTTACGTAATAGAGAGCCTTGAAGACGCAGAGAAATTCACACTCCCAGTGGAAACTGAGCTTACACTCGTCTCTCAGACCACATTTAATTACAAAAAATTTAAAGATGTGGTTGAAATTTTTAATAGCAAAGGCTACAATATTAATATTGTGAATACTATCTGTAATGCTACACAGGAGCGACAGACAGAAGCAGAAAAAATTGCTGCTGAAGCTGATGCCATGATAGTGATCGGAGGAACAACAAGTTCCAACACACGGAAACTGTATGAGATTTGCGCAGCAAAATGCAAACATACATATTTCGTACAAACAGTAGATGACTTACCCAAGGATTTTCCTGAGGGTATATATAAAGTGGGAATTACCGCTGGGGCGTCAACCCCGAAGAATATTATTGAGGAGGTTCAGACATATGTCAGAACAGGAACAGACATTTGAGCAGATGCTCAACGAGTCATTCAAGACAATTCATACAGGGGAGGTCGTTGAAGGTACTATAATCGATGTTAAACCTGATGAAGCCATCCTCAACATTGGTTACAAGTCCGACGGTATTCTTTCCAGAAATGAGTACAGTAACGATAACAGTCTTGATCTTACAACAAAGCTTAACGTTGGAGACAAGATGGATGTCAAGGTTCTTAAAGCCAATGATGCTGATGGACAGGTAGTACTGTCATACAAGAGACTTGCTCTTGATCGTGGCAATAAGAAGATTGAAGAAGCTTTCAATAACAAAGAAACACTTTCTGCAAAAGTTGTACAGGTTCTGGAAGGTGGTCTTGTAGTAGTAGTTGATGAAGTTAGAATCTTCATCCCTGCAAGCCTTGTATCAGATACTTATGAAAAGGATCTTACAAAATATCAGGATCAGGAAATCGAGTTCGTAGTAACAGAGTACAATCCTCGCAGAAGAAGATATATCGGAAACAGACGCATGCTTATCGCAGCTGAGAAGGCTGAGAAGGCTAAGGAGCTTTTCGATAAGATCCAGGCTGGAGACATTGTTGAAGGAACAGTTAAGAACGTTACAGATTTCGGTGCATTCATCGATCTTGGCGGTGCTGATGGTCTTCTTCATATCTCTGAAATGAGCTGGGGCCGTGTTGAGAGTCCTAAGAAAGTATTTAAAGTTGGCGATACAGTTAAGGTTCTTGTTAAGTCTATCGACGGCAAGAAGATCGCTCTTTCCAGAAAGTTCGAAGATGGAAATCCATGGAAGAACGCTTCTGAGAAGTATGCTGTAGGCAACGTTGTAACTGGTAAGGTTGCTCGTATGACAGATTTCGGTGCATTCGTTGAACTTGAGTCTGGTATCGACGCACTTCTTCACGTATCACAGATCTCTAAGGATCATGTTGATAAGCCAGCAGATGTACTTAAGGTTGGTGATGAAGTTACAGCTAAGATCGTTGACTTCAACGAAGATGAGCACAAGATCAGCCTTTCTGTAAAGGCTATGCTCGCTCCTGAGAAGAAGGAAGATGATGGCGAAGATGTTGCATCTGTTGACATCGAGCAGGCTATCGCAGAGCAGACAGAAGAATAATTACATCAATTATTCAATTCAATAAGTATACAAGGCTCCGGTAGAGTTTAACTCTATCGGAGCTTTTTTATATTCAGTCTAATTTTTATATAAATTCATCCGATATTCTTATTGGAGTATTTCTAAAAAATAGAATCAGTACATATACTTATAATTTATGTGGAGGTTACAAGTAGTATGGAATATGATTATGAGTGGTTTAAAAAGGCAGTTTACGACCTGACCAAGATAGATCTGAATGCTTATAAAGAGAAGCAGATGAAGCGTCGTATAGACACCCTTATCGGCAAGTATGAGGTTAAAGGCTATGATAAGTTCATGGAGATGATCAAGAAGGATAAGGAAGTTCTCCATGCATTTGTAACATACCTTACCATCAACGTATCAGAATTCTTCCGTAATCCTGATCAGTGGTCACTCATGGATAAGGAAATGGTACCGGAGCTTATGGGTAAGTTTGGTAAGAACCTTAAGATCTGGAGCGCAGCCTGCTCAACAGGTGATGAGCCTTATACAATTGTAATGCTCTTATCACGCCATGTTCCGCTTAATCAGATCAACATCCTGGCTACAGACCTTGATTCTGTTGCGATCGCCAAGGCAAAACTTGGAATCTATGCAGAAAAGGAAATTAACGGTGTACCTAAGGATCTTAAGGAGAAATATTTTACCAAGAATCCTGATGGAACAGTAACTATTTCCAACGAGATCAAGAGCAGAGTAACCTTCAAGCAGGCAGATCTTTTAAGAGATCCGTATCCGAAGGATTACCACCTTATCGTATGCCGTAACGTTCTTATCTACTTCACAGAAGAAGCTAAGGATGAGACATTCAGAAAGTATTATGATGCTCTTGCACCTGGAGGAATCCTCTTTATCGGCGCAACAGAGCAGATCATAAATTATAAAGACATTGGATTTGTTAGAAAGAATTCTTTCTACTACGAGAAACCACAAAAATAGATCCGAGCTGAACATCGGATCGTAACTGCATCAACTAATTTTCCTCTATCAAAAAGCTCCGGCGGTGCCGGAGCTTTTTGGTTTACTGATCAAACAGATATTCCAGTACGTGACAAGCGTAAAGACTCATTGCTGATCTGTTTGTTTTAATATAATCCGTAAGTTCAAAATACATCGCATGTTCCTTATATTCACGCTTGAAGAAAGGCGTAAATACAAGATCCCACTGTCTTAGATATTGTCCCGGCTTTCTTGTATAGCAGTTTTCTGCTTTGGCCTGGACTCTGTGAGATCTTTCTACGAAGGTGGCTACAGACTTATGAAGGGCCTGGTCTTCGTCAGGAAGGTAGTAATAATCCTTGTAGTTGGAATAGAAGTATTTAAGCTCTTCCTCGAAAAGCGGGATTCTGAGCAGAGCATGCTTTTCTTCAACCTGTAAAAATATACCGTTAAGATTGCACTTGAAAGGCACCGGAAGTTCAAATGGAAGAGTAAGTTTCATGAAGATTTCTTTCTTTTCCTTGCCATCCATATCGGTATAGTAGTTGGCCTGAACCTTGACTGCGCGAAGCGGCAGAGTCTCAGTCAGCTCATCCTGCGGAACATCTGTTCGCATATGAAGAGCAGGCGTGTTATGAATACTATCAAAGAAATCATAATAGTAAAGGATCGGAAGAATCTCAGCCATACCCTTAACATCATCTTCGTTGTGCAGTATCAGAAGACCGTAGAACTCATCATTCTTGGTATCAAGATACTTCTCATATATCTCGATAAGCTGGCCGCCGCTGTAGAGATCGTCACGGGTTATTCCAAGGAACTGCTCGATAGTCTTTTGCTTACAGTTTTCAAGACCAAGTACATCCTTGTAAGGAGATATAAGCTTATATATATCAATTGAAACCATATCATCCAATGGGTTTACAATACCATGCTGCTCACATTTGGCCTTGATGTAGGGAAGATCGAATCTGTTGCCATTGAAATGGATAAGAGTGTCATAGGTTGATGCGAACATAAGGAAGGCATTAAGAATCTCAGCTTCGCCATCCTTCTGGTCTGCAAACCACTGGGCCAGATGCCAGGATTCCTGCTCATAGTAGGCGCAGCCTATAAGATAGAGCTTTGAAGTCTTGGCAGAAAAACCTGTAGTCTCAATATCTATAAAAAGAGCCTTCTCAGGACAACTTACGATCTTATCGATCGGATAAGCCGGAAGAGAAGTAGGTTTAAATGGAATTTCCTTTTGTATTATTTTCATCTAAATTGAATCCTCGTTCTTTTAGCATAAATATAATGCAAAAATATTTTATCACAATGTCAGAACCAATGCATTAACAATGTATTAGCAAATGCTAACTTTATACAATAAATGTTTTTTTATAAACAATGGTAACTATAAAATTGACTATACGTTAATTTGATAAAAAATATCACATATTAAATATGCTGAATATTGGTTAAAATATCAAAATCAATATATGGAATTTTTATAATTATAGTCGTAAAATATTATTGTGATGCTATATGAAAAGTAAGCAGAACCTGGAGACATATTGACTGCAACTTTTATTGCATTTCGGGTCAGAACAGGATCATGGGAGGTTTGCTTTTTGTATTGTTTTGCATCAATAGGCAACTGATAAAATAATATCAGAAAGAAGGGTAGGAAATGGCGCGACTAACGTTCGTAGGGGGAGTCCATCCATATGAAGGCAAAGAGCTGACTATGGACAAACCCATCAAAAGTGTTCTGCCAAAGGGTGATCTAGTATATCCGTTATCACAGCATATCGGAGCACCTGCATCCCCGATAGTGGCAGTAGGTGACCATGTCCTTACCGGTCAGAAAATCGCAGAAGCTTCCGGCTTCGTATCAGCGCCGATCTACGCGACCGTATCTGGAACCGTAAAGGCGATCGAGCCAAGAAGACTTGCAACCGGTGGCATGTGTAACAGTATCATCGTTGAGAACGATGGACTCTATGAAGAAGTAGAATGGCCCGAAGTAAAGCCATGGGAGGAGATGACCAGCGAAGAAATAGTAGCTGCTGTCAGAGAGGCCGGGGTCGTCGGAATGGGTGGTGCGGGATTCCCCACTGCTGTCAAATTATCTCCTAAAGAACCCGATAAAATCGAATATGTTATAGCTAACTGCTCTGAGTGTGAGCCTTACCTTACCTCAGATTATCGTCGTATGATCGAAGAGCCTGAGCTTATTATCGGCGGACTTAAGATCGCAGTATCTCTTTTCCCTAATGCAAGGGGAATACTGGCGGTTGAAGACAATAAGCCCGAGGCGATAAAAAAGCTTCGTGAGCTTGTAAAGGATGAACCCAAGCTTGAAGTTAAGCAGCTTCAGACCAAGTATCCTCAGGGTGCTGAGCGTATGCTTATCTATGCATGCACGGGTAGAAGTATCAATTCTTCAATGCTTCCTGCAGATGCAGGTTGTATCGTTGATAATACTGATACGCTCTGTGCTATTTACCGCGCTGTAACAGAAGGAAGACCTCTGATGGAGAGAATCGTAACCATCACAGGTGATGCTATTAAGGAGCCTTGCAACTACAAGGTAAGAATCGGTACAAGCTATAACGAACTTCTTGAGGATGCAGGCGGATTCTACAAGACACCTCAGAAGATCATCTCCGGTGGTCCTATGATGGGATTTGCCGTATGGGATACAGAAGTTCCTACAACCAAGACTGCATCAGCTCTTACATGTCTTACAGAAGACGCTGTATCTGCTATGGAGCCTACAGCATGTATCAACTGTGCACGCTGCGTAGAAGCTTGTCCTGAACAGCTTATACCCAAGAATCTTGCTGATGCTGTCGAGCATGGACAGACAGAGAGATTCCTTAAAGAGTACGGCATGGAATGCTGCGAATGTGGATGCTGCTCATTTATTTGTCCGGCACATCGTCACTTGACACAGCTTATTAAAGGCATGCGCAAAATACAGCTTGCTGAGCGCAAGAAGAAATAAGGGGAGGACAATATGAGCGAATTTAGAAATGTGTCGTCCAATCCGCATGTCAGGAGCGGCTCTACGACTACCAATATCATGCTGTGGGTAATCATAGGACTTTGTTTTCCGGCTGCGTTTGGCGTATTTAACTTTGGCCTTTATGCTCTGGTTCTTATATTGTTGTCCATTGCTACAACAGTAGCAACAGAGTTCATCTATGAGAAACTCATGCATAAGCCAAATACGATCGGAGATCTGTCAGCAGTAGTAACAGGACTCCTTCTTGGTATAAACCTTCCAAGTACAGCTCCATTTTGGCTTCCGATCATCGGAGGTATCTTCGGTATATTGGTTGTCAAAATGCTTTTCGGCGGACTTGGACAGAACTTCATGAACCCGGCTCTCGGAGCAAGATGCTTCCTCGTTATCTCTTTTCCGAGACTTATGACCGATTTCGTTACTGATACTTATACAGGTGCTACACCTCTTGCAGCTTTAAAGGCTGGCGAAGAAGTTGACGTAATGAAGATGATCGAAGGATTCACAGGCGGTGTTATTGGTGAGACATCAATGATCGCCATCGTTATAGGTGCCTGCGTACTTATCATGGCAGGTGTCATCGATCTTAGAATTCCTGGATCATACATCGTTTCCTTCGGACTTTTCGTAATCATCTTTGGCGGACGCGGATGGAATCCTGCATATCTTTCTGCACAGCTTGCCGGCGGCGGACTTATGCTTGGTGCCTTCTTCATGGCTACAGACTACGTAACAAGTCCTATCACTAATGTGGGAAAATATATTTATGGTATAGTCCTTGGACTTCTTACCGGAATATTCCGAATCTTCGGATCAGGCGCAGAAGGCGTATCCTATGCGATCATCATCGGTAACCTTCTCGTTCCGCTCATCGAAAGATGGACACTTCCAAGAGCATTCGGTATTCCAAAAAAATCACGTAAGGAGGTAAAAGCATGAGCAATGAACAGACAGCCGATCTTAAGAAGAATCAGACCGGCGATATGATCAAAAATGCACTTATCCTCTTCGTGATCACACTTATCGCGGGAGTTCTTCTTGGGCTTGTATATCAGATCACAAAGCAGCCTATCGCAGATCAGAATGCCCGTAAAGTAGAAGAGGCTAATAAAGCTGTATTTGCAACCGCAAGCTCTTTTGGCCAGGATAATATAGTTGACGCTGCAGCAGCTCAGTCTGTATCAAGCTCATCAGCAGATCTTGCAGGCGTAACTATTGATTCTGTTATCGAAGCTTACGATGCAAGCGGCAACGTTATCGGTTACATCGTTCAGATCACATCAAAGGGATACAACGATGAGATCAAGTTCTCAATGGGTATCACAGCAGACGGCGTACTCAACGGAATATCTCTTATCTCCATCAGCGAGACTCCTGGTCTTGGTATGAACGCTGAGAAGGTGCTCGTACCTCAGTACACGGTTGATGGCGGTCTTGATGCAACAGTAACTTATAAAGTAGTTAAGGACGGAACAGGTAAAACAAGTGCTACTGACACCTCAATAGAAGCTATTTCCGGTGCTACTATCACTTCAAAGGCAGTTACTAATGGCGTAGATGCCGGCCTCCTGTATTATACAAACGTTCTGAAAGGAGGTCAGTAAGATGAGTGAAAGAAAAAAAGGCGCTCTCGGGCTTCCTGCAGACACACCGCTTGAGAGATTTTTAAATGGTATAGTTGTAGAAAATCCTACCACAGTACTTGTACTTGGTATGTGTCCTACACTGGCTGTTACAACATGCGCTATCAACGGTCTTTCAATGGGACTTGCAACAACATTCGTTCTGGCTCTTTCTAACCTGGTAATATCCCTTCTTAGAAAAGTCATTCCGGATACAGTAAGAATCCCGTCATTCATAGTTGTTATCGCTTCATTCGTAACACTGGTAGATCTCCTTATGCAGGCATTTCTGCCTACACTTAATGCAGCACTTGGCGTTTACATTCCGCTTATCGTTGTTAACTGTATAATCTTCGGCCGTGCCGAGTCTTATGCAAGTAAACACGGTGCAGTTCCGGCTTTCTTCGACGGAATCGGAATGGGACTTGGATTTACATGTTCCATCACTATCATCGGTCTTGTACGTGAGCTCCTCGGTGCAGGAACAGCGTTTAACGTTCAGATCCTTGGCGAAGGAACTATCGTTCCAGGACCAGTTGGTAAGTTCTTTGGAATGTATACTCCTATCAGTATCTTCGTTCTTCAGGCTGGTGCTTTCCTTGTTCTTGGAACACTTATGGCTGCCATGAACAGAATTAACAGGAAAAGAGCTGAGAAGGGCAAAGACGTATCCAAGTATAAGAGCGGCGGATGCATGAACGTAGATATGGAGATCCCTTCTAACAAAGAAGATAAGAAGGAAGAGAAGAAAGAAGCTTCTGCAAAGGAAGATAAGGCAGAAGACAAGAAAGAAGAAAAGGAGGAAGATGACGAATGAACGTAGTAAGTCAGCTTATAGGCATACTGATCATGTCCTCCCTGATCAATAACGTTGTATTATCACAGTTCCTCGGACTGTGTCCCTTCCTTGGAGTATCCAAGAAAGTCAGCAGCGCTGCCGGAATGGGCGGAGCTATCATATTCGTAATAACACTTGCATCTGCAGTATGCGGACTTCTGTATAAGTTCATACTTGTTCCGTTGGATCTGGTATATCTTAATACAATAGTTTTCATACTTATAATAGCGATGCTGGTTCAGTTCGTTGAGATGTTCCTGAAGAAATTCGTTAAGCCTTTGTATGAAGCACTTGGCGTATATCTTCCACTCATCACAACTAACTGTGCAGTTCTTGGCGTTGCACTTCTTAACGTATCCAACGAGTACAATATTCTCGAAGGTATCGTTAACGGATTTGCAACAGCAGTCGGCTTTACTATTTCCATCACGATCCTGGCAGGTCTTCGTGAGAAGATGGAATACAACGATATTCCTGAATCATGGAAGGGTACACCGATCGTAGTTATTACGGCAGGACTTATGGCAATTGCATTCACAGGATTCTCAGTGCTTCGCTGAGCGACTTGGAAGGAGAAACTATGTTAAATGGAATATTGATCGCGGTGGCTGTTGTTGCTGGCTGCGGAATCCTGATAGGTCTGATTCTCGGATATGCCAACATCAAACTCCACGTAGATGTAGATGAAAAAGAAGCTGCTGTTCTTGGTGTTCTTCCCGGCAATAACTGTGGTGGCTGCGGATACCCCGGATGTTCAGGATGCGCTGCTGCTATAGCAAAAGGAGAAGCTCCGGTTACCCAGTGTCCAGTAGGTGGTGCACCTGTTGCAGCACTTATCTCTGAGATAATGGGCGTAGATGCAGGAGAAGCTGAGAGAGAAGTAGCATATGTTCACTGCGGTGGTGACTGCGAACTTGCTACAAGACAGTATGAGTACACAGGCGCTGAGGATTGCCGTGTTATCAACCAGCTTCCCGGAAATGGTCCTAAGACTTGTACATTCGGATGTCTCGGCGGAGGCACCTGCGTATCTGTATGTCAGTTCGATGCGATCCACATCGTAAATGGCGTAGCTGTTGTGGACAAGGAAAAATGTAAGGCGTGCGGCAAGTGTGTAAGCGTCTGCCCTCGTCACCTTATAGATCTGATACCGTACAGCGCTACAGAATCTGTGAGATGTAAATCTCAGGATCCGGGCCAGAAGGTCAACAAATATTGTAAGGTGGGATGTATCTCATGTCATATTTGTGAAAAGAACTGTCCGGCTGGCGCTATCACAGTAGAGAACAACGTAGCACATATCGATCAAGCTAAATGTACTCATTGCGGACTCTGCGCATCAAAGTGCCCAAAGAAAGCAATCGAGAAAATTGGCTAAAACCAAAGACCCTCGCTCGGCAGAGCGGGGGTCTTTTTTGGGGGGGAGGGGCTCATTTCCGGAATATTCCCGGGAGGGCGGCCGTTAATAAATGGTTTTGGAGGCGTGAAAATTATATAAAATTCACCGACATAGAAATACATCCATGTATTTCTAAACATGTCTAGCTACGTCCTGTAACTAGGCATGATATCTGGAATAATATATTCTGGGATTTATAAACTCGCTTCGCTCAAACAGATAAATCCCAAACAGAATATATTATTCCATCTATCAAGCTCTTGAATTTAATATAATTTTCAAAGCCTCCAAAATCATTTATTAACGGCCGCCCTCTCGGGAATATTCCGGAAATGAGCCCCTCCCTTTGCAAGGTTTTAGGGAGATTGAGTTATATACTAAATAAATGCCTCACTAATTGGTTTTATTAGTGAAGCATTTGAATTAGCATTTATTAAATGAATATTTTTCTAGTAGATTGTTATGTTTAATCGCTGGCGGGGGCTTCGACAAATTCAGGTATCTCGCTTTCGAAGCCGCATTGTGTGATGGTGGCGACATCAAATACATATCGGTTGTCCATGGTTTTTTGGACATCTGTAATTTCCATGTCTCGGTTGTGCCAGTCGGAGAGGTCTACGATGGAGTTATCTTTAAAGGTAAGGATCGTTGGTCTGAAGATATCGTCCTTGTTCTCTGCCAGTACTAGCGCTTTTTCGTGGTTATTAAGTTCTACAGTAATTCCGCAGGAGAGGATGTTAACGCTGTCTATGAGGGCATCGACAATTTTTTTGTCATAGATGTTTTCGTGTAAGAGGGTGCGGATAGCGGTTACTTCGGAGGCGGGTTCGCCGGCGGTCTGCATGGCGGTCATTCGGTCGTAGGCGTTGGCTACGAGTAAGATTTTGGCACCGAGGACGGCGTTGGGATTTGGTTTTTCTTTGCCGCCGTGAGCCTGGAGGCAGATGCGTTTGATGTCGGGGCTGTCGGCGTATAAAGTCTCTATAAGGTTGAATCCTTTGGTCATGTAGCTTTCGGGGGTGTCAGGGGCTTCGCCGCCGCTATCGGGATTTTCAGAAATATATAGGATCTTGCCAAGTTCATGAATTACTGCGGCTGTTACGACTTTCATCTGATCGATGGGAGCGGTGTTGAGTCTGTGGGAGATCATGGCACAGAGCATGGCTACACTTAGGGTGTGTCTGAATATGTGATCTTCCTTGGTTCGAAGGTCCTGACTGAAGTTGATCTTATCCTGGAGATGACCGTAGTTTTGTATTATATCAGCGACTATGAACTGGGTCTTGGACAGGGTTTCTTTGGCTACAATAAGCTCAAGTTCCTGTTTTATGGCATAAACGTTCATAGTCTGGAAGCGTTCGAAGTCTATATCTGCCTGTGTCATTGGGGGAACGGGTTCTGCGGGTTCAAGAATGAACATGCCCATTAGACCGAAATTTCTGATGCTGGCAATTCCGGACTCATTGATCTTAGAATTACGATCGTATAGGAGTATTCCGTTTCTGGAATATACAGGGCGCGCTAGGCGCATGCCTGGCTTTAAGCTATCGATTTTTACAAAGCGCATCGTAATCCTCCGATGGGGACTATCGCAATAACGCACAGAAATTATCGCCTACAGTAATATATTATCACTATATTGGGGGCTTCGCAATTGGGGGAGTGGGATGCGAGGTCGCCGTTCGTCGGTCAGGACTATGCCATATAAGATCATTGGCCTCATGTGAAAAGAATCCAGGGATTTCTAAGTGTCTTATCCGGCTACGTGGACACGCAGTACTTCGCCTTCTAAGACGCTAAGAAATCTCTGGATTCTTTTCAAAATCGGTCAATGATCTTATATGGCATAGTCCTGACCGACGAACGGCTAGGCTGTGCAAGGCCAAAGGGCGAAGCGCCCAATATAGTGAAAAGGAAGAGGATGGAGGCGATACTGCAAGATGAGAAAACGATTTTGCGAGAAGTGGGATGGGTAGTATTAGTTTATGGGGAAACCTGAACTATATACTACAGAGTAATTGTTATAGACGAAAGCAGCTTCGATGCCGTCAAGAGACTCAATGAGTTCCATACCGGCTTCTGGCCCTAATACGAAGCAGGCAGTGGAAAGAGCGTCGCCGTCGGCAGAGTTGTCTGATACGATGGTTACGCTGTAGAGATCGTTCTGAACGGGAAATCCTGTAGCTGGATCCAGAAGATGGTGGTAGATGGTGCCATCTAGTTCGAAGTAGCGTTCGTAGACTCCGGAGGTGACGATGGATTTATCTGTAGTGGATATGGTTGTGATGTAGTCGCCGGAGGAGAAGGGCTTTTCTATTCCAACGGTGAACGAACTATTATCGGGTTTTGAGCCGACTAAGAGGGCGTTGCCGCCGAGGTTGATGATGGCGGAACTAACGTTTTGGGATAGAAGGTATTCTTTTATCTTATCAGCGATGAAGCCTTTGGCGATGGCGCCGAGGTCGATTTGGACGTCGGGATCGGTGAGGGTGACTGTGTTTGTAGAATTGTCTATGGTGATGGCGTGGTAGTCGGTGTGAGGGAGGGCTTCTTCGATGGCACTGTTGTCTGGGACGGTGTGGTCTTTTTCATCATCGGAAGTAAAATCCCATAAGGATATAACGCTGCCGAGGGCGGGATTGAAGGCGCCGCCTGTTAGGTCGGCGTAATATAAGGATTGATCAAGAAGGGAGATTGTATCGGGATCTACTGTGACGGGAGTGCCGCCTGAGTGATTGATGTTCCATATATCAGACCCTTGAGTCTGCGCAGAAAGGAGAGAGTCGTACTTCTGTGCGAGTTCCATGCATCCGTCGAGGATGGATTCGTCTTTTTGATCGTAGATGCGGATATTGATAACGGTATCAAAATAAAAGGAGGTCCTGTCAATGTAGTCCGTATAGGACGCGGTCTGTAAACCGCATCCTGTAAGACCAGCTATCAGAGTAGAAGCGAGCATTGCGATTATGATTATCATAGCGATAACTGCAAAGAAACGCTGCTTACGCTCCTTCTTTGATGTGCTATTGTTCTTTGACATTTTACCTGACCTCTTTTTTGAACGTAAATCGAATTGCTGAACTGTCTCATGATCAAAGATGAACATAGCAGTTTTGGTTTTTTAATTCACGTTCCTTGATATTTTAATATACGCTCTGATATTTTAACACGCGTATAAATATCAGCATAGTCCTTGGGACTTAAATCTTCAATATAATTAAGTTCATAATTTTTATTAACGCCTTTTTTCATAAGGATATCAGCGGCTTTGTTGTAGGCGATGGCGGCTTCGTATTCTGAGTTGTAGTGGCCGATGACGTAGGTGCTTTTGACGTGGATGACGGATTTGTAGCGCTGGAAACCTTTTTTGTTATAGAGGCGGACGCCGCGGAAGCGGTTGATGATCTCGATGTTCTGGTAGCGAAGATCAGTGGGATCGCCGTTGATGAATCTGTAGTCTCTGCCTGCGACGCCGTAAGGGGGGATGTTATACCTTGATAAAATACTGAGCTGGCTTCCGTAGTCGGCAACGAATAAATGCTTTCCTCTTCGCATGATGGAGTGGGATGAATAGTAGAAGAGGTCATCTATATCAAAAGTAAGGATGTCGTTGTAGGAGAGATAATATAGGAAGTAGTCTTTTTTCAGAAGGATGGGGGTTCCGATGTAGACACCCTGGTCTCTGAAGTTGACTAGGATGACGCATTTTTGGAAAGTTAAAGCATAGTCTTTTTTCCAGTCGTCGAGTGACCAGGCTGGGTTGTCGAGGATGCCGCGGGCTTCGAGGTAGGCGGCATGTGCCATGAGGGGAGAGTCATAAGAACCAAGAGCAATGTGCTTGCCCTTGTGAGTGATGGATGATCTGTAATAGGTGGAACCATCTTTGTAGGTTGCGGTCTGTACGCCTGTCAGAGTTGAGAGATTCTCCATATGAAACCTCTTTGTTCATTAATGAAAATGGTTGCTCTGCTATTCTTATCAGACTTGCGAATTATCTACAATATATTCCGTAATTTTTAAACGAAATGGTTTCAGTGCTCTTATTATCAAACCTGCGAATGTTATGTAATTATCATTATGTCGCGGTTGCAAGGAATGACTACAGAACTAATATATGCACAATTAATGGCAAAATAATGCATAAATATACATTATTTGTTTGAATTGCTTGTTCCCATTGGTGAGTGTTGTATGGTACAATGTGCATTAAAGTTAAATCAAGTTTATCATACCACACTTATATTTTCCACGTACAGGGAGGCAATATCCATGGCAGATGTAATCTATTCAAGTACAAGAGGGGCAGATCTTAAGGTGAAGGCATCAGAAGCAGTGCTTCGCGGACTTGCACCGGACGGAGGACTTTTTGTACCTGATCATATTCCACATCTTGATAAGACACTCAAAGAGATCTCACAGATGAATTATCAGCAGACAGCATATGAAGTTATGAAGCTTCTGCTTACAGACTATACTGAAGAAGAGCTTAAGTACTGCATCGAGCATGCTTATGATTCCAAGTTCGACACAGACGAGATAGCTCCACTTACAGAGGCAGGCGGCGCATATTACCTCGAGCTTTACCATGGACGTACGATTGCCTTCAAGGATATGGCGCTTTCAATTCTTCCATATCTTATGACAACAGCTGCTAAGAAGAATAATGTTAAGAACGAGATCGTAATTCTTACAGCAACAAGTGGTGATACAGGAAAAGCGGCTCTTGCAGGCTTTGCAGATGTACCTGGCACAAGGATCATAGTTTTTTATCCTAAGCACGGTGTATCCCCTATTCAGGAAAAACAGATGGTAACTCAGCAGGGAGATAACACCTGCGTTATAGGTATCGAGGGCAACTTCGACGATGCTCAGACTGGTGTGAAAAAACTCTTCACAGACGATAACCTTGCTGCAGAAATGGACAAGGCCGGATTCCAGTTCTCATCAGCTAACTCAATCAATATAGGTCGTCTTGTTCCTCAGATCGTTTACTACGTATATGCTTATACAAGGCTTCTTGCTGGCGGCAGAATTGCTGATGGTGACGCTATCAACGTTGTAGTTCCTACAGGTAACTTTGGTAACATTCTTGCAGCTTACTATGCTAAGAAGATGGGTCTTCCGATCGGAAAGCTTATCTGCGCAAGTAACTCCAACAAGGTTCTGTACGATTTCTTCCAGACAGGAAGCTACGATAGAAATAGAGACTTCGTACTTACAAGCTCACCTTCAATGGATATACTTATTTCATCAAACCTTGAGAGACTTATCTATCACATCGCAGGCGACGATGCAGGCGCTGATGCTAAGTATATGCAGAACCTTGCTCAGACAGGTAAGTATGATATCACAGATGAGATGAAAGCGAAGCTTGTAGATTTCTACGGTGGATTTGCTTCTGAAGATGAGACAAAAGAGGCTATCAAGAGCCTTTACGATTCAACAGGATATGTAATTGATACACATACAGCTGTTGCTAGTCACGTATACAACCAGTATAAAAAAGATACAAATGATAACACAGTAACAGTTATCGCTTCAACAGCGAGCCCATTCAAGTTCACTAGAGCCGTTCTTGGAGCTATTGATAAGGCTGAGGCTGAGGACGATTTCGAACTTGCAGATCAGCTAGCAGCTAAGGCAGGACTTGAGATCCCTGAGGCAGTATCTTCAATCAGAAACGCACCTGTTCGTCATGACACAGTTGTAGAAGTAGCTGACATGGAGAAGGCTGTTAAGAACTTCCTTAATATGTAAGCACCAAAAAGGATGCCTCACGGCATCCTTTTTTATGGTCTTATACACGCTTATTCATCGGAATATACGGCATATCCGGTCCAATCGCCTTATACGCAGGACGAATGATCTTACCATTATTTGCAAGCTCTTCCATACGGTGAGCGCTCCAACCTACGATACGCGCCATGGCGAAGATAGGAGTGTAGAGCTCGATCGGAAGACCCAGCATCTTGTAAACGAAACCTGAATAGAAATCGACGTTAACACTAACACCCTTATACATCTTTCTACGCTTGGAAATGATCTGAGGTGCCAGAGTAGCAACCTTATCATAAAGCGCGTACTCCTTGTCGAATCCCTTCTCATGAGCCATCTGCTCAACGAATCCCTTGAATACCTGAGCTCTCGGGTCAGACTTTGAATAGATAGCATGGCCTACACCGTAGATAAGACCAGCCTTGTCAAAGGCTTCACCAGCAAGGAGCTTTTCAAGATAAGCGCTGACTTCTTCATCGTCAGTCCAGTCCTTAAGATTATTCTCCATATCCTCGAACATCCTGATAACCTTGATGTTGGCACCGCCGTGACGAGGCCCCTTGAGGGAACCGATGGCAGCAGCCATTACAGAATAAGTATCAGTCAGTGATGATGAAAGAAGATGAGTCGTGAAGGATGAGTTGTTACCACCACCGTGCTCCATATGAAGGATCAGGCAGATATCAAGGATCCTCGCCTCAAGCTCCGTGTACTGACTGTCAGGACGCAGCAGATACAAGATGTTCTCCGCTGTTGAAAGGTCAGTTCTCGGCGGATGGATGAAGAGAGAATTCCCCTCATGATAGTGGTTGTAAGCCTGATAACCATATATAGCGAGCTCTGGGAAAAGAGCTATAAGTGACATACACTGCCTAAGTACATTAGGAAGTGAAGTGTCATCCGGATTGTCATCATAAGAATAAAGAGTAAGAACAGATCTTGAAAGCGTATTCATCATGTCCTTACTTGGCGCCTTCATGATAATATCGCGCACGAAACCTGTAGGAAGGCTTCTGTAGAAGAAAAGTGCTTCCTTAAAGTCATCCAGCTCCTTCTGATTTGGAAGCTGACCAAATAAAAGAAGATATGCAACTTCTTCAAACGCAAAGCGATTCTCTTGCGTACTTCCTTTAATAAGTTCCTTGACATTGATGCCACGATAGTAAAGTTCACCATCTTCAGGGAGTGTCTGTCCATCAACCTCCTTAGTAGCGGTGATCTTGGACACATGCGTAAGTCCTGTCAGAACACCCTTACCATTAAGGTCACGAAGTCCTCTTTTTACATCAAAACGAGTATAAAGCTCGGAATCGATAATGTCAGATTTGTGGCATAATTCTGCCAGCTGCTCGATCTGTGGGGTTACAATTGAATATACGTTTTTTTCTTCTGTCAATAGGCCGTCCTCCTTACTTGATGAATATTCTCACGAATATGATTGAGATAGTTTGAAAAAATCCAAACTCATTAGTCACACGTTCTACTCGTGACTTTTGGTAAAAAAATGAATTTGAGATAGATGCAATAAAATACATCAATAAACTGAACTGCTAATTAGAAAAGCAACTCAAATAATAGAAACATCTATATTTTACCACAAAAATCCGTATTTTTATGCAAATTTAAGAACTTTTTAGAAAAAATATCCAGATTTTTCAATGAAAACGGTTCCATAAAAAAGACTTTCGTATTTATAAAATAAAATGATTCCATAAAAAGTCTTTCCTATTAAAAAATGTAAAGTGATGTTATTAATTTTCCCATGTGTTATAATCTTATAGTTAATGGAGTTTTTTGGATCATATCTTCGTATGACCGCAATCTGTGCGGTTTATGATAAGGTCCTGAAACATATTTTAGTATCCTTGGAGGTGAAAATAATGGAAGATAAGGAAATACTTGGATATATTGATCACACACTTCTTAAAGCATTTGCAACATGGGATGAAATCGTAGCTCTTTGCGACGAAGCAGTTCGCTACGGCACAGCATCTGTATGTATCCCACAGTCTTTTATCAAGAGAGTACATGAGAAGTACGGCGACAAGCTTACAGTTTGTACAGTAATCGGCTTCCCTCTTGGCTACAACACAACACACTCAAAGGTTGTTGAAGCTCTTGATTCTATCGAGGCAGGCGCTACAGAGATCGATACAGTTGTTAATATCGGCGATGTTAAGGATGGCCGCTTTGATGAAGTTAAGAAGGAACTCATGGAGATCCGTAAGGCTACAGAAGGTCACTGCCTTAAGGTCATCATCGAGACATGCTACCTCACAGATGAAGAGAAGAAGAAGCTCTGCGAGATCGTAACAGAGGTTAAGGCTGATTTCATCAAGACTTCAACAGGTTTTGGTACAGCTGGCGCAACAGTTGAAGACGTTAAGCTCTTCGCTCAGAACATCGGACCTGATGTTAAGATCAAGGCAGCAGGCGGAATCAGAACTATCGAGGATGCTCACGCTATGATCGAAGCAGGCGCTTCAAGACTTGGATCATCCGCAGTAGCACCACTTATCGGCGCTAAATATGGTTTGTAATATTTAAAAATAAGTGCCATAAGCACTTTAGTGATACTATCAACAAATTAAATATTTGGTGACAGCAGAGCTGGTGTTTATGGCACTTGAAATTTATACATTGAAAGAAGGACCCAAAATGGAAAACGTGGCAGTCAAGAATCGTCTGTCCCTTCTTCGTGCCAAGATGGCGGAGTACGGAATAGACTACTACATGATGCCGACTTCGGATTTTCATAACTCCGAATATGCAGCAGACTTTTTTAAGGCAAGAGAGTATTTTACAGGCTTTACAGGATCTAACGGAACAGTAGTTATAAGCAAGGACTGGGCAGGTCTTTGGACTGACGGCCGTTATTTTATACAGGCAGAAAAAGAAATTGAAGGAACAGGCGTAACTCTTTACCGCATGGGTAATGAAGGCGTTCCTACTCTTAACGAGTATCTCAAGGACAACATGAAAGACGGACAGGTTCTTGGATTTGACGGAAGAGTAATCGCAACAGCAATAGGCCTTGGAATTGAAAAGGCTCTTAAGGACAAAAAAGTATCTTTTTCCTATGAAAGAGATCTGGCTGATGAAGTATGGACAGACCGTCCTGCACTTCCCTGCCATGAGATCTACAAGCTTAAGGAAGAGCTTTTTGGCAAGAGCTTCAAAGAAAAGCTTGCAGATGTTCGTAAGAAGATGGAAGAGTATAAATGCGACAGCCACCTTCTTAGTAAGCTTGATGACATCACATGGCTTACAAACCTTCGTGGCAACGACGTTGAGTGTAACCCTGTAGCTCTTTCATATGCATTCATCACACTTGATGAGTTCCACTTCTTCGTTCAGGAAGCTGAGCTCACAGATGAGATCAAGGCATATTGCAAGGACAATGACATTACAGTTCATGACTACCATGAAGTAATGGAATTCCTTAAGAATAGAAAATATACAGGTAATATACTTGTTGATAAGAACAATATCAACTATTCAACTTACAGAACACTTCTTGATGCGGCAGGCAAGGACAAGCTCGTGTATAACGACAATCCTACAGAGCTTATGAAGGCTATCAAGAATGACACTGAGATGAAAAATATACGAGAAGTATACATTCGCGACAGTGCTAAGCTTTGTGAGTTCATGTACTGGGTAAAGACTAACGTTGGCAAGATCCCTATGGATGAGTACAGCGCAGCTATGAAGCTTGATTCCATGCGTGCTGAGCTTCCGGGATTCATTGAACTTTCTTTCCCGACTATCAGTGCTTATGGTCCTAACGCAGCAATGATGCACTATGAAGCTACCAAAGAGGATCATGCAGAAGTTAAGCCTGAAGGAATGCTCCTTGTAGATTCAGGCGGAACATATGAAGGCGGAACTACAGACGTAACAAGAACTATCGTTGTAGGACCTATCTCAGATGAAGTTAAGAAGCACTATACAGGCACATGTCTTGGTATGCTTCACCTTGCAAATGCAAAGTTCCTTAAGGGATGCACAGGCAGAAACCTTGATATCCTTGCAAGACAGCCACTTTGGGCTATGGATATTGATTACAAGTGCGGTACAGGTCACGGAATCGGATATATGCTCAATGTTCATGAGGGACCTCATAACATTCGCTGGCAGTATCGCGAAGGTCTCAAGGAATATGAGCTTGTTCCAGGCATGATCGTATCTGATGAACCTGGTGTATACAAGGAAGGAAGCCACGGAATCCGTATTGAGAACATCATCGAAGTTGTAGAAGGCAACAAGAATGATGACGGTCAGTTCCTTGGATTTGAGCATCTTACATATGCACCTATCGATCTTGAGGCTATTGATACTCAGTATATGCAGCAGGGAGATATCGATCTTCTTAATGAATATCATAAGGCTGTATTTGAAAAGGTATCACCGCTTATCAAGGATCAGGCTATTGTTGACTGGCTCAAGGAGCAGACAAGACCTATCAGCAAGTGATCGAAAAATAATATTTCAGATGATAAATATATCAAATGATAAATATATCAAATGATAAAATATCAGATGATCAAGTAATTAAATAATGCAGGTGCCGAAAGTTCTTTTGACACCTGCATCATTATAAAAGAGGGTAGTAAAAAAGTTTTCGGAGGGAGATTAATATGATTTGTAATGTGTGTGGAAAAGAGTATCAGGATGGTAACGCATTCTGCCCTTATTGCGGATCACAGGCACAAGGCGCGCAGAATGGTAACCCGCAGATGCAGTACCAGGGCGGCCAGCAGTATGGCGGTATGCAGCAGGGTCAGGGCGGATACGGAATGCCGCAGCAAGGCCAGGGCGGATACGGAATGCCGCAGCAGGGACAAGGCGGTTATGGAATGCCGCAGGGACAGCCCCAGTTTGGAGGACAGGGATACGGACAGCCGATGTATGGCGGACCGGCACCTCAGCCACCTAAGAAAAAGAGCCACAAAGGTGTGATAATCGCTATTATTCTTGTTATCGTGCTTGCAGGTGGCGGCGTTGGCGGATACTTTGGATATAAATGGTATCGCAACAATTGTTTAGAGAATGCACTTGCCGACGGTGATGCGCAGTACAAAGACGGCAATTATGATAAAGCTATTTCTTATTATAAAGAAGCGCTTGAGTATGACGAAGAGAACAAGCAGGCCCTTGACGGAATCAAGAAGTCAGAGCTTGGTAATGCTCTTGCTGATGCCAAGGAGCTTACAGATAAAGGATCATTCGATGAAGCTATAGCTGCATACGACAAGATCCTTGAAGATTATCCTGACAATGAAGATGCCAAGAACGGTAAGTCTGATGCTAAGAAGGCTAAACTTGAAGCACAGATCGCAGCTGATCTTGAAACAGCAAACGGATATCTTGATTCAGGTGACTATGAAAATGCTATAACTGCATTTGAGACAGTTCTTGCAGAAGACAGCGGCAATGCAGAAGCTACAGAAGGCATCATCACTGCTTATAACGCTATCATTGATGCAGATATCGCAAACGAAGATTATGAAACAGCTATGGAAGATGCTCAGAGAGCACTTAGTGCAACAGGAGATGACAGCTTCCAGGCAAGAATGGATGATGAGATATCACCAAAGCTCATTCCTGATGTAGATGATGCAATGGAAGCAGCAGAAGAATACCTTGCAGATTCAACTGATGTAAGCGTAACAATTTCAAATACTTATGAATTCTCAATGTCAGTTGAATCAAGTGATTCTTATGATTTTACCGGAGAGATCGAAGCTGAGTTTAAAGGCACATATGATAATCATGACGCTGATCAGATCTATGTAACTTCCGAGTATTCTATAAAAGATGATACCGGTACAAGCCTTATAAATGATCATGATCTTGATTTCTTCTATGAAGATAGCGAGTACTATTCTCAGTATGATGGAGATGACTGGGAAGCAGATGGTTCTGATAGCAACTTTGCATATTATGGAATCCATTTACCTAACAGCATCGTATTTGATCTTGGTTATATTTCTAACTGCGAGATAGATGATACAACTTATGAGATTGATGGCAGACAGTGCTTTAAGATCACAGGAAAATATTCATCAGGTGATGCTGAAGAACTTGCTGAATTTGCTCAGTATTACTATGGTATAGGTGTTGGTGATGATGTAACTAAAGTAAGTGCAACAGTAACACTTTACATTGATGCTGAAACATATGCTCCTGTTCGTAAGGAAGTAGAACTTGATGCACTTGATATGTCTCATGTTGCTTCAGACCTTAAGGAGGCATGGGAGACAGATGATATCGAGATTTCAGATGCAACATGTAAGTATGTTATCACCTATGATTCATACGATGAACTCGGAGATTTAACACCTTCAGATTTCTAAATTATCATAATAACGGTTGCGAATCTAAATTTTCAGAAATTTTATGAAAATGTAGTTGCAATTTGAAGGAACTATTATATAATGAAGGTAGAAGAACTCGAAAGAGTTCGCCTGAGATGTTCGACACTCCTGTCAGTTTTTGAACCTACAGTTACTTTAAACGGGAATCCTATATCTCCTCATCTTCAATGTCACGCCTCCGGCCCTGCGCATGCGCAGACAAGCTAAGGGAGAGGAAGGCAGCGACTGAGGCTGCGGTAACCCACCTGGCGTTCGCTAGGAGTCAAAAAGCAGGAAACGACATCACCGGGTACAACTAGAAGACAATGCCGGCGGCAACTTACGTTTGTCGTCGGCAACTTTTTTATTAATGGCGAAAATTCGCGGGAATAATGTTGTCGCATGCGTGGAAGATTCCTGAGGATGGCAGCCTATAAATGATTTTGGGGTCGTGAAAATTATATACAATTCAAGGCATGATATCTGAAATGATATATTCCGGGATTCATAAACTCGCTTCGCTCAAACAGATGAATCCCAAGCAGAATATATCATTTCATCTATCAAGCTCTTGAATTTAATATAGTTTTCAAAGACCCCAAAATCATTTATAGGCTGCCATCCTCAGGAATCTTCGAGGTATTGGAGAAGTTTTATAAGTGCGAAGTTTCAAGTCAATTAATTGAAAAAAGGGCCTCTGAGTGATATAGTTAAAGGAGTGTAAAAAAACTATTACTGGAGGATATTGATGAATAAGAAAAGCAGGAATACTATTATTGGGTCTGCTATAGTTGTCGTTATGGCAATTCTTGCAGCTATCGTCGTTTCTGGTGTTTCTTTTTGGAACGGATCTATGAATTCTGAAGCAGCAGGAAGACCTGTAACAATTGACTCAGTTACAATTCAAGGGACTGATGTTGTAGCTCAGGTATCATGCAAATCTATTCCATCAAGTGATGATGGAAATTTTTATCTTTTTGGAGATGAAGTTTATGAAGATGGAGCTCAGGGAAAAGTAGTAGCAACTGCTAAGACTTCAAAGAGCGCAACATTTACTTTTTCTCTCAATCTTAACACAGAGGATTCTAATCTCAGCCGTAAATTCCTTGTAGCAGTTAAACAGGGCGGAAGCTATGTACAGGTAAGTGATGAGCATTACATTACTAATCCTGAAGCTGTTGCAACATTCACATCTATACGTAATGATCATGGTATCAAGGGTCTTCTTGCAGATCTTGAGATGGAAGATACATACGAGCTTTCAGAGCTTGGTCTTCAGCAGGTTATCTATAACTTTGATCTTGGTACAGTATGTGGTCTTACAGATGATCCTGCATACCCGACTATCGAGTATACATATGATGGAACAACATATTATTTCAATGGTCATACAGTAACAAGTTATGACACACTTATTTCTCAGTGGAATAATATGGGTCTTCAGGTTACTATGGTAATCCTTAATTCAGATGATGTTCAGTCACCTTATACAGCTGATCTGATGCATCCGGATTCAAGAGATGGACATGAGTGCCCTGGATATGCTTTCAATACAGCTGAAGAGGGTGGTACTAAGCACCTTAAGGCTATCGCAGCATTCCTTGGCGAGAGATATTCCGGAATGACAGGACATGGCCAGGTTGATAACTGGTGTATCGGTAACGAAGTAAATGCAAGAACTGAGTGGTATTACCTTCAGTCTGATGATCTTGATACTAACGTTAATGCTTATGTTAAGGCATTCCGTATTTTCTACAATGGTATCAAGTCCATGAACGGCAGTGCTAATATCTACAATTCGATCGATCAGGAGTGGAATCGTAAGTCTAATCCTGGATGTTTCCTTAGTAAGGCATATCTTGATACATTCAATTACTACATGAACAGAGAAGGTAACATTAACTGGGGACTTTCATTCCATCCTTATAACTCACCACTTTTTGATCCATATGCATGGAAGGGACAGTCACAGTATGTAAGCAGAAACATTAAGACACCTTACATCACAATGCAGAATATCGATGTTCTTATCGATTATATGCACCAGGCTGATTTCCTTGCACCTGACGGAAGCGTACGTAGTATCTCACTTGCAGAGCAGGGCTATACTTCAAGCTTCGGTGAAGATTATCAGAGCGCTTCACTTGTATACAGCTATCTGATGGCAGCATCTTATCCTGATATCGATGCATTCCTTCTATTCAGACAGACAGATAATGCTCACGAAATGGAGTCTAATCTTGCACTTGGTCTTAACAATCTTGATGGATCACATAAGCCTGCATACTATTACTATCAGGCAATGGGAGCAGCTAATCAGCAGGAATATATAGATAAGGCATCAGCTATTATTGGAATGGATGTTAAGTATCTGGTAGATAACAGAATTCTTCTTACAAGAAGCGGCTGGTCGCTGGACAGCTAAAAAAATAAGCGCATGTAAATTTAAGGCTATCTGTACCATACAAATGGTATAGATAGCCTTTTTCTATGCCCTGCGGCAGTTATCCTGGGGTGTAGTAGAATATATAAGTTTCTATTTTTAATGTTGAATTAAGCAAAGATAGATATAGTAAAAATATATTTTGAACCCTTAGGGATTCAATGATATAGTATTTAGAATAAAAGTATATATTAAGAAAGGATTTGAATTATGAAGAAAAGATCACTGGCGTTATTACTTACTGGACTTATGATTACAGGCACCTTGGCTGGCTGTGGTGATAATTCCAATAATGAATCCGAAAGCGATAAGACAAATACTGAAAAGACAGATGAGGAAAAAGAGACTGAAGAAACATCTGATACAGCTGATGCAGGCGATTCAAAAGATGCTGATACAGAAGATACCAAAATATCTGATTCAGAGCTTCCACAGTGGGCGTATGGAGAATTTGAGGCTGTGCCTGTTGACGGTGTACTCGATCTGTCAGGCTTTGGTATGACGATAGAACTTCCTGATGAACTTAAGGACAAGCAGGACCGAATCGCAGTAGACGGACAGGTAACTAATGATTTTGGCTATGCATCTATATATATGACAGATCCGGATGATCCTGATAATAATATGCTTGAGATCGCTTATATTGTTGCAGATGTAGAGCAGTATACTCCTGAAGATTATGAGAGTGAAGATTATGGCCTTACTAAGGACATGGTCGCTGATCTTGGCGAGAATTGCGGATTCTATTATTTGGCGATCAAAGAAGATGACTGGTATGATAATGATCCGACATACATAGATCAGGTCTACTGTGCTGAAGTAAGCGATGAGACTAAGGAAGAGTATCTCGAGTTTTTGTCATATTCATCTGAGATCATCGACAATATTACTTTTGTAGATTTCCAGCTTCCGGAAGGTCTTAGTGCAGATGATTTTGATAATGAGGCACTACTTTCCTTTGAACTTACAGATCTTGAGGGAAATGAGGTTGTAGTTGGTGATTATATTACAGGCAACACTGTTACTATGATCAACTACTGGGGCACATTCTGCGGACCATGCATCAATGAGATGCCTGAACTTGCTGAGCTGGAAAAAGAGTATAAGGATAAAGGCTTTGAGATCCTTGGCATGACTTGTGATGTATATGATGGCGCAGGCGGCTATGACGAAGATATTCTGCTTGATGCGATCGATATCGTTGAAGATACAGGTGTTGAGTATCCTGTATTCGTTGCAACTCCAGAACTTTTAGATTATGCTCTTCTGGATGCATATCCTACAACTGTATTTGTAGATTCTGAGGGAAATCTTCTTATGAGCCCTATCGTTGGTTCACACACCAAGGAAGAGTGGGAAGAGTATATCGCGCAGGCATTTGAGGCAGCAGGCCAGTAAGGCGCATTGATATGGCTTTTCAAGCTTCGTATATATTTTTTGTCAAAAGGAATTTTGAGGAGATAATAGTTCGATGAAGTCAAAGAGAAAAGTTCCGATATGGGTAACTATAATACTGCTGATAGCTGCTATATCTTCATGCATATATGGAGCGAATAGGGGCGAGATGAAAACAGTATATCGCAAGGCGGTAAATATTTGCATGGAATGTATAGGTATAGGTTGATGGCAGATAAATTAAAAAAGCACGGAATAATCAGAAAATGCGTGCAGGCAGGCTGGGGGCTGATATCCAACAGTTATATCCCCGGATTTATAAAAGGAACTATATATGAGGGGCCGCTTAAGAGATTCTGCGTACCGGGCATGAACTGCTATTCATGTCCGGGAGCGCTAGGGGCGTGCCCGATCGGAGCGATGCAGTCCGTATTTGATGCAAGGAGAAGGAAGTTTGCTTTCTATGTAGTAGGATTCCTTGCAACTATAGGGCTTCTTGTAGGAAGATTCATCTGCGGATGGCTGTGTCTGTTTGGACTTATAGAAGAGCTTCTTTATAAGATCCCGACACCCAAGATCAAAGTGCCGCAGAAAATAGACAGAGTTCTTAGATATCTTAAATATATAGTTCTTATAGTATTGGTATTTGCACTTCCTTTTTTCTATAGGAGCAGCGTAGGGGCAGGAGATCCATTCTTTTGTAAGTACGTATGCCCTGTAGGAACATTGGAAGGTGGCATTCCACTGGTGCTTTTGAGCGAAGGCATGAGAGCAGCTGCAGGAGCACTCTTTAGATGGAAGTTCGCACTACTTATAATATGCGTACTGTCCTCGATTTTCATCTACAGACCATTTTGTAAGTATGTATGCCCGCTTGGCGCATTCTACGCACTATTTCAGAAGATAAGCATCTTAAGACTTCATATCGATGAAGACAAGTGCGTTAGCTGCGGCGCTTGTGCAAGACAGTGCAAGATGAATGTGGATCCTGTTAAAAACCCCAACAGCTCAGAGTGTATACGCTGTGGTGAATGCGTTAAGGCATGTCCTAAAGGGGCACTTTCGTTTTGCAATAGAAAAAAATGAGGTGCAGGAGAATAGATAAAAATAAAAAAAGAGTTTTATAAGGCGTTTTCAGGAAAAAATTCCCGAAACGTCTTATAAAACTCCAAAAATCCATTTTTATCTGATGATCGACGGCTCCCCGCTGAATTGGAATCCGAGGTTCCAGTTTGCAAAAGTTAATTCCGTTTTACTAGAATACTCGCAAGAGTAAATTCCAGTAAAACTATATAGTTCCTGATTTTTAGGAAATTAGTATTGCAAAGTTGATTATTATTGGAATTTACAATTCCAAACACATTGTTTTGACTCATAAAAGCTGTTATGCTTTTTTCGAGATAAATATCTATGAAAAAGTACGCACACTAATCGGAGGTCGAATTAAGCTTCCTTTTTCGCAAGATTAAATTCCACCCCTCTGAGAATCGGTATGTGTTCCGAATGGCGTAAGCTATTTTTACTTTTTCAGCAACAGAGGTGTGAGATTTATCTCGTTAGCAGGAATGAGCTTGATGTTAAGGGTATCAAGTACATTCTCACCGTGAAGGAAGCTGAACAGCTGATGTGAGGATTGGTTGTTCAGCTTTTTTCTATTGTATGAATTTATGTGACTCATCATAAGATAAATGTCATCTTGACACAGGTTATCAAACGATGTGCCTTTAGGAAGAACGCGACGTATCATCTCATGAGTTACTTCGCAACCTCCCTTCTGATTAGATCGTTGTGGATCACAATAGAAAATGCGGGTTCTACGTTCATTATTGTCATTAAACTCTATGGCAAGCGGATCAGTGAATTCGCTACCACGATCTGTAAGTATGACAGGAAAAAGCTGTGTGAATACATCATGACCAAGCTTTTCATAAAGGTCATTAAATATGCACTTTACAGATTTTGCAGTATTAGCATCTCGTATAAAGGCAAGCATCAAACTACTGTCCCTAAAATATATAGTCAGTAATACTTTTCCGCCTTTGCGACCTTCTACTGAATCCATTTCAACAACAGCTGTATCTGGATTAGCTGAAAGAAATGCTTCAAAATCTTCATATGTGCGTCCTATGTGGCACTGCTTGTCTACTCTGACAGGTTTTTTATGAGAACGAACACGGTAACGAACTTTTCGAGGAAGATCTATGTTGTCCACAGATAGGAGACCGGCATCAATGTAGTTATAGATGGTCTTTCATCAAGCATTATGTCATCTCCATTATTGACACAGATCATGTGTATTGACTGACCTTGCTTAACAAGTGGCGAAATGATCGCATCAATTCGTTTCAATTCAGTTGGTGTTATTGCGATTCCCTGCCGGCTTTCAGACCTTTGGGATTCATACTCTTGTTGAGCAGCCTTTGCTACATACAGGTGTCGTTCAAGCTTGCATCGATGGCGGGTATCGCAGCCGTTACATACATATGGAGGTTTATTTAATTTGCGACATGTAAGTTCCACAAAATCAGGGCAATGCTCAAAGCAGTTTCTGAAAGAGCACCTCCTGCAAATGCCATGATGCGGATTTTTGCATGGCTTGCATGCCTGCCCTATTAGTGAACAATTAGCGCGTTTGGCACATGGGTTGTAACTACCACTTCGGGAATACTGTATATGGTTCTTTATTTCCTTTGCTATAGTGGAGGGATCTTTTCCTAGTTCTCTTCCTATATCAGTAAAGGAATCTCCCTCTCGGAGGGATACTTCGATAGTAGATCTGTCATCAAGAGTTAGATGTGCGTTTTTAGCCATGGTTAATTCTCCTTGGTATACGCCATCCGGACTCTGGTGCTGAACTATAAATATATCACACCGGAATGTTTGCAAGACTTATTTCCGGTAGCAACTTTGCAACACTAAGTTCCAGTTTTTGGCTGAATGAACTGGAATTTAAGTTTTCAATTCAGCATCGACGGCTCCCCTGCATACGGAACCGGACCACCCTTTGATTTATCATAAATAGCAATCGCATCAGCGATGTAGTCATACAGGTCGTCGTAAACATAAGCAAAGAGCATAGGATTTACCGTATCATCAGAAATTTGGCCATGGTTGTAAGAATATGCGTATTTACCTCTGCTCTTAATGATATTTAGGCAGCCATCAAGCTTTGATTTTACAGCATCGTCAAATATCCCGGATTCCAAAAGGGTCTTTCTGATAAAATCACAAAAGAACTCAAAATCATCATCCCAGTTGATATTTCCATTATCCTGAGCTTCGCCACGTAAAGCCTCTAATTGTCTCAGAAGCTCACCCTGAACACAGTTTGACTGGCCGCTTTTAGGAACATAGTCATGCCAGATCTTCTTGCATGCTTCTAGATGAGTCATTTTATAACCACGTATGCCAAGCTTATCAACTCCGTCATACATAGTATCAAAATCAATCAGATCTTCTTTCTTTGAACTGTCTTTCTTGGGTTGTGAAAAGGCTTTTGCAAGCCATGAAAAGTCTTTTATCAATTGAGAAAAAAATGCCATAATATGCTCCGATCCTCAGATCCTTTTACTTCTCAAAAGAAGTATCTCCAAGAACAATCTCATCTACATCTACATCTTCAATCACGCTTGTAAAGTATGTGTGGTAGAATTCTGAATTTTCAAAATCGAAGCTATAGAAATTGATCCATACTTCGTCGCCTTTTTTGAAACAGTTGTAAGGGACAGTAACTTCGTCGCCGTCGTTATCGAAGGTTAATTCACCATCTTCGAAAGTGATAGTGATATCGTCATCATCTTCGCATGTATATTCACCGCTTGGTCCTGCCTTGTAGTTCTCGGCATTATAGTAAGTTCCGCCGCCGATCTTTAAGGTCTTATTTTTCTTGTCATATTCAATTTTTACAGGATCCTCTCTGTGCTCCTTGATGCTTTCGATCTTATCCTCAATTTCATCATCGTCCATATGTAAATAATCTTCGCAATAATCAATGCATGCATCGGACAGCTCGAGAGTATCCAGATCATAGATAAGCTTATCGTTCTTGATCTTGTAATTTACAGTAAATTCAGTACCTAAACAGTAGAATGTGACCTCATTGCCACTGAATGTATAGGTGAAGTAACCATCAGTGTATCTGCCGTCAAGCTTGATTCCGCCAAAGAGTGCTTTGAAGATTAAGATAACCGCAATAACAGCAACGGCACAAGTGGCGATGATACCGATAGTCTTGTTATCAAGGCTCTTAAGGAAACTTATAGCCTGTGTGCCGGCATTCTGAGATGCATTAGCTACCTTTGGCATAGCCTCTTTGTTTTCCATTTTGTTGCCGCACTTAGGGCATACGGCAGCCCCGTCAGGAACCTGAGCTCCACATTTTCCACAAAACATTTAATAATCCTCCAATATTACATTTAAATTTGGGCCTTGAATACTATAGCACATTTGGAATCATTTTGGAAAAAATGTAGCTAAACTTGCCACCCTGCCGCCACAATGCTATCATCTGTAATTGTCTAAACAACATTCAAACACAGGCATTATAAGAAAGACAGGAGAGAAAAAGTATGAAAGAAATTTCCAACATGATCATTATCCCAAGGGACGAAGAGAGCGTAGTTGATGCGGAGATCTTCATGAATAACCTTGAGGCGGATGAAAGTATACAGGTGACGGGGACACGTTATGAGGAAGAAGATGGGCTGTATATAAAATTAAACGTTGAAGACAGAGAGTACCTGATACTTGTTTATCCAAGGAAAGTAGAGATTCCGCCGTTCATGAGACTGGGGCACCATTTTACAGAAGAGGAGCTTGAAAGGATACAGGCAGTAAAGAGCGGCCTTTCCGTCAAGATGGACTTTAATGAGAATTATCAGGTATGCTTCCATGACCAGATCAGGATCGTAAATGCCTTGATTCCTGACATGCTTGCAGTCATGGATGTTCCATCTGAAAAAATACTCTCAGGAGACTGGATCAGACTTGCGGCTAAATCAAAGGTTAGTCCCGCGCCCAGATATCTTTTTACAGTGCAGGCAGTAAGTGGGGAGGGCGGTGAAGTATGGCTTCATACGCATGGACTTAAAAGATGCGGAATGTATGAGCTTGAAATGCTCTATTCTGACGAAGAGATGTACAATAACCACTACAGGATCATTGAGAACATGGCATACCGCATGATCGAGTCGGAGAGGCCGATAGAGCCTGGAGATCCAGTTTATATCGGCAGAGTCGGAGATTATACACTTATGACGACTGCGGTTGACTGGAGAGAGGCGATAGGTTTTTTCCCAGAAGGAGCTATGGGGGGAGAGGATGACAGGGACGAGTACCATTCGGAGGATACCTATGTGATGATGTGCTACCTCACCCCAGATGATCTTGATAACAAGAAATATACGCCAATCCAGGCTTTTGATGATGAAATCAAAGACAATCCGATGTATTATTTCTCAACTCAGGAGACAGACAGGATGAGCAGGCTGGCCAGGGAGCGCATTGATTATCTGAAAAAAGGCTTTGAGCTTGAGGACAGCCTTGCCACAGTCAAGATCGGTCTTGTTATGGACAAAGAGCACTGGGACGGCGATGATCCGATGCAGAACAGAGAGCACATCTGGTTTGAAGTCAAGGATATAAAAGACGACTGCCTTGTGGCCGAGCTGTCACAGGATCCATATTATATTGCTGGGATAAAAAAGGGTGATGTTAGAACATATTCTTTTGACCAGATCACGGATTGGTCGGTCTATACCAAAGAAAAATGTATCGGGCCGGATGATGCTTATCTATTGTAATCACCTTGTTTTGATAAGTACAAAAAGAGCATAAGTGAATTAAAAAGGCTTCTGTTATGATAACAAAAATATCATATCAGAAGCCTTGATTTTCTTAGAGCAATAAAACTGTTAAAAATAATAAACAGTCTTGCTTGCTATGTTTAGATTGAATAATATTCTTATTATGGTAAAATAGATATAAGTAGCGTAAATACAAGAAAACTGATGACATAACCAGCTACATTTTGATGTATAAAAATATTTAACACATCCTTGGCAAATCTTAGAAATGAGGATTACTATGAACCGAAATAAAAATCATGAACTGGCTGATGTTATCAGACTTGCGAGAGGCGACAGAAGTTTAAGAGACTATGCCGAAGTGGCGGGCGTTAGCTACATGACCATTTATAAAGCGGAGCAGGGCGATTATGTTCCTAGTCCTAAAATAATTAAAAAGTTAACTTCCGGCTCAGCTGATCCGCAGAATGGCGTTACTTACGAAGATATGATGATCACCGCAGAATACCAGGATAGTGAAACACTGACTCAAAAAGCCAGCATATTGGCAGAAAAAATGGTGGAAGAGTCATCTTCAAGACATTCTGACATCATAAATGTTTCAAAGAATTATAAAGGGCTAAAAGACGTTGAATCTACCAGAAGAATGGAACTTCTGGATCAAGAAAGGCGTATAACAGGAATCCTTCTTACAGCCATGATGTCTCAGAACATACGCTTTAATAATAACGTAGATCTGGAAAGATTTAACGGTTCAAAGGCTCCAAATGTAATCCTTAATATTGAAAAGAGCAGAATAAAACAATGGTGGTTTGATATAAGATGTGTCACAGGAAGCAGCAGTTTCAGACCATTAGATATACAGCTTGCATTGGCTAATGTATTAGAATACAAGACTTCTAAGGAGATAAAAGGCTCTATAGTTGTAAATGATCGGTATGCATATGATTATCTGGCAGGGCGTGCTTATAAGATAGCATACAGAGGTGAATTGTCTGTAATATTAGTTGATTATGACTGCCAAAAAGTGATAGATGAATGCTATCTTGCAAACTATAACGAAGGAGATCATAGCGCAGAAGTATATTTGAGATAAAGGAGTGATGCCGTTTTGAAAGAACAAGGCATTGGAAAATAAAAAGAGAGACGTTCTGCAAAACGTCCCTCTTTGAAATGAATCAGATGCTGCACATCTGACCTGTATGAAGTATTTAACTCTGGCCGAGCTAACTTCATATCCTAAGATATCATTAACGGTTGCTTTATGCAATAACTCTGTATTGTCTTGATTCATTTCGAATTTTTTCCAATCAATTACAAGGGGAATGCCAGATTATTGGACCCCAAAAGGCTATGTTTTAACATTTGAGGAGGACTAACTATGCCTGAAAAGGTTATTAATGCTAAGGCTACATGCGCTAATATTAGGCGTATGTTCGAAGAAAAAGGATATAAGCCAGAAGATATTAGGAAAGAACTTCATCTGGGAACAGTACAGAGCGTGTATAAGTGGTATTCTACAGCAAACGGAAAAGGAAATAGCCTCCCTTCCATGGATAACTTTATAATAATGGCTCAATTACTGGGAGTTACTATAGATGAGTTGATCGTTACAAAAAATATTGAGTTTGAAGAAAGGGAACGCTATAATTGACAATATGGCATATATGCCATACAATTTGGTCAAGAAAACACAGAAAACACCACCGGATGCCATAAAACTGGCAAAACAACGCAGATTAGATTATATAGAAAGGATGGATAAATCATGAGAACCTTTAATGATATGCTTGATGAGCAGTTGAAAGATGAAGAATTCAAAAAAGAATATGAAGCCATTCAGCCTGAGATGGATGTGATCAGAGCTATAGTAGATGCACGAAATTCGCAGAATCTTACGCAGAAAGAGCTAGCTGAACGGACAGGAATCAACCAGGCAGATATAAGTAAAATAGAAAATGGAACTCGAAATCCATCGCTTAATCTCTTGAAAAGATTGGCTGATGGAATGGGCATGGTCCTTAAAATTGAGTTTGTTCCTAAACAAAGAGTATAAATCAATGAAATAATATTCTAGAGGGAGCCCAAATGGCTCCCTTTTATCGTCTAAAGAAGGAAATATCAAACAATCCTATTATACTTATCCCTTTCCGGGTACTTTACATATTCGTAATGGTGCTTGTCATTATAGATAGTCACCCATGGCCTTGAACAATCAACAGCTTCTGCTTTATAGATATAGAAATCATTATAGTCCTTTGAGAATAGTAAGTATATTATAAAAGCCGCAATCTGGCACACCACTAAGCAATATAGTATAATAACCTCAGAGGGAGCCGCGTGCTCCCTCTTTGCTATTCCGCCAACGAGAATACACTTAAAGCGCACCCCTTTCGCTCATCGTGAGGTACCAAGCCATGTCAGAAGAAATTCAAGAACCCAATACATCTAATAAATTATCCACCAAGAAATCCCTAATCCTGGGCTGTATCATATTCTGCCTGGGCCTACTCATAATAGAAGCCATAAAGATCAACTACCAGGTAACCAACAAATACGGAAGCTGGGGCCATTACTGGGAGCACGTGCGCCTCAATCGCGAGAAGCCAAACCTGGCCGAAGAGCTTGACGCAGCCAGGGACGCATATAAATATACAGTAGAAAACTCCGTCTTATACATGATCAGAGACGGCGACTACGTAGAATCAGTAACCGCCGAAGTTGTATATGACGACATACGTTCCGCTGAAACTACTGCTGAACGCATAGGATCATGGGGCAATCTTGACAAAGCCTATGTAACAGTCCAATTGGATACAAGCTTTAACAGCATTCCCGATTTAGACAAGTGCAATATGCTCTTAAAGATCCAGGATGAAATAGAGCATAATCTGTCCGAACTGTATTACGGCAGCAACTATTACCAGATGTTCGAGCAGTACAAATACCAGCCCCGCGATTCAATAGAATACAAAGATCACTATCTATGGATTGAATACACCCAACGCTGCACCTTTACTGCCGGTACAACCGAGTATAGTCCCGGCACATATATGTTTAGCGTGATCAAAAACAACAGATATACTATCTATAACTGCAGAGAAAGCCACGGAGAAGTAGTAAAGCTCATAAAATATGACACAGGAACTATAGAAGCCGATGGCAGCTGGACCTCCGATAGCGAAAAGAAGAAATCTAAGGACACCACAACTACAAATTCTTCTGGCAAAAAAGATACAGACTCCTCTGGCAAAAAAGATACGACAGGCAGCAGCTCTGGCAGCTACGACCCATACGACGTGCACGACTACGACTCGGCAGACGACTTCGCTGATGACAAGTATGAAGAATTTTACGATTATGAAGACGAGTACGAAGATGAAGACGAAGCTTATGATGCGGCGGAAGATTACTGGTATGATGAGTATTAATTTGATATAGTTCGGAACAATATCGAAGCGAAATATACATTGTTCCGAACAATGTATATTGAACCTGGTAATATTCCTATAATTCGACATATTCCCCCATCCATAGTATACTTATACGCTGTCTAGACTAATTTCAAAAGGAGACAGCGTATGAAGAAAAAGTATTTATCAAGCATCATGGCATTCGTAATGTCTTTTGCTGTATTATCCGGATGCGGAGATGTCAGCTTAGGTAGAGGGGATGCGGATACCGAAGAAGGGGAAGAAGAAACCGAAGAAGAGTCTGAAGATTCTGAAGAAGATTCTGAAGAAGAAAAAGAGGCTGAAGAGGCTGGCGAAGAGGAAGACCAGGACAGCGGTGAATTCGAAAAAGGCCAGGTTGCAGGTCCGGATTCACAGTGGGACGGAAGCTTTGTTGATGATTACGGCGTTAAGTTCTATGCAGGAATGACCATCAAAGAATTGCAGGATCAGGGATGCATAGTTTCATATCACTACCGCGGATCAGAAATGGAAGACAGATTAACGGCCATGGATGAAATGTATGTCGGACCATATAGCGGCGAAATGGGAAATGGCCCTGATTGCCTCGATATATGGGATAACGTTGATGGCGAATATATTGAAAGTGATTTTTCCGAAGAATGCTGGATATACAATCCATATCCTTATGCCGTACCGTTTAATGAGTGCATAATCGGCCAGCTCTTAGCATCAACTGATAATTTGCCGGAGGTCTTTTTCCAGGATGATGATAGTAAGATCTATCCGGAGGAAGTTCGTGCATTCATGGACATCTCACCTATCGTGGACGATAATAACCAGATCTATACCTTCGATAAGTTCTATGTAGAGCTGGATTTCTACGAAGGCTACCTGACTGGACCTATTAATTCCGGCGTGTATACGCATTACTGGTATAGCGATGAATTTGTAGATGAGTATTTTACCCCCTACTACCCAATGGTTGAGGGCCATGAATATGTAAGCAAGGAACTTGATACATCACTTGATACTCTCGAGTTCGAAATGTCAGGAGAGACTTATTCCCTGAATCTGTCACTATTTACATCGATCGAATCATCATATATCCACTATTATGAAGAGTCAGGCTACACCTCTGAAGTGTACATAGAAGGCGAAGACGCAAATGGCGATCACATAATCTTCTGGGTCGAAGATGCTTCCTACGATTCATATTGGGGAGTGCATCAAGGCGCTTCGGGAGACGGCGAGGAAGCAAGCAATGGAGAAGTTATTGATTATAACTACGCAGGCTATGCTTATCTGACACTCCTTGGCAACAGCAATATTCAGTTCATGCTCTATGTAACTGACGGAGATGACCCGGACCACCTGCTTGAGATGAAGGACTACGTTGAAAGCTATATTACAGTAAAAGACTGAGAAGTATAACATTTTTAGCGGATAAAAAAGGCTTCTGGTATGACAATGATCATATCAGAAGCCTTGATTGCTTTGGATATTAAGACTTTTTAGTGATGTTGTTAAAGATTTCTTGAATCTCATCCTCAGGAATATCAGGGATGGAAGCGATTATCTTATCCAAAGGAACACCGTTCTTAACCAGACTTTCAGCAATCTCTCTGGATTTTTTCTGTTCGCCTTCTTCCCTTATAGATTCAGTAGCTCTGCACATTTTTACCTTTCCTCCCTCTGTCTCATCTATGCGGATGCCTGCGCCAGTGAATTCATTGATAATGTTAATTGACTCAACACTCATACTCCAGTCATCCCCTCTCTCTGATTGCATGCAAAACAGCAGTTTATCTTCATCCTGCCTTTTGATAAATTCAAGAACGTCGCGAAGCTCCGTCTTTAACTTGGAGAAATCATTGATATCATGCGGCGTTATGCCCAATTTGTCATCTCCTTTATAGTTATTGTCATATCCATAAAGGAGTTAAGATTATTTCTAAGAAAAAAGAAAGTTAGAACACTTATCAATCCAATTATAAACAATTCCGTAGTATCAATCAATTTGGGAACTGTGAGCGAACCGCTCTGAAACCTTTATGGTATACGAACATCAAATATACTAACATCCAAGAAAATGTGTGTCAACTTCAATATTTATTGAACCTGGTACTATTATTTGTCGAGATAAGAAGCAGTTCGTCGGATGAAATATGCAATTCGTCAGATAACCGAGTAATAAATTACATTATAGGATAAAATGATTAGAGCTATCGGCTCTCCCAATGTACAAAAACACCAGATGTCATTGTGAATTATTTTAATGCTTATAAAAAAGGAGTTTTATGAAAAGAAAAATAGCATGTATTATATTATCTATCACACTTACTCTTCCTATGATCGGTTGTAGCGAGATGATTACCTTGTCTCATTATGATCAAGAGAATAGTGATCATAATGAAAAGAATGAAGAAATAGATCGTTTCGATGATGAAGAATCTAAAGGAACTTCTGCAAGTGATGAATCAGGCATAGACAATTCATCTGTCGAAGAAGAAACGGAAGAAGATACTAGTGTAAAAGCCGAAGAAGGATTTTCAAATGGAGATCGTGTCGTTATCAGACCTCATACTTTTACTTATGACTATGCTGATGAAATATTCATCTTCGAACATGATGGGTCATATGTTCAGAAGTATGATATCAATGATATATATGAACATATATCCGATGATGAAGCAATGTACACTTTCTCTTATATGAACTATTGCGATGGAGTTCTTTTCTATGGAGAGTATCTATGGAATGATACCGAAAAAAAGGCCCGACTTATTGCATACGATTATGAAAGTAAAGAGATAGAACCTGTTATTAACTGGTGTGAAGCTGAAATGGCTTACTTAGAGATATATGAAGGTATAGTATATGTTTTCTTTTGTGATTATGCCAATGAGAAAATAAGTATCCGGGCATTTGATAAAGAGGATGATAGTTTATCATTTAATGAAACACAGCCCAAGTATAATGATCTATATGAGGAGTGCTCCTCATATATGATGGGTTCTAAATGGGATGATTCATTATTTGCTCCTTTGGATAAGATTATAGATGATAATGGCTTTTTTATTGGTAAAAAAGATGAAGATTACTATGTGATATCTGAGGATGGAAACATTGAAAAGCTGGATTATAGCTTTGATGGTGAGAGCTGCTTATATTATTATGATTCAGAGAGTGCTATTTTTCAAAGCGATAAAGATGGACAATCACAGATTGATGTATATTATTTTGAAACCGGAACAACGGAAACTATTGCAGAATTTGTTGATAAAGAAGGAAGTAATTACAATTATTACATTGATTTTCTTAGTCTGATATCTTATGTGGATGGCAATATTTACTACTATGTTTATCAGGAATATGAGTTGGATGTGGCTGATTACACAATATATAAGTATGATATTTCTACTGGTACAGAGACTGAGCTTATGACTACAACTAGTATTCCCGGTACATTAGGCACATATAAAAATTTCGGTACTAAATTTGCGCCAGGTCTTTATGGCTTTACTGTTTCTGATGGAAAGGCGTTCTATGTTGATTATAAAGATGGAGTAACAAAGTTTTATACGGCGGATATAGAAGATGAAGGTCTATCAAATATAACTGAAACTGATGGTATAGTAAATGAATATGGATTTTTCAAATATGGATCCATCGAGTCATTGACTTACCAGGAAGAATGTCCTGACTGCGGTGCCGTTTTTAAACAGTACCATGTTGAATATTTTGTGCTTGATGAAAAGTATTCAGATAATTCTGATAAGATCAATGATTGGCTTAAAGAATATGCACAGGATGCGATCAATTATTTTAAAGATGATGGTTCAGATAATGGGAGCTGTGATGAACATAAAGACGGTAATACTACATATTATGATTCTTATTCGGAGCATGTAATTGATGTTGGTGTTCTTGAAGAGAAGTACTTATATATAACGGTTTCCACAGAAAGCGATCTTCGAATATCTTCTCATGATTTTGAGGGTAGAGGTCAGTTCCTTTTTGATATTGAGACGGGTGAAAAACTTTCGCTTGAAGATTTTTATGATGGAACAGAGGACGAGTTTAAAACACTAATCGCCGATAAAGCTGTGCAGGACTTTGAAAAAGGTTATGACGCGGGCACATCTCCTTATGGTATTAGTACTTCGGAAGAGGTGTATGATCTAGCTTATGAAAATGCTCAGTTGGATGGAAATATCATTTTCTATGAAGATGGCATTTTATATTTCTTCTATCAATATGTATTTGGTGAAATGTATGGTGAAATACGCGCAGAATATTTTATCACTTATGACGAACTTCTGGGGCGACCAACATTATCGAAATGAGAAATGGCTAAACTGCTTGTGGGGACTATACTATGACTGATAAAAAGTTTTATGAAGTAAATAAAAAGAACTGATCACAAAGATATGCAGATATGATGACGCATGAGATCAGAAAAGGTAAATGCGAGTGTAGAGAGCCGGAACATTAACTTGTCCCGGCTCTCTTTTTTCAACTTTACCATGGAGGGGAAGAATAATTTTTTTAGAGTATTAAGAAATTTATGAATCATTCCGAATTATTTTAAAGAGTTAACTTTTTCAATAATCATGGAGGAAGTTAGGATGAATAGAAAATCGGCTTTTGAAGTGTACCTTTCTGCAGTCTACAAGTGGGGCATTATAGCTCTTGTCTCAGCATGTATGATTGCAACAGCAATGTTTGTTGTAGAGAAGACGATGGGATTTTATCAGGTTATACCGTGGCTTGCTGTCATTATCTTCGGATTAATGGATGCTTGCTTTTTTGTTACAGGTATGCTGATCTTAAGATCATCTTTTGATGAAGATGGATATCTAAAAGATGGAAAGCTGCAGGTTGGTAAACTATTCTGCTCGGTTGTTCTTATCATCCAATGGAACTATATCATATACATGGTTCCAACCAGGACGTTCTGGGGATTTCTATGTTTCTTCCTGATCCTTATAGGATTTTTTATGGATCTAAAGCAGCTTGCAATAACAGGTACCATATGCATAGCATCGATGTTTGCTGCCTGGTTCATAAGAGGGACTGATCTGCTTCCTGTTAAGGATGAGCTGTTTATAACAGATATAATCATGTGCGTAGTAGGACTTGTATTATCGCTTGCAGGACTTTTGATGTTTCTGTTCTTCGTATCACACTTCCTTATAACTGCCAAAAAGGATGAACTTGAAGAGAATAACAGAAGAGTTACAGGAGTTATGGATGCTGTAAGATCTATATCTACCAAGATGGTAACAGCAGGAACTTCACTTATGGATATCTCATCTAATGAAAGCGCATCTGCTGAGGAACTTAGTGCCACCAGCCAGGAACTTGTTGCTAACAGCAATATTCTTGGTAATAAAGCGGATGAGAGTATGGCTAATCTGTCAGAGTTAAGTGAATGTGCAAGTATAGTTGAGCAGAACGTAGAAACAGTTGAGGCCACATCCGGTAACCTGCTTCAGAAGTCCAAAGAAAATGAGAGTGCGTTAAATGACCTTCAGGATATCAATTCTGAAGTATCTGATTCTATGGCTGTTACAACTGATATAGCAGAAAGACTCTTAAAAGCAGTTGAAGAAATCGGTACTACTCTTGAATTGATACAGGGGATCTCATCATCGACAAGCCTTCTAGCATTGAACGCATCTATCGAAGCTGCAAGAGCAGGTGATGCAGGTAAGGGATTTGCAGTTGTAGCTACTGAAGTTGGAAAACTTGCTGATAATACTCAAAGCTCTCTTAAGAATGTAGGAGAGATAATAGAAAGAGTTCAAAAGAATGTAACAGAGATGACATCTCAGGTTGAAAACAATGCAACCAAACTCTCAGAGCAGAATGAGCAGTTCAAGAACGTATTTGGTGAGATGCGTGAGATGACCAAGATGCTCAATGAATCTGTAGAAGCTGTATCACAGATGAATGAAGCACACAGACGCCAGTCAGATATAATCAAAAGAACAGTTGACATCAATCAGAATATTGCTGAGAGTATCCAAAGCGAGAATGAGCAGTTCGCCGCAATCAGTACCATGGCAGCAAGTAATGCCTCTAACACAGAAGAAGTTGCCAAACAGGCAAGTGCTATCAACGATATGGTCGATGAGATCAACCGCCTCTTGAGTAACTAAATAATGTTTATTGAACCTAGTACTATCAACTAAGACCATGGATGGATCTGATCTTACTCTAAAGCTCAAGATAAAAAGTGTGAAAACTGATTACCTCCAAGAAAGCGTCATTCATCTCACTTAAAGGGATGAATGACGTTTTTTTATATCTTGCTAGAACAATATCAAATAAACATTGACATCATTCGGAACAATATCGAAAATACTTTGGTATTGTTCCGAATAATGTCGATATTTGTTTGACGATGTTCCGAATAATATTTATAATATAATTAATAATAATCCATATTAGCGAGAAAACCCACATCTTTAACCGTGATGACAATAAAAGAATGAGGAGCATTTCCATGAAAACATGCAAAGAGATATCAGAAATATGGGGAATATCAGAGCGTAGAGTAGCAAAACTTTGTATAGATGGCAAGATAAAAGGTGCAAAGAAAGTTGGAAGGCAGTGGCAGATTCCGGATAATGCAAAGAAACCATCTGATAATCGCATTAGTACAGGTGAATATGTAAGAACAGAAGTGAAGGAAGAACTCAAGCCCCTTCCGGTTGGTATTTCGGATTATATCCGCGCACAGTCTGAATACTACTATGTTGACAAGACACTACTGATACGAGATTTTCTTGATAAAAAAGCTTTGGTATCTTTGTTTACCCGTCCCAGACGATTTGGAAAAACCCTGAACATGGACATGCTTCGCGTTTTCTTTGAAATTTCTGATGAAGATACAAGCAAGTACTTTGTTGATAAAGCTATATGGAAATGCGGCCCGCAGTATAGGGAGCATCAGGGCAAATACCCTGTGATCTTTCTGACTTTTAAGGATGTAAAATTTGATTCCTGGGAAGATACTTTTTCTAAGATCGTCGAACTTGTGCAAGATGAGTTTGGAAGACACTCTGTACTGAAAAATAGCGATAAGATCGAAAAATATGAGAAAGATTATTTTGAAAAAGTATTGAGCGGGCAGGTGAGTGAGGTTGAACTATCTGCGTCTTTACAGAAATTGTCAAAGATGCTGGCAGCGCATTACGGAAAAGCCCCTATTATAATCATCGATGAGTATGATACACCCATACAGGAAGGATATTCCAAAGCATTCTATGACAAGATCATAGGATTTATGAGAAACTTTTTTTCCGGAGCGTTTAAGGACAATCGTTACCTGTCGTATGGATTTTTGACCGGAATATTAAGGATTGCGCAAGAGAGCATTTTCAGTGGTCTGAACAATCTTACAGTTAACAGCGTTATGGATGATGAATATGATGGCTTTTTTGGCTTCACAGACACTGAAGTAAAAGAGATGCTTAAGACTTATGGCTTTTCGGATAAAGAAGAGGAACTTAAGGAATGGTATGACGGATATCTCTTTGGAAATAAGGAAATATATAATCCCTGGTCTGTTATCAATTATCTGTCGAAAGGTTGTCTGCCTCAGGCATATTGGGTTAATACCGGCAAGAATGAAGTACTTGAAGATGTTCTAAAAGTAGCTACAAGTGATATCACGGAAAAACTTAATGCGCTTATTCTGGGCGAAAAAGTAATTGCAAGAATCGATCAGAATGTCGTTTACAGATCTTTGACAGAAGAACCGGGGAATATTTACAGCCTGCTCCTGGTTGCAGGATATCTGAAGACACTGAGTAAAGAACTTCAGGGAGACGGAACATGGCTCTGCGAAGTATCTATACCCAACCGAGAGATAGCTGCTGTTTATAAGAGTGAGATATTATCCCACTTAATACAGATAGGAGTCGTGACCAGAGGAACGGCTAACAAGATCGCTGAGAGCCTGTACAAACTAGATATTACGAAGCTTCAAGAAGGTATTGACGAATACATGCAAAAGACCATAAGCTTTTACGATGCCGGTGCAGAAGGCTTCTATCATGGCCTCACTCTTGGACTTGTTGCACTAATGGATAATCAGTATAAGATTCGTTCCAACAGGGAGTCCGGTGATGGAAGGTACGATATCAGTATGTTTCCCAGAAAGAAAAAGCTACCTGGTATCATCATGGAACTGAAATGGGATAAAGATCTGGATGATAAAGCGCTTGATCTGTTATCTTCAGACGCATTGGATCAGATACAGGAAAAAAGATACGATGCAGAGATGAAAGAGGAAGGCATAACGGATATTGTTAAGATAGGAGTGGCCTTTTCGGGAAAAAAGGTAAAGATCAGCACAGGGATTTACTGAAACTGGTACCAATGTGCTTAACTATAAAAGCAGTTGAAAATAAGGTAATATATATGGCTCAAGATACTATGGAAGACGGGGGATATTGCCTTTTCTGTCCTTTGATGATATAATACGTTAACCAAATGGTTAATTTATAATTGGAGGACGGTGGTGGTAATTATTGAAAATAACCTATGCGAATAAGAAAGTTGAAAAGTATTTCACTGATTATTCAAAGATGAAGAAAAAACTGCCATTTGAGTGGGTGCGTGCAATAAAGAAATTGATGGACCATCTGGTAGCGGCTGATAATTTTGGAATATTCCTATCTCTGGGTTTGGGAAAGCCAGAACAACTATCAGGATATAAGCAGATTACATATTCATTGCATGTATCAGCAAATGTACGGCTGATTATAGAATTGAATGCAAATCAAGATACTGTAAAAATTTGTGAAGAGATTGAAGTGGAAGGGGTGAGTGATTATCATGGCGACAAAGATAACTGGTATATCCCGTGATCTGATTATTCATCCGGGAGAAACAATAAGCGATATTCTCGTAGAACGAGGAATAACACAGGCAGAATTAGCTGCGAGAACTGGAGTGACTCCTGCGTATGTATGTAATGTTATAGCAGGAAAAAAAGACATTTCCGCTAAGTTCGCTCTTGCATTGGAATATGCTTTGGGTGTATCAAAGTCATTTTGGATCAATTTGCAGGCAAATTATGATGCGGAGTTGTTAGAAGCTAGTGAATCAGAAACAATTACTGACGAAGAGCGGGTAGCAAGAAACAGTTTAAAGGATATTGTGAAATATCTTAGAGAAATCGGGAAAATGCCTCTCAGAGAAGCAGTAGATGATTCGATTCTCTCCCTACGAAAAGCACTTCAAATGAGCAATATAGCAAATCTGAAGGGAATAGTTCCGGAAGGTGCTCTAAGACTGTCTGCTAAATCCAAGGTAGATCCTTATGTGATGGGTGCTTGGATTAGACTATGCCAGATTGCCGGAGAAAAACGTAATGTTAGCACAAAGTTTGACATAGAGAAGATCGATGAGCTCGTGGCAAAGGCAAAGATGGTCATGTGTAATGCTGGAGAGTCTATTCAAAAGTCTCTGACTGAATTGTTTGGTGAATACGGCATAGATTTTTCTGTTGTTAGGAACTTCCGAGGGGCACCTGTTCAAGGATTTATATCGAAAAAAAATGATGGTACTTATCAGATGGTTTTGACCATTAGAGGTTCCTATGCTGATATCTTCTGGTTTTCATTATTTCATGAGTTGGGTCATATTGTTAACGGTGATGTTAACGGTTCTATCAATTTCATAGACTATGATGGGAACGCAGATATTGAGATAGGAGCTGATGAGTTTGCAAGCGCAAGGTTGATTGATTCAACTGCTTACGAAGAATTTGTCAGACGTTCAGACTTTAGCTTGAGTTCTATTAAATCATTTGCAGAGAGTCAGCAAATTAGGCCATATATAGTAATAGGACGCCTTCAACGTGAAAAACTATTAGAGTACAATCGGTATAGTTCTGAAAAAGTTAGGTATAAGTGGGCATAGAATAGCACTGTATAAATGAAATAAAAAAAGGGCATCGACTAAGAAATTAGCTGATGCCTTTTACCATGAAAAAAGAGAAGTAATTGGCTGTTTCCAGCTATGTAAGGTCAGTCCGTATGTTCCCTCATAAAAATGTAAGACAATACTAAAAGATCCCTCATAAAAATGTAAAATACCTTGATTCCAAACATGTACCAATGGATATTATACCAAAGGTAAATATGGTATGGGATTCAATTCCAGCTCAGCTTGCTAAGGAGAACAAAAAATATATCTTTGGTTCGGTAAAAAAAGGTGCACGGGCAAAAGAGTTCGAAAACGCTATACAATGGCTTATCGAAGCAGGGCTTGTTCATAAAGTACCGCGCGTTTCAAAAGTATGTCGTCCAATAAAATTTTACGAAGATTATAATGCATTTAAATTATTCTGTGTTGATCTGGGGCTTCTTGGAGCGATGTCTGATGTTTCCGCAAAAGATATTTTAGTGAAAGACACAGCTTTTAAAGAGTATAAAGGCGCCTTTACAGAACAATATGTTTTGCAGCAAATCATAGCGCAAGATATCAAAGCATATTACTACTCAAAAGATAATTCTACGCTAGAACTTGATTTTATAATTCAAAAAGAAGACGTTCATCCTATAGAAGTTAAGGCGGAAGAAAATCTAAGATCCAAAAGTCTTAGTACTATTTATAACGAAAATAAAGATTTGAAACCCTGGCGATTCTCAATGGCGGGTTTCAGACAACAAGATTGGATGGTCAATGTACCACTATATCTTATCTATGAATGAATCAAAGCAAGTGAGTAATATACCTGCCTTATGTGATAGAATTAAATCACACAGAAATGGCTACAGAAGAAGAAAAAACAAAAAATCGATACTTGGGCCAAACTTTTCAAAGCTACTACATGGGAGGAAATTAAGATGATCACAAGTACCAACCCATCCATGAATTCAACTGCTGAAAAAATATTTGCCGCTAATTCTGACTTTATGATCGCTGAGCGGTGCCGCATAAGAGAAGATAATATCATTCACGAAAGAAGAATGAAAGAAGCGCTGGCTGAAAAAGATAATAAAATCGAAGAAAGCCACTTGCTTGGAATAGTAACTTTTATTTACTATATATGCTTAATTCTTTTGCAGATCCTGATTAAAATTGACTAAAGGAGTGAATAGCTGTGAAACGAAAAACAACAGACGAGACCCTTGCGGAGTCTTTCTTGGAAAGAGTGTCAGTAAATGTGCTATTTTTAAGTAGGGAGGAATCGCGATCATCACATTGATTGCATGTTTTTTATAGAATATGTATAGAGTCAAGAGAATAATACCATACGCTTGTACAGTTCTGTTAGTAGCGCTGATGACACTATTTGCAGAAACTTTAAATGAGAAGGAGATTATATTTCCTGAGATAACAGCATTAGCAGTTGGATATATGGTGGCAAAAAATAGAAGCTGGAAGGTTAATGGAAAGCGTATGCTTTCACTGATAACAGGCTGTGCGATAATAGGAGTGTGCATTGTAAGATTTGTTCCGTTTGATACGTATATCGAAGTGATTTTGGCATTCACAATCGCTCAGGTAATCTTTATGTTTTCAGGAACCACGTTTGCACCATTTGTCTCAGCAATAGTGCTCCCGGTGATGATGCATACTACAAGTATAGTGTATCCTATAGCTGCATTTGTACTGACATTACTTGTAATATTGTTTCATAAACTTTTTCTATTTCAGGGAATCCGAGCAGATGAGGAATATGTTCCTGTGATGCTGAATTCCAGGGACGATATGGTAGATACTTCCATTAGAATCCTTTGTGTGACAGTAATAGCCGGTGTTGCATTCAGAACGGGTTATAGATTTGTTGTGGCACCTCCATTACTTGTGGCATTTACTGAGTTTTCCAGGCCAAGGAACAAAACAAGAAATATGCCAGTCAAAACGGTGGCAGTGATAACTGTGTGTGCCATAATTGGTGTGATTTCAAGATATTTCTTTGCTATTTGGATAGGGCTTCCTATTACGATTTCAGCAATTGTTGCTACAAGTGGTATGCTTATTGTTATTCATTTTACTAAGATGTATATGCCACCGGTTGGCGCTATTACCATGCTGAGCATGATAATATCTGAAAGCGTACTAATCACATATCCGATTCAGATTTTTGTAGGAAGTAGCTTGATTCTTTTTCTGTCCCGGATGATTTTCATGAGACGGCAGGATAACAAGCTTTATGAAAAAGAACATGAACTTCATGCAGAATGAGTTATAGGTTGTATTTCCTCACATATTGCACGGATCTCTTCACTGAAAACAGTATCTTTGGGCCAGATGAAGGTAAAATCATGTTTTACCCTAAAGTCGTCAAGGGGGATTGTTTTCAGATATCCGGACTGCAGTCCTGATGCAACCGCTGCTTTATATAAAAAGGTGATGCCACAATCTTTTTCAATAAGGCTTATTATGGCATGCATGTTCTCCACCTGGGTAAAATTCCTAAAATCACTTGTGGAGTAATTGTTCAGGGCAAGAGCTCTTTCCAATATATTGCGCGTTCCTGAACCGGGTTCTCTTATAAGAATTCGCTCGGGAAAGAGATCTTTTATCACGCGTGGCTTCTGATTGAAAGAGTGCTTTGCCGAACAGACAGGAACGAACTCTTCTTTGCTAAAAAGCAGCGTTTCATAATCATTTTCAGGGAAATATCCTTCTACAAGTGCAAAATCTATAACACCGTCGGAGAGTTTTTTTAGAAGCTCCGATGTGTTGCCAAATGTAATCTTAAGATTAGTATCCGGGTGATTTTTTATGTAATCACTGATCGGATCAGCAATTATGTATTCTCCTATGGTCATGGTGACACCAAAAGAGATGTCTTTTAAGCCATGGTTATTCTTTGAAAGTATTTCTTTGAGACTTTCATCATCATTTTTTATCTGATTCATTTTTTTATACAGGAGTTTTCCGTTATCAGTTAGAAAAAGTTTTTTTCCATCCTGAGTAAACAGCTTTGTCCCGTATTCATTTTCAAGATGATGTATGTGCTGAGAAACAGCGGGCTGAGTAATATTCAGCTCCTTAGCCGCCTTGGTGAAATTGAGGTGCCTGCAAACACATAGAAAGGTATCTATCCTGAAATCCAGCATAATCAGTCCTCCCTAACGATAAGAAATGTTTATGGATATATAATAATATATAATTTTATCTTTTTCAAAAGACAGAATAGAATAAGACATGCGAAAGAACAGATTAAAAAGAGAGAGAGGTCTTGAGATGGATTTTTTGAAAAAGAATTACATGGGAGTAATAGTATGCTTCACTATTGCAGTTCCTTCATGGCTCCTGGGAAAGCGCTTCCCTGTCGTTGGCGGAGCGGTGATTGCGATTATTCTGGGTATGATAATAGCCCTGTTCTGGAATGATAAGGGAAAGGCATCGGATGGAATAAAGTTTACATCAAAGATGATCCTGCAGGCGGCTGTTGTCCTCCTTGGATTTGGTATGAATCTTTCGGTCGTTCTTCAGACCGGAAAACAGTCACTTCCTATAATTATCTGCACGATTTCAACATCGCTTATCCTATCATGGATTCTTCATAAGGTTATGAATATCAAAGGAAACACAGCTACTCTTATCGGAGTTGGCTCATCAATATGCGGCGGCTCAGCAATAGCAGCTACGGCTCCTGTCATTGATGCGGATGATGATGAAGTGGCACAGGCAATTTCTGTGATATTTTTCTTTAACGTGCTGGCAGCACTTCTTTTTCCTTCGCTGGGAAAGCTTATAGGTTTTGATATCACAACAGGAGAGGCTTTCGGTATTTTTGCGGGAACTGCAGTTAATGATACTTCTTCCGTCACCGCAGCTGCGTCAACATGGGACAGCATGTGGAACCTGGGTAGTCAGACTTTGGACAAGGCAGTTACAGTGAAGCTTACAAGGACATTAGCAATCATTCCGATTACACTGGTTCTTGCTTATATGAGAGCAAAGGAAGCAAAAAAGGATGGAAGCACCACCAACGGTTTTAGCTTCAGGAGAGCATTCCCGATGTTCATAGTGTTCTTTGTTCTTGCTTCAATCATCACAACACTTTGCTTGGAAATGGGAGTACCTTCGGATATTTTTATACCTCTTAAAGAACTTAGCAAGTTCTTTATCATAATGGCCATGGCTGCTATAGGCCTGAACAGCAACGTGATCAAGCTCATTAAATCCGGTGGAAAGCCGATACTGCTTGGTGGATGTTGCTGGGGCGGAATAACAGTTGTAAGCCTTGTGATGCAACATGTAATGGGGATATGGTAAACGATTCAAAATAGACGTTGACAAAAACCCCCTATTATAATCATCGATGAGTATGATACACCCATACAGGAAGGATATTCCAAAGCATTCTATGACAAGATCGCTGAGAGCCTGTACAAACTAGATATTACGAAGCTTCAAGAAGGTATTGGCGAATACATGCAAAAGACCATAAGCTTTTACGATGCCGGTGCAGAAGGCTTCTATCATGGCCTCACTCTTGGACTTGTTGCACTAATGGATAATCAGTATAAGATTCGTTCCAACAGGGAGTCCGGTGATGGAAGGTACGATATCAGTATGTTTCCCAGAAAGAAAAAGCTACCTGGTATCATCATGGAACTGAAATGGGATAAAGATCTGGATGATAAAGCGCTTGATCTGTTATCTTCAGACGCATTGGATCAGATACAGGAAAAAAGATACGATGCAGAGATGAAAGAGGAAGGCATAACGGATATTGTTAAGATAGGAGTGGCCTTTTCGGGAAAAAAGGTAAAGATCAGCACAGGGATTTACTGAACCTGGTACTATCAATAAAACCTTTTGATAATATGATTTTAAATGAATTAGAGCAGATATTGGCTACAGCCTGGCGTGGGCTGTAGCTTTTATTTTGGGAAAAGAAATAAAGCGAAATTTTCAGAATTAGCGATTTGGCGATGTCTATCAGTGCACTGACAAGTTTCATCTGTATGTGATAGAATTAAATCACACCAGATCCATGTAGATATGGGCTTCATGAAAAAATACAGCTGATTGAAGAATGTGCTGTGTATGTCATCAGAAGAATTATGTTTAGTAATAGGTAAAAAACTTGAAGCTTCAGGAGGATTGCGATGGACAAGAAAACATTGGAATTTACAGTTTTTGTAATTCATGCGCTTGCGGATGATTGGAATAAACCTTACAGAAGAGTGTATCAGATATTGAATGAATCAGGCATTCTGGATAGTTATATTTTGCCTTGTTATGATGTACTGCACACACAGGGCAAGCAGTATCTTGTGGAAGATATTACTGAGTTTGTCAAAGAAAAAGGAGTAACCGTATGATAGCAAGAAATCTTATGAGGTGACGTCATGATAGATAAAGATGCACTTGATAAAACATATAAAGAAATGTTGGAAGAAAAGATTATCAATCAGCTTGCGGATACTAAAGGAATTTCAATCCGGCAGGCAATGGACGTTTATTACCGTAGTAGGTTGTCTCAGCAGATTAATGACGGCAGTTACGGTATCGAAAATATGGATTACAGGTATCTGGTTGAAGATCTGATAGAGAATGAACCGGAACTGTTTGAGTAGATATGGTTCTCATGGAAAAGAGCCTTTTGAAAGAGTATATTATTTGTAAAGAAAAACCTGTAGCCAAGGTGGCTTAGTCTTCACCAAGGGGTGCAGGTATTTTTGTATCTTACTAAGGTTATTATACTTGGTACATTTTTGTGAATGAATGGAGTTAAGAGAGAAGGATAACACATCAGATATGCGCGGAATAGTAATATACATCGTTATAGTTTATTCAGTAATATTCACCATATGGGGCATCAGAACACATAGGCGTAAATACAGGATAGCCTATGCCGACAGAGTAGTAATCCCTGTGGTAAAAGAGTTCTTCCCAAATGGAGAGTTCGTGCCCTTCGGTAAGACCTGCGATGTTCTAAATATGTATTCATACTTTGGACTCTTTAGAAGAGATATGTTTGAACACGTAAATTTCTACATGAACTCCAATGATGAAAGAGGAATCGAGACCTTCTCTTATGACAGCTATCACAATTCAACTCCCACTAGCACAGATAGCGGTGGCACCTGCACAACATATGAGGGATCAATTCTCAAGTTCAATAGACCCAGCAATATAAAAGGCACTGTGAAGATTGTATCCTGTATGCCTAGCTCCAGTATATTCAAGCATACATTTGCCGATTACTGTAATCTGAATCCTAAGGCAACACCCATACGTATGGCAACAATGTTACCTGACTTCGACAACCAGTTCATGTGTTTCGCATCCGATAAAGAAAGCTTCGACGCCGCAATCAACAGCAACGTCATATCAGGACTTATGTCAATCAAACAGCGCTACGGCGACTTCTCAGTTGTCCTCACCAGCGGCATGGCAATGTTCGCCTTCGAAAAAGTAGACGCCTTCATGCATCTACCAACCGGAAGAAGCGCTGAAAGTGCAGACCCATACGAAGCAACCAGAAATCTGATCAGGACAATAATTGCAATAATCAACGATTTGTCGAACGCGATTTCTAATACGTAATAAATTTTACTAATAATTATCCCTTTTTATGTCGAAATAGAAGTAGCACTATATGTGATCATATCTTGTGATAATGTAATGCTCCATCATTGATGGCTCATCGGCCGCCTTTTTGCATGTCGCATGAGTTTATGGAGGTTATTGTGATGTATATATTAGAGTTCTTGCTAGAGCATTATATAATGCTTGCTGAACTTATAGGTCTGTGGCTTTTGATGGATTCCGGAATTCATCTGACCAAAAAGACCATACTGGTGACAAGGATTGTCGTCATTTTGATCTTCACAGAGTCAGTTCTATGGTCTTTAGAACTCTGGACACGAAGCTTTGAAACCTTGTCTATAGCAAGGCCTATACTCACTTCTACTATCTATCTGCTCCATCCAGCTATAATGATTGGCATAATAGGCATGGGTGATGGTATCCGGAAGCAGAAAATGTGGATCCACATACCTCTTACAATAAGTATCCCTCTTATATATACTTCTCAGTGGACCCATCTTATTTTCTGGTATACCGCGGACAATGTGTATAAAACTGTAGATAGCTTTTTTAAATATTATCCCTACATCCTGTTTTTCTTTTATGCCTTTGCTCTTGGAATATTCCTTATAGAGAACTTCTCTCTTTTTTACAGAAGAGCCAGAAAAGGAGTCTTCTTCACGCTTGTATTCTCACTTATGGGAGTTATATTACACGTAATCCTAGATGTTGATACTGACTACAGTACTCTCTTTGCATCCGCTCTGATACTATATTATCTGTTCCTGTACATGAATACTTCCAAGATGGATCCGCTTACAGGGCTCATGAATCGTCAATGCTACTATGCTGATTCTAAAAAGGGCAGAGAGAGGATAAGTGCCGTCGCTTCAGTTGATATGAATGATCTAAAGAAGATCAATGATACGATGGGGCACAAAGCCGGTGATGAGGCACTTCAGGCAGTTAGCAGGTGCCTTAATTTTAAAGCCGGAAGAGCCAAAAATGTATATAGAATAGGCGGCGATGAATTCGCGATATTCTATTATGCCAAGGATGAAGCTTATGTCCAAAAAGACATAGAACTTATCAAAAAAGAACTGTCCAAGACACCTTACGTCTGTGCCTTTGGATATACTATGATAGGCAGATCAGAAAAAATCGACTCTGCAATGACCGATGCAGATCAAAAGATGTACAAAAACAAAGCAGCTATCAAGCACACTAACATTAAGAACATTGCTGCCATGAAACAGGCCACTATCGAAGCTATTCATGAAGCCCTGAATTCCGGAATGTGGGGAATGGATTTTGATGAAGAAGGGAATATGATCAAAGTCGAGTGGAGCCAGCAGTTTCGGAAGATGATAGGCTTTGACGATGAAAGCGACTTCCCTAACGAGCTTGAATCCTGGTCTGATCGTCTGCACCCTGATGACAAAGAAAGAGTTCTTAAAGAATTCAACGATACGATTGCGGATTATACTAATCAAAAGACCTATGATGTTGAATATAATTTTAAGATCAAGGACGGCCAATGGCGCAGATTCCATGCAATAGGCAAACTTCTCAGAAGAGACAATGGTGTTCCGCTATCTTATGTCGGCATGTTTGTAGATATCACAGATGGAGCGAATGCCGTCTCATGAAGCACTGACAATATACAGCAATAGAAAAAGGCCAATCCCAAATCCCATTAAAGGTATTTAAAGGATTAGCCCTTTTTATGCTCTTTTTTCTGCAATTATGATGATTATGCATTCAGGCTTTTAAAGAGTATAAAGGCGCCTTTACAGAACAATATGTTTTGCAGCAAATCATAGCGCAAGATATCAAAGCATATTACTACTCAAAAGAGAATTCTACGCTAGAACTTGATTTTATAATTCAAAAAGAAGACGTTCATCCTATAGAAGTTAAGGCGGAAGAAAATCTAAGATCCAAAAGTCTTAGTACTATTTATAACGAAAATAAAGATTTGAAACCCTGGCGATTCTCAATGGCGGGTTTCAGACAACAAGATTGGATGGTCAATGTACCACTATATCTTATCTATGAATGGATCAAAGCAAGTGAGTAATATACCTGCCTTGTATCTTTGACAGAGTAATAAATATATGTAATACTGTGGAGGTTTGTTATGTAGTAAGTAGAAAAAAGTTTTAAAAGGGGACAATTTCATGAAGAAAAAAACAGTTATTCTTGTAACAATCATTGCTTTATTAGCTGGATGCTTATCTTTTTGGTTTGTTTGCAGCACAACAGCAAAGGGCTTATATGGTCTTTTTATCAGAGGACTTGGTGTTGAAGCAGTTTGTGATGTTCGAATCAGGCTCGTAGACAGATACGATAATGTAATTCTAAATCTTGATGAAGACGAGCAATTTAGTATTTGGGATATTAAAAGTAAATTGAAAGAGCAGTCAAAAGGGCAGTCTGTTTACTATACTTATTTGTATGAAGAAACTGATAATCCGATTCTGGCATTATTGGTACCAGGCGGATCTAATAGTATTTATAAGGACAGTTATATTTTGAGTTTTTCAATAAAGGATGGAAAGATTCATTTAGTAAATTTTAGAAGACCTCTGGACGATGGTGGAGAAATAAATCTTGCCAATAATGGTATGATCATAAGTGAAACTGAGCTTAGTGATGAACGAAATCATTGTTTGGATGCTTATTATGTTGGTCAGGACGGGCAGATAAATAATTGCTTTTTCTGGGATACCAACACGGTTTTTTATTATGTTCAGAACTATAATAATAAAATCAGTTCATTCTTTTCATATTATTATAAGGGGACTAGCTTGGATACGCTGATTACGGTAGGCATAGGAGATAAGTATTATACTTACTTTGACGGCGAAGACAATGGTTTTCTTGCATATGCACCACAGTATGGATTAAAAGTCGTAATTGATGAAGATGTGCTTAAGAAAATGGTGAATGAAGATCTTAAGAATCTTGGCATTGATTTTAATGTGGAAGATTTCTTTAATCTAGAAGATGATTATGTTGACTGGAAAGAATTATAATTAGTCTGATATTAAATCAAAAGAGTGTAAGCGTATAAAAAGGCTTCTGGTATGACAGTATTCATATCAGAAGCCTTGTCGTGAAATTTCACCACATGAATGGAGCTAAGAGAGAATAATGTTTTGTATCACTGGCAATAAAATAATGCGATTTACCTATGTTTTTCTATCGCTTTGCATAATAGGTATGATGAGTTTCGTGGCCTTTGCTATGATAAAGTTTGTTCCAACATGTTTTCCTTCCAAAAGGGAGGCATTGATTTATTGAATCTGGTACCATTAATTCGATTTTGAGAAGATAAGGAGAGAGTGGTAGGCACTCGAGCAAAAGAGTACGAAAACGCAATACAATGACTTTTAGAAGCTGGTCTTGTTTATAAAGTGTCATTAGCGTATCACAAAATACCTTGCAACGATGCAAGGCATATGCTATAGTTATTATCGCTGTCAGAATTCTGTCTGGCACATATCAAAATCATTATTTCAAGGGCAATTCGCCCATAAGCTCCACACTTTGCATGCAGGAAAGCTTATTTAGGAAATGACAAGAAAGGAAGAAAGTGAATAGCAACAACATTACTACCTACAAGTTTCAAAGTGCTACAGGGGCACTCAAATACAACCTGACCAATGACTATATGTTTCGCATGGTATTGCAGAAGAACAATGAAACACTTACATTACTACTAAGTTCCGTATTGGATATACCAGTAGAGAATATAGTAAAAGCAGAAATTCAAAATCCAATTATGCCAGGGGAAGCTGTTGATAATAAGGAGTTTCAGCTGGATATAGTTGTACTTCTTAATGACAATACCTTCATAAACCTGGAGATGCAGGTAGTTGATTACAACAACTGGCCTGAGAGATCTCTTTCGTATCTATGTAGGAAATTTGATAACGTGGTTCGAGGAGATGATTATATCGAAGTTAAGCCTGTCTATCACATAGGCTTTCTTGACTTTACACTTTTTGAAGATCATCCTGAGTTTTTTGCGAAATACCATATCAGTAACGAAAAGGATGGCTATCAGTATACTGACAAGTTTCATCTGTATGTGATAGAATTAAATCACACAGAAATGGCTACAGAAGAAGATAAAAAACACAAAATCGATACTTGGGCCAAACTTTTCAAAGCTACTACATGGGAGGAAATTAAGATGATCACAAGTACCAACCCATCCATGAATTCAACTGCTGAAGAAATATTTGCCGCAAATTCCGACTTTATGATCGCCGAGCAGTGTCGCGTAAGAGAAGATAATATCATCCACGAAAGAAGAATGAAAGAGGCGCTGGCTGAAAAAGAGAACAAAATTGCTGAGCAGGCTGAAGAGATATCAATAAAAGATGACAAAATTGCTGAGCAAGCAAAAGAACTTGAAGAGCAAGCAAAAGAACTTAAAGAGCAAGCCGAACTAATTGCAATATTACAAAAACAACTGGAAGAAAAAGGCATAAAGGATTAACTGATCAGGCAGGGAAATATCCCTGCCTATTATTCTGAACGAAATCCAGTAACAAACTATGTGGTAGACTTAAATCGTACAGATATGGCAACAGATGAAGACAAAGCCCATAAAGTTGATACATGGGCTAGACTCTTCAAAGCTAAAACCTGGGAGGAAATCAAGATGATTACAAGAGATAATCCATCCATGAATTCTACAGCAGAAACAATCTTTCTTTCAAACTCTGATTTTGAGATCAGAGAGCGCTGCCGTGCCAGAGAAGATGCCATTGTTCATGAACAATTTCAGAAGCAACAGATAGAGACACTAACGGCAGAGCTTACTAAGGCGAATGAAGAAAAAGCCCAAATAGCAAAGGAATCAGATGCTAAGCTTGCTAAGGTTACAGAAGAAAAAAAGGAATCAGATGCTAAGCTTGCCAAGGTTACAGAAGAAAAAAAGAAATCAGATGAAGAAAATGCTCTTCTCCGCCAAATCTTAAAAGATCACGGCATAGACGTATAACATTATAGTACAATATCCCAGAGGGAGCCCCCGGCTCCCTCTTTGCTTTATGATTCTTTTCCTAATAATCTTCGACAATATAAGTGAGCACTATACCAAAAATTGGGAAAAAGAAATAGGAACCGCCCATAGCGATCTCGCAGACAGCATAAAAAGTGAATCCTGGTATCAGGAAATAAATAAAGACGGTATCAGCCATATCACCACCACTATAGACTATGGCACCTATCGAGAAGAAAATCCCTTCATAATCAATGCCTGGGTACAAGTCGAAATGAACCAGGGCTTTGAAGATAACAGCTTTATGGATAAATGCGAAAGGTGCGTTCTACTGACACGAGAGATTGAAGATGCCATAGATGACCTATACAAAGACAGCACTTACCGATAGGAGTGGCAATCCCGCCTCCCCACCTATCAGGGACTCCAGGGAAAAAACATCCAGCACCGGCACAGGTTCTGCAGCCCCAAGCACTTCAACGTCAGAAGCAAAAGACAAAACGCAAAGCATAAGTGGCAGCGCCTATGATCCATATGATGCAAAAGACTACAATTCATCCCAAGACTTCGCCGATGACAAGTACGAAGAATTCTATGACTACGAAGACGAGTACGAAGATGAAGACGAAGCTTATGACGGCGCGGAAGACTATTGGAATGATGAGTATTAAAGGAAAGGAATCCTCATATGAGCAAGCGAGACAGATACGATAGTGACGATAATAGATATTTCTATGAGCATTATGAAGGAAAAGACTATTACGAAGGCTATTCCGGAATTAATACTGGGAAAATAGATTTAATAATATACATAGTATTCGTGCTCTTCTTGATCTATAATAAAAAGTATAGTTTGGGGAGGCCGTATGAGTAACTTTAGTATTGTTCGGGATAATATGAAAAAATATATAAAAGCTTTAATAACTAGTTTGATTTTTGTTTTTTTAACATGGGTGTATGTAGCTATAATGGGGACAGTGATTCCTATTCTGCCTGATTTTATCAGCGGTTTGATTGAATCTTTTCCAACAGCATTCCTGGTAATAACATGCACTCTTATAGCAGTAATAGTTCTGTTAAAAGTAAAGCCATTGGATACAATACCTAAGATTGCTGTTTTCTGTGTATTATCAGTGCTTTTGAATATCGCGATATATGAATTTAACAATTTTGTTTTATGGATGATCGATCCTTTTGCTGCGGAAGTGATCGTGTTTTGCAATGTGATTTCAACAGTGCTGACATCAGCAATCTTATTGATTGCATATTTGTTTAAGAAAATAAAGGCAACAGAGAAGCAGAATATAATAACTGAGTAACAAGAACCCTCATGCAAGCGGCGAGAGAGCATGAGGGTTTTATTATGCCGATTTATAAGCAAAAAAAACAGCTCCGAAAAGAGCTGTTTTTTTAATCCCCCCAAACAGCATAAAAAAAGCCCATACTCCCTCCGATAATATCGATAAGACGCCATATAGCAGTTAATCATATCCCCCACAGGAGGTCACACTCCATGCTAAAACCCGGCCTATACGAACAAGTCATCAACACACTACTCACCCAAGAACTCGCCGCCAAACCCGACGACCTAAAAAACATCCAGAAAATCGACACCGCGGAAGCCTCAGAGATCCTCACAAGGTATCTCTCCGAGGTCATTCAAAAGTGTCTCGACAGCATGCCCGAATCCGACGATACGAGCATGAAGGTTGCACTTGTAAACAAGGTGGTAGGCTCAGAATCATAACCACATCCTACATGGGAGCGACAGACATCAAAGCCATAGACGAACTATCGAAGCTAGCCAACACCGAGGTTAGAATCTCTTACGATACCAAGAGAACCAGGCTCCATGCTAAAGCCTATGTTTTCTACAGAGAGACCACTTACACCACAGCCTATATAGGCTCTTCAAACATGTCCAACGTAGCCATGACAAGCGGACTTGAGTGGAACGTCAAGGCGACAGCCAAGGACATGGCACCTACCATCAAAAAGATCGAAGCAACCTTCGAAAGCTACTGGAACAGTTCATCCTTCGAACAATACACGGGGGAAAGCTACGACAAATTAAAACATGCCCTCAAAGCCGAGAAGTACTCTGGCGAAGGAGATAAGTACCAGTACATAGTCGACGTTAACCCCTACCCATATCAGGAAGAAATTTTAGACAGGATACAAGCAGAAAGAGTCATCCGCGGCAGGTACAAAAACCTCATCGTCGCAGCAACAGGCACAGGTAAGACCGTCATAGCCGCCCTTGATTACAGACGATTTTGCAATGAAAACCCAGGCTCAAGGAACAGAATCCTCTTCGTAGCACACAGAGAAGAGATCCTCAGACAAAGCCTTGCCACATTCCGCGCAGTACTTAAAGATCCCAACTTTGGCGAACTATATGTTGGCGCAAGCAAACCGGAAAGCCTTGACCACCTCTTCGTCTCCATACAGACCGTAGCATCCCAGAAGCTATACGAATTACTACCACAGGACTATTACGATTACATAGTAGTCGACGAGTTCCACCACGCAGCTGCGCCCACATATCAGGGCATGATAAGCGCCTTAAAGCCACGCGTATTACTAGGCCTTACAGCTACACCTGAGAGAATGGATGGGAAAAGCATCCTCGACTTCTTCGACGGACACATCGCCGCAGAGATCCGTCTCCCGGAAGCCATAGAGCGCAAGCTCCTATGCCCATTCCAGTACTTCGGAGTATCCGATGAAACAGACCTGTCAGAAGTTAGATGGGTAAGAGGCGGATATGACAGATCAGAACTGACTAAGCTCTACTCCCTAAACAGGGAGATCGCGGTTAAGAGGTCCAATCACATCATCAACTCGCTATACAAGTACGTCACCGACATGGACAGCGTACACGGCCTCGGCTTCTGCGTATCCGTTGAGCATGCCAATTTCATGGCAGAGCAGTTCAATGAAAAGAACATTCCGTCAATAGCCCTCACAGCCGATTCCTCTGATGAAGCAAGAATCACCGCCAGACAGAGGCTTGTAAGAGGCGATCTTAAATTCATATTTGTCGTGGACCTGTATAACGAAGGCGTGGACATCCCCGAAGTTGATACAGTTCTATTCCTACGCCCGACGGAGTCGCTTACCATCTTCCTGCAACAGCTTGGAAGAGGACTTAGATTGTCCTTAGGCAAAGAATGTCTCACCGTCCTCGACTTCATCGGCCAGGCCAATAAGAAGTATAACTTCGAAGAGAAATTCGCAGCGCTATTGTCGAACACCGACCACAGCGTTCAATACGAGATGAAAAAAGGCTTTGTGGCCCTTCCCAAAGGCTGCTACATCCAGCTTGAGAAGAAAGTCTCCAGCATAATCCTGAATAACATCAGGAAATCTTTTGGCGACAGGATGGGACTTATATCCCGCATCCAGACCTTTACCCAGGACAGCGGACTTGATCTTACCATAAGCAATTTCATAAAGTACTACAGGCTGAAGTTATCAACTATATATGCCAGATATTCCTGGACCAGACTATGCGCGGATGCAGGCGTCATACCTGACCCCTCCGAGCCGTTAGAAGACCTTATAACCAAAGCCCTACCAAGGATCATAGCCATCGACTCAAGAAGATGGATAGAGTTCATACTAAAGGCCCTCCCATCTATAGGGACGCTCAACATAAGCTCATTAAGTCCTCTGGAAAAAAGAATGCTGAACATGTTCTACGTTACAATCTGGCAGGAAGCAGTAGAAGACTGGAACGATACTAAGGTTAGAAACAACCTCCAAGACCTTGCCGCAAGTACGATGATGGTAAAAGAGATTATAGATATCCTCAAGATCAAGTACGACGAAGTGGACATAATAGATAAACCCGTAGACGCAGGCTTCGACTGCCCGCTTGATCTGTACTGCACCTATACACGTGACCAGATCCTCGTAGCTATGGACTTCTATAAGCCAGGAACCGTGCGCGAAGGTGTTAAGTACCTTCCTGATAAAAAAATAGACATCCTCTTCATAACACTGAATAAATCCGATAAGGATTATTCTCCCACTACAATGTACGAAGACTATTCCATAAACAGCCAACTATTCCACTGGCAGAGCCAGAGCACAACATCGGAAACATCTGTCACTGGCAAAAGATATATAGCCCATGCGAAAGAAGGCAGCAGAATACTACTCTTCGTCAGAGAATTCAAAAAAGACAGCGTCGGCACAGCACCATACTCATTCCTCGGAACAGCTAATTATCTGAGCCATACCGGAAGCAAACCCATGAGCATAGTGTGGAGGATGGATAATCCTATACCGGCTAAGTATCTGAAGAAGACTAATAAGATGGATGTGGGATGACGATGAGTCTATCAAATATTTCATAAAAATAAGGCATCATTTTTGTGAAAAAAAGAGGCTGTAAAAAGCTTGAATACATATACTAATAAAATTAAAATAATAGTAGAGATAAATGGACATTGACAAGTGAAAATTCTCGTAGCCACTAATGGAAAGTGGTGTCTTATGAAGAATAGACTATTAGAATCAATCATCTCCAAAAACGGCGTCGAGAGTACTTGGGTTAGGATTAAGAAAGCATTTAAAGGGTTTATGCGCAATCCCTTTGTAAACAAGATGCGTAAGCTTTGCCTGGTTTTCGCATTATTTGTTTTTCGTGCTCTCTGTAATTACTTACTAAAGATATTCTTCGACTATGTTTTCAATTCCGCAGTATTTATGGAATTCTTCGAGGAGGTGATTAGCAGAATCCTCTGATTAGAGGATTCTGTGAAAAACATTATGAATAATAGTACTTATCATAATACACCGGATCGCAAACAGCAGAAATTTTCTGTAAAGCCAAATGACTGGGGGATACAGTCATTGAAAGGCATGTAACTCAAATCATTATTATTGCGCAGCTGTTTACTAATCAACTTTCTATAATAAGATCAAATAACTGCACTTGTTAATATAATAAAATTATTAGTGGCTATGAGGATTAGCAGTTGTTTCTTTTGATATATATACGAGGAACAATGAAAATGCCAGTTACCGTAATTTAATTTATGGTCGCTGGCATTTTTATTTTGGCATTAAATATAATCGATTAAATACAAAAATCAGTGAATTTCTTATTATATATAATTATTTTGAATAGTATAATTATCTATGATTCGTAAAAAAAGCTGGACTTCGCTCTAGTTCAGAAGGATGTTATAACGGATTCTAAAAATATTAAATCGGGGGATGTATGGAACTAGTATATTTATATGTCGAACATTTGGGAATGTGCATTGACAATACCGAAATAAATTTTAGTAAAGAGTATACGGTTACATATGATAGAAAGAACTGTAATTTAAAGATAAAAAAGGAAATCGATCAAAACAGAATCAATATTTATGGGAATAATATCCAAGACATAAATGTTTTGGTTGGTAAGAATGGAATCGGTAAGTCTACTATAATGAGACTTTTAGGATTACCTGAAAGAGATCGGAGTCAGTATTTTAGATTTCTTAAAAAAAAAAACAAAATAACTTACAGGAAATAAATATAAATAAATGGTTTGTTATTTATCATTTATATGGTGACAATTTTGCAATTGAGGGGTACTGGGTGTCGTTATTGGAAAATTTTCTTATTGATGATCCGGAAGTTAAACCTGTGTACAATATAGGTTTTAAATATGATTTTGAAAATGGAGGTAAAGTTAAGCCGATCAACAGATTGAACGATTCCCATTTTAATAAAGATAATCTGTTTTATATTTATTTTCAGAATAATACAGGGGTTAATTGGTTTAATGAATACGTCCCTGAAGATAAGAATGATCATGAGAGTAGAGATTTTTTTCATAGGATTAGTTGTAATGTCAACAGTTATGAATCAGTAATGAAGTACCTTATAGATTCTTACTGCGATAGTGATTTTTCAGCTAGAATGGGCTCTAAACCTGGAACGAAAGTAGATATACAGCTTAAAAATATTAATAAGCTCAGTAATTCGTTAAGTAGAAAAATAATCAATGACTTAGGTAAAAAAATATATGGGAATGAAGGCAATGTTACCACGAGTTTATATAATGCAGATTCTCAAAGAGAAAATGAAAAATACAGTATTCCCCAACGCTTTGTCATCAACTATCTTGAGACTTGTGTTTATTGCTGTTGTGATCATATTGACTTTACAGATAAAGTTATAGACAATGGAAAAAATAACCCATACAGCAAAATTACTGAATGCGAAGATTCCTACAAGGAACGTAAAAAGTATCTGTTGGAGGTTCTAAGTAAAGCTGAAGGTATATTTATATCAACTTTTCAAAGTATCGTAGAAACACTTGAGAAAATCCCAAGTAAATACTTTGTGAATGCATTTTCAATATCTGCACTAATTAGCGAACTTAAGCCAGGTGAACTAGACGATCTTATGAAGAGATTGGACGAGAATAGTATAAGTAAACTTTATCCTAATCAAAACGTCATTCTAAGTGTAACATTCACCAATATGAGCTCAGGTGAGGCACACTTCATCGATATATTCGCCTCAATCCATGAAGCTTTGCAGACAAGGAAGCGTATGGCGGCTAACACAGTTAATCCCGGGGAGCAGACCTGCATCCTCCTATTAGACGAACCAGATATGTCCTTCCACCCGGAATGGAGCAGGACATTTATCGATAATCTCACTCACTTCCTAAAGAATAGTTATAAGGATATCAACTTCCAAGTAATAATAACGACACATTCGCCGCTGATGCTTTCAGACATACAGAGCGATAGTATTTACTGCTTGGGCAAGGATGATGACGGAAATCTGCAAGTTTCACATCCGAAATATGGTCTTTTGAGCGGAATAAACGATATTCTCATTGATGGCTTCTTTACAAAGTCATTGTTTGGTGAGTTCGCTGAGGGCTTCGCCAAAGACATAGTTAAAAGATTAAATGAGCTTGAAGAAGACATAGATAAATGGCGAATAGACCAAGATGATTTCGACAAGGAATATAAGGATCTAAGCAAGCGTATAGATATTCTAGGCGGTGGCCTTATCAAAGATAGCCTTATGCAGAGACTGACGATGGCAAGAAAATGGTTATATATGAGGAACGGTTATGATCAAGATTAAACTTAAGAATGCTGCGGAAATTGAAGATTGGTACGCCGAGCAGGTAACGGACATAATAAAGGATAAAATCGCAAATTACAGTTCGGACATTACCAGTATATATGCGCACAAAATCATCACTCAGCTTGATGATCATGCCATAAGAGACCTTTTGACAATGCCGATAAGTGGCCTGATAGAAAAGCACACTTGGGCAAAAGCTTATTATGAGGTGGCATGTTTTGTCAGTGAGTTCAGCGATCTGCATGAATACTTGAAGGAACTCTATCAAATCCGTGGCTATGCTCATCATAAGTGTGTGGCAGAGTATCAGAGAGAAAGAGAAGAATACCTGAATAAATATAAAGGCAACAACTTCATAGACGTGATGAAAAATCAATTTCATTCCCCTTGCTCTGCCCCAGACTCAGTAATTTGCCAAAACAATAAAAACATGGAAGAGTTTATTTCATCTGTTTCTGAAGAGTTCGATAAGGTAAATGATGATCTTAGCAAGATCATCAACTATGATTTTCTAGATGAAGACACAGGCTCGGGAAAGAAGGACAAGAGCTCAATCAGAGCCGAGTACGTAAAACGGCTTGGTATAAGAGTTTGCCCATATTGTAATCAGCAGTACATCTATTATTTTGGAGATAGCAGATATCTGGGTGATCTGGACCATATTCGACCTAAGAGCAAGTTTGCGCTCTTTTCAATGTCGATGTACAACCTGGTTCCTGCCTGCAAGCCCTGTAACCAGCTCTTTAAAAGGAGTAGCACAAAGCAGATCCTAAATCCTTATGAGGAGGGATTTAGCAATGATGCCTATCTTCACCTGAATTATAAGAACGTTCGTGAGCTGGTCGGCATAGATCCGGTTACGGATATGGAATGGCGTGTAAACAAGGGACTTAATAGATATCCTGACAAGCAGAAAAATGAAGTTATAAGCCAGAATATAGACAATGCAATCAAGCTCTTTGAGCTGGATGAGGTTTATAAAGGTCATGCCGATGAAATTCAGCTTGCATTGAAGCGACGTTTCTACTATGACTGGAAATATCGGAATATTGTTAAATCATTGGTTGGCACGTCCAGCCTGATCACTCCTAAGCTCTTCTATGGCGTAAGCTTTGACGAGGAGAAATATCAGGATGAGCTAATGTCCAAGGCAATCGATGATGTTGTTTGGAGAAACTAGTAAATAGAATAAAACGAATGGAAAACTGTGGCTGATTGATTAAATTAGCTGCAGTTTTTTGCATTAATCGCATAAACGTTGGCTATTTATCACAATTGAAAATATCATCAAAGATGTTAAAATCATAATAATAAGCTAACAAAGCATAAAATGTACTAATTATGATATTGTTTAGAGCTTATATATGACGCACACCGCTTTTCGATTATTGTAGGGTACAAGTTATGTGGTATTGGTACATAGATCAGGAAACAGAGAAAAGACAAAACCGCATGGCCAAGAAAGCCATGATCAAAACAGGTATAGTATTTTGTATTTTTATGCTGTCATTAGAAGCACTAAAAATCAATCATGACGTAACATCCAAATACGGAAGCTGGGGCCATTACTGGGAACATGAGCATATAAAAAAAGAAAGGCCATATCTGGCTGAAGAATTTGACGCAGCCAGGCAAGCATATATAAATAACGTAGAAAACGCTAGTCTATATGAGATCAAAGACAGCGACCATGTAGAATCAGTAAGTGTAGAAGTTACATCTATCGATAGCCATTACGACAGTACTACCAAAGACCGAATAGGATATTGGCTTAACTATGATAGAGTCGATGTAACGGTAAAAATGGATGCAAGCTTTCGCGAACTCCCAGATAAAGATAAGTGCTATATACTCATCGGTGTCGAAGATGAAATAAACCAAAATCTGGCTGATCTGTATAATCGTAGCAGATATTATCAGCTTTATGAGCAATATAAATGCCCGTATTCCGAGAATTTAATATATAAAGATCTGCATTTACAATTGGAACATACAGAATGGTGCATCTTTACTGATGGCGTAGCTGAGTATAGTATCTATGGCGATTTTTATGAAGTAAGTAAGAAGAATGGTAAGTATACTACTTATCGATACAGGGAAAGAAATGGAGAAATAGTAAAGTTTGAGTTATATCACGAAGGAGACACTAATTCAAGCAGCCAATACACCTCTGATACCGATAAGAAACAATCCGAAGACACGAAGAACACTAACTCCTCTGGCAAAAGAGATACGACAGGCAGCAGCTCTGGCAGCTACGACCCATACGACGTACACGACTACGACTCTGCAGACAAGTTCGCCGATGACAAGTACGAAGAATTCTACGACTATGAAGACGAGTACGAGGATGAAGACGAAGCTTATGATGCAGCGGAAGACTATTGGAATGATGAGTACTAAAGGAAGGGAAACCTGATATGAGCAAGCGAGACAGATACGATAGTGACGATAATAGATATTTCTATGAGCATTATGAGGGAAAAGACTATTACGAAGGCTATTCCGGATTTAATCGTGGGAAAATAGATTTAATAATATACATAATATTCGTGCTCTTCTTAATCTATATTGAAATAACAAAATAATGTGAAGATCAAGTAGAAAAAGTTAAGCGTAATAAAGAATACAATAAAACGATATGATATAATATTCGCAGAGGGAGCCTAGGGGCTCCCTTTTGTTGTATTTAGAGTAAATACTGCCAATGGATTGTGAATAGGAGACGCTGATGATTCCTTATGCACTGTTTAATTCAAAAATAATATTCGAGCCTTTTCAATATAAACCATTCTTCGAATTCTTTGAAAATACTGACAAAGATCTCTATATTGCTGACGAAGTCGGCGTTGGTAAGACAATTGAGGCAGGAATAATTATATCTGAGTTAATAAACGCGGATAGAGACAAAAAATGGGTCATAGAATCCTTAAACGATGTTCATGCACCGAAAATACTAATTTTGGCTCCTCCAGCTATGTGTGCGCAGTGGAAAGAAGAGCTGGAGAGTAAGTTTATGCTCCGCGTGTATGATGCTTACTCTACAAGTCTTGGAATGAGTTATAATGCGCAGATTGTTGTTTATGCTGAAAGTTGGCAACAGCTTGCCAAGATTGAAGATGATGAGAATCAGTATGATCTTCTTGTGGTTGACGAAGTTCATAACTTTAGAAATCAGTATACAGAGAATCCATTTACAAAGATAAAGAAGGAAAGCATACGGTACAAAGCTTTACAGAAGATATGCAAGCGCGCGAAAAGAAAGATTTTTATGAGCGCTACTCCAATATTTAATAAGCAGGCAGATTTTAAAAATGAGATAGAATTCTTGACACCGGATTTTTCTATAACAGCAAGCACAAAGTCAGTTTCTAAATGTTTAGACTTTCAACCTAGAATTGAGTCTGTTCTTGTAAATCTTAATGAGCCAGAAATGCAGTTATATAAAAAAGTAAAGCTGTTTGACGAAATAAATCCGCTAACGAAGTCTGCTGTATATTTGCATGAAGGATGTAGTAGTATGCCTTGCCTTGCCAAGACTCTTATTGAGGCGCCGGAAAAGTTTATTAATTCAATATTCATAGATAATGAGCTTATTACAGATTCCTACTATAGGAAGGTCAAAGACGATATTTTGGAGTTGATAGAAAATGAAGACTATGAAGAAATTAATGAAATGAAGATAACTTCTAATGATCCAGTCGTTTGGGGAATACTTGCCGCATTCCTGGAAAAATTAGATTTAAAAACGTATGGAGATAAGTATCTGGCAGACAAAAATAATGTAGATGATTCGAAGCTAAAGCAACTGGATCTTGTTGTTGAAACAAAATTGACAAAAGAAAATGGCTACGCAATGAACAAAAAGCATATAGTAATTTTTGCGCATTATATTGCTACCTGTAACTATATTTATGAACATTTTGATACAAAGTATGATGACACAAAAATCTTTCTTGCTACCGGCGAAAATACCAAGCAGGAAATAGATAGAAGTATTACTGAATTTAAAGAAACATGTGTAAATGATCAGGTTGATTCAATTATGATCTGCAGTGATGTATGTAGAGAAGGTAAGAATATGCAGGAATGTCAGGTGCTTATCAATTATGATCTTCCCTTTTCGCCGTCCGTTATTCAGCAGAGAATTGGTCGAATCGATAGAAACGGACAGCGACACACACCATTAGTGTTTAATCTTATCTGTAATGTAGATAATGACATTCATACCTATTATGAAATAATTTTTGAAAAGATAAGGATCATCAATGGAACAGCTGGTATTTGTGGCATAGATGTATTGAGAGAAACCAATGAAATCATGCAGGAACAGGTTTTGGAAGAGTGGAAAGCATCTGCCCAAAAAGAAAAATATAAAAATGACATGTCACCGCTTCAAAACTCATATTTAAAGTACTTGCGTAAAGAAAAGCGCACTACATCATTACTTGCTCACTCAAAGAATGAGATAGATAAGGAGATTGAGAATGTTTCTAACTATTCCGATGATGAAGTAATGGAAAAAATGCGACATATATTATTCACAGTTCCGAATGATGAACTAAAGGCTATGCGTGAGGAAGCACACTGCGTAGGAAAAAGAGAAATTGCAGGAAAACTCTTTGATAAGACTTTTGATGAAAACATGGATCTTAGGCCATACTTTATAGACTACATAAAGAAAGAATTAGTCCCTTTTATAGAAAAATCTATTATTAAGTATGATGACAGCGATGATGTTTATGAAGTGGATATATCTGATGTAAAAGAAGAATTTTATAAAGCGATTGCTTCGAAACAGTTGTTTACATGCTTCTCTAACGTCGAAGATCCTGACGGCCAAAAAGGAACAGGAGATATGTACTATGATGAGTTTCAAGTAGTGTTTAATACAGCTGTTTACAAAGAGGTAGGAAATACAGAACACAATAATGGAAAATCAACAGCAGATTTTGAATCAGCTGTTGGAGATAGTTTTGATAATGTATATGTTCCGTTAACACCATTTTCTGAAGTGCTTAGGCAATGCCTTTGATTTTGCAGGAGAATTGTAAATATGCTTATTACCAGAGATATTCTTAAGGATATATTTTATAAGATGTATTTTTATATTCCGGAAGTATCGGATAGAAGGCCATCATATATATCGGAATATGCCAAGTTTTGGAAAAAGTATGGCATTAGTCCAATTAATGCGCAGATTAAGTATAGTGATTCCGATAAAGAACTATTTGAAGAGGAATTTTTCGAATCTGCAAATAGCGTAGATGTAAGCATAATTTATGATGATCATAAGATTATCAATATAAGCGATTCTGAACTTAATAGTGATTTTAATAAAACTATTCGAAAGATATATACTGAAAATCCTACATTGCCAAACGAAGTAAACGAGTATTGGAAAAAACATGCTGCTGAGTTATTGTTTGTAATTTCAAAAAGAAACAAGATTGATAATCAATCGATAAAAAAAGAAGTACAAAAAAGTTTATCTGAATTTAACGACAATGCTCTGAGATTTATCAATGAGCTTATCCAGAATGCTGATGATTGCATATATAAAGACGATATTAATAGGCTTACCATGCGCTTTGATCAAGAGCATTCTGAAATAACAATTAGCTATCCTGAAGAAGGATTTACGTATGATGACATAATAGCGTTATCAAGTATTAATGAAACAAATAAGATGACCAGTTTTGATAAAGCTACCACAACAATAGGTGAGAAAGGGCGTGGCTTTAAGAGTATTTTTGTATATTTTAAAGAAGTGGAAATCGAAAGTGGAGGATATCACTTTAAGTACAATGTTGATGAAGCATCCATGTTCCAACCTATTTATATGGGGACCCCAGCAACGAACGATGGTACAAAGTTAATCCTTAGGTTAAAAGATGAAATAATATTAACAAGTGAAGAAGACACAAAACGAAAAATAAATGCTGATATGAGTGAGCTCATAAAAGATGTCAAGGATTGTTATGGGGCAACGGATCCTAGAAATCTATATAGAAATAATTCAATTTTCTTTACAAGAAACTTTACAGAATTAGTCATGATATTTTCTGATAAAAGGACATCAGAAATTATTAAGATCGTTAATACTCATCACATAGAGGATTCTTCCGAAGAAAGAAAACTTTGGTGGGAGAATCCGGATAATAAGAAGTTGCATTACTGTACGGGATCAATGGAATATTATTCTGTTGAGAATATAGCCAATAAAGATGTGGATAGAACAATCAATACACTTTCGCTTAACTATAAAATACATCTTATCGGTATAGTAAAGTATTTAAATTATGATCAAGGCATCATCTCAAGTCGCTATGGAAAAGTTGATAGTATTCAAACTACATCAATAAAGAAAACTATGCCTATTATCATTTTTGGAGTTGGTGATATAGAGGCAAATAAAGATATTGAGAAAATTGATGTATCTGAGTTTAGCGGACATATGTATACTTATTTACCAACGTCTTTAAATATTAGTCTTCCATTCATATTTCAGATGCCATTTGATTTGGAAGATAACAGATCTTGCCCGAAAAATGATAATGAATGGAACTATTTCCTTTTAGATAAGGTCTGGAATCCTGATGATTCAATAATAAGGGATTGGTACGAATATTCAGCAGATCATAACCTTGTAACTAGTATATATAACTACCTCCCTACACGAAAGAATAGTATTGCATATAATTACAAGACCCTTGCGTTTTATATTGATGATAAGTATAACTTTGATTCTCACGGAGGAAGTAAATATGCCTCATACGCAAAAGCTCAGATTGAAAAATTTAACAAAGAAAATGCAGAAAAGGCAAGACGACTGTTTGCTAATATTGCAATTTTTGAAAACAGTGACACTGATGAATTCATAAACATAACGGAACTGTTGGTTTTGGATAGAACGCTATCACTATTCGATACTGAAGATGGGAATATTTATTGGAAGCATTATAGGAACCAAAATTCTGAGATGCATAGATTCATATTTAATGAAGATGATGAGAGTTCTCAGAAGGTAATTGCATTCCAAAAATATATCAATCATACATCTATCTTGCTTCAATGGAAAAATGTTATGGGCAACGATAAAGTGCATGAATCCATTGAACTTGATTTTAAAGAAAAGGGAAAAAATGGAGATTTCAAAGAATTTGAAAGATTTTCTAATGTATTTTTATCAACTCGAACGTGGTTAACAGCGCTTGGACTGAATAAAATTACGGATATCAAAAAAGATGATATTGAACATATAAACGAGTATGGAGATAGATTGCTATATTTTAAGGTCTCATTTATTGACGGAGATATAAGATGGGTTAACTATCAACTTACCAATAATGCTAATCCTACTATGTGGGTAACTACAGAAAAGGAATTGCTATCTCATAAGATACAAAAAGAGCTTTCTAAGAAGAAATCTATAATTCGAGTATGTGCTCTGAATCTATCTGATAATAAATATAATAATTCTATTATTAGGACTTTAATTAATAGCAGTGTTAAGTCATATGACGAGTTAATTTCCTGTATTGAAAAATGGGAAGATAAAAGATTAAGCCCAGAAGAAAAGTTACAAATTGCAGGAGGATACTATCTTTTTAATTATAATGAGGACACAGATGGAGTTAATTCTTCCATGAGTGCCCTATTTAATGCTGTCTCCGACATTAATGATGAAGATGTAGTTTGTTGTCCACAACTGTATAGAGACGATGAGGATAAGAACTTTATCTGGGAGCAGATACGATTTCTTTCCTGGTATGGAGCTGACAGAAAGAATAATTATGAGCTCAACATTGATTATATATCAGAGAAAATCGCAGAAAAGATCAATCCTTCTTCAGAAACTGTAATAACAAGTCAAGACAAGCATATTACATTTTCAAGCGCTATAGAAGGAAGATATTTATCTGATGAAGAGAAAGATATAGGATTAAAGAAATTCGAAAAGACTTATCATAACTGTGTAGTAAATCCAGAATATTTCAGAAATCTACCTAATAGAAATTTTTTGAAATTTCGAACAACCGGATATTTGTTATTAAGATCAGAAGAGTATTTAAGCGATGCATGTGATTCAGAGACCATGCTGACAACACAATTTATTCAGAGTGTAAGGGAAAGATATTCGAGGGTCGAAGCAAATAAGTATGAAACTGGTAGCATGGGCAGAAATGTTGGGACAATAAAGGCTATTCAAGCATATCAGATCTTCTCATTGATAGATAATAACAATTATCGTGAGGTTATTGGAAAAGAAGGAGATGTATGCAATGAGCTATTACAGAATATAAATGATTTTATTAACCCAGGAACAAGCGTTTCAATAGAGATTGAACAAGGTGCTAATGGCGAGAGCTGGATGACTTTGATCTATGAAGAGAAAGCACATTTAGAAGTAGTAAAAGGCAAAAATGAAGAAAAACATGGCTTTTTACCAAGCGATATTCTTAGTCTGATTTCAATTGGTAATTCAACAAAGAATAAAGAAGGAGAAAAATATACCGGAAACAAAGGGATTGGCTTTAAGAACATCTATAAGATATTTGATCAAGTTTGTGTTGATAGTAATGGATATAGATTCTTCCTTGATGACTCTTATAGTTTAGATCCTGAAGTATTGTTTGAGGAGCTTAATGATCAGGGAGTTGGAAATATATATAGCGACAAAAGCTGCAAAGTTGAAACGATAATGCAGACTATTGGAGATTCTTGGGATGTTATAGATGAAAAAGGCAGAAGAAAAAGATTTCCAATAATTCAGGTTTATAAAGATGATGTTGATAAGAGCTTATATTACAGAGATAACAGAAGTATTGGAGACGGAAGGAAGGCAGCAGACACATTAACTGCATATAAGTTTAGATTTCGGTCTAATGATATGAATCGTCTTTTACAAGCACAACTTAAAGGGCATTATTTACAATGGCTATTTCCGAAGAACAAGGAACTAGCGGAAGGTTTTTCGCTTACAGATTTCAATGCGAATAACTATAATATGGTACTGCTATTTTTGCATAATTTGTCGAAGATTATTCTTTATGAAGATGGAAAGGCAATAGAAGAATACCTAACATATCCAATATGTGACGAAGATGAATCATTAGATTTGAGATGGATTGAATCTGATAAGTTTTATAGTAATAGAGGATTGATGTCTGGACTTAACCTCATTGAAGTTAAGTCTGATAGGTATGAAAACAGAAAGAATACCGAGTCTGATGGTATGTTTGCGTACGTCGAAGTACGATTTATTAAAAGTCCGATATTGGCAACAATAAATAATGAAAAGGTTACAACTAAAGATGGAAGGTTATACATATCTCTCCCCACAGAAATAGATACTGGCGGAGCTGTTCATATAAATATTCCTGCATTAGAAGCCAGAGCTAATAGACGTGAAATCTTCTCTTGTAATATGGATAGGACAAATGAAGGAGAATGGAATCAAAAAATTATTGAAAAAGCATTTGGGAAAGGAGGAGTATTTAAGGATCTTTTTAATAGCTTTACAGAAAAATATATAAACGAAGTGGCGAATTATGCCTTTTTATATGTGCCATTAAACATATTTGATCGCTTTGCAGCAGCATTTCCGCTTTTTGAATCATGTATTAAAGAATTAAAGTACATTCCTTGCATTACTTCTAATGGCTTGAAAATGCGAAGTTTAGGATATATAGAGGAAAAATCAAATGTATTCAAGTTGGATGCATGTATGAGGTCATGGTTTGAGTTAATGGATCCAACGTTTGAAATCTTCTATCAGGAAAATAATAAAGATATTGAGTTCGTAGATATTATTGATGAAAACGAATGGGGATTGTTAGAAGAATTAAATAAACGATATAAATTAAAACCACGGATAGCTTTATATGATAATCGAGATTTCTTTGAGTACATAGCAAAGTATTGGATGAGCTATTATTCGAAGCTTGATGCTTCTTATAAAAAGAAATGTGATAAGTCATTTAGTAATAGAATAAGCCTTATTACTGGAAAAACCGGTATTAAAGATCATTATACTAAATGGCAGCAATGGAAGAAAGTATACAAACAAAGTATGGCTGGGCAAAGTGAAAGTGTATTTATAATTAATATGATTAAAGCCATATGCTTTGATTGTGATGATTTTTCTTCAGCCTTCTATTTTGTGGCTGGTGATATCAACAGAATATTAGAAAATGATAAGCTTGAGATTCCGAAAAAAGTAGTTAATTACTATAAAAAGTATCTTATTGATAAAGGATACTTTGATTTCATGGATTATTATGAACTTCTAAAGACAGAAATAATAAGTGTTGATACAGCAGAAGAGTCAACAGCTATACAGATAAGTGAATTATTTGCATTATCAACGTATACCGGAGAATCAAGTATAAATGGGTTGGTACCTATATACGTAGAAGCTAAGGATATACTTAAGTGTGTATACGACGATCTCGGTGTGAAAAGTCTGGATAATTTAAGATCAGAGATACCTATTTTGTTGATGAACAATACTTTTCAGGAAGCAGATGTGCAGGATTTCTTTTTTGAACTAAAACCAGAAATGTTCGAATATAACTCATTGATGCTAAAACAAGATTCAGAATATGATAGATTAACTACGTCTTGGATAGACAAGGGATTTGTAGTATCCAGAGCAAATATAGCTCAGGCAGATAATATTTATGAATTAGACCAGTTGGATTCAGAACTATACGAGTTATTGCCGACGCTTGAAGATTCAAGGTTATATTTAACACTTCTTAAAAATAGCAATATATGTAATGAAGATATATTGAATAATACTCTACAGTATTGGAAAGAAAAGATTGATGACGGATCTAACAAGGCAGACTATTTTGAGCTGTATATTGAATCGCTTAATGCATTTGCAAGCGATGACAACCGAATAACTATTTATGAACCGGAAATAGAATATGATATTGATTTCTTTAGAAACAAGAAGGTAGTGGCATTATGCAATAAGCTTAGCTGCTGCCGTTCTGGACTAATATTTAAACTTATACTAGATGAAGACAAATATGAATCAAATCCAACTATGTTTTGGAATGAAATTGAGATGAGCCTGACATCAAAAGTGCGAAGTGAGATTGCTTCATTCTATTATGATGTTGAAGATGATGAAGGTGTTAATAGGGGAATAGAACTGTTCCTCGGACATTTATATATGTGTAGCGATAATGTATCACTTGTAGCACACTACCCTTCAAGTCAGTATTTAAGAGTATGCATAGACAGGATTAATTCATTTGTTCTTTTTAAAGACTATACTGAAAGCATTATTTTGCTTCTAAGAGAAGAGTTTGGATATTCGCTTGAAAGTAGAAAGTTTAAGCCATTTGTGAATTTATATGAGTATAATTCGCTATTGCCGCTTGGAACTCAGGAAGAATATGAGTCTGTGAGGGATTATGTGTTTGATGTTCTTGACTCTTCTGAGGATGAGAGTGAGATAAGTAACTTGAAAATGCAGCTTATGTCCTTACAGTATCAGCTTCCGGACAATAGATTAATACGTGGATATGGTATGCAATGTCCATTTATCAGTTCCAATAATGTTATTGAGCAATCTTCATTACAGACCTTTGGATATCCTGTCTTTGGATTCCATATTGCGATAACTCTATATGGATCTAAGGAAGCTAAGGATGTTGTGCAAAAATATGCTTCAAATATGGTGGTGAGGATTGCGAAAAGGAAAACAAAGAAGAAAAAAGAGAAGAAGGGTGAAGATTTCTCTGTAAGTAATGGAAAGTATTCATTTGACGGCAGAGAACTTATATTAAGAGGTTCTGATATTGAGAAAGAGAAGCTCTTGGTAAGCAGTATATTAGATTATCTGATAGGATGTCTAAATGATATAAGTAACAATCTTATCTTTGAGTTTGAGATGAATTCAGATAAAGGAGCAAAGAAAAAGGAAGTTTTAAAACTCGAACTGACACATTGCCATAGGGCAATTATGGTATATGAACTGACTAGGGCAAAGGACGATTTATTAAAAAATGCATGAAGAATTTTGAGAACTAAAATTGCAATTAGCCTTAAAATAGAGTGTTCATGCCTTACTAAAAGTAAAAATATCTCGCGCAATTTAAGAAAGTCACAGCAATAATTGATAAGCCCCCAAATCCAACCAGGTCTATAATCGCCAATGGGTAATCAATCTTATCATTAGGGGTATAGTGGGTAATGAAAAATTTCAGTGAATGTCCAGTAAAGTTATCTCTTCCTGAGATCATAAAGAACGGGAAGAAAATAAATCTGAGCTTTAATATTCTATCAAAACCAGGACGCATAAGTACTGCTGTTGTAGATGAAATAAAATTGGCAGATGTATTAGGGAATGTTTATGATTATGAAATTACTGGTGCTTGTAAGAGAAATGATCAGAACTTAAATAATTTATCATTTGAAGTAACTCTCTATAATAGCGGTATGCTTGTGTTTAGGGGATCTAATTTAATAATCTCCATATTAACTTCGGAAGGTTACAAATTCTTTGTAAAATATAAAATAAGTAATACTGATAAGCTTGTCTTAGAAGATGTATCATCACAGCTAATGGGCGATGATGATAATGACAAGTTCGACGAAGAAATCTCAGATGACGAACCGTACAATTCAGACGACGAAGCTGATGAAGATGACGAATCTGATGAGTCCGAAGAAGACTACTATACAGACAATGAGTCTGAAGATAATCACGCCTATGATTCAGATTATAAAGAATCATATACTGACCACAACATAACCTCCGGCCTTCATCCAACAATCCTTAAATACAGAAATGCCATCTTAAGAGAAATGTATTTTCTTAAAAATGGCGGTGGAAAGAAATATAAAATCACAAACGGAACGCTTCTCAGCAGAAAGAACGGAATCAGTACATATAGCTTTGAAATGGAAGCAGAGCTATATTTATCTGATGATGCTCCAATCACCTTTGAATCTGGTGAAAGAGAAGCAAATGGTCTCGTAGTATCTTGCGAAAGTTTCCAAATAATCATAAATGTAGATCGAGATTTCGGCCTGTCTGTCAGTCAAGGCTTTATTTCTGTTGAGCCTTGGAAGCTGCTTGAAGCCATTGCCAATAATCTTGAATACATTTCTAAAAGCCATCATATTGCAATGAAACTTATCGATCAAGGCCCGATGCTTTCTACACTTAATAATATCTCTTCAATCCCTAGAGGACAGGATGCTGCAATTAAGCAAGCCCTGAGTAATGACATAACAGTAATATGGGGACCACCCGGAACAGGCAAGACATATACCATGGCTAAGATTGCAATTAGCGCAATCTTAAATAATAAAACTGTTCTTGTCGTATCTCATAGTAATGTATCCGTAGATGGAATTGTAAAAGAGACTGTAGCACAGGCAAAGGCAGCAGGACTTGATAACCTGTTAGAAGACGGTCAGATACTCAGATATGGATATGTTAGAGATGGAATACTATCCAAAGATCCCAACGCGGTTGCTTATAACTATGTCCTTGGACATAGACCCGACCTGAAAAGAGAGTTAGAAAGGCTGATTGAAAAGAGAAAAGAGATAAAAGCAAATGGCGATTTCCATACATCAAAAGGCAGTGAAGTAGAACAGAAGTTAAAGGAAGCACGCCAAAATATAAGAGAAGCAGAGAAGTACTATGCAGAAAAAGCAAAATTTCTTGCTACAACTATATCTAAAGTTACTGTAGATAAGACACTCAAACATAATAATTATGACGTAGTAATGTTTGATGAGGTCAGTATGGCATATATACCTCAAATACTATGTGCTGCAAAGAAAGCTAACGAAAAGCTTGTTCTTGTAGGTGATTTCAAGCAGCTTCCGCCAATTGCACAGTCCGAAGCGCAGACAACTCTTTGTGAAGATATATTTGAATTCCTGGGCATCTCAAAAATGGGAAATATGTACGCGCATCCCTGGCTTGTAATGCTGGATGAGCAGCGCAGAATGTATCCAACAATATCCGAGTTCCCTAACAAGTATATTTATAATAGCCTTCTCAAAGATCATGAATCTGTATTAACAAACAGAGATGACATTATAAGTCGAGAACCCTTATATAATAACTCGATAAACATGATAGATCTACTAGGAACATATTGCGCCACTATGAAAAATAGCGATAATTCACGCTTTAACATAGTTAGTGCCATAGTTTCATTCCTTAGTGCACTTAGTGGTGAGGATGATGGACAGAAATCCATCGGAATCATCACACCTTATGCTGCTCAGACAAGACTTATAAGAGCAATGATACAGGATCATAAAGAAGCTGAAAAAACTTCTATAGAATGCTCAACAGTACATCAGTTCCAGGGCTCTCAGCGTGATGTTATTATTTTTGATGCGGTAGAAAGCTATCCCTCTTCCAGAGTTGGATTCCTTATGGGTAAAAGTATGAGCTCAGTATCAAGACTTGTTAATGTTGCAGTCACAAGAGCCCGCGGAAAGCTTGTCGTTGTAGCTAATGCAAAGTATTGGGAGATGCGATATGGAAGTACTGGACACATTTTCTACAAACTGGTTCAGTACCTTCAGAATAAGGGAAATGTGGTTTCTACACATGAAAAGAAGCTTCAGAACTATATAAAGCAGTTACCTGATACTAAAAAAATCAAAAACTATCAAGATGATGAAGAAGCAATCAGTGCCTTTAAAAAGGATGTAAATAGGGCCAAAGATAGGATCATCATTTCTATTCCTGATGGCACGTTATATGAACAATATGCAGATCCGGTCTTAGAAGCTGTGTTAGAAGCTAGAAGAAACGGAATAAGAATACTGTGTAAGACTAATGGATATGAAAACTTGCCAGATAGTTGGAAGGAACTAGCCTGGGCTTCTGATAACGCAGTGTTCCCCATTATCATGATTGACGACAGCGTTATGTGGTATGGCCTGCCCAAATCTAAAGGAATGTTCAAAGATGGTAATACCGGATTCGTTACAGTATGTCAGACTATTTATAGAATAAAAGGTGAGCATACATTAGAGCTTATCAGGGTGTTCTCTGAGCTTGAACTTAGAGATCTGGATGGTAATAAAACCGCGCTTCTGGAAAAAAATGGATTATCTTTAGGAACAACTTCATCTGGTAAATCTTCAAATGGTGAAAGCGATGATACAGGCGAAGAAGCAACTGGACTTGGCGCATATGTACAAAAACATGAGAAGTGCATTAATTGCAGACAGCCTATGACTCTGATGAGAAGTAAACGTGGAAAGAGTTATCTAAAGTGCAAAGCATGCAAAGAAACAGCATTTCTTACTCCAGAAGTTGCAAATGAATATATAGATATTTACCAAGCTACCTGTCCGATTCATAAATGTGGAGTAACTGCCAAACTTGGACCATACGGATTGTATATAAGGTGTGATTATGGTCATTATTTGAAGCCGGATGAAATATGATGAAAAATATATAAAATATAGAAATACATAACTATACTTTTTGAAAACAAGTTGTTGCAGAGAAAAATATTGGGCCAATATAATTCGGAAAAATAATGAAGCTAGTGTTTTATATTAGTACTATCAACTGAGGAAGGGAGGAATAAGGAATAAGGTCAATTGAGGTTAGCTGAGGTTATAGAATTTGGACAGATTTTTGTAAAAGTATCAAAGTGTATTAACAATATAAAAAATATAACATCCTATATTTTTATTATCCATAAAATAGCATTTTTGTGATAAAATTGGTATGTTGCTAAGATTGTATTGAATTGTATTGAATTCGCTGAATTCAGCTGTAGTGAATGAGGATAGAAGATGAAAGTAAGTTATAACAAGTTATGGAAACTACTGATTGATCGGGAAATGAAGAAGACTGATTTAATTGATGCAGTCAAAACTAGCCCAAACACAATTGCTAAAATGAGCAAAAATGAGAACGTCTCCATGGATGTTATCACAAGAATCTGTGAATACCTTAATTGTGATGTTGGCGACATAATGGAATTGATTCCAGACAATGGAGGCAACACAAGTGAAGAGAAATAAATATAGTGCTGGAGCTGTTAAGTTTTCATTTTGGTTCATGGAGTTTAGAAAAGAAGTTCAGATGCTTGCATCTGGAAATACTTTTGATGACATAAAAAGACTTAATGAAGAGGAAAATATTTTTGGTGCTAGTACCCCTGCTAGGGCAAAGTTGATTTATTCAACAGTAACCGCAAGAATAAAATCTTTGGACGAAAGCTTCTATACATTATTTCTTGAAAGTGATGTGTCAACACAGAAACTATTTGCTTTGGCAGGTACACTTGCTCATGACACTTTATTCTTTGATTTTGTTTATGAAGTAGTAAGAGAAAAGCTTATCATCGGAAGCAATCTGCTTACAGATGCGGACATTAACATCTTCTTTAAGAACAAGCAAGAGCAAAATGAGGATGTAGAGAAGCTGACAGAAGCAACGATCAACAGACTAAGAAGAAGCTATAAGACGCAGCTTTTTGAAGCTGGTCTTCTTGATGACAATACCAAGTCATCAGAGAGACAGATAATAAAACCTGTGCTTGATCCAGTATTAAAGCATTGGCTTGATGATTATGGGTATGGACAGATAGCTAAAGCATTGGAGGGTATTAGATAATGGAAGATTTATCAGAACGCCTGGACAAGATGGAGGAAGCGATTAAGAAGCCTTCATTTAGACAGAGCAGCGGAAGAGCAAACGAAGTTAATTATTGGGTGTTTGATTATCCACCAGAGCGGGAGCTTGAAGTCAGAGAACGCATCAAGTACATGAAAAACAGAAACTCTAAGGGTGGAGAAGAGTTTGAGCTTGTAGTATTCGACCTTTATGACATTATCATTGATTTTCTTAAAGAAAATGATTTTTTGGAAGCATGTTATAAGTTTGAGAAAAAGAAAGGCTTGGACAGAATTACAAAAGCTATAAGTAATTCCATGAAAATAAATGACGATGATAGCCTGATAGTGCAGTATATAAAGGATAATACGCCTGATAACGCAATTGTGTTTCTTACCGGTGTTGGGAAGTGCTTCCCAATTCTAAGATCGCATAAAGTACTTAACAATTTACACCAGGCATTTGTAAAAGCTCCGGTGGTTATGTTTTTTCCGGGTATCTATAACGAGCAGGAACTAATATTATTTGGAGAGATAAAAGACGATAATTATTATCGCGCATTTAAGTTAGTGAAGTGATCAGGAGGGTAACTGATATGCAGATTAAAGATATGTTTGCTAAGAGTATTGATAGAGATATTCAAGGCGTTGTAATGGTAGGTCAGGGTGAATCAAGTGATCCAGCCCAGGAATTAGAAGAGTATGTTGTAACAAGAGAATTGCAGAAACACTTTGCAGCTTTTTTTGAAGCATACAAAAAAGGAATTATCGGTAACACTGTAGAAATAGGTGTATGGATTTCAGGTTTCTTTGGAAGCGGTAAATCACATTTTTTGAAGATACTTTCATATATATTGGCTAATAAAGAAATAGGTGGCAAAAAGGCTGTAGATTATTTTATCGACGATAATAAGATCACAGATGCAATGGTTCTTGCTGATATGCGTCTTGCAAGCGAAACACCAACTGATGTTATCTTGTTTGATATTGATGCAAAGAGTGATAGCAATAGTAAGCAGAATAAGGATGCAATCGTTAACGTATTTCTTAAAGTCTTTAATGAGATGCAAGGTTTTTGCGGAAGTTTACCACATCTGGCAGATTTAGAGAGTCAGCTTACAGAGAAAGGTAAATATGAGGATTTTAAGGCGGCTTTTGAAGACGAATATGGTTCTGCGTGGGTTGATTCTCGTCATAAATTTGACTTTATTCAAGATGATGTCGTAGAGGCACTCGTAAGTGTGGATTTTATGAGCGAAGCAGCGGCTCGTAATTGGTGTGAGAAGGCAACTGAACCATATAGAATTAGTATTGAGGAATTTGCCCAAAGGGTTCATGAATATATAGAGAAAAAAGGCAATAATCATCACGTTGTTTTTATGGTTGATGAGGTCGGACAGTATTTAGGTGATGATTCAGGTCTGATGCTTAATTTGCAAACATTAAGACATGAGCTGAGTCAGACTTGTTATGGTAAAGCGTGGGTGGTAGTTACTAGCCAGCAGGATGTTGATTCCATTATGAAAGTCAAGGGTAATGATTTTTCTAAAATTCAGGGACGTTTTGCTACTAGACTTGCGCTATCTTCTGCAAATGTAGATGAAGTTATTAAGAAGAGAATTCTTGCTAAGAATGAGACTGGCGCACAAACGCTTAGACTTTTGTATGAGCAGAAGGCGACTATAATAAAAAATCTTATTGTATTTAATGATGGCGTAGAGAAAAAACTATATGCTGATGAAAATGACTTTTCATTGGTATATCCATTTGTACCATACCAATTTAACATTTTGGCTAGTGTACTTACGTCTATTAGAATTCATGGAGCGTCTGGTAAGCACTTGTCCGAAGGTGAACGATCAATGCTGGCACTATTCAAAGAGTCTGCAATGAAAATCATGGACGAATCAGAAGGTGCTATTGTACCATTCCATAGATTCTATGATGCTCTTGAAAACTTCTTGGATCATAGCCATAGAAGCGTAATTATTAGAGCTTTTGATAACAGTAAGATTAATCCTGATAACAAGGCGGATGATGTATTTGCAATCAATGTACTTAAGACTTTATTTATGATTAAGTACATCCTTGAGATTGAGGCCAATGTTGAGAATATCACCAGTCTTATGATTGATAATATCGATAACGACCGTATTGAGCTTAAGGAACGTGTTGAAGAAGCGTTAAAGGTTCTTCAGCAGCAAATGCTTGTACAGAAGAATGGCAGCCTTTATGTATTCCTTACTGATGAAGAGCAGGAAATCAATCGCGAAATTGAAAGTCAGAACGTAGAGATGGCTGAGGTTATCAACAAAGTGTCAGAGATGATCTTTGAAGATATACTTTCTGATAAGAGATATCGTTATCCTGCATTCAATGGTAGATATTCATTCTCATTCAATCAGACGGTAGATGATAGACCTTATAAGTCTAACCAGAAATTTGATATAGGACTTCGTGTACTAACTCCCTGGTATGATGGTGGTAATGATGATGCTACTCTCCGCATGATGTCAGGACAAAGTCAGGAAGTAGTAGTGCTTCTTCCAAATGATGCAGCATTCCTTGAAGAACTGATGACCTACCTTAAGATAGAGAAGTTCCTTCGTCTCAACACATCTTCACAGCTTACAAAATATGAAAATATTAAGGAAGCTAAGCGTGTAGAAATGCGTGAGCGTAACTCAAATGCGAAGCTATATCTTACAGAGGCGTTGAAAGATGCAACAATCTATGTAAATGGTGATGTGGCAAATTTGTCATCAAAGGAAGTAACACAAAGAATCAATGAAGCTATCGGCAGACTGGTTCAGACTGTTTATCACAAGCTTTCTTATATCGATACAGCATTTGATGAGACCAATATCAGAAAGATGTTTGCAGCTACTAATCAGTTGAAACTTGACTTGAGTAGCGAAGGTGAAGCTAATCAGCACGCTCTTGCTGATATGCTTAGCTTCATATCTGGTAATACACAGATTCATATTAAGACATCTATGAAGACAATCAAAGATAAATTCATGAGTAAACCTTATGGATTTGTTGAGGATGATGTTCATTGGCTTGTTGCACGCCTTTATAAGCGTGGAGATCTTACTTTTACTGTAAATGGTGCTATTGTAACTACAGTTAATAAGTCTGCAGATGAAATAGTGGATTTTATTGTTAAGAAGCAGTATGTGGATAAGCTTCTCATGGAGGTAAGAGTTCGTGTACCTGAGAAGCATAAGAAGGCAGTTCAGAAAGTCATTAACGAAGTGTTTGGATCTTCACTTGCAACAGAGGATGAAGATAGCGGAATGCGTATATTCCAGAAATATTCTCAGAACAGAATTGCTGAGATGAATACATTGCTTGTAAATTATAATCAGTATGCTTATCCTGGCAAGAAGATTATCGAGTCTGGAAAGAAACTTATGCAGGCTGTTGTACAGATAACTGAACCCCAAGAGTTTTACGAGTATGTATCCAAGCATCAGGACGACTTTTTAGACTACGCGGAGGATTTCGAATCGGTAAAGACATTCTTTGTTGGAGAACAGCAGCAGATATTCATGAGAGCTTTAGATATGCTTGAAATATACGATGACAGTAAGACTTATATTGTAGATGCTGCTTTGGAAGATATTGTTGCTCAAATGAGAGCAATTGTACAGATGGATTCCCCATATAGAGAGATTCCTAAACTTCCTGATCTTAGGAATAAGTTCATGAATGCTTATACAAAAGTTCTTGAAGATGCAGCGGTTCCTGTAAAGCAGTCTATTGAAGATGATAGGGACAGAGTTGTCGAGGTTGTAGATACTAAAGAGTACAAGGACGAAAAGAAGCCTGGATATATCAAGTTATTCGTAGAAATCTGGAATGGTGCGGATACTTGTAACAATGTATCAAGACTTAGAGCTTATGCAGATGAAGCAGGTGCATTAAAGATTAGACTTCTTGATGAGATGAGTGCACTTGATGCTAAGCTTGCAGCTGAGAAAGCAGCGAAGACAGCGCAGCAGCAGAACGAGGCTGGAAGTGATGTTCCTCCTGTTGACGTTGTAATTGATGTGCCAGTAAAGAAGACAAAGAATGTTTCCATCAAGAATGTTGCAAAGACATCTTCGTGGAGAATAGAAAAGGCTGAGGATGTAGATAAATACATTGAGCAGCTTAAGAAGTCATTACTTGATGAATTAAGCGAGAATGACATCGTAAATGTAGAATTTTAAGATTGGAGATATTACGGCATGAATAAAACCGCTATAAGAAATTTTTCTATATGGGCAAGAAATAAGTTAATAGCTGATATAGAGTATCGTGCTGGACTCATGGGCATTGCCTCTGATGGAATCAATGATGCATTGCCACAGTCTACAAGAGAAACACAATTCTTTGATATAGGAACAGCTGAGCCTTATACAATTACAGGCGAAGCTATTAAGCAGAGAGCCAGCCTTGTAAATGCAATTAATCAAAAGGCTAACGAAACAGACTATGCTACTGCATACAAATATATCATCGAAGGTGTTGCCTATACATGGTTTAACAGACTTATAGCGGTTAGATTCATGGAGGTAAATGATTATTTACCTTCTCATATCAGAGTGCTTTCATCTGAGAGCGGCAAGATGGAGCCGGATTTGGTTACAAATCCATTTGATGCAGAATTACCATTTACAGATGATGAAAAGCAAGAAATCATCAGACTCAAAAATGATAATGAGCTTGATGAATGTTTCAGAATGCTTTTCATCAAACAATGTAATGCTTTAAATGAAATCCTTCCAGCACTTTTTGAAAAGACCTCTGATTATACTGAAGTTCTTCTTAATATTTCTGCTATCGATAAGGAAGGTGTAGTTTACCATCTTGTAAATGATATTCCTGAAGAAGATTTCAATATTGAGATGGGTGGTCAAGTTGAGATTATTGGTTGGATGTATCAGTACTACAATACTGAGCCTAAGAATGAAGCTTTTGCAAAGAATGGAAAGATATCAAAGGAAGAAATTCCTGCAGTGACACAGCTCTTTACACCAGATTGGATTGTTCGATACATGGTTGAAAATAGCCTTGGCCGTATTTGGGTAGAAGGACATCCAAATGATTATCTAAAGGCAGGATGGAAGTATTATCTTGAAGATGCAGAGCAAGAGCCTGATGTTCAGGAAAAGCTTGATGAGATTCATGCTGAATATGCAAAGCTTAATCCAGAGGATATCCATTTCATAGATCCGTGTATGGGTAGTGGGCATATCTTAGTATATGCATTTGATGTTCTTATGCAGATATATGAGTCTGCAGGTTATTCACAGAGGGATGCTGCAAAGAGCATCTTAGAGAACAACTTGTATGGATTGGATATTGATGATAGAGCATATCAGATGGCTTATTTTGCGGTTATGATGAAAGCAAGGCAGTACAACAGAAGAATACTGTCGGCAGAAACACCATGCCATGTTTATTCCATTCAAGATAGCAATAGTATAAACAGAAATCAGCTTAAGTATTTTGGTGCTGATTTAAATGAAATTGAAAAAAATGATGCAATGAACCAGATAACAGGGCTTCTTGATACTTTTAGAGATGCCAAGGAATATGGTTCTATTCTTGACGTAGAAAAATATAATTGGGAGTTACTTAGAACATTTGCTAGAACGAATAATGTAGATGGTCAGATATCATTAGAGACTATTGGTATTGATGAGACACAGGATAGATTGCTGGAGTTAATTGCTATTGGTGAGGCAATGGCGAGAAAGTATGAAGTAGTTGTGACTAATCCACCATATATGAGTAATAAGGGTATGAATCCTTTATTAACAAGATATGTTAATTCTTATTACAACGATGAAAAAATGGATATGTTTGCAGTTTTTATGACGAAATGCTTTAAATATAGTAAAAAGTCATCATACATATCGATGATAACACAACATTCATGGATGTTTTTATCAGCATTTGAAAAACTCAGACATAGGTTCCTTCAGAATGACATTATTAGTCTTAATCATTTAGGAGCTAGAGCTTTTGAAGAAATAAGTGGAGAAGTAGTTCAAACTGTAAGTTTTGTCATTTCCAATAGGAATATAGGTGATTACAAGGGAACATATATAAGATTGGTTGAATCTAATTCACAGCAGTTAAAGGAGTTAGAATTTGCAAATAGAGATCATAGATATACTGCAAGACAGATGGACTTTAAAGCGGTTCCTGGGGAACCTGTAGCATATTGGATAAGTGATAACTTTAGAAAAATTTTTGGAGAAAAACTTATTTATGAATTTAGCATATCAGATGGACAAAATGTGACCAGCAATAATACTAAATTTGTTAGAAATATTTGGGAAGTTAGTGCTGAAACAATTGGGAAAAATAATAAATGGAGATTATATGCAAAAGGCGGCGGTTATAGGAAGTGGTATGGTAATTTGCAGGATTTAGTAGATTGGTCTCCAACAGCAATTAGTTTTTATCATAGTGAACCATCTGCAAGAGTTTTACCTGAATATCTTTGGTATAGGAAGGGGATTACTTGGAGTCTGATAACAACTACGATTCCTAGTTTTAGAGTATTACCAGAAGAGGCTACTTTTGATAAAGGAGGGTCTTCAATTTTCATTAAAGACGAAAATGATTATGAGTATATCTTAGGTTTGCTGAATAGCAAAGTATATTGTGTTGTTTCCAACATGTTGAATCCAACGTTGAACTTTCAGGTTAAAGATATTCGAAATATGCCACTTATAATTTCTAAAAAAGAAGAAGTGGAGCTTTTGGTAAAGAAAAATATAGAATTGGCTAGAGATGATTGGAAATGTGTAGAAACTGCATGGGATTATAAAATTCATCCATTATTAAAAGGAGAAACAATGGGACGTCTTATTTCTGATAAATACAAAGAATGGGAAGCTGAGTGTGATAATCGTTTCAATCAGCTTAAGGCAAACGAGGAAGAGCTTAATCGTATATTTATAGATATCTATGGTTTACAGGATGAGCTTACTCCAGAGGAAGAAGATAAGGATGTAACTGTTCGAAAAGCAGATTTACAACGCGATATTAAGAGCCTTCTTTCATATGCAGTAGGTTGTATGTTCGGACGTTATTCACTTGATGTGGAAGGTCTTGTTTATGCAGGTGGTGAATGGGATGCAAGTAAGTACAAGACATTTATTCCTGATGCCGACAACATTCTGCCAATCACTGATGAGGAATATTTTGAGGATGATATTGTAGGCCTTCTTGTTGAGTGGCTTAAAAAGGTATACGGCGAAGATACTTTAGAACAGAATTTAGATTTCATAGCACAGGCTCTTGGAAATAAAGGTAATTCATCTAGAGAGATTATTAGAAATTATTTTGTTTCTGATTTCTTTAAAGATCATTGCCAGACATATTCTGTTACTGGTTCGGGTAAAAGGCCTATCTACTGGCTATTTGACAGTGGTAAGCAGAATGGTTTCAAGGCACTTATTTATCTTCATAGATATAATGCTGATACAATCGGTAACTTGCGTGTGGATTATCTTCATAGAATGCAGCGTGTATATGAGTCAGAGATAGGACGTATGCAGGATATGATTGATCATAGTACTAATAGCCGTGAGGTTGGTGCTGCAGCAAAGCGTAAAGAAAAACTACAGAAGCAGCTCAAAGAGTGTCGTGATTATGATGAGAAGATAGGACATTTGGCGCTAGCGAGAATAGAACTGGAACTTGATGATGGCGTAAAGTATAACTATCGAAAAGTACAGACGGGGGCAGATGGAAAATTATATGAAGTCTTGGCTGATAATAAGGCTATTATGATGGATATAAAAAAATACAAAGAATTCAAATGAAAGTCGTTGAGTTAACTTTAGAATGGAGAACATATGGGTGCATATTTAATTTGCTTTGGAGATTCTGAGAATAATTTACGTAAGGCAATAAGAGAAAAAGTAATTGGTATATATCTTAGTATGACTTTTGATATGAATGAAAAGGCGTACATGATTATTAAGAAAAATAATGAATGGAATGTTGTTGCAAGAGCAAATGTGGTAGGAAAAAGTGATAAGAATCCATTTGATAAGCCTAATAAGTATAAAACCTATGACATAGTTAATGTAGAAGAATGTAAACCATATTCTATAACGAAGATTCTAAGATCAGAACTAGGTAATATGTATGGTCTTGTATTGCGTACGCCCAAGCTAATTACTGCATCAAAACTAGTCGAGCAGTTGGAAGATGGATTTTACTGATAGGAGGCGAAAACTTGAACAAGATAATAATCAAGAATTTTGCCATTTGGGCAAGAAATAAACTTATAGCAGATATACAATATAAGGCTGGACTTATGGGAATCACTGCAGGGGGAATTAGTGAACCGCTACAGCAGTCCACTAAAGAAACACAGTTCTTTGATATAGGAACTGCGGAGCCTTATGCAATCAATGGTGATGCGATTAAACAGAGATCAAGTCTAGTAAATGTCATCAAACAAAAGGCTAAGGAAGCAGATTATGCTACGGCCTATAAATATATAATTGAAGGAGTGGCATATACATGGTTTAACAGACTTATTGCTGTTCGTTTCATGGAGGTAAATGATTATTTGCCTTCACATATTCGTGTGCTTTCATCAGAAAGTGGAAAGATGGAGCCGGACTTAGTTACAACTCCTTTTGATGCAGATCTGCCTTTTACAGATATAGAGAAGCAAGAAGTCATAAAACTTAAGAATGATAATGAATTAGATGAATGTTTTCGATTGCTGTTTATAAAACAGTGCAATGTACTTAATGAGATATTGCCGGCATTATTTGAAAGAACATCAGATTATACAGAGTTGCTACTCAATGTCTCTGCTATTGATAAAGAAGGAGTGGTTTACCACCTTATAAATGATATTCCTGAAGAAGACTTCAATATTGAAAAGGGTGGACAAGTTGAAATAATTGGATGGATGTATCAGTACTATAATACTGAACCTAAAAATGAAGCTTTTGCTAAGACGGGTAAAATTACAAAGGAGGAAATTCCTGCGGTAACACAACTCTTTACTCCTGATTGGATTGTGAGGTATATGGTTGAAAACAGCCTTGGACGCATTTGGGTTGAAGGGCATCCAAATGAGAGTTTGAAAGCTGGATGGAAATATTATCTTGATGAGGCAGAACAGGATTTTGAAGTACAGGTGAAGTTAAATGAAATACATACTGAATATGCTGAATTGAGTCCAGAAGATATTCATTTTATAGATCCATGTATGGGAAGTGGTCATATCCTTGTATATGCTTTTGATGTTTTTATGCAAATTTATCAGTCTGCGGGTTACTCTGAACGAGACGCTGCAAGAAGTATCTTAGAAAATAATCTTTTTGGTTTAGATATTGATGATAGAGCCTATCAGATGGCCTATTTTGCAGTGATGATGAAAGCTAGACAGTATAACAGAAGAATATTATCTGCTGAGACACCGTGCCATGTTTATTCCATTCATGATAGTAATAGAATCGATAGAAACAAACTGTCTTATTTTGGAACTGCCTTAAGTTACATAGAGAAAAATGATGCTGTGAATCAGATCTCAGGACTTCTTGATACCTTTAAGGATGCAAAAGAATATGGTTCTATTCTTGATGTAGAGAATTATAATTGGAATCTTTTGAAACGTTTTGCTGAAAGCTACAGTGTGGACGGGCAAATGTCCTTGGATATGGTAGGGATTGATGAAACGCAAAAAAGCTTGCAGGAAATCATAGCTATTGGTGAGACAATGGCTAGAAAATATGAAGTTGTATCAACTAATCCTCCTTATATGGGAGGCGGTAATATGCCAACCAAGCTCTCGGCATATGTTAAGAAAAAATATGAAACAACTAAAAGAGATCTATATACAGTGTTCATTGCTAGATGTATGGGAATGCTTAAGGAAAAAGCACTTTGTTCAATGATAACTCAGCAAGGATGGATGTTTATTAATAGCTACGAAGCACTTCGGGATGAGATTGTTGAGGAAAAGCAGATTATTAGCATGGCTCATCTAGGACCGCGTGCTTTTGAGGAAATAGGTGGAGAAGTAGTTCAGACAACCACATTTGTTATTAGAGCTGATAATGATAATAGGTATTCAGGTAAGTTTGTAAGATTGACGGATGCTGATAGTGAGGAAGGGAAAAAGAATTTATTCCTTGTGAAAAAGCGTGATAATGACTTTTTTGAAGTGAAACAAAGTGATTTTAAGATGATAAGCAAAACCCCAATTGCTTATTGGCTTGCGCATAATACAAGATTGGATTTCAAGAATAGCTTAAATATTGAAAGCTCTTATTTTTCATGTTATGGATTATTAACAGGACATGATGAAGGATATATATTTGAATGGTTTGAGGTTAGTGATTCTGATATAAAATTCGACGCCAATAATCTAGCAGAATTTAATGGCTCAAAGAAGAAATATGCCCCATTATGTAAAGGTGGAGTATTCAGAAAATGGTATGGAAATCGAGAGCTTGTAGTTCGCTATGATGAAGAAGGAATAAGAGGGATGTCTCATTACCCAAAGTATGCAAGTAATGGACAGGAAAGATATTTCTCAGAAGGTATTACATGGGCGGAGGTCTGCATGGGTAACCTTAGTGTCAGGTATATGCCGAGTGGAAATGTTTTTTCGCTTAAAGGACCTTGTATGTTTGCTGACGATAAACAGAGCTTGATGCGTGTAATAGGATATCTTAATACAAATGTAGTACATTACTTTGTGCAGATTCTTAATCCAACAATTAGTTGTGGAACTGGCGTACTGAATAGACTACCAATAAAAGGCATTGAATGTATAGACGAAAATGTAGTTAAAGAAAATATCTCTATATCAAAGGAAGATTGGGATTCGTTTGAAACATCCTGGGACTTTAAAAAACATCCTTTGGTTTAACTGATTGGAGGCTGCACTTTTATGGCAGAACTTAATTTAAAACAAATAATTGATAGGCTTAATACAGAGTTTACAGGGGAAAATCGTAAGCTTGTATTTTGGTACGATGATAAGGCAGAATTTGAAGAAGATATGGATTCTGTTGAATTGGAGAATGCTAAAGTATATAGGCTTGAAAAGGATAATCAGTTTTATACTAAGTACTTCTTTGAGAGGGAAGATACAACAACAAATTATCTTATTTATGCTCCGTTTCCAAAGCCGGAAGTGAAGGATAACCATCTTGAAGACACAATGCTTTATTCCAAGAGATTTTTTGCAGATAGAGCATCCTTGCTTTCTGTAGATTTGGGAATTGAAGAAAAATATAAACATGTAATAGAGAAACATATCAAGTTTTTTGCTAATAAGGATAGAACACAGCGTTTCTATGACCTTGAGATAGAAAACTTCAATGAGGAGAACATTCTTGTAGGACTATTAAGTGCTGTATGTAAAACAAAGACATGTTCTTTTGAAGAGGTTGTTCGAATTGTAATTACAGAAGGCGATATTGAAGATAATAAGTATCTTGAAGAGATGGATAAATATGAGCTTCTTGGAGCTTTCTGGAAACTTTGTGAGCAGCAATTTGGATATGTAGACTCAGATCCATCTTTGGAAAGATTGATGGTTACTCTATTTGTAACATATTCAGCAAGATATCTGCAGAGTGAAGTTCCAGCTTCCTGGAGAAGTTTTGTTTCTATGAAGCAAGGAAATGTAATAGCATTCCTCGATAACTTGATGAATAGTATGCTTTATAGAAATGACTATGACAGATTATCTGCATATGTTGCTAGTGGACTCAAAGTAGAAGATAATTTGGCAAAATATACGCCAGAAGATATTGTTCATTTGGATACATTTGCATATGTTGATGAGCTGATTTTAAAGTGGATTACTGAAAGACTTGTATCAGAGGATGTTGCAGCAAAACTTGATGAAATGGATATGCTGCAAATCTGTGATACGCGTTCTAAGATGCACTTTGGAGGGGTGTATGAGAATGCTTATGCAATGTTAGAGAATGCGTTTACTATCATTAATGCTGCTAATTATGGTGGCAGTGATGATATGAAGAGCATAGTGAAAAAATACGAATCCGAAGACTATATGATTGATACGGCATATAGAAAGTTTTATTTCTATTATGATCAGATTGAAGATACAACTAGCTATGAGAAGCTACAGACTCTTGTGGAGAACATTTATACCAATGAATATTTAAATGATTTAATTCCAAGATGGAATACTGCATTCTGTGGTGAAGATGGGCTTGTAGTGCTACCACTACAAAGGAATTTCTATAATGGATTTGTAAATCATTCAAAGGAAAGAACAGTAGTTATCATTTCTGATGCGATGAGATACGAGGTTGGTAGAGAGTTATTTGAGCAAATGAAGGATGATCCTAGATGTACAGTTAAACTATCGCCGATGATGAGTTCACTTCCTTCATATACAAGGCTTGGAATGGCTGCATTGTTGCCACATAATACTCTGGAAATGAAAGATGATTATGAGGTCTATGCTGATGGTGTACTCTGTAATGATTTGGCTGGCAGACAGGCAGTGCTTCAGGGGCACAGTAAGGACAGCATTTGCGTACAGTTTGACGATATCAAGAATTTGAAGAAAAACGATTTGAGAAATATATTCACCGGTAGACAGGTAGTTTATGTTTATCACAACCAGATCGATGCAAGAGGCGATAAAGCCAATACAGAAGATGAAGTATTTGTAGCATGTGAAGAAGCAATCAAAGAGATATCGGATTTGATTAAAAAGATTTCTACAAATGCTAATACATATAGATTTATAGTTACATCAGATCATGGCTTTATTTATAAACGAGATAAGATTTCTGAGAGTGATAAGATTGGCGGTGTAAATGGAAAAGATGCTTGGATTAACCGTAGATATATCGTATCTAAGAGCTCTATTACAGAAGATGGTGTATCAAATATAGGCTTAGGATATGTGCTCGGATATGAGGATGATAAGGTTATTTCTTTCCCTACAAGTAGTAATGTATTCAAGGTTTCTGGCGGTGGTCAAAATTTTGTACATGGAGGTTCATCACCACAGGAAATGATTATTCCAGTACTTGATATCAAGATGGAACGTGGTCATATGGAAACAAGGCCGGCATCAATCAGTCTTGTAAGTATGGTTCAGAAGATTACAAACTTGATTACAGGTATGGACTTTATTCAATCTGAACCAGTTAGCGATACTGTGAAGGAGACAACATATCGCTTGGTTTTCATGTCTGAAGATGATGAACGTATATCTAATGAGAATATATATGTGGCAGATAGTAGAGAACCTGATTCTGCTAAGCGTATATTCAGAATGAGATTTAACTTTAAGAATCAGAAATATGACAAGAATAAGCAGTATTATCTAGTTGTTATTGATGACAATAAAAAGCTTGAATTGTTTAGACATCCAGTAATGATGGATCTTACATTTGCAGATGATTTTAATTGGTAGGAGTAAGCAATGGCAAAGGGAAGATTGAAAGATCTTATAAGTGCTGTTTCTGAAAATGGAGTGAAGGATTTATTAGAAAGTGATGCAGCAAAAACGGTAGCAGTGGAGCTAGGAAAGCATATTGTTGAAGAAGAAACTGCACTAGTTATAGGCTCAGTTTTTGCTGCAATTGCACCACGACTCAATGGAATAAGGATTACATATAAAGAAAAACGCTTTGAGAGAAATGTTGCAGAAGCTATATCTATAGTGAATAAGAAAATAGATGAGATAGATAATAAGATTAATGCCTTATCAGAAGTAATGCAGGATAAATTCAGTGGGAAATATATTGAATGGATTCTTGATAATTTGTATGAAGAAAAGCAAACAGAAAAAGTTCCATATCACGTGCAGGGATTTATCAATATGATGAATATGGATACTACAGATGATATTATGATGATTTTTCTTGAAACGCTTAATCAGTTAACGGTATTAGATATTGATGTGCTCAAGATGTACAGCCATGAATATGAAGAAAATTGGCAAAATGTACTTGAAAAAAGAGGCATATCTTATGAGCAGATGGATATGATAAAGGCAAAACTTGAGAGACTTGGACTTTTATACAGTAATAATGATGATCAGAGAGATACAAATACTGATCTTATAGCTGATTATTTAGAAAAACGAGTAAAAGAAGAAAATAAAAGGAATGGAAATCCAAGCAAAATTAAGTTGGGAAAGATAAAAAAAGTGAGTAGATCTGAATCATATTCTATTACAAAACTAGGTAGAGAATTTTTGAGAAATATAGAGTAAGAAATAAATGGTTGGAGGTTATATGGCAGAAAACATGCTAATAAATAAAGATGAAGAGATAAATGGAGAAGGTGTATCAATAAATGCAAAACTCCGACAAAATTTTGATGGCAAAATAGTTCGTAAGGACTTGACGAAGCACATAAAGGAGGGTGCAAATGTACCAGTATATGTGTTGGAATATCTTTTAGGACAATACTGCAATTCAGAAGATGAGGAAATCATTGAATCTGGTGTGGAAAGTGTAAAACACATCCTGGCAGATAATTATGTGCGCCCTGATGAATCAGAAAAGATTCTATCAAAGCTGCGTCAGCGTGGTTCAATGAGTATCATAGACAGGATCACAGTAAGTTTAAATCTTAAATATGATGAATATGAAGCTGAATTTTCAAATCTTGGATTAGGCGGTGTGCCTATTGCTGAAGAATATCCGGAAAAATACGATAGACTTTTATGTGGTGGAATATGGTGCATTATTAATCTTGAATATAATGCAGATGTTGAGGAATCCAATCCAATAGGATTTGTGAGAGAAGAGCCTAAGAAGAAAAAGAAGAAAGAAGCTCCGGTAATTACAATCAATAGGTTAAAACCAATACAGATGCCGTCTGTAGATATCAATGAGCTTAAGCAGGGACGTAAAGCATTTACTAAAGAAGAATGGATTGATGTAATGCTTCGTTCTATAGGGATGGAGCCAGATAGGCTTACTGAGCGTGAAAAATGGCTTTTATTATTGAGACTAGTACCACTTGTAGAGAATAATTTTAATTTATGCGAACTTGGACCTCGTAGTACTGGTAAATCGCACATTTACAAAGAGGTATCGCCTAATAGTATTCTCGTATCAGGCGGACAAACTACAGTTGCAAACCTGTTCTACAACATGGGTAGACACACTATGGGACTTGTTGGTATGTGGGATTGTGTTGCTTTTGATGAGGTTGCTGGAATCAACTTCAAGGATAAAGATGGCGTACAGATTATGAAGGATTACATGGCATCTGGTTCTTTCGCACGTGGTAAAGAGGAAAAGGCTGCTTCTGCATCTATGGTTTTCGTTGGAAATATCAATCAGAGTGTGGATGTACTTTTAAAGACCAGTAGCCTATTTGATCCATTCCCTTCAGAAATGGGAACCGATACAGCGTTTCTTGATCGTATGCATTGTTATGTTCCAGGATGGGAGATTCCTAAGTTTAGACCGGAACATTTCACGAATGATTATGGATTTATCACAGATTATCTTGCAGAGTTTATAAGAGAGCTTCGTAAAGAGCAGTATGGTGACGCTATTGAGAAGTATTTCCGATTAGGAAAAAATCTCAACCAGCGTGATACTATTGCTGTGCGTAAGATGGTAGGTGGTCTTATTAAGATTGTTTACCCTGATGGAGAATTCACAAAAGAGCAGCTTGAAGAGATTATACAGATTTCACTAGAAATGCGTCGTAGAGTTAAGGAACAGCTTAAAAAACTCGGCGGCATGGAGTTTTATGATGTGAATTTCTCTTATATAGATAATGAGACATTTGAGGAGCATTATGTTTCAGTACCAGAACAAGGCGGTGGAAAGCTTATACCTGAAGGCATGATGAATCCAGGACAGGTATATACAGTTTCTCATGGTAAGTCAGGCATGATAGGAGTATTCCGCTTGGAATCTCAGATGGTGCCTGGGAATGGCAAGTTTGATAGAACAGGTCTTGGAACAGACAGAGTATGTAAAGAAGCGGCTGATACAGCCTTTAATTTCCTTAAGGCGAATGGAAATAGAATCAGCGGTGCGCTTGGTGTGCTCAATAAAGATTTTGTAATCAATTATCAGGATCTTCAGGGCATTGGAATGACACATGATTTGGCATTGTCAACCTTAATTGCATTATGCTCCATTGCTCTTGGTAGGCCAGTGCAGAACTCTATGGCTGTTCTCGGTGATTTCAGTATTGGTGGCACGATAATAAAGGCAGAGAATCTTGCTAGCACATTACAGGTGTGCCTTGATAGTGGTGCCAAAAAAGTATTATTACCACAGACATCAGCAGTAGATCTTGGAACAGTTCCGGCTGAACTTATGAGTAGCTTCAGCTTAGTGTTCTATCAGAGTGCTGAGGATGCTGTGTTTAAAGCGTTAGGAGTGGAGTAAGGTGGACTGTAAAGACGATGAATTACTGTTAAAGCAATCCCCTTTTCAGTTTAACTGGTCCGAGCGTTATATTGCGTGTGTTGGAGATAATGGTGGAACAACAAACGACGGTATACTGGCAGGATATAAGGGTGCTGTGCAAATAATAATAAATGATATAAAAAATGGCCAAGGAATAGAAGATGAGCTTATTTATCCCTTGGTTTACTCTATAAGACACAGTATAGAACTGGCATTAAAGATTTCTATTAGTATTATTAGAGATATATATTACATTAAGAACGAAAAATTTGATATTCAAGAGAATGAGCTACATACACATGATATTGAAACATTATCTAAGTATAAAAAAAAGTTGTATGTCATTGATAAAAGAATATCTGGTCTTTTTGATATTGCCCTAGATTATGCAAAGGATTTTTATTTTGATAAACAGTCGGATATTTTTCGATACGAGTGTAATCTTGAGGGCAAAGAATTATTAAAAGAATTACAAATTAGTCATATATGTATTGAAATTCTTGAAAAGAAGTTTTTAAGAATGAATGAGTTGTTTAATGATGCATTTTATTCATTAGAGATGATGAAAAATGAGTATTCTTTAAATACATGGACAAAGAAACTGTCTCGCAATGATATCGAGCAAATATCAAAGGAATTGATGCCGATTACTAGATGGCGTGAAGAAGCTTTTAATGATAATAAAGAAGAAATAAAAAAAAAATATGGTTTAAGTTCAAAAGCATTATCAGATGCCATTAATATAATAAAAAACAATCCGTTATTTGCAAATAACATTAATTCTTCAATTACATTGGGTAAAATAAGTGATGAGGAATTGAATCAGTATGCAAAAATGATTTCTGAGTTTACAAAACCGGATCAATTTGAGACAAAAGAACGTAGGGCCGGGGAAGGAATGGAAGAATTACTTAAGAATATACAAAAAGAAGCAGAAAAATGGGATGCACTATCTAAAAACATATCAAAAGAGGCTTTACTCTCATTAGCTGCTTTTGGCAATATGTTCGAGACAGGAGATGTTTATTGCGAAAACTATCAAAAGCATTATGATCATTTTGAAAAAGATCATAATATTCGTAGAGACTATCTTGTAAGGAAGATTGGAACCTATAAATATGCTTTGAAAGTATTGAAGGGAATGGAATGGTGTGGACAATGTAATTATATGACTATTTTGCTGCCTCTTATTGAAAAAATAGCAGATGAAAACAACTTTTCTTGTAGGTATGAAAAATTGGATAATGCCTGGTAATAATTTTGGTTGCTGTCTAACTTGTTTCTTTCTTACGTTGTTCTTTATCGGAATAGTTTTGGTTTCCAGTTTTTAGGAGAGATTATTACAATTCAATAGATGTGTTTGGAGTGAGTTTTTGATACTGAAAATAAAAAAAATAATTGTAAAAGCATTGATGAAAATGAGCCTTCTTTCCTAATTATGAGGTTATTATATGCGCATTTTGAAAGATAATCTGGCTAAGACGATGAAGTCATTTATAAAATTCAAAGATGGGCGATGGTGTATGAAGCCGACCAAAGTAGATGAAGCCATTGACGCTATAATAAATACTTACGAGGGCGAAGGTTGCGTTGGTATCATTACAGATGATTTTGGACAAGTGTTCTTTGTTATATATGCTGCAGATATTAACAGGCTTAGGAAAGTCCAGGAATACTATATTGGTGTTACAATTCCTCATTCCAAGGTGGATACTGGCAAGAAGAACATAAAAGAAAAAGAGGTTGTGGATATGTCTGATGTTAATAAGCCTATCAAGGGTGATAACTTTGTAATACTAAAGAATATAGGTCAGATCTCAGCACCTGAAAAGGGTTGGAAGAAAGAACTCAATCTTGTTCAATGGCATGGCAAAGAAGCTAAATATGATATCAGAGACTGGGCGCCGGACTATAGCCGTTGTGGAAAGGGCGGTGCTTTTACGGAGGAAGAACTAAAAAGCCTATATACTATTTTGAAAGGATTATTTGAATCAGAAGACACGGATAATTCCAATGTTGTAATCGAGAAGTGTGCATTGGAAGATTTATACAAGAAATGGGATGAAATCAGTATACATGCTCCGGAAGCAATTAGGACATATTTAAAGAGCTCAAGGGTAGATTCATTACCCGGAGATAGAGCTATTGTGAGTCTCAAAAAGGGCTTCTACGATCAATTGGCTAAAGAGGAAAACAGAAAAATTCTTACAGCATTTATTTCAAATATAGTAGAAAAGCCGGTACATGTAGAACTGGTAGAGTCTTCATTGTTATAAGAAATGCTTTGCATGATTTATTGTTTGTTGTGATGAGAATTATTAATATAAGAGGAGACCATTACTTATGGAATGGGACGGTATACCTATAGAACAGCTGAGTTTGTCCGCAAGGGTGGTCAAGTGCCTTCGTAGTGCTGGATATAATTATGTGAGCCAGATTCTTGAACTTAGTATAGATGATATCGAGAGTTTGCAGAATATAGGATCCAAATCTGCACAAGAGTTAGTGACAGTTATAAGTCATATAAAATCAGGGAAAATATATCTATCTAAAGGCATTTTTGGAGAAACCATCATTAATAAATCAGAAGATGCTGATGATGGTGAAAGAACTGTACTGCAGAGAGCTTTTCCAGACTTAAAAACTAATGATGTGGTGCAGATAAAATATATGGATCAAAATGGCCTATATTGTGATGATCTGCATATATTAAATTGTGGATTCTCACCTAGAACAGAGAATGCACTCAGAAGAAGTGGATATGAATATATTTCAGAAATAGTCGCTTTAAATGAGAATGATATAAATAATATTAATTCCTTGGCAAGAAATCAAAAGATGAACTCTATGATTTCATAGAAACTAAGGTAAAACTATTTTTCTCAGGGAATTCTGTGACAGACGAAGCAGATTTATTTGTTACTGCTTTGAAGAATAGATATGGTACATGTGAAGGCTTCTTTGATTCAGTGAATATCAGAGCTGCACTAAATCAGATTTCCTCTGTTTTAAGTAATGCTGATATTAAAAATAACCCTGAAGATTACATTGAGAAAGTAGAATTTGAAAAATCCTTCCTTTCAAATGAAAATGTGAAGGATGAAGTTATCCAGTTTATTAAGAGTAAATTTAATAGTGTAGAATGGTCGGATATTCGCAGTCTCAAAATTATATTACCTTCAATCATTACGGGATCTGTATTATTTAAGCAGGTCATAAATGAGTTATGTGAAGATGATTATTTCGAGATTCAAGATAACATGATCCGCCTGAAATACATAGGCATCGATGATTGGGTAAACAGTCTTCAAGATAATGATCGAGAAGCGGTAACTTATAGGCTTGAGGGTCTGACGCTGGAAGCTGCCGGGAACAGGATGGGAGTGACTGGGGATTGTGTTAGACAGCTTATAGAAGGTGCATTGGATAATAAGCCAAGACTTAGAGAAGACGCTTACGCTTATTGGATTGATAATTATGAGATCAATCAAGAAGCATTTATTTATATATTTGGTGTTTCGGATAGGATATATAGATATCTTACGTTGGGCGAAGTAGCAGGGAATAAGGATATTGAAGAGATATTGAGTGACCCTGCAGCAACTAAGGATATTTATCTTCGTACAAAAGAGTATTTAGTAAAAGAGAGTATCTTAATTGGCGAGACTTATGTTCCTAAATACCGCAATCTTATTTGTAGGCAGCTTGCTAAGATGTATTGCTCAGAGAATGAAATGTCGTATTCCGAGTTCTATAAGATATACAATAGAACTTTGGAAGACAATAATCTCACTGATGATGAGCGTTTGTCATATCCATCGGAACGAGCGTTTGAAGTAAGATTAGCCGATAGTTTCTATGTATTAAATAGATACGGTAGGAAGTTCCGTTATTACGATATAAAGAAGCAAGATATTTCTAATCTGATATGGAGTCTTCACTTAGATCAATTTAAGAATGTTGAAATTGGGGCATTCAAACTGTTTGAAGATAACAAGTATCTCATGGAAGAATACGGTATCATTGATGGATACGAGCTTCATAATCTTTTAAAAAAGACTGAGAACATCTGGAATGCAGAGGGCACTTATCAAGTAGATTTTGGCAGAACGCCATTTATTGTCTTTGGAGATGCTAGTAGAGAAAAACAGGTTAGAAATCTATTGTATCAGGTTGCGCCTGTGTCAGCTGAAGAATTTGATAAGCTGTATGAAGATGAATATGGAGTTCTTTCTACTACAGTAGCTGCGAATTTTCATAAATACATTGATGAATTCTATCATAATGGGATGTTTGAAACAGATCAGCCACTTCTTAATGAAAAAGAAGTTAGTTTTATGCTGGGCTATCTTTCAGAAGATTTCTATTTTACAGAAGATGTACAGAAGTGTTTTTCGGATGAATTTGGAGAACATAGGAAAGAATGCATTAACGCAAGGACTTTAAAACAACTGGGATATGATGTGTATTCTAATTATATTTTGAAGAATTCATATTCTAGCGCCAGGGAGTACTTTGAGTTTGTACTTACCTCTAGAGATCTAATTGATTTAGATGCAATGGATTCCAGACTTTATTATGTTCAAATGTTTAATACTACATTGAATATGTTGAGGCAGTCCCTTGATTTAATAGAATATGAAGATCGGCAGTTTATCAAATTCACACGTATACAAAAGATATATCCGGATATAACAAAGGAAAGGCTTCGTAGATATGCGGATGAATTGATATCAGCGATTGATGATGCTTTTTTTACTGTGGAGAGTGCAGAGCATAAAGGATTTGATTTAATGTCAGCAAAACTTGGAGTAAGCAAGTGGTTTGATGCTTCTCTAGTTAGAACATCGGATAAGGTGCGGTTTGCCAGATCAGGAGGAACTCTTATCTTCTGTAAAGGCGAGGCACCTTTTACAACAGCTGATTTTATTCATTTCTTACTCGAGAAGAAAGAAATGCTTGATTATTACGAACTTGATTCAATTCTTAGAGATGAATATGGAATCAATATAGAAAGAAACAATCTTATATATCTGATAAAGGGTTCGGATATGTATTATGATGATATCCTTGATAGGATTTACTTAAGTAAAGAATTGTATTATGAGGATATCTAAAAGGAGGAGGAAATAAATGGCATTAAGAGTTAACCAAGACTATGTGAATGATGGATTCGCTATTTTGCAGGAAGTATTAGTGAATGCAGAAGTAGAGGCATTTAAAAATAGTTATGGCAGTAATTGGTGGAATGGGATATTGAATAAGCTTAGTGATAAGTACGGAAATCTACCATACAAGTTGCCTCAATCAGGTACAGACGAACAGCTGAGAAAATCTATTGATATTTCAAATAGTATTATATTATTTGAACGAACATGTAAGGAGCTTTTTGGAATTAGCGACAGTGAATTCTCAACGGTATCCAATTATACGCACGAACTGGTTAATAATCGAAATAAAATAATTGGACATATTGGCATAGGCGATATTGATCAGCAGGATGCAGAACGTACATTGGATTCTATGACGCGTCTTTGTGATTATGTAGATAGGGATGAAGCAGACCGTATTAGGCAGATTTATTTGGAGGTTCGTAATAATGTAAATCAAAGCATTACTGAGAATGGACCGGTACCTGTTGATATCAGAAGAAATCTTGAACAATCTAACTTTACTGCAGGCGAGAAGATTAATCTGATGGAACTGGTTGGCACTGATGTTGTTCAACCAACTACACTGAAAACAAAGGTTACATTTGCTGGGGAAACTAAGTCGTATCCCGTATACAAAGTAAAGCTTGATGCACTTTATTATAATGATCAGAATGATAGAATAGCCACTTGGATAGACAGATATTCATCTGAGCATGGTGCTGATGCTTTAAAGAGCTTGAATCAGGAGCAGCGAAATGAAATAATAGAGAACTTTATTTATGAAAGTAATCCGGAAGCGATAAAAAAGACTCAAAGCAATATTCTTCTTACTGAGCAACGAGTACCTGGCGTTACTTTATCAGACGGAAGAATAGTTGATGGAAATAGAAGATTCACCTGTCTTCGTCGTATTCAGCGTGATACTGCAGAACCAAAATATTTTGAAACAGCTATCATGGACGTTGATATAGAGACAGACAAAAAGCAGATTAAGATGCTTGAGTTGGCCATTCAACATGGTGAGGAGAAGAAGGTAGATTATGATCTTATTGATTATGCATTAGGAACATATCGAGACATAGAACTTGAAAAGACACTGACTGTTGATGAGTATGCCAAGAGTGCCAATGAGTCTGTTGCAGAAGTAAAGAAGAGAATCGAAATCGCTAAAGTGATTGCTGAATTTCTTCAGTATATTAAGCTTCCGATGCAATTCTTTGTAGCCAGGGAATATCAAGTGTATAGTTTATTCTTTGAAATGATGCCTATACTGAATAAGCTCGACCCAAAAGAGAAAGAATTACTCAAAACTATTACGTTTAATAATATTCTATTTCATGCATTACTCGACCAGAGAAAGTTTATTCGTGATATTAAAATGCTTATAAATAAGAATTCCTATAAGGAGTATTTTAATGAGCAGGTCGATATAAACACTCTTATTCATGAAAAATTTGATGGACGTGCAATTACTAATAAAGATGATGTCGATTCTTTTGCCAACGAGAATGAGATAATCCGTGAGAAGCTGAAAAAATCAATGGATGCTGCCTTGCAGTTATCAAGGCGTAAGCAGTTAAAGTCTCAGCCTATGGAAAACGTCTCCAAAAGCATATCTACACTGGCAGATATTGATGAGCATGTCTTTGAAAAAATGAATGATACCGAAAAGGAAGAACTTAGAGGAAAGCTTAATAGCTTATCTAACGTTGTCAATGAATACAAGGGCATGGTTTCCGGCATGGTTGCTGAAAAACCTAAATTGGCAATCAGTAATCCTGATATCCCTTTGGTTGTGTGTAGAAATTTAAAGACCTCTATTACATCTACTTCTGTGGAGATATCTTTTGGCGCAGTTAAAGAATGCGCAGAACAAGAGGATACTTGTGTAATAAAAGCTTATTTTGTGGATGAAGAGTATCGCAAAATTAGTAATATCAATAGATGTGAGGTCACGACTGCACAAGATACGGTATGCGATTTTGTTTTAGATAATCAGAATGAAATTAAAAAAGTATTCTTATTAATTCAGTCTGATACTAGTGTGACCAATGAGGTTCTTCGCATAATTCCGTTTAATGTGCAGCTATAATGTTGATTTACCGGTTATTCAATTGTGAGTAGCCGGTATTTTTATGTTTGATTATAATTCGGAAAATAGATAAACCTAAAGCTGTATGATTATCTCATAAACAAGAGAACAACAGAGCAGAGTTAAAGGAGGTAGCGTATGAATACAGCTTTTATTTTGGCTTTAATCGGTAAGTATGCAAATGCAGACAAGGAAATCAATCAGGATGATTTTCTGGAACTAGTAGAGGGACTTGAAGAAGATGAGATAGAAAGCGTACTTGCTATCCTTTCTAAGAATGGGTTCAAGGTTATTGATGAATCTGTGAACAAGACCTTATTTTTTGACGGCAGTGATTTGCGAGGTCTTACGAATGAAGAATTGTGCGTGTTGGCACAGCAGGGGAGTAAAGAAGCCAAGGATGCACTGATAATCAATAATAAGAATCTAGTACATAAGATTGCAGCCAGAGTATTGAAGCAGTATAGACCTACCGGCCTGGATGAAGAGGACTTGTATATTGAAGGAAGCATAGGCCTTATGACTGCGGTTGATAAGTTCGATGTCTCACTTGGATATAAGCTTTCAACATATGCTTGTAACTGGATTCGTCAAGCGATTACAAGAGCAGTTATGAATGATGGCTATGGTATGAGACTTCCCGTTCATATGTTTGAGCAGGTAATAAGAGTTAATAAGTGCAGAAAGCTTCATGGAGCAAATACAATACATGAACTTATGGAATATGTAAATAGTGACTATGACACAGATTATTCCTACGAGGATATCCAGAGGCTTGTAATGTATGCTGATCAGTATCTTAATACTACAAGCCTTAACAAGATAGCTAACCAAGATGCTGATGCAGATACAGAAATAATAGATTTTGTAGCTGCCAGAGATAATGTTGAAGATGAGGTCATGAGCAATGTTGTTGCAGAAGAGATTAGCAAAGCTCTTGAATCATTATCAGACAAAGAGCATGCAGTCATAAGCATGAGATTTGGACTTGAAGGTAATGACAGGATGACTTTGGAAGAAATAGGTCATATGTACAATGTGACTCGTGAGCGAATCCGCCAGATTGAATCAACCGCAATTAGAAAACTATCAAAACCATCACAGAGAAGAAGATTGGAGGGACTTTATGCATAACTATATTACAGATATCAAAAATATCATTAAGGTAAAGAACGATGAGAGTACACTTTTTGTACTAAAAGGATTCAGTGTTGAAGATCTTGGATATGACAAGATAGCAATTAAGGATACCATTGATAATAATATTTCCAGACTTATGGCACTTGCTATGATGCCTGTTAAGGTCATCGCTTTCGATGAATTCGTATGCATGTATGAAATGGTTATACGTCAGTTTAAGCATATTGTAGTAATTACTAATGCTGAGCTTTCGCTTAAGTATCCTGTAGATGTAAGAATTGATGATGAGATAGCAAGATCACTATTAAGTCATTTTGATGAGGAAGTATCAAGTGATGAAAAGCTTGCTGATATAGATGAGTATCTTTATATCTACAGTGATTTCCATGAAGGAGAGTCAGGTTATATCTGCTCATATAACTTTGAAGACTATGATCTTCGAAATGAGAAGATCGAACTTGTATCATTTGGCGAAGCTGTAAGTGAGGAGATAAAGCTTTCATCTCTTCATACAGATTATAATAAGATCATTTCTTATCCTCGAGTAAATGAACTTATGGAGCAGTACTGGGGATATAAAGAGTTCCGGAATATCAAAAATTATGATCTCGATGCACTGGAAAGAGGCGAGAAGAAAATAATCGAAGTGTCTCAGGAGAAGATTATTGGAGATATGATCTCTCAGGTAGAAAACTGCGTAAATCGCAAGAATGCCAGAGATATCTTTGTTACTGCACCAACTGGTGCAGGTAAGTCTCTGATGTTCCAGCTCCCTGCTATGTATCTGGCAGAGAAATACAAATTGGTAACTATAGTTGTTACACCTCTTATCGGCCTTATGAATGATCAGGTTCAGGCACTTGAAGAGAAGGGATATCATGGAGCAAGAACTATTAATTCTGATATCTCACCTGTCATTAAAGAGGAGATATTAGAGGAAGTTAAGAATGGAGACGTAAGCATTCTATATCTTTCACCTGAATCATTACTTGGACGTAGCGGCATTGAGTCACTTATTGGTTCAAGAAAGATAGGAATGATAATAATTGACGAGGCTCACATTGTAACAACCTGGGGCAAGCAGTTCAGACCTGACTATTGGTATCTTGGAGATCATGTAAGTAAGCTTCGCTCAGCTCAAGGCAAGGCAGAAGAAAAGCCTATGTCTTTTGTGATCGCAACATTTACAGCTACAGCTATATATGGCGGTCATGAAGATATGTACAAAGAGACACTGAATAGTATGCATATGATTGACCCTATAACATACCTTGGATATTTAAAGAGAAGAAATATATCCATAGAGGTTAGTGAGATAGAGTCAAAACATAACAAAGTTGAATATGAGCTTGATAAGTTTAATGCCATGGTCAAAATGATTCGAAAAAGCTTAATACGTGGACAGAAGACTTTAATATATTTTCCTACAGTTGCACTTATCGACCGCTTTTATACTTATTGTATTACAGAGAATCTTTCTGAATTCGTAGCAAAGTATCATGGTCAGATGAAAGCAGAAGATAAGGAAGCAGGTTTCCAGGCTTTTCTTAGCGGTGACAAGATGATTATGCTTGCTACTAAGGCTTTTGGAATGGGTATTGATATTCCTGATATTGCTGTTGTATCGCATTATGCGCCTACCGGAAATGTATGTGATTATATGCAGGAGATTGGAAGAGCTGCAAGAGATGAGAGCATAAATGGTCACGCTATATACGAGCATATGAGCAATGATTTCCAGCATATCAATCGTCTTCATGGTCTCTCAAGGCTTTACAAGGGGCAGCTTGTTGAAGTGATGAAGAAGATATTGGAGCTGTATGAAGATTACAGATATTCCAATAAGAAAGATACTCATACCAAGAAGCGCAATGAGATGCTGGTTGATACAGAGAGCTTTGCATATATATTTGAAAATACATTCGGTGGCGAAGAAGATATAGTTAATAAGGTTAAGACTGCTATGCTTCTGATCCAGAAGGATTATGAGAACAAAGGAATGGTTCCGTTCAGAATGAAACCTGTACCAGTGTTTGCTTATGGCTATCTTTCTTTCGCACCAAAAGAAAGAGAAAAACTGGGTAGACGTTATCCTGGATGTGTACAGCTCAAGGATTTAAAACATAACGTATGTGAAGTTAATCTTAAGAAGATCTGGGAGAAATCTTATGAGGATAAAATGTCATATCCTAAATTTAAGTATCTTCTTTATACTGGAAGCGATGATCTGGATTTTAATCGTGAGTTCAGATATTCAACTGCTATGTCTGTAGATATATCTTTTGAAAATAATTATGTGAATACATATACAGATATCTTAGAAGCAGTTAAGAATGCCATTAACTATTCTGTACGAAATAATAAATTTATATCTGAAGAAGAGATGGCTAAACTTGTCTCAGATAATGCTGGAATAGGCATGTACAGAGCTGAAAACATCGTTCGAGTAATCCTTGCAGCTATTACAACATTCTCAAGATCATATTCCAGGGGAATGAATAGCAAGATGTTTGATAGTCGAGCTATCAGAAATGATAAGGTTATTTATAGATTCAATCCTGCATCCAGAGATTTTATTTACTGGATTGAGAAGAATTTCAGGATGATTACAGAGGAAGTTAGGGATGGACGCATTTATGTAACTAACGAGAACAATAGTAATAAGACAAAGGAATATCTTACTGTTCTTGGAATTCTTGAGGCTTTTGGAGTTCTTCGCTTTAAGTCGCTTGGCGGAACTAACAGCCAGATATATATCTATGTTAATGAGACCAAGAACATGAGAATTGTACGTGATAAGCCTGAGTTATACAGGAACGATCTGCTTAATAATGTTGTAAACAGACATAAGATCTCTGTTGCAATGCTTTCCTTCCTGTTCCAGAATCAGTTTACCAGTGATGAGATATGGGAACACCTGGAGAATTATTTCCTTGGAATCTTGCCAGAGGAGCTGGATAAGCTCCTCGCAAGTTAAGGATTATAGGTCTTTCCATTTCTCAGATTCCTGATAATAGGAAAGAGTTTCATAAGCCTTTTCGGTTATGCTCTTCCTGATATACGAAGGTTCAATGACTTGAATTGAGGAACCATAGCTTCGTAGCCAGCGTCTGAATTCGCCAATGCCAATTATATCGTCTTCGTAATAATAAAAGTCACCTCTTTTGGTGAAAGAGCATATGCCTTTGCGGTGGCGAATATCATTTTTAATTTTGTGGATCAGGTTTTGCCTCTTATCAGAGATGACTAGTTTTACATGTACAGGCTTTTCACTTTCATTTTCATTAAAAGACGCGCCCCACATAAATTTTTTATTTGGATTGTCTTTGAGTTTTGGAAAGGATTCATCACTATTTACAGACTTGACAGAACCTGTAATTCGGTCAAGTCTGTAAATACTTGTTTCATTTGCAAGCTCAAAGTATATCCAGTTTTCAATGACATTAGTTGCAATGTTAACTGGGAATCCTGTGTGGCTTTCAATTTTTCCGCCTTTTGTTTTGTAATTAAATGAGATAGCAGTACGGCTGTCAATTGCTACTTGGATTAGGTCTTGATTCTTACGTTCGTTTTTTTCTACTTTTCTGATATTATTTTTTGTTTCATATATGGCGCCATATTTGAAAGAATTTTTAGACTCGTCTAATTCTTCTATGGCACTATATTGGAGAGCTGTAAGCGATAGTAGCTGGCTTTCGTTGTGATCAAGAACCTTAAGATCAATAGTCCATAATATATGGTCATAATGTCCCTTTAGGATGCCAGCGGATATGCGATCTTTGTTTTCTAAGTATTCATCCATAAAAGAATAGTCTGGGTCAGGTGATGTTGGATCTTCTCCATTTATACAGGATGACAATATAGAATTCTGAATTAATCTTAATATGCATTTGCGAACGAATTCTATTGGAACGTTGCAAGTCTCTGCCAGATTTGGAATTGTAGCATCATAATCTTCAGAATTAATCAGGGCAATTATATCTGTTAACATATCAATAGTGTTATTATTTTTCATTTGATATACCATCCATCTCTTCATTCTTTTCAATAATCCAGTTGTAGGTATTCATCATTCTTTCCTTTAATTCAGGCGGCTCCAGTGCCAGTACGGAGTACCCAAAGCTTCTTAAAAATCTTGCAAAGTCATCTAAGCCGCGAAGATCATCTTCATAAACATATTTGTATGGACATCCATCAGGTGGGTTATCTATCTTCCTCATGGAGGCGTGTTTACGAATGGTGGCCAGATTATAGAATCTTGTTATGTTATTTCCAAAGTCTGCAAAAAGTACTTTAACATGATATAGATCCTTGTCTAAACCGGGACCAAACATATCGTTATATATCTGTAAATATTCTTGAGAGTGGAAGATGGTATTTTTTTGCTTTTCGTCAGTGATTGTATCAATATATTCTAATCTGTCTGCTTCGATCCTGTCTTGTGTGTGGTTATAACATAATGCATAGAAGATACCATTTTCTACACTGTAGTAGAGTAGAGCAACTGAGACGGTATCATGTCTTACTTTGCCATCATATTCTGAATGAAGAGTTATGCGGTTTGTTTTATATGGATGACTTATAAAAGCATTGAATTTTTTGATTTGTTTTTTACTTATCTGGTTGATCTTACCAAAACTGCGTTGCTTATGTTCAGAGTCATCCCATGCTATTAGTTTTTTTATTTTGTTATAAGCTTGCGTAACAGATGATAAATCAGAAGTTATGGACAGATGTTCTTCATGCTCTTGGCAGAAATTATATAAACTGTCTTCAGAGATGGTAATTATGGGTGGGATTTCAGAGATAAGTTTATAGGTGCTTTTTCTACCATTATTCAGTTCTACAAGGCCACTTTTTATAAGAATGTTCAGATCTTTTCTCAAAGTGGTTATGGAGATATAATCGCCTGCAACATCAATGTCTTCATCAGAATTATTTGATGACTTCTGATGTCTTATTGACTTAATTAGGTTGTTATCATCATAAGCCTTCTTATCATTTATCTTTAATGAGTAATCTGGTGCATATTCTTTTATACAGAGGGTTTTAAGTATCAGTTCTCTGAAGCTTAGAGGGCCAAAGTGTGAGAGAAGGAACAGTATGAGCCATTGCCTGATGTCGGAGTCCTTTATTGCAGGTAGGACTACCTGGTCATCTGTAGTTTCAAGCTTTATAATTCCGCTTCTTGGAGGCGTAGTGATGGTATAGCCATCTTGTCTTATAGATTCAAGTATTTCACTTAATCTTGATTTTGAAATCTCGGTTTCAGCTATTAAGGTATCTCTATTTACGTTTTCGTTTGGGTACTGTAGCAGGTAGTTTAGTACGATTTGCTTAAAGTCTTTCTTTGCCATGATTTTCCTCATTAGGGTCGTAAGATGCGTGGATTGATCCGTTATTGAAACTTTGAATTAGAAATATACAGTTAAATTCTGTGTCTTTGTTTTGATCGGTCTTAATTATATTCTAATCGACTGCATGGAAATGGCAATATATAATTCGGAATTTGGATGAAGCTCTAGGACTACTATGTATATATAAAGAACAGGGAACAAACAAAAGCCATTAAACAGGAGGTGCAGGATGAAGCATATAGTTGTTGATTTAGAAATGAATACTATCAGTCATAAGTCATGGGCAAGAAATATCTGTACAAGTGAGATCATAGAGATCGGAGCTGTAATGCTTGATGAGAATTACAAGGAGATATCTTCATTTCGAACATATGTGAAGCCGGTATATAACGATGGCATTACCAAGAAGATTACAAAGCTTACCGGAATTACTGATGAAATGGTTCAGAATGCACCTTTATTTTCAGAGGCTCTAAAGATGTTTACAAGCTGGTGCCTTGGAACAGGGGACGATATTACGATTTATGCCTGGAGCGAGTCAGATTATGATCAGATAGGAGGTGAGATGCTTCTGAAGGAATATGAGATTTCTGATAAGGAACAGGTTGTTCTTGGCAGGAAGTGGTCAGATTTTCAGGATGAGTTCGACTCACATCTTGGATTTGAGAGACAGGTCTCTCTGAAGATGGCTTTGGACATGGCAGGAGTTGATTTTGCAGGAAGAGAGCATGATGCTCTGGATGATGCCAGAAATACTGCAGAATTGCTGACTATCTTCAATGACAAAGCTTTGTTTGATAAGACTCTTAAGAAGATCAAGGAAGTTATGGAGCCTAAGAGCTTTGGAAGTACCCTTGGTGATGTGTTTGATTTTTCAATGCTGGAAATTGCTTGATTGCAAGCTGACCAGAAACTTAAGAAAGCGGTAACTATTGCTGTGATTACAAATAAAAAGGAGAATAGTATGAATTTTTTACATTATGATGGTTATGATACAGAGTTTAAAAAGTTATATAATGGCGAACTTGATCCTCAAGTTTCAACAGAAAGAAAATATACATTTGGAGATATATTAAATATCTGGACCAAGCCCGAATATGATAATAGTAGAGAAGGTGTTGATCCTTGCTATCGAATGTTTATAAGAGATGATTATTATTTATTAAATATGATCGTTGTTATAGGTATGGATTTTAGATCATATGATAGAAGGACTATGATGAGATATACATACTTTAAGGATAAAGCGTTTTCAACCAGAGAAGCTTTCTGCCCAACAATAGAAGATTGCCTGGATCATGATTGGTATGAGTATATTCCTGATAAATCTGAAGAGTATAATTATTATTAAGATCAACATAGTGAGGTAGAGCTTATGGGGATTTTCAATGATGGTGATGAAGATGATGAGCTATTTGATCTGTTCATGCTGAATGAGATACATAAAGACAGTATGAAAGGTAGTAACAAAGGCGGAAGACCGAAAAGTTCAGGAGGGTGCCTGACGAGTTTGATGCTAATGTTGTCTCTTCCGATTGGTATCATAATAGGTGTTGTTGCTTTATTTACATAAAATAATCTTAAAGGAGCATTTTTAAAATGGGTAAATATTTTGTTGACGAAGTGAAGTGTGGTTTTGAAGGTGGCGGGATGGCTTGTGGCCCTGTGGATGAAAATATAATTGCTGCTGTAAAAGTTACAGATGGTTCTAGGTCTTTTTGGCTGACAAATGTTGAGGTTGCAGGTATTCCGAGCTTTTATCTTTCTGAAGATGCGATTTTTGACAGATTAGCAGATGCTTGTGAAGACGATGATTCTTTAGAGTATTTGGATCAGTGCATTATCAATTCATTTGAAGGAATAAAGTTAGGGGAATACGGTGATATTTATAAATCAATAAAGCAGAATGAAGGGAATCCTGCGGTTTCACTTATCAGATATATTATTCTTCTGACCAGATGCTCTATGGAAGAAGAGGATGGTGTCAAGGCGTTGGCTAAAGGGAAGTTTGTTGATGAGATTGAGATTCCGGCTAGTGATGTTGAGAGATAAAGAGCAAGCGTATTTATAGTTGAATAATATGGAGATGTTATTGCAGACAGGAATATAGTATCGACAACGATAATATATAACGCTAATTAACTAAATAATGATATAATATTTTTGTGGAGAGGAGCTATGGCTCCTCTTTTTGCGTTTTTCGTTTGAAGTCAGACAATAATTGCATTGAAAAAGGTGTATGCTATGAAATCTAATAAAAAAGTTTCTGATCAGCAACTGTTGCTTAGTAGAATTAGTAAAATTGATCACTGGAAAAAGCAATACGTTCCCACAGAATCCGGATATAGAAGAACATACGAGAGCGAAGATATAATTTTTGTTGAGCAAAAGGATATAGGTAAAATCTATTATTCATTAAATGGACGAGAGATAGATTCAAGAACTGCAGGGAAAATAATAAATCTTATTATTCGCAAAGCGAAGCCTGTTCCAAATTCATATAATGATAGCATAAATGATGTGAGTGGAGATGAAATAAATAAGCTTTCTCAAATAGGCATGAAAAACTTTGTTGTGAGACGTAATATTTTTAAATGTAGATTTAATGGGCATAAAGTTCAGAATATTGAGGCGGCTATTTCGTTAATAAAGAACAAACAAGATGCAATGACAGTCACCAAGCGTATTTCTGCAGGCTTCTGTCCAGTCTGTAATACCTATTTTATTATGAATAGTACTTACGAAAAATTAAAAAATCTTGGTATACCTTGTTGCCGAATAATTGATTCTAATACCTATGAGGGAAATAGTGTAAATGGTTCATTGGAACTATCTAGTGAGTCAGTTCTTATGCAATGCGGGTACACGGTTAACCAAAGTGATGGTTTAACAGAAAAAACTAGGCATAAGATTTTAGCACAGATGATTGATAATGGTATTTTATCCAAGAGTGAAATTATAGGATATTTGGATTTCTTTATTAGCCAAAGGCAGTACGACAGCAAATATGAGCTTGCTATTTCGAAATGGGAGTTAGATGCAGATTTTGTACGTGATTATCGCATAGGACAGTACGAAAAATATGGTGTTAATGCCATTTATAGATAAATCCGATTTAAAGGCATATGGGTATTCTTGTTTGTAAAGTAAGTGATTAAAAATAATCACATAAAGAGTACAAGTATGGGGAATGTAGGGAAGAGATTAAAAATGACTATTACAACAAGAGAAAAACGAAAAAACATCATCGAAATGACTATATACCGATTGACCGACGTGTGGTAGACTTGGATCATTCAAATATTAAAACGGACGTAGATTAAAACTATAAAGTTGATACAAGGTTCAAGGTCATTTAAAGCTAAATGTGAGGAAGTGTAGTGAGAATTATTAAAATGCAATGTAGGAATTGTAATGCACCATTAGAGAGGGGAAATGACAGGCAAATTATGTTTTGCCCTTATTGTGGTACAAAATTGTTTATAGATGAAAGCGACACTGTAAAAAAGCAGAGAATAAAAAGCGATACTTATAGAACTGTTGAGCAAGGATGGCAGTATGTGGAATTTGAAAAATATAAAAGACAATACTCTCTTAAAATCAAAAAAGGCATAGCTTTAGCAAGTGCGATTATTTTTGTTTTGAGTTTTGCTTTCTGCCTAATATTTCATCCTGTAAGACGATTTTCAAATGAATTTCTACCACATGATGGACAGATACAAGTCACAGTGTCTGAAGTTTGGTGCGATGGAAAAAACTTAGATGCCGCAATAGAAGAATTTAAGGCAATGGGGTTTAGTAATATAAAAACTAGTCATCAAATATCGTTACTCGCAACAGTAGTTAGAGGATTTGGAGACTCTGTTTATCATGTTTCTATAGATGGCGATTCAGAATTTATTAAAGGTGATTGGTTTGATCCAGACGCGGTGGTTGTAATTTCATATTATTAACAGACAGTTTATTTCATGTATCGGTAGATAAAGAATTAGTAATAATGTGATTAAACTTCTGAAAATGGTTAGTGATATCGGAGGTGAATTTACATGGATTATACTTATTATTTATATGGAGACATCATCCTTTTTATTTTGGTAATAATTCTTTTGGTGGTTTGTGTACGCCTAAGCAGAAAGAATAAGTTTATTACTAAGAAGGCTCAAAATGATGTTTCAGCTGCATTCTATGCTTCTGAGCAAGCAGAAAAAGCAGCAAATGAAAGATGCGAAAGCCAAATTAGAAATCTGAATGATATGCATGCTAAAAAAATAGAATCTGTTCAACAGGAATGTGCCAGAAATATAGAATCTATTCAACAGGACTGTGCTAAAAATATAGAGTCTATCCGTCAAGAATGTGTTAAAGAAAAAGAAGCTATTCAAGAAAAGTGCGATAAAGATATAGAAAATATCCAAAATGATTGCAATCAACAGATCCAGCATATAAAAGAAGATATAGAAACAAGAAAAGAAATTTTGATGACGATGGATAATAAGGAATTGCTTACAAATGTTATGGTTGCTCTCGATGGATACGCTGGTCGTTTAGAGCGACTAGAAAATCAATTGACGCATGAACAAATAACAGAAAGGATATCGTACCTTTTTGAAACTGTTAATAATGATATTAATAAAGTCACAAAGTCATTAACAACTCGGATTGATGAAATGACTGATTCAATAAATAGCTCTTTAAATGATTCTGATATAAAAAGAAGATTGGATAGCATTAGTGAAGAAATAAATCAAATCGATCATAATGTTTTAGATACGAAACAAGTTGCTAAAGAAGCAAGAGATGAAGCTGTTAATGCAAAAGATGCTGCTGAAAATGCAGAGATCGAGGCCGAAAGTGCTAAGGAAGCTGCTGAAAGTGCAAAAGATGAAGCTTGGTGGGCAAAGTGTGCTGCCGATAATGCCAAGGATGCAGCCGAAAGTGCTAAAGATGCAGCTGAAAGTGCTAAAGATGCAGCTGAAAGTGCAAAAGACGAAGCTGGGGATGCAAGGTGTGCTGCTGAAAGTGCGAGAGATGAAGCCTCAAGTGCTAGAAGTGCAGCCGAAAGTGCTGAAAGTGCAGCTGATAGCGTTAGATATTCAGTAGGTTCGTGATAGTTTATAAAGATTTATTGTTTCTATTTTTATTATGAAGAAATACATGTATTGGTATGGCGTAATATAGAGTTTTTGAACCTATTAAAATTATTTAAGTGTAAATGCAATAGTGTTAATGGTTTTAAGACATGATTAGTCCTAAGGTAATCCAGATATATACTTTAGGACTATTTTTTTATATTAAAAGAATGTATATTAAAAATAACAAACAGCGATTTTTTTACAGGTAATCATAACGGCCTATGAGTGACGATATTTTTTCAACTGGAAAAGAATACCATCTAGAGGTTGATAATAAGTATTACAGCTCTTTAGATATTGAGGGCTTCTCACTTATGATGAAGGATCCTTCCTATTGCTACAAGTTCTACTGGCTTGACGCAATAGTGAAGCTGATCTCTGAAGGCGTAAGTGAGACTACTTTTGATGACATCATAAATGAGATGATCGCAAGTGCCTGGTATTCTGTTCGTGAGTTCCATATCCATTTAAGTGGTATACAGCTTGATGGACAGATAAGAGATGGTCTGGAACGGGCTATTCTTAAGCTGTCGGATCTAAGCGGTCTTCCTTCTAACGCTTCTAAGGTTGAGATTGTAAATGCCATCAAAGAGCATGACAGTGAGTTGAAAGAATCTAAAGAGCAGCTTACTAACATGGTTCCTTACAGGGCTCTTGCAGGTTTTTTCTCAAGGTCTGAGGAGAAAGCTGAGTGGGGCAGTATCAGGAGGATGACGGCATATATCAAAAGTATAAGTAGTGAAGTGGTTTTATTGCCGTATACTCTTGGTGATTCCAGTAAGCTTAAGAAGGAAGTATATTTTGAACCGGCCTGGATCAAGATGATTCAGGATAACACTGTGGCGATTCTGGGCTGGATTCAGTATGAGAAGGTTAAGTGGCTTCAGAACAATAATCCTGAAGTTCCGGGGCTTGTATATAAGCTTGCGCCTATGGATGAGAAGATGCGTAAGCTTGACAGGGTTCATAAGCTGTGGGATGGAATTCTTGAATGCAGCAATGTGATAGATGTGTTTACGGATGATCCTATAAAGACTAAGAGTTATGATGTGGATCATTTTATTCCGTGGTCTTTTGTTATGAATGATGAGCTGTGGAATCTTATGCCGATGGATTCGTCGCTTAATTCTGCTAAGAATAACAGGCTTCCAAAGTGGGATCCTTTCTTCAGGAGATTTGCCCAGAATCAGTATCTGTTATACGAGATGATCCATGACAAGGAGCATATTCATAAGCTTTTTGAGTCTTGCCTTCGTGACAATCTGCATTCTATTTGGGCAGGGCAGGAGCTGTATCGTAAGGGGAATTCTAAAGAGGAGTTCTTTGGGATTCTTGAGAAGAATATGCAGCCGGTGTATGACTCTGCCAGAAGGCAGGGGTATGAGATTTGGAATAGGTAGACTTTGATATGTGGCTTGAGGTTAGTATGATAGATAAGAACATTGAATATTATAACAATAACGCAGACAGCTTCTTTGAGGGATCTGTGAATGCTGATATGTCAGGAGTAAGAGGCGGCTTTTTGAAATATGTTCCTGATGGGGGCAAGATCCTTGATGCTGGCTGCGGAAGTGGTAGAGATAGTAAGGCTTTTTTGTCAGAAGGATATGATGTTGTAGCTTTTGATGCATCCAAGGAGATGTGCAAGAGGGCTTCTGAGTATATTGGCAGGGAAGTTCTTAATATGTGTTTTGAAGATATTTCTTTTGACAAGGAATTCGATGGAATCTGGGCGTGTGCTTCGCTGCTGCATGTGCCTTCAGATGATCTTCCTGATGTATTACAGAGGATGAAGAAGGCTCTAAAACCTGGTGGAGCTATTTACGCATCCTTTAAGTATGGTGAGGGAACGACTGTCAGGGGTGAGAGAGTGTTTAGTGATTTTACTGAGGAGAGCGCTACTAAGCTTTTTGAGGAAGCGGGATTTGAGATTGCAAGCCGCGTAGTTGGTGGTGACTCAAGACCTGGAAGAGAAGCTGAGATGTGGATTAATGTTATTGGTATATGTCAATGATAGGAGGTCTATATGATCAAGATCTACGGTATGCCCACTTGCCCATATTGTGATTACGTCCATGAGCAGATCAAGGGCAGAGAAGATGAATTCGAGTACATAAACATCGGTGAGAATATCCGTAACATGGGTGCTTTCACAAGACTTCGTGATACCAATCCTGCATTTGATCATTGCAAGGAAATCGGTGATGTGGGTATCCCTGCTTTTGTATTTGAGGATGGCAGGGTATCGATAGACCCGGCTGATGCGGGACTTATTGAGTATGGTACGCCGGGGGCTTGTTCTATTGATGATCACAAGAACGGCAGGAAAGGGTGCTGACAAGTTTTTTCCTAAATCATATTGATTAGCGAGCAGAGCATCGGGAAGAATCCGGCAAATGGATGAATGTTTAAAAGTGGAGTTAATCACACTGTGTAAACGTTTATCCCTTTGCTGGTTTTTTTATTCTCTGACTGGGAAATACAGTAAAAACCACAGAGGACTAAAAAGATCATGCTGGCCCAGATGCGAGCAGTGGCTAAAATGAAAGGTTAAGTGTTTAGGTGTGCCTAGATATGGATTTTGATATGGATGCGGATGCGGATTTTAATGCTCAGGAGAGGATAAATGAAGATGAAACGACAAAAATGATTGATTTACATGGTCATAAAGAGAAAAAATCTCTAAATAAGCAAGTAAAATATTGTATTTCGTCTTCGGAAATATTATAATTAAATTAAAGAACAGCCTGGAAGGAGGCGCTTATTATGTTGGTCAAATTATCGGTTGAGAACTTCAAATCTTTTGATCAGAAAGAAGAATTATCAATGATTTCTTCTAGCAAGATGCAGGGGAATAAGAGTCATCGTGTGAAGATCAAGCAGACTCAGCTTTTGAAAAATGCGATTGTTTATGGGGCTAATGCTTCCGGAAAATCTAATCTTGTTGTGGCATTTGCTTTTATTAAAGCTGCTTTGATGGAAGGGTTACCTGTAGGATCAGCAACCGATTTTTGTAGGAATCGTAAAGATAACAAAACTCGAGAAAGCGTATTTGAAATCCAGTTTACTGTGGGAGATACTTTCTATGCTTATGGCTTTTCAACAATACTTAGCCAAAGAAAGATTTCTGAAGAGTGGCTGTATGAATTGATGCAGGATGGCAGTGCGCATCAATTGTTCATAAGAGAAGCTGGAAATGCACCGATCCTTGGTGAAACAGTAAAGCTTTCTGCAGCTGAGAAGAGTAGATTCAGTGTTTATTCAGAAGACTTTGCCGGTCAGGATACACAATTATTCCTGACTGAAATGAACCGAGGAAAGAAATATCCTGAGAATTCCAAGCTGATATTCTTTGTAGAAGCTTTCAACTGGATCATGAATAATATCATCGTCATCAATCCAAACATTGGTATTTCAAATACTGAAGCATACTATAATGATGAATCTCTGGAGAACATAAGCAAACTGATCCAGACTTTTGATACCGGTGTTACCGAGATAAAAACAAGGCAGATTACTATAGATGAGATGGGCAAGATGATTCCTGCTGAAGTTGTTCAGGGAATCTTTTCACAGTTGAAAGCTCAGCTTCAGATGAGTAACCTTCCAAGTATTCAGATGACCTGGAGAGTTGAAGGCGGTTTCTTTAATATTCGCATTAAAGAGGGTGAAGAACCTGAGATCTCTACTCTTGTCCTTAAGCATGGCAAATCTGTTTTTGATTTCAATTTCTCTGAGGAATCAGATGGAACAAAGAGATTGTTTGATCTGATAGATATGCTCCTTACAGAGCGACCTGATACTGTATTTGTTGTTGATGAGCTAGAGCGCAGCTTGCATCCAAAGCTGACAGAGCATTTTCTGAAACTTTTCATGGAAGCTCATGATGGTGTAAGAATGCAGCTTGTGTTTACTACTCATGAAGATACGATAATGGATCAGGTTCTTTTCCGTAGGGATGAGATATGGTTTGTAGAAAGAGATGCTGACAATGCCAGCAAGATTTATTCTCTGGACAGATTCAAGGAAAGATATGACAAGAAGCTTAGTAAAGCTTATCTTGAGGGAAGATATGGTGCTATTCCTGTGTTCAGGCAGTTTTCTTTCCGGAAGGGAGAGTAATTATGCCGGTACATACATACACGAACTGGAACCAGCGTCCATCTGATCAAGAAGAACTCGAGGTATGAATGAAAAAATATAACTTAATAGTCGCTACAATTATATCAGCACTGGCCTTATCAGCCTGCTCTTATGGGGAGGGTGAGTACGGCGTGTTCTTAAGCTATGATGGCGATCTTGAGGATCTTTCGGATTATAAGACGGTGGTGATAGATGCCCAGTATTTTGACAAAGAGGATATAGAGGATTTCAAGGAGCAGGGCCATGAGGTTTATAGCTATATAAACGTTGGCTCTATAGAATCGTTCCGTGATTATTATGATGAATATGAAGATCTGACACTTGATGTCTATGAACACTGGGAAGAAGAGAAGTGGGTAGATGTCTCTTCAGGCAGATGGCAGGAGTTCATCCTTGATATACTGGCGCCTGACCTTTTGGACAAAGGAATAGATGGATTTTTTGTAGATAATTGTGATGTCTATTATCAGTATCCTGAAAAGGAGATCTTTGAAGGACTTACTGTTATCATGAAAGGTCTCATAGCTACAGGAGCAGAGGTTGTTGTTAACGGCGGAGATGCTTTTGTTACTGCATATACAGATGAAGGCGGGGATGCAGATGATATCATAACAGGTATCAATCAGGAATCCGTACTTACAAGTATTGACTGGGACGAGGAAGCGTTCCATGAAGCTGCTGCAGATGACGAGGAATATTTTAAGGACTATATAGAGACGTATGCAGATGAGGGCATTGATATATACCTTTTGGAATACACTGATGATCCGCTTTTGTCCATGAAGATACGCCGTTATTGCAAGGCGCATGGCTTTAAGTATTATATATCGGATTCACTGGAACTTGATCTCTGACTTTCTTGATATTTAGAGGATGTTGCAGTCATTGAACTTTTATGATCTATGGAGGGGATCTGGCTATTGAACTTTTTGTTTTTCGGAGGATGTTTTGGTTATTGAGCTTTTTTTGACATTTGCAAGGATAGGTCTTTTTACCTTTGGCGGAGGGTATGCCATGATCTCGCTGATACAGGATATCTGCGTTGATAAGAAGAAGTGGATCACCCATGATGAGATGATGGATATAACAGTCATCGCAGAATCAACGCCGGGGCCTATAGCTATAAACTGCGCGACATATGTAGGATATAAGAAGCGCGGGCTGATGGGGGCTATTGCAGCTACTGTAGGAGTGATCCTTCCATCTTTTATCATCATATACATGATCTCCATGTTTCTGGACAGCTTCCTTGAGATAGCATGGATAGCGAGCGCATTTAAGGGGATCAAGATAGCTGTTGGGCTGCTTATACTGGATGCGGCTCTTAAGATGATCAAAAAGATGCCAAAAAGGCCTTTTCAGATTACTGTATTGATAACAGTTTTTGTCATCATGATGGCTGTGAATATCTGCGCTATCAAGATATCATCCATTACGCTGATGCTGGTGGCAGGTCTTTGCAGTCTGCTTATATACAGTATCAGGAATATGACTACCAGGAAGGGCAGCAGATGATGATTTATATAGATCTTTTCTTTGGATTTTTAAAAGTGGGATTATTTTCTTTTGGCGGAGCATATGCAGCGATCCCTCTTATAAGAGATGTGGTGCTACACTACGGATGGCTTGATGAAGAGAAGTTATCGTACATGATAGCTGTGAGCGAGAGTACGCCGGGACCTCTTATGATCAATATGGCTACATACGTAGGCGCCGTGACAGCAGGAATCCCGGGAGCGCTTCTTGCAACCTTCACTGTAGCTCTTCCTGCCTTTGTGATCATCATACTTATTATGATCTTACTTAAGAGTATTTTGGATAGTCCCTATGTTCAGGCAGTGCTTAGAGGTTTAAAACCCTGCATTATGGGTATCATCCTGGCTATGGGTGTCAGCATGATATTACAAAATACCATCATTAAAGGGATGTCTATTACCCCAGATATTAAGGCCGCTCTTTTTTGTGCTGTATTGGCTATTATATATTTTGGCTCCAGGAAGGTGCTGAAGTCAGGCATATCGCCTATAGGACTTATATGCATCGCAGCGGTGATGGGGATTATAGTATATTAAATGTTGTACCGTGTTAAGTTAACAATAGTTGACAATCACAAAAGCTGAAAGTATACTAACAGAAAACATTTGATCGAAAAGCAGTAGCTGTGTAGCGTGTGCGAATGCTTTTTGCGGAGAATATCAATATGACATTTTATATCCTTGTTGACAATTTTAATAATACTCCCGAAACACCCGTGAATAATAATAATCAGGGGTTTACTTTTGGTATAGTCGATGAGGATCAAGGAATAGGCATAAGCTGATAACAGTATATGCATAACACCTGCTTATAAGCCTCATCAAACATACGTTTGATGGGGCTTAATTTTTTATATAACAGGAGGAATATTATGGAACTAGTAAGAGTACAGGACTCAGATTACAAGAAGACTTATGAGCTTTATATGACTTTTCCGGAAAACGAGAATGGTTATATTAACAGCGTGTACGGCTATAACTATGAACAGTTCCTTGAATGGATCGAGAAGAAGAGAAACTGGTCTATGGGAAGGGAGCTTCCGGAAGGTTTTGTTCCAGATACAACCTTCGTTTTAGTAGATACTGATAAATATGTAGGCGTGTTTAACCTGCGTCACTGCCTAAATGATGCCTTAAGAGAAGGCGCAGGTCACATCGGCTACTGTATATCTCCCAAGTATAGAGGCAAGGGTTATGCTACCAAAGGACTTGCAATGACTCTAAAAAAAGCCCGCGAAATTAGTATTCATGAAGTATATCTTTCTGTTAACAAAGATAATCCGGCAAGTTTAAAGGTTCAACTAAAGAACGGCGCGTACATACATCATGAAGATGAAACACATTATTATACAAGAATAAATGCAATCAAAGATTAAAGGCTATAGATGAAGCTATCAGAGTGACCAAAAAAGGCGGAACTATCATGTTTGCATTCATCTCTGTATACGCGATCATGTATTCCAACTATTTCTATGGCAACTGGTCAGAGGGACAGGCTGAAAACTTCACGGATGATCATAAAGTCAGACACTTCAAAGAGCAGCTCTTTACTGGCTATGATGTTGCTGAGTTTGAAAACCTGTTTGAGAAAAAAGAGATAGAGCATATCACAACTACAGGTGTAGACGGCCTTATAGAGCCTCTTGAGCACAGGGTTGACTTCTCGGTATCTGACAAGGACTTTGAATCTATTTCAAAATGGTACTTATCAGTTTGTGAAAAGAGAGAACTTCTTGGAAATACTAATCATCTGCTTTATATATGCAAGAAAGCATAATGCAAATTAGTAATCATGTAAAGCCTGGATGTAATGTCTGGGCTTTTTTAGGTGGTAGAGCGATGCTTTCTTTTGCCTAACATCTCTCTTCTATACTCATCTGCAATATAATCCGGACCATTCATCCACATATCAGTGGACTCATCAAAAAGCATCTCACCAGTTTGAGATTTCATGAATTTAAAAAACGCTTTTGTTTTGGAAATTTTCTGTTGTCTTGCAAGGTTGATAGATGCCATAGCTGCTAAAAGCTGCATTGTATAATCATACTTACTTACATTCATTTTTTGTCTGCATAATGTCCAACCTTTATTAGTCAGGTAGTTTTCAATATCATCAAAATTGGCATCGTCACCCTGAACATGGTATTCTTCATAGCAAGTTTCAATATATGAGTTAATATCATACTTATTAAAGATCGCCTCACATTCTTTCGGATTTTTATTCCAGCGTACCTGGGCTAATCTAAATAATCTGACTTGTAACATGAATAGGTCATCTATGTAAGTTAATGCCATTTTAGTCTCCATTCACAAATAATTCTCAAACTGCGAAAAATGACCGCGGATCCCTCGCGTTAGCAAAAGTGTACCACATTTGAGTATATCTATCATTATGCTTAAATACAACAAACATCCAAACAAAATGGTATACTAATAAAATTCTTTACTTAGACAGATGCCGATGTTAAAATATCCTTCGTTGGAATTTCTGATAACGTCTCAGTCGAGATGGTTGCAACAATTCAGTTGCACAGTACATTCCCCAATTTTATAATAATAGGAGATACTAATGAAGGACTATGAAGAACTAAAGTTCCAAGATGACTTTATGTTCTGTAAGATTCTGCAGGAGAATGAAGACCTGTGCAAAGAACTTACTGAACTTGTCATTGGACGCAAAATTGGCAGCATCGTTAAGACAGAAAAGCAGAAGGCTATCAAGGTTTCGGAAGATGGCCACGGCGTAAGATTTGATGTGTATTTTGAGGATGATGAGAAGACTGTCTACGACATCGAAATGCAGAGGTCTGATACGTTGGAGCTTCCTCTTAGAAGCAGATACTATCAGGGAATGATAGATGTTGATTACCTGGAGAAAGGTAAGGAATACAAGGAACTTCCTGATAGTTATATCATTTTTCTTTGTACATTTGATCTTTTCAAAATGGGATATCACAAATATTCATTCGAGCCTATGTGCAGGGAAGTAGAGAATCTTTTACTTGATGATGGTACAAACAGAACCTTTATCTGTGCCGGTGGCGACAAAGATGATGTATCAGAAGATATGAAGTCTCTGATAGATTATCTGGCAGGCAAAGACGCGGATAGTAATCTGACATCCAGGATTGATGCTAAAGTCAAAGAAGCCATAGAAAAGAGCCTTTGGAGGAAAGAGTATATGACTTACAAAGAACAATTGGATCAAGAGTTTAATCGTGGTTGGGAAGCTGGTAACGAGCATGGTATAGAGCAAGGTAAAGAGCAGGGTATTGAGACGGGACGAGTTATCGCTCGTTTTGAAGATGGTATGCCAATAGAGGAGATTGCCAAGAAGTGTGGCATTACAGTGGAGGCTGTAAAGAAGATTCTTGAAGAGTATAAGATGATCTGATATTGATCGGATGTAGGAAAGCCTGGATGGAATGTCTGGGCTTTTTTAACAGATATGAGAGGTGTTATGAATAGGGAGATTAAGCGTATTTCAGAGATGGAAGAGATCTTCGATGAGGTCACCGCTGCGCAGGATTCATTGGAGAGGGCTATCGATAATTATAAGAGCTTGCAGGACAAGGTTCGAAGGCTTGAAGATTACTATTCCAGTGACCAGTGGAAAGAGGACTTTGCCATGGATGAGCGGGGCGAGATTCCTGCTGATATAAAGCGTGGGGTTCTTTCTGAGGATGGGATTTATGATCTTTTGGAGCGAAATAGTGAGATTATGAGGATGATTGAGACTGGCGAAGACTAGGAGATAGAAAGAGCCTGGATGTAAATGTCACTCAAAATGTCACCCGAAATGTCACTCGAAATATGTAATCATTGCAGCTGTGATAAATAAAAATTGTCTCGAGAGGGCAGTCAAAAAGGGGTCAAAAGCGGAAGGGAAAAAAGGAATGTTAGAATTTGAAAAAGAACATTTTGAAGATTTAAATTACTATAGAAATAGTGCTCTGGAAGAGACGGTTGAAACAGACAGAGAGTATCACAGACATATGATAGGTGGATGGCACAATTCGAGTGTTGGGCTTTTTGTTAAGGAGGATGCCCTATTGGATGAGCTAAAGGCCGCGGCCAAGGCTAAAGACTATGGGCGGATGCAACAGATATTTTTTACTTACAATAAGCGCGAACTATCATGGCATTTTCCAGAAAGCTGCGATCATTGTTTCATAGCGCACAGTGTAATCCCTTATCTTTGTTGTGCTGATTATGGCGAGATTTATAATGCATGTCCGGAGGATTTACCATTAGCTGCCAATGGCAATCCTATGCTGGTGAATGCCACATCTCTTTTGCAATGTATTCTATACAAGGGAAAGTATGATGAGCAAACAGTTATAGCCAATGCTGAAAAGTATATAGCATCCAAAGATGGCAAATGGTACAGAGCATATGTAGCCTGCTTTTTGGCTATTCTTAAAGAGGATGCTGTCATGCTTTCGGATAATCTGCAGATAATATGTGAAAATCACTCTCGTCGAGGCTATTTGACGGCTTTCGCGAAATTTCATTGTCAATACGCCTACGGATTAGTGGTAATCGCCAGACACAATTTACCGGAGGATATTTTCGATAAGGTAAGACTTCCGGAGCATAAAACATTCGACAAGGGATACATGGAGTGGTTATACGCCGGAGAGTTTGTGAGACAGAGCGTCTATAATTACGAGGCACCTTTTGAGGAGTTTGATTTGGTATATGAGATGCCACTTCCGAAGACAATGATCCATCAAAAATACCTAAATGAAGATAGACTGATCTTAAGCTCTAGGGAAAAAAATGCTTATTATATAGATGATGAAGCTATGGATGCACAAGTTTTAGATTACGTTATGGAGGCACTATACTAAGCTATATGATAGTGGAGGTGTACATGATTGTGATCTTATTTCGGGGAAGCTTGATCCTGTGGCTGCTTTTACGGTTGGGAAACTGAAGGTTGACGGGGATCTGGGGAAGGCGCTGGAGTTTGCGAATCTGCTGAAATGATCTTTTCCCATAATGATGTGTGTATTAAGCCTGGATGTAATGTCCGGGCTTTTGTTTGTTTTAGGATTGTGAAGATTCATAACGGGAAATGCGTTATAATGGTAGTGATGTGGTGGAGAAAATATTTATTGGGTCATCGTGACCCAATAAATGACCCAATAAATGACCCAATAAAAAACAGATAAGCGAAAATTTCAGAGATTCCAGCGGGGGGCGCGTGATGCTTGAGAAGAAGAGAAGCACCATCTATGAGAAGTTCTGTGAAGAAGTTGCAGGGAGAATGGCGGATGAGGTCGCTGCCAACAGGGAGCTGTGCGATCTTGATGTTGTGAACGCCATAAATGAAAGTAACCAGAAGTTTCGTGACGACATAATCAAGTATCTTAAGGATAATTCGGTTCCGAGCTATAGCGACGCTGACATTGAGAAGATTTTGGACAACAGGGAGCGCGTAGATAGGAAAGAAGCTGAGAAAAATGATCTTGCCTCGAATTATAAAGAGGCAGTCGAGATGATCATTAAGCTCGTGCTTGGGAGTATTGTATTATTCGAACTTATGACGTGCTATACAGTTTTTACCATGCAGGATTTCTTCAAGCTGGGAGCATTCCATGAATACGACCTTGCCCTCAAGATCATTTTTGCAGTTGTCGCCTTTCTTCCGGTTATCGTGACTCCTTTTTTCATAAACAGGGGTGGGAAAATAAAGGGCTTTCTGATCAAGGCGTCATTCGCTGTTATCTTTGCTTTTATCATCTTTATGTTGGTGAATAATGTGAGGCTAGAGTCCGGGCTTATAGTTCTGATATGCCTTATCTTCTATATGCTTCTGTGCTACCGCTACAATGAAATCAGGAATTTGAATAAAGGGGATTCCTATAATATCATGGTTCTGATAATCGCTATAATCGCGCTTGTTGTGGGACTATACTCATTGTATATAGCCAGGCAGTCAGTGGGGCAGTTTGGGGATGTGGCGGCAAGTGCTATGCGGATAATTGGATTTTGAACGGAGGTATGAGTATGGCTTTCAAAGTCAGTGTAGGAGAATCTGACTTTGCAGCTCTTCGCCGGGAAAAGGCATATTATGTAGATAAAACTGAGCTCGTGTATGAGCTTGTACATGAAACTAATAACAAAGTCACGATTTTTACAAGGCCGCGTCGTTTTGGTAAGACATTGATGATGAGCATGATGGAGAACTTCTTTAATATCCGTAAGGATAGTAAAGCCTTGTTCCAAGATCTTGCGATAGCTGAGCATGAGTCGTTCTGTGAAGAGTGGATGAATCAGTATCCGGTGTTGTTTGTGTCTTTTAAGGATGTTGAGGCTGAGAATTTTGATGATGCCTATAAAATGTTAGAATCTCGTCTGGCTGACATATGCAAGGATCTTTCGGATATAGGAGAAAGCAACTCTGTTAATCCTGCAGACAAGGACATATTTGAAAGATTGATGTTTGGTACGGCTAAAAAAAGCGAGGTTAAAAACTCCTTAAAAACCCTCATGCGTATGCTAAACGCAGTCTATGGCAAGCCCGTAATCCTTCTCATAGACGAATACGATGTTCCTCTGGCTAAGGCGAGCGAAAAGGATACTCCGGCTAATAACTACTATTCAGATATGCTCGATGTCATCAAAGGCATCATGAGCACAGCGCTTAAGGATAATGAGCTTTTAAAATTTGCAGTTATAACAGGTTGCCTCAGGATTGCCAAGGAAAGTATTTTTACTGGTACCAATAACTTTGCTTCATACTCTGTGCTTGATGAAGACTTTTCCGGATACTTTGGCTTTTCCAAAAAAGAGGTTGAAGATATCCTCAAAGCGGCTGACAGATTGGAGAAGGCCGAACTTATTGGTGAGTGGTACGACGGGTATGTTTTTGGTAATAGTTATCTATACTGTCCGTGGGATGTAATAAACTATCTTTCAGCTCTCAAGAAACGCAAGAATGCAGCTCCTAAGAACTATTGGAAGAATACAAGTCATAACTCTATTTTACTTACTTTTGTAAAAAGAACTGATTTCAAGGTAAAAGGAAAATTCGAAATCCTCATGAATGGTGGCACGATCATTCAGACGATTTCGGATGAACTGACCTATGACACGCTTCATTCCTCTGAGGACAATCTCTGGAGCGTTCTCTTGATGACAGGATATATAACGAAAGCAGATACTGAAGAATATGATGATACAGTGAAATTAAAAATTCCTAACAAAGAGATATCATCTATCTTTGAAGATACCGTTGTCAGACTTTTCAAAGAAACAGTCGACAGGAATGAACAAAAAAGCATGATGGAAGCTTTCTGGAGAGGAGATGCAATTGAAGCCGGAAAGGCTCTGTCAGATCTTCTGTGGAAGACGATAAGCTACAATGATTATCACGAAGATTACTATCATGCCTTTCTTGCAGGAGCCTTCGTTGGAATTGGCTACGAAGTTGAATCCAACAAGGAGAGAGGCCTCGGAAGGCCAGACATCTTGCTGAAAGATGATGATAACCGCAGAGCCATTATCATCGAGGCTAAAAAGTCAGACAAAGAATCTGATATGGATAAAGATTGTGATGAAGCCATAGACCAGATCATTACTGAGAAATATGCGGAAGGACTCTATGGTTACGAACAGATTCTCTGCTTTGGGGCAGCGTTTTTTCAAAAGCAGGTTAAGATTAAGCTGTTAAATAAGTAGTATTTAAAGCTCCTGATATGGTGGTGCGAACACTATATCGGGAGCTTTGCTATTGTATACCGTGCAATTTGTAAATGCTATCGATTTAAGGTAGAATGAATTGGTTTTAATGATTAAAGTTTTATTTGGGGATAAGTTTTATGACAACAAAACAAAAGAAAAATCAGAAAGAAAGCCGGATTGTATTCGGTTTATTTATAGTGGCTGCGGGTGTGATGGCGGCGCTATTATTTCGTTATGGCCCGAATGCGGGCTTTTCTAAAGAGAATTATGTAGTCTCTTTCTGGTGGGACTTCCTTTTCGATTCACCTAAAGATTATGCGATGAATATGTCAGTAGGTAAAACACATAGGTATCTTACAACTGAGGATGTTGAGCTTACTAATAATTCATTTTGTCTGGATGATGGTAATTTGTTCCTTTTTGACGCTCAAACCGGTATGTATGGCTTTGCTGATAAATACGGTAACTGGCTGACAACTGCCAGATATGATAATTGTGATTTTAGCCATATGGATAAAGGGGTCATTATAACTGAAGAATATACAAGATATCCTGATTACATAGATTATGGCTTATTAGACCTTAATTATAATGAGCTTTATAAGACGAGTTACAGAAATATAGAAATATATGACTATTATGCCTGTATCGAGGAATGGAGTGGGAATAGTGAGATATATTTTTACAACAACGGTGTTACTTTATTGACAGCCAAGTACACTATAAGTATTTATGATGATTTTTTCATTGCAGAAATAATCTCTTCGGAAGATAAAGACTATCGCCCTGATGGTTATTACGGAGTATATGATAACAATGGGGAAGCAATTATCGAACCAGTGTATGGTTATATATCTGTTAAGAGCGGCCCTGAAAGATTTATTGCAAGAGATATGGATGCTAATTACAGGCTTTTAGACTATGAAGGTAATGATGTTCTGGGAGATTATTGCAAATATATAAGCTGCTACTCTGTAGAAGGGGAGACTGAGTATCCCTACGTTTTTAAAATTGAGGATAAAGATGGTAAAAACTTTTTCTGCGATAAGGATGGTAATAAGGTAACAGATACTTATGACTATATGAAAGAAGTCAAAGACAGCGATGTTCTCTTTATAGTTGGCGTAGATGGCAAATACGGAGTTATCGACTATTTGGGTAACATATACATCGACTTTGTATATTACGATCTGAGTACGTTAAAAGAGGAGAACGACATAAAGTAATGAGTTTAAGTAAAAATAGGATTATAGATATTTTATTGAAATGTATACCACTTGTATATGCTTTTTATATACCTTTTAGCTTATATTTGTATGTGTATGGAAGCCTCACAGGTAAAATAGACGGTATATATGGTTATTATATAGATTTTGTCAAGATACTAGTAATTTTGCTTTTTTCAAGCTTTGTAGTTAGAACCAGTGTTTCAGAAAAAAAGAATCCGAGTAAGCATTTTGTGATATTCGCGGGAATCTGTATTCTTGAAATTGTATTTTCTGTTTGTATTCATGGCAAGTATCATAATAGTGGTATGGTTTTAACCACTGTATATTTAATATTTTTTACAGTAGAAATAATAGCTGAGAATATCGCGATATGTCAGTTGTACGACACTAATGACCTTGATTGGAAGGGGTCTTGGACCTTGCTTAATGCATCGCTTATTATTATATTGGTTTCAAGAATCATATTCGGAGACGCAGTAATTAATCTCTTTATCCTATTTCTTATTGGAGGAGTGATGCTTATCTGCAGAGAAATTTCAAGAGTCTGTCTCATCCTAGAGTATGCATATGGCAAGAAGAAAGGTGAAAGCTCCGAGGAGGGAGAGCTGAGCGTTCAACAGGAGGTCGGTCATGATAAAAAAGAAGTATAAACTGATCATTAGATTCAATATTATTGGATGTATATTCCTGGTACTTACGATTTTTTCTTTTGTCCTGATGCATCATTTAAAAACACAGGGCTTTGAGAATGCTACCTCGCTGGCTGAAAATTATGAGGATGAGACAATTAAGGTTGGAGAGGCTTCATATGTTGATATCGTAGAGCGCCCTGTAAAGATATGCCGATATTCGGATGATGTGACGTACTATGAAATAAATGATGGCGACAGATTCTACATTATGCGAGCCGGCAAAGACTGGTATGACGATATGATGGATGGGATTGCTGAAGATGGCGAGTTCCATGTTGTTGGATCTGTTCTTAAGATAAGTGACAGTGATAAGGAGACTATCATAGAGCACTTTAATGATAAGCTTCCTGATAATGTAGAACCTTGGACAAAAGAGTCTTTTGACGACTACTATAAGGGCGTTTGCATACAGTACATGTATCCTGTGAGAATGGCTATGATATGTGTATATGTTGGCTTAGTACTTGCATTATTTGCATTTCTGTTCCTCTTAATGGGAATTAAGGGATTTGTAAGCTTCAATAAGACACTGCATGGTATTTCTGATACTCAGTTACAGATGATAGACAATGAGCTTTTGGATCCCGCTACGATGGTTATTAAGGTTGCAAATACTTACCTCACGCCGAGGCGTATCGTCTATGCGGATATAGATCTGGCATTTATTCCTTATGAGGAGGTTGCGAGGGCATATAGGTCTGATGCTTCTTATAAGGGCGTACATAGTGTATTTGTCACAGTCGTAACAAGAGATGGCAGGAAGCATAAGATTGCCATGATGAATGCGCTCTTCAAGGGTGTTAACGAAGCTGTTGATACGATTCTTTCGGAGATTCACAGGCGTAATCCGAATGCGGTGATTGGAGAGGAATAAAGTACGTATGGTATTATATATTTAACAGAGTTGCCAGGTGCGAATAACACTTGGGACCAAGCCGAGCGTTGAGCTTGGCTTTTTTACTTATAGAGATTATATGACAGAGAAAATAAAAAACTCCCAGATGGGAGTTTTTTCATGAAATCGTTGATTCCTGATACATATCGATGATCTTGTACAATTCTGCGTTAGGATCATCGATCATCTTAATTTCTGTATCCAGCTGCAGGAGTTTGTCCTGATCAGCTGTTCTCATTTTCCATTCAGGAAGGCCGTCCCCATTTGGATTGCCGGTTTTAGCAAAGTTAACCCAGTACTGCTGCATTATTTCAGAGAGTTCGTAATCTTCTTCGCTATAAAGTCCTGGGTGCCTCCAGAGGTTTCCGTAGGCGTAGGGGAGTTCTCCTGCGTGATAATTTGAAAGTACATCATTTGTTTTAGAAAAATAGTATTCGTAACATGGTACATTCTGAGCTATAAGGTAGTTATTCCAAACGTAGTGAGAATAGCTAAACCATAGAGCCGAATAGCATATGTTAAGCGCGCCTTTGGCATCTCCCATGGCGTCAACTATGAAGTGCTGATCTCTTTGTGGAGAGTCTGCTGGCACTACTTTTGCCATTTCAGATGCATATGGGCCAAGGTCTTCTTCTAAGAGTGATACATAGTTTTCGCTGGTTGCCTCTGTGTTTAGAAGGAAGGCATCAGATTCTTTTACATTAAATCCGTTTAGAAGAGCCTGCTCGTGGTTTTCGCCTTTTTGATAAGTGAGATAGGGCATCTCGGTAAGGGCGTAGCCGTCTATTGTCATGGATGTCTGCTTGGAGCTTGTTGTAAGGAGCTCTTCCGCAGGGATGTTTCTGAGTTCATCTGATGATGAAACATTAAATTCTTTTCTCACAATATCGCCCTGTTCTATGGCCTCGTCGTAGGTTCTCAAGGTGTGGTAAGGAGTGTAGGCTACGATTCCGCTTGACTCTGCGATGGCATATGTGAAAAGACCTTTCGTGAGAGGAGAGACGCATAATGCGTTGACGCTGGATGCACCGGCGGATTCTCCTGCTATAGTTATTCGCTCCGGGTCGCCTCCGAAGGCTTCGATGTTATCGTATACCCACTGAAGAGCCGCGATCTGGTCGAGAAGCCCGTAGTTACCTGTGGTGCCGTTAGCTGACTCGGCCTTGAGGTCGTCGGCAGTATAGTAACCGAACACGCCGAGACGGTAAGCGAAGTTGACGAAGATGACGCCTCTTTTTGCAAGGTCTTCGCCTCTGTATTCTGTATAGGAGCTGTGGCCTGTAGAAAGACTTCCTCCGTGGATGTAGAAGATAACTGGAAGCGGCTCGTCGCCTGCATCTTCGGGGGCAAAGACGTTGAGATAGAGACAGTCTTCACTCATGGCTTCGAGATATTCATCACCGATCTTGACCTGATAGTCGTGCCATCCAAGGATATGGGAAAGGCTGTCCATGATGACGCTGCTTCGTGACTGCATAGCTATTGGTCCGAACTCGTCGCATGCTCTTACGCCTTCCCAGCTGTCAGGAGCCTGGGGCTCTTTGAATCTAAGATCGCCCACGGGAGCTTTTGCGTACGGGATGCCTGCGTATACTTTTACCGAGTGATCTTCGTTATATACTCCGGTAAGGTCGCCTTGTGCGATGCTGACAACGCCTGTCACGTCAGGATTCTTGTTATCCACTGCCGGTACGTTCTTGTAGGGCGGGGGAGTGAGCGCATAGTTAATATAAAGAACTGCAAGGAATGCTATCCACATGAGGATGCGGTTTCGCACTGTCAGCAGGCTCTTTTTCTTAAGATAGATTCGTAGGCCTATCATTGTAGCGAAAGCTATGATGCCGATGGCGAAGCTGATGAGGATGTTCTTGGATAGCTCCAGGACTGCGAAATATAGGGCTGCGATAAGTATGATGCCGATATAAAATAACATAAAAACCTCGTTTTCTGTGATATGTACAGATATCTTTATAGGATTGATCCGTATGTATTACTGTTTTTTATTGATCTGTACTGGAATATTTACTTTCAAAAGATTGTGTACAATATAATTACAAATATATTCTATATTATTTTCGGCAGTATGGAAGAGATAATAATATTATTTTTTTATAAACTGTGGTCAGAGCGTGTCTACTTTTCTTGACTAGTACAGAGAAGAAAAATACATTTGAAAAAAGAGTCCTCTCAGAGGAACCAAAGTTTGTCCAGAAACGCCGTAAACAAGCGCATTCTGGGGACGTGTCTACTTTTGAAAAAGAAAAGGCATGAAAAATTTTCTGTGTGCCTACTTTTGAAAAAGAAAACTGTTCAAAAATGTGGCGTATGTCCACTTTTGAAAAAGAAAACAATTAAAAAACATTTTTCGTGTCCACTTTTCTTGACTGCTACAACTAGTACAATTATTGATGCTAAAAACCACTAAATCCTTTTGAAAATGTCAAAACACATGCATTTAATCCTTTTAAAAATGTCAAAACATAGCTGCTGAATCCTTTGAAAAATATAAATATTCAACCGAAAAATCCTTTGAAAAACAACAATTCATGCTGCTGAATCCGTTGAAAATAGCCGATAATTGTCATATAATGGTACAAACAGGAGGCTTTCTATGTTAAAAAGAGATATCTGGGATAAACTTATTGATTGGAAAAATCGAGATCATCACCCACTTGTAATAAGAGGGTTAAGACAGATTGGAAAAACATATATTGTTAGAGAATTCGGAAAGGAATTCTTCGAAAGTTGCATATATATTGATCTTAGAGCTAATAAAACTGTACATAGTGCTTTTGAGGGGGATTTCGATGTAGATAAGATGGTCATGTCAATTTCTGCAGTGGAAACAAAAGCCAGATTTATTCCGCATAAAACACTTATCATTCTTGATGAGATTCAAGACTGTCCTAATGCAAGAAGTTCTTTAAAGTATTGGGATATTGATGGGCGATACGATGTCATAGCTACCGGAAGCTTTTTGGGTGTTAAAGGCTTTCGTGAGCCATATATAAGAGGAATTCCTGTTGGTTATGAAGAACAAATATCTATGTATCCTCTTTCGTTTCGTGAATTTTTGAAAAACACTGGAATTGATGAGAAAGTATTGGATTATGTTAAGGAATGTATATGTAACCAAGAAACAATAGAAAAGACAATTCATGAAAGTATGAGAACTTTATATCTTCAGTATCTGATAGTTGGTGGTATGCCAGAGGCTGTGAATAAATTCTTTGCGACTCATGATCTTAATGCTGTCAGAAGTGTACAAAAATCTATCTTGAAATCAATAAGGGACGATTTTGGAAGATATAAGGATAGCAAGGGGAATGACAAAGTAAATGAAGTGCTTAAGCTCCGAGCAGAGGCCTGTCTTGATTCCATGACTTCACAGCTTTCAAAAGAATATAAGAAGTTCCAGTATAGCCTTGTAAATGTAAAAGGAAATTCACCTGAAAAAGCTGATGGACTTCAATATCTTATTGATGTTGGCCTGATTTATAAGTCTTTTAACACAAAGGAGATATCATTCCCATTAGAAGGGGTAAAAATTCCCACAGAATTTAAAGCCTTCTATTGCGATACAGGACTACTTGTATCGCAGCTTGGCGATGATGTCCCAGCCAAAATCCTTTCAGGAGATATTAGTTCCTATAAGGGTGCTATAGCTGAAAATATGGTTGCTTCTGCCTTTGCTACAAATGGTATGAAATTATACTATTTTCATGCTCCAAGCGGATCGCCAGAACTTGACTTTTTATATGAAGATGAAGGCAAAGCCGTAATAGTTGAATGCAAGGCTACCAACAATAGAGCAACAAGTATGAAGTATGTGATCAGTCACCCCCAAAAATATGGTGCACATCCGGCAATAAAGTTTTCTGATACTAATATAGGTCAAGGCGAAGGATTCACTACATATCCGCTTTACGCCATCGGGTTCATGGAATCTGATACAAAAAGTAATATTGTTGCACCGGTAGATGTCACACATCTCAAAGTGCCTGGTGATATTTGATTGAACATTAAAAAGTGCCGACGCCATCGGCACTTTTTCGTTGTTATCGAAACAAAAAAGCGGAGCATTTCTGCTCCGCTTGGGGATTCTAAATTATTTCTTCTTGCCGTTAACAGCATCCTTAAGAGCCTTACCAGCTTTAAACTTAGGAGCGATAGCTGCAGGAATCTTGATAGAAGCGCCTGTCTGAGGGTTCTTACCATTTCTTGCTGCTCTCTTAGCTGTTTCGAATGTTCCAAAGCCAACAAGCTGTACTTTGCCTTTCTTCTTAAGGGTCTTAGTTACAGTATCAACCAATGCCTTAACTGCCTTTTCGGAATCCTTCTTTGAAAGACCTGTCTGTTTTGCGATTGCATCAACGAGTTCCGCTTTGTTCATCTGTTTTTCCTCCGCTTTTTATTAGGATTTATAACAACTAAGCACATTCTAGCACCATACACCCAAAAAAACAAGCATAAATAAACGGTTTAAAATAATATTTTCAAAATTTTTTGGATTATTACTGGATTTGTGTGTGAACTTCCTGCTAAAAGCACTTATATTCAGTGTTATGGGGGCATGATTTTTGCAGTTCCAGATTTAAGGTGAAATGCCATTTTGCGGGCTGTTGGACTGGTAGTATAATGTGGGTGGAGATTGCATGAGTTTTGTAGAGGCGAAGTAATTCAGATATCATGTAAGGTTATAATGATATGAACTCTATAAAAAACGGCGAATAGCTCTAAGAAAGAGGAATAAATAATGATCTGTATATTCTGCGCGCTGTATCCTGAGGCTCAGCCGCTTATTAAGGCTTTGGCTCTAAAACAGGATAAGGCTTGCAATTATTATAAAAAGTATATTAATGATGAAAATGATATATGTATGTATATAACAGGAACCGGCCTGATAAATGCAGCTGCTGCGGTTGGTTATGCCTTGTCTGTAAATGGTTCCTGTCTTGAAAAAATGCATATTGTAAATTTTGGATGCTGCGCTCTTGTAAAAGAGAGTGGTACTAAGGATCTTGTAAAAGACGATAACAGTTGCGAAAACAAAGCTTGTAAACAAAAAGTTGGCCTTTCAGATATGCCCCTTTATCTTTGCAATAAGCTAGTAAACACGGATAGCGGAAGATCTTTTTACCCGGATATGATATATAAGTCAGAGCTTGATGAAGCTGTGATAATAACGGGAAGTAAGATTTACACGACTGAGGAAAGCGGTGATGTTAGTGATGATCAAAATGATAGTGACATCGATGGCAGTAATAACACCAAAGATAGCAATGGCGTGACAACCAAAATCGGATGCTTTGCGAATGAATCGTTAAGTCCCGTCCTATACGACATGGAGGCAGCAGCCATATATGAAGCCGCGTCTCACTTTGTCGGTCCTCATCAGATGCATTTCCTTAAGTTTGTAACCGATAAGGGAGATGGCAGGATCACAGCCGATCTTGTCAGGGAAAAAGCTGATGAGGCTTGCCCAGGAGCTGCCGCATATATAGAGAAGATCAGACAACTCTTGAACTCCGGAGTCTATTCCGAGGAAGAAGATACACCGGATACGTTGCAACTTTTTGAAGAACTCCACGCTTCAGTAACCATGCAGTGGCAGATAAGACAGCTCCTTCGTTATGCGAAAGTGGCTGGAATTGATTATGAGCCGAAGCTTTCTGAACTTCGAGCTGAGCAGATTCTCCCCTGCAGAGATAAGCGCCAGGGACTTAAGGCGTTGGAAGAAATACGAGACTATATTACGTGTTGTTAGGTAGATGTTAGATTTTGGGTATAAGATAATGCCAAAAAATGATTCCTGCATGTAAAGAATAGTTGAAAAAATGAATGCTTCTGAAAATAGTAGCTAATATAGACAATTAGATCATCTATTAAATACCAAACAAAAGATTATACCAAGCTCATTTATATGTACGAATTCAGTGAAGATAAAGGAAAGATTACCGAGTGAAAGATAATAATACGATGCCCTTTGAAAACATAACTCAAAGCGCATTCAAACACATATACGTAGAAAAAGAAATATTAGACACCGACAGGGTTAAGGATATACTCGCCCATTTTCTCGATTCGCAGATCGTAGTCATCGACCATTACAAGGACGTCTTTAACAGAAAAAGGCAGGACTTCATGCTCCAGCATGCATCAAGGAATCTTATCCTTGCTGCCAAGAAAGGCCGCCTTGTATATGATGGTGCACCCGTATGTCAGGACTTTGGCAACAGCCATTTTTACTACACCTCCTGCATCATGAACTGCCTCTACGACTGCGAATACTGCTACCTTAAGGGAATGTACCCTTCAGGTAATCTCGTCATATTTGTAAATATCGAGGACATCTTCAAAGAAGTAGAAGACCTCCTTGCCAAGTTCCCCGTCTACCTGTGCGTATCATACGACACAGACCTCATGGCAATCGAGAACCTTACTGGCTTTGTGGCTAAATGGATAGAGTTTACTAAAAGTCATGAAAACCTTACAATTGAAATACGTACTAAGTGTGGAAGAAAAGACCTTGATATTGGCATTAAGGCTCGGCCTTTGGTCCAAGGGAAAGACCCTGGTATTGACACGAAGGCTCAGTCTGTAAACCAGAAAGCTGAATCTTCTAACGAATATATAGCCCCATGCGACCGCGTCATATTTGCCTGGACTATCTCACCTGATCCTGTGATAGCAAGGTTTGAGCACGGCTCTGCAAGACTACCTCAAAGACTCGAAGCCGCCAGTCACTATCTCAATAACGGCTGGCCCGTAAGACTATGCTTCGATCCTATGATCTATACACCTTCATGGCGAGACATATATGGTCGAATGCTTGAGGATGTTAGAAGTTCGGTAGACATGGCTAAGGTCAGAGACTTCAGCGTTGGAAGCTTTAGAATCTCCGAATCATACCTTAAGAAGATGCGAAAAGCCATGCCCCTTTCAGAAGTAGTCCAGTACCCATTCGTTCTGGAAGAAGGATACTACCATTATCCTAATAAGCTCGTCGAGGATATGGAGTCTTTTCTTATAGATGAAATAAAAGATACATGTCCAGATGCCAAGATTTTCAGGTGGATAGAAGAGTAGGTATTAAGATAATATCTCGTGGAGGAATTTATGATAGAAAACAAGACAGTACTTCTTACAGGCGCCTCATCCGGAATAGGAGAGAAGATCGCCCTCATGCTATGCCAAGAAGGCTACACTGTATACGGCATAGGACGAGACTTTGAAAAGACTGATAAGGAGCTTTTAGATAACCCCTTATTCAAAAAAATAATCTGTGACATAACTGACACTCAAGCTCTAACTCGCGAAGTTAAAACCATTAGAAAAGAAACACCTATCAATGTCCTTATCAACAACGCCGCCTGCGCCTGGTACGGCCTCCACGAAGAGATAAGCCCCGACAAGATAAGCAAGATGGTACGCACCAACTTAGAAGCCCCCATGATCATCACCCAGCTCCTTCTAAGAGACTTCAAGAAATCCGGAGGAACTATTATCAACATCTCCTCCGTCACCGCCATATCCTCCTCCAACCCCCACGGCGCAGCCTACGGAGCCATCAAAGCAGGCCTTCTTAGCTTTGGTAACAGCATCTTTGAAGAGGCTAGGAAATACGGCGTAAAAGTCACCACCATCATGCCTGACATGACCCGAACCAACCTCTACCGAAATGCCGACTTCGAAGCTGACGATACAACCGAAGCCGGCCTCGATCCAACCGAAGTAGCAGAGTCCGTTAAATACATCCTCGACAGACCCGACGGCGTAACAATCCCCCAACTAGTCATCCGCCCTCAGCTCCACCGCATAAAGAAAAAGTAGTAGTTATTAAAATTAGAAAAACAGGAATTCATAGTCATTTTGAATGCTATGAATTCCTGTTTTGGCGTTAACTACCAAAGAAGCTTTCACACTCAAACCACCATCCCCAATTGATCCTTCGCACTTATAAAAAAGGCCTAAACCTTGAAGATGCCTGGGGGTGGGAGGTTATAAAGGATTTCAGAGTCTTTGAAAGGATTAACAAATTCAAGAGCGTGATAGATGGAGTTTTATATTCTTCCCGGGATTTACCTGTTTGAGCGAAGCGAGTTTGTAAATCCCAGAATATAAAACCCCAGATATCATGCCTTGAATTGTTAATCCTTTCAAAGACTCAGAAATCCTTTATAACCTCCCACCCCCAGGCATCTCCTGCGTCAGTCCCCTTTATAAGTGCGAAGCTTACCCCAACAAAAAAAGCGGCACAACCTGTGCCGCTTTCAAAAGCTATGCGCTAATTATTTGAGTTCAACATCACCCCATGTATCACGAGGAACAAGTGCTACATAAGTCTTACCTGTGTTGATCTGAAGCTCCTGTGAGTAAGAAGAATCTGTGAAGTAGTATGTCAGAGCTTCCTGTGAACCCTTGATCCAGTAGATCGGGATGCACTGACCCTTTGTAAGGTAGTAACCTGTGCACTGATCACCATTGTCAAGATAGTTGTAAACAAGATATCCGTTCTCATCAAGCTGTGAGTGGCTTGTGTTCTGAAGGATTACGTTATCGAATGCAAGAGGCTCGCTGTCTTCTGCATCGAGGTGAGCGCTACCATATTCATAGTACTCATACATCTCTGTATCAGGATTATACTTAAGAGTTGACTCGTTGTGAGAGAAAGGAAGAACAACTTCTGTTACATCTGTAACCTCTGTTCCCTCTGCTGCAAGATCAACTGTTGTACCGTAATCTGCGAAATAGAACTTCTCGCCGTCTTCGAAACGGTTGTCGTTGTATGTTGTAGAGATCTTTGAATTTCCGAAAGCCTTATCAAGATCGCCAGATACGATATACTCTGTGAACTCACGTGACTTACCGTTGTTTACACGAGAGAAGATACCTGAGAAGTGATCTGCGAAAAGGTTCTGCTGGAAATAGCTGTCGTTGTAGTAAGGACCACCATCGTGGCAAAGTACTGCGTTGAACTCAGCAGCAAGTACGATGTTTGTAGGTCTTGTACTTCTGATACTTCCGAGCTGCTCGATTGAACCCCAATCCTTGAAGATGCACATAAGACGTGTGATACGTCCGTTCTTTGTGCTGTTCATGAGCTCGTAAACGATATCAGCTTCTGCTGTTCCGTAGTGAGGAAGAGCTGTCTTCTCGTTATCAACCATAACTGCGATAGGACGCTGATCCTTAAGTGACTCATCGATAGGCTCACCTGTGAGCTCGCTGAGGTACATTCCTTCAGGAATCTCAGCTGTAGCAACTTCAGGAGTAACATCTTCTGTAGGCTCAGCATCTGTTGTAGAAGCTGTAGAAGGTGTTGTCTCAACTGCTGTTCCTGATGAACCAATCTGGGATGGCTCTGAGCCAGTTCCTGCATCATTAGAGTTACATCCAACGATAAGAGCTGCGCAAAGGCCAGTTACAAATAAAGAAGCAATTCTTTTTTTCATAATCGTGACTCTTTCCGACTGTTCGTGAATATAATGGGATATGAACAGTCCTTTTTGTATTGTGGCGGAAAAAACCCGCCCATCTATTTTATCAAAAACAAGTTTATGGTACAACCTCTATCTGAAAATAAACTGAAAATGGACGTTTGGCAGTATTTTGCGATATTTTGAGGGATTTTTTTGACGAAGTTACAAAAGAATGCATGGTTTTTTTCCTTATGTTAGAATAAAATAGTGAAAAAATACTAATGAGAGGCACGACATGAGCAATATTACAGAAAACTTAGCTGACGTAGAAAAAAAGATCCAGGCAGCATGCGACAGAGCCGGCAGAGACCGCTCAGATGTAACCCTTATCGCTGTAAGTAAGACCAAGCCTGTATCTGATATTAGAGAAGCAATGTCCTATGGAATAGAGACATTTGGAGAAAATAAGGTTCAGGAACTCCGCGACAAGACCACCGAGATCACAGAACCCCTCCACTGGCACATGATAGGCCATCTTCAGAACAATAAAGTAAAATATCTCCCTGGAATGGTAGACATGATCCATTCTGTAGATAACCTTAAACTCGCCCAGGAAATCGAGAAGCAGGCCGCCAAGCACGACCTTGTAATGGATGTCCTCTGCGAAGTAAACATGGCCGGCGAAGACACCAAGTTCGGTCTTACCCCTGAGGACTGCATCCCCTTCATCGAGCAGATCAAGGATTTCGAACACATCCGAATCCGCGGCCTTATGACAATCGCTCCATACACAGAAAATCCCGAGTCTAACAGACAGTACTTCAGAGGACTTAAAGATCTTCTTAATAAAGCAAATGAGATGAAGCTTACTAAAGAACCTATGGACACACTTTCTATGGGAATGACAGGCGATTACGAAGTAGCAATAGAAGAGGGAGCAACCTTAGTTCGTGTTGGCACTGGCATTTTTGGCGAACGTAATTACAATATTTAAAACAATTTCTGCACACATATAAAACATCATCAAACTTTGAATATTCCTGAGGGCGGCAGTTAGTGAATGATTTTATTGTCTTTGAGAGTTTTATTAAATTCAAGAGCTTGATAGATGACGTTTTATATTCTGTTTAGGGTCCGCATGTTTGAGCGAAGCGAGTTTCGGACCCTGGAATATAAAACGTCAGATATCATGCCTTGAATTTAGTAAAACTATCATGACAATAAAATCATTCACTAACTGCCACCCTCAGGAATAGGCGAGACCTTAATGTCCACCATGAGGGAGGCAGTGTATGTATTATTATGTTGCTCAGAACAATTTTGCGGGTGGTGACGGATCCCGTGAGCACCCCTTTAAGACAATCTCAGAGGCAGCGCAGGTTGCCATGCCGGGTGATGAAGTCATTGTGTCGCCGGGCATCTACAGAGAATCCATCGATCCCCCGCGAGGCGGCGAAGAAGGCGAACCCATTATCTACAGAAGCAGTAGCCTTCTAGGTGCTGTAATTTCCGGTGCTGAGAGGATCAAAAACTGGAAAAAAGAGTCTGACAACGTATGGTCCTGCGAAGTGCCAAACTCGGTATTCCCAGACCGCAATCCCTACACGAATTTGGTCAAAGGCGACTGGTACGACCCTTCATTCAAGGCGCATCTTGGTGATGTGTACCTTAATGGAAGGTCCATGTACGAGGTCTTTTCCTATAAAGAAGTTGAGAAGCCTGTGATGCAGAAGGCATCCTGGAATCCGGGCGATACCCTTTTTGTGTGGTACTGCGAGCAGTCCAAAGACGGCCTTTATACTATATTTAAGGCCAATTTCAGGGGCTACGATCCTAACCTTGAGAATGTCGAGATCAGCGTCAGATCGTCATGTTTTTTCCCGCAAAGAGAGGGTATCAGTTACATTACTCTGTCAGGTTTCAAGATCTGCCAGGCTGCAACCAACTGGGCGCCGCCAACTGCAATGCAGGAAGGCATGGTCGGCCCGCACTGGTCCAAGGGCTGGATCATTGAAGACTGCGAGATCTCGGAGTCCAAGTGTGCCGGAATTTCCCTTGGCAAATACAGACAGCCTGGCAACGACAATAAGTGGACCACAACTTTCGTCAAAGACGGAACCCAGACCCAGCGCGACGCTGCGTGTCAGGCCGTTAACGAAGGCTGGGACAAGGAGACCGTCGGCTCCCACATGATCCGCAGGTGCAACATCCACGACTGCGGCCAGGCGGGCATCGTCGGGAATCTTGGCGCGGTTTTTTCTACCATAGAAGACAACCACATTCATCATATCAATTGTAAAAAGAACCTTGCAGGTGCTGAGATTGGCGGCATCAAGCTTCATGCTGCGATCGATACGCTGATCCGCAGAAACCGCATAGATCACTGCACAAGAGGCCTGTGGCTTGACTGGCAGGCGCAGGGTACAAGGGTTACGCAGAATCTTTTCCATGATAATGTTCCGCCTGTTGGTGCGCAGATTAACAGCGGTCTCGGCCTTGGCGAAGATATATTCGTGGAAGTATCGCACGGCCCGACTCTTATCGACAACAACCTTCTTTTGTCAGACATTGCCTGCAGGCTGTCGACGCAGGGAATTGCGCTGGTTCATAACTTTATCGCAGGTTCTTTTTCCTATGTGGGGAAGGGAACTGATAACGGCGGCCGCATTTTTTCAACCGACAGATACACGCCTTACCACGTCCCGCATTCTACGATGATAGCTGGTTTTATGACCATCCTTCACGGCGATGCGAGATTTTGTAACAATGTATTCGTTCAAAAGCCTGTCCGCGAAGACCTGATGATGTACTTAGAGGGCAAAAAAGCTGGCTTTGGCAAGATTCTGGATCTAAGCTGCGGAACAGTTGCTTACTCGGGCTATCCGTCTATTGAGCAGTATTTTGCTGAGTTTAAGACAAGACCTGCAGTCAGGGATGCCTATTATGACCACCTGCCTGTATATTTTGAGGGCAATTATTACTTCAACGGAGCGCTTCCCAGCCAGGGCGAAAAAGACGCCTATACCGATACGAAACATCAGGTTATGTTCAAAGTGTCGGATGAAGGCAACGAATGCGTATTTACCACCAACCTTTTTGCCTTCCTTCCAAGAGGTGAAAAGAGATTACTTACTTCAAACGAGCTCGGAATCGCCTTCGAACCTGAGCAGAGATTTGAAAATCCGGATGGCTCGACCATCGTATTTGATACAGATATTCTCGGCAATCACAGAAGCGTAAGACCTACTGCAGGACCTTTCGAGATTCCGTCAGAAAGATATGTCATCTTCAGGACAGGAAGTTTCAGACAGCCTATCCTTATAGAAGGCGTGCGCCCGTTGGTAGCACAGGAGAGCATTACTGATCCGCCGATACCAAGATGGGGAGAAAAAAATAAAGTTTCAGACCAGCCTATGTTAAAGGATGCAGACGAAAATAATGCAGCAGAAACTTCTATGGATGAAGATATATCAAAAGACATGAATATATCTTTAAAGAATACACCTCTTTTGGATGATAATTCTAAGGGAACATCATTCAAAGACAGTAAATATAATGGCGATACTTCTAAAGAAGGCAAAAATAAGAAAGATATTTCTGAAGAAACTTCTTTTAAAGATGACACATCGTCATATGGCTCGGAAAGCATAGGTGAAGGCGGTAATGCTGTTGAAAGTGTTGATCACTCTTCCAATGACAGGAAGAAAAATCTCCACTGCCAGATAGCCTTAGTCGACTGTGACATCATATCAGTTATTTGCAAGGAACAGGCAAGGCCCGTTTCCGAGATCTTCATAGAAGATAACACCGCCTGGGTTCACCTCGAGGGCGACAGTGGTATAATGGAAATTGACTGCGCTTATGGAATATGTCATTATATTCCTTCCTGGAGCATGGAAGCAGAAGATACCGTCAGCGTTAAGCGAAGCGACGGAACCATGGCCCTTGGAAGGTGCATTGCAGCTCTCCTTCGTATCTATATTGACAAAGACCTGCAAGACCCTGATATTATGGAAGAGCGCGTAAGCGCCGCCGAAGCACCCATTCTCGATCACTACGGAATACAGCTTCGCTTTGCAAAAAGGCAGCTCAAGCTTGTTAAGAACAAGAAGTTCCTGACATTGTTCCAGGCTGCAGAAGCAGTCAGACGCGCTTCTGGAGATGTTATAGTGGATGAGATAGACGTATAGTAGTTATAGTAAGTACTTAAGATATATTTTTATTTAGATAGGAATTTTAAAGTTATGTTTTGGTATTTTGTAAGACACGGTGAAACAGAGTGGAATAAAGAAAGACTCTTCCAGGGCGCAACCGACGTCCCATTAAATGACACCGGAAGAGATCAGGCCCGCGAAGCCGCATCCCGTATCCAGAAAAAAGGAATAAGTTTCAAAAAGGTATACTCAAGCCCCTTAGGCAGAGCCATAGAAACCGCAGAACTTATTACAGGAATTAAAAGAGATGAGTTCGTTATCGACGAACGCATCAAAGAAATGTTCTTCGGCGAACTCGAAGGCACCGACTACGACCTCGTCAAGGCAAGAGAAAAAGACCTCTTCGCAGAACCCCAAAAGTACGTAAACTGCGAACGTAAAAAAGGCGTCGAAACTTACGACAATATCGTAGGAAGAGCAGGTGACTTCATAGCTTTTCTAAAGACTCAAGAGAAAAATTATGGCCCTGATGACAACATTCTCATCCAGACACACGGCGCTTGCATGAGAGCATTACTTATAAACTTACGAGGTACAGCTCTTAAAGACTTCTGGAACATAAAAGTCGGTAATTGTGAGTTCTTCTGCTTTGAACTTAAAAACGGAGTCCTTACAGAAATTAGTGTAGACGATTTGAATATTAACGCTCCAGGTGGTATACCTTTTAAGTGATACTACAATAATACAGTAAGCAATACTGAATGCAATATTAAAAGCAATACTAAACGCAATATTAAAAGCAATACTAAACGCAATATTAAAAGCAATACTAAATGCAATATTAAAAGCAATACTAAATGCTATATTAAAAACTATATTAAACGCTATATAAAAACTATATTAAAAAGCGCTATATCAAAAGTTCAAAAATATTGCGAAAAGAACCCAAACTTTCACTCAAATAAACTATCACCGATACCTGGAAGATTCCTGAGGATGGCAGCCTATAAATGATTTTGTTGTCTTTGAAAGATTTACTTAATTCAAGAGCTTGATAGATGGAATAATATATTCTGTTTAGGATCCGCATGCCCCCGCGAAGCGAGTTTCGGATCCTAGAATATATTATTCCAGATATCATGCCTTGAATTAAGTAAATCTTTCACGACAACAAAATCATTTATAGGCTGCCACCCTCAGGAATCCCCCACATCGAAGCAAACGAGGCGAAACATGTCACATTCAAACAGAAAATGGTATCAGCTGGACAATGCTGCGAAGATTATTCCGTCAACTGTCCAGGGAGCCAATACAAGAGTATTTAGGATCAGCTGCGAACTGGTGGATAACGTCAACCCTGCAATCCTCCAGGAAGCGCTCGATGAAGTAATAGAAGAATTTCCATATTTTAACAGTGTTCTGAGAAAAGGTGTTTTCTGGTATTACCTTGAACACCGCGATAATCTGCACCCTTTGGTTGAGGAAGAAAATCTCCCTCCCTGTTCCCAGATCTATTTTCCCGGAAGAAGAACACTTCTTTACAGGGTATTCTATTATAGAAAGCGCATCAATCTTGAAATGTTCCACGTCCTTGCAGACGGTACAGGAGCACTTATTTTCTTCAGAAAACTGGTAACAGTATATGTTGCCAAGAAGTACAATCTTCAGCTTTCTGACTGGAACGAAGAGACTTCTTCCAAAGAGGAAAAAGATGATGATGCTTTCAGACACTTTTATCAGAGATCAGGCGGTCTAAAGCAGCTCAAATCTCTTTCAAGTAAGAGAGCTTACACTATTCACGGAGATATCGATCCTGACAGACAGCCTCACCTTATCGAAGGCTGCATCTCCGTTAAGCAGTTCAAGGAGCTTTCAAAGCAGTACAATACTTCAGTCGGAATAATGGCGACTGCTATATATATCGCATCAGTAATAGAAGAGATGCCTGTCGGCGAGAGGAAAAGACCTATCGTTGTCAGCGTTCCTGTTAACCTGCGCCAGTACTTCCATTCAGAGACTACGCGTAATTTCTATGGAACTATCACGATAGTATACGATCTGTATAAGCAGGGCGAGGAGCTTCCTGAGATCATAGAATTCGTTAAGCAGTCCTTTGCGAACCAGCTTTCTGAAGAGAATATCAGAAATACTATGAATTCCTATGCGGCCCTTGAGCACAATATTGCAGTTAAGGTCGTACCTCTTTTCATAAAAAATATTGCAGTGCAGGGAATCGACAGAGTTGCCAAGAAGGGCGTAACGAGTACCATGTCCAATCTTGGTAATATTGATATGCCGCCGGAAGTTAGCATATACATCGACAGATTCTCATGCTTCATGACTGCGATTTCAGAACAGATCTGCGTTTCAAGCTTCAAGGACAAGATGGTCTTCGGAGAAGTGAGCGCGTATACAACTCATGAGATCATGCTGCATTTCTTCAGAAGACTTGTGAAAATGGGAATCGACGTTGAAGTTACAAGTTCTGACCACAATGTGGATATCGATACAGTCCTTAACTGGGAAAAGAACCAGATCAAGGAAGTTGAATTTGAAAAAGCCGATGAAGAAACCGGTGATATGGAAGGAGAACCTGTCGGATGCAGTACTGCCCCAAGTGTAAAGTAAAAGTCAGAGGATATAAGACAGAGTGTCCTTTGTGTCAGGGCCGCCTTACTGGTACGCCTGAAGACCCTGCATATCCTGTTCTTAAGAAAAGAGTTTCGAGAGTATCCCTTCTTAAGATCCTGACATTCATTCTTGCAGTTATAGTAATAGTAATGATCTCAGCCAGATTCCTTCTGGTTCATCAGATTGGAAAGCCGGATTCAGCATGGCCCGGAATGGTCATCATGGCTAGCGTTGTTATCTGGATAGATATGGTCGTTGCGATCATGCTAAGGGGTAACATTTTGAAGCTCGTTACCTTCGAAGCCTACGCGGTAATGGTGATTTCGTACCTGACAGACCGCGTGTTTGGTAATCGCGGCTGGGATATAGCATGGACGATACCTATGGCGCTTATCGTGCTACTTATTTTTACTATTGTTATAGGCCTTGTTACCAAAGCCCACCTTGAAGACTACGTCAATTATCTTATCTTTGATTTTATCGTAGCAATGATACAGCTTATACCGATCATCAATGAAACCAATATATTCATGTGGCCTGCAGTAATATGTGTTGCCATCTACCTCATACTTGCAGCAGCAATCATTCTTTTCAGGTTCAGAGACCTTAAGAATGCTTCAGCCAAATTCTGGAATATGTAAGGGAGTTAAATGTCACAAAAACAACAGACTAACAGCGAAAACCTTAAACGCGGTCTGGCTTTTGCCTACCGCGTTGGCGATTACTTTGAGAACAGTGTAAGTGACATTATCGCAGGTACTCACCTTGGAGTAGCCAAGCTTTTAGATAATGAAGAACCCTCTTTAAACACCTGGTATAGAGTTGATATACCTCAAGGCGTAACGGGGGACGGCTCAGAGTATTATATTTATGTCAAAAAAGGTCGTTCCAGGAATCTACTCGTCTTCCTGTCCGGAGGGGGAGTTGCCTGGAATTCCTATACAGCAGCAAGGCCTTCTTCCGGCGGCACGATAACTGCCGGAATGCCTAATTTCTATTGGAGTAATCTAAGGCCTTTTACCCAGATCATGAACATCCGCTCCGGAATCACAGAAGATATAAATCCCAGAAATAAGTTCAGAAATTTCAGCCAGGTCATCATCACTTATGCTACCGGTGACCTTCACGTTGGCAACAACGATTTTGAATACACAGACAGCGATGGGGAAAAAGACGTAATCCACTTCCACGGCTACAAGAATTTCAGATACGCCATGGAACAGGCCAAACGCCTTTTCAAAAATCCCAAAAGACTCCTTATCGCAGGCGACAGCGCCGGCGCTTTCGCAGTCCCAGCCCTTGCCGGCGAGATCTGTGATGACTTCTATCCGGAATGTAAGGACGTGACTTTATTGTCAGACAGCGGTCAGTTCCTCTATGATGGCTGGCGCGATACGGCAAAAGAAATATGGAAAGCCCCGGATGACTTGTGGCAGGCCATCACATCTGATAACATCACCGTGGACTGGTACAGAAGACTGTACGCCAAATATGGTGACAGGTTCAGATATCTGTACTCAACGTCAACGCATGATTATTTGCTCAGCGCATATTATAACGATGTCGCCAACAAGGTTTTTGCTTCTGATAAGGATATTCAGGCCGAGTTCCACGAACAGATGAAAGTGATGCTGACTCAGCTCAAAGAGGTGAATCCAGGATTTCATTTCTATCTCAATAACTTCAGGAATAAGATGGTCATGAAGAGCGGAATGAAAGGCGGCACGATCCATACAAACATCCGTAACCTGAATTTCCATCTGGCTAACAGCGAGGGAGTTTCTATGGAAAAATGGCTTTATGACGCAATGCATGATAAGCTTTATGACAGCGGCATGACGCTGATCGAGTGAGGCGGCTTCGCATATAAAAGGGCTCGTTCGTGGGGATTCCTGGGGATGTCAGTTGATAAATGCGAAGAATATAAGAGTAATATTATTGATAGGCATCGATAATAAGCATTAACATAAACAATATGTGGGGACATTAGTAATGAAAAGAAATTTCAAGATGACAATAAAATACGACGGCACCAGATACCAGGGGTGGGAGTCTCAGCCTGGAGTAGATATGACTATTCAGGGGAAAATCGAAAAAGTTCTGTCTAGGATGATCGAGGAAGAGAGATCTGATGATGTTAATCGGGATGAAAAGGGCAGCACAGATAAGTCCGGTGGAAAGAATGCTGACGAAGCCGGTGTTAAGCTCATGGCTTCAGGCCGTACAGATGCCGGCGTTCATGCTTTAGGACAAGTTGCAAATGTGCATCTTGATACCACCATGTCTGCTGCTGATATCCAAAGCTATATGAATCAATACCTTCCAGAAGATATAGCAATTGAAGACCTAAAGGATGCTTCCGAACGATTCCACGCCAGATACAATGCCCTTGGCAAGACCTACAGATATACCTGCTACTATGGCGACAGCAAACCCGTTTTCGACCGTAAGTACGTAACAGTCCTTGACCAGCATCCAGACATCAAGAAGATGAGACAAGCCGCTGAGTATTTAATTGGTACACACGATTTCAAAAGCTTTTGCGCCAATCCCCGCATGAAAAAATCCACGGTTCGATGCGTGGATTCTATTGAAATCGAGAAAGACGGCCCCTACATTAGAATGTATTTCCATGGCAATGGCTTCCTCCAAAACATGGTAAGAATCCTTTCCGGAACCCTCCTTGAAGTTGGATTTGGAAACATGACTCCACAAAGAGTCGGCGAGATTCTTGAAGCAAAAGATCGAAAGTTGGCTGGCCCTACAGCCAAGGCGCAGGGACTGTGCCTTATGAAGGTCGATTATTAACCGAGATCGATTATTAAAATTATGTCCACTTTATAGCGGCATTGTGATATTATAATATATAGTTAATTCTTAAACATTAATACAAATATCCCCACATCATAATTGTTAATGAATCCGAACGATAATCCGATAATATGAATGTACGGAATTATTATTCAGTTACTTTCGTATGTTCTGTGGCATCTATAAGAATTCCAATGATCATAAAAAAGGAGATTTATGAGAGAGCGATATGAAACTCTGAAACTGCCTGATCTTCGTGCACTGGCCAAGATACGCGGCATCAAATCAGTGACTACTCTTAAGAAATCAGAAATCATTGATGCTATGGTTGAGCTTGACCAGAAAGAGGCAGCAGCAGGTAAACCCGCAGAGACCAAAGCACCGGCCCCTAAGGCTAAAGAGGCTGAGCCAGAATCAAAACCACAGATTAAGATCGTATCAAATGATGACAGCCAGAAGGCCGGTGAAGCATCTTCCGATAATAAAAAGGCTCAGGATGCAGCACCTTCTAACGGTCATCATGAAGGACATGGTCAAAAGCATAAGCCATTTATAAAAGATACACGTCAGGAACAGGGCAAGGACCGCAAGCCTGAAAACAAGGAAAAGCCTGCAGAAGCACCTAAGGAAGAAGCAGAGCAGCCTCAGGAAGTAACCGGAGTTTCAGCTTCCGGTATTCTTGAAGTTATGCCTGATGGATTCGGCTTTATCAGATGCGAGAACTATCTGCCCGGAGATAATGATGTATACGTAGCTCCGGCGCTTATCAGAAAGCTTGGACTTCGTACCGGTGATATTCTTGAAGGCATTGCCAGAGAGAAGACAGGTAACGATAAGTTTGGTGCTCTTATTAAACTAAATCTCGTTAATGGATATCTTCCGGAGATGGCAGCTACAAGAACCAGCTTCCAGAAGATGACACCTATTTTCCCAAATGAAAAACTTACCCTTGAGCGCGAAGGCGGAAGTATTGCCATGCGTATCATGGATCTGATATGTCCTATCGGTAAGGGCCAGCGTGGTATGATCGTTTCGCCTCCTAAAGCCGGTAAGACCACTCTGTTAAAAGACGTTGCGAAGTCTATCCAGAAGAACTATCCTAAAATTCATCTTATTATTCTTTTGATAGATGAGCGTCCTGAGGAAGTTACGGATATCAAGGAGTCCATAACTGGCGATAATGCTGAGGTTATCTACTCTACATTCGATGAGCTTCCTGAGCATCACACGAGAGTTGCGGAGATGACGATCGAGCGTGCAAGGCGTCTTGTTGAGCACAAGAAAGACGTTATGATCCTTATCGATTCCATCACAAGACTTACTAGAGCCTACAACCAGGTAGTACCGCCGTCAGGCCGTACGCTTTCAGGTGGTCTTGATCCTGCAGCGCTTCATATGCCTAAGAGATTCTTTGGTGCAGCGAGAAATATGAGAGAGGGCGGAAGCCTTACGATTCTTGCAACAGCGCTTATCGAGACTGGTTCAAAGATGGACGATGTTGTATACGAGGAATTCAAGGGAACCGGTAACATGGAAATGATCCTCGACAGAAAGCTCCAGGAAAGAAGGATTTTCCCTGCTATCAATATTCCGAAGTCTTCGACAAGAAGAGAAGACCTTTTGCTTATGCCGGATGAACTTGAGGCAGTTAACCATATGCGTAAGGGCTTCAACGGACTTAAGGCTGATAACGCTGTAGATCAGGTTATCAATCTGTTCTCGCATACGCGTAACAATCATGAGTTTGTGCGTATGATCCAGAGGCAGATGTTGTAAATTGCATAACTGGAAAACTTTTGAATATGAAAAAATGCAAAGGATTTTCGAGTCACTTTTATAGACTCGAAAATCCTTTTTTAATGGTTATATTTTGAAGTTTTTTAAATATGAGTGATTGTAATAAGATAAATATTTTTGCGTAAATGAACTTGACAATCATTCTCAAAATTAGTATTGTAAATACGGCCAGTTTAATCGCTGACCACATTTTTTAACCACGTGTTAGCAATTGCTAATTAGTTAAAGCTAACACAGGCGTTTAAGGGAATGCTAGTTTCCCGGAGGCCGGGATTATCACAGGGAGGAGCTATGTCTGAAAAAGAGATTGTCTATTATGGGGCGCCAACGCTTGCGGGGCTTAAGACTGGGAATCTTATGTCCATTCCATATGAGTCTAAAGAAAAGACCATGGAAGAGATCAGGGCGCTAAATGATGAGCTGGTCCCAAAAGGACTGTGCATCTATCCTCTTAGATTTCACAAAGGAAGAGTTCTTGTCTATGTTTTCAGACCTTCTTTTCTCCAAAGAGATTTAAAAGATAATAAGGCACGCGAGATCCTTGATGCTGCAGGATATGCGGGAAGAGAGTATACGTCCTGCATGATGGAGCTTATTAAGAGGCTTCGCAGTTGTAAATCTAGGGAAGTTTTTCCTCATGAGATAGGTCTTTTCCTAAGTTATCCGCCGGAAGATGTGAAGGGATTCATTGAAGATCCGGATGGCTGCAAGTGTGTGGGGACCTGGAAGGTGTATGGGGATGAGCAGGCTGCCAGGAAGCGGTTTGAGTCTTTCAGCAAATGTACTGATATCTATTGCCGCGAGTGGAATAAGGGGACTAAGCTTTCCAAGCTCGCAGTTAAGATATAAAACGACATATTCGAGGAAATTCGCTGGTAGTGGGGATTTCTAAAAATACGTTCAACTTATCAATATTACGTAATAATGAAAGGAGACATAAGGTTATGTCAAAAGTAGCAGTGGTTTATTGGAGTGGTACAGGAAATACAGCAGCAATGGCGCAGGCAGTTTCAGACGGCGCATCAGCTACAGGTGCTGAAGTTAAGATCATCCCTGCAGATCAGTTTTCTAAGGACAACGTTGCAGAGTATGACGCAATTGCGTTTGGATGCCCTGCAATGGGTGCTGAACAGCTTGAAGAGAGCGTGTTCGATCCTATGTTCGAAGATGTTAAGGGTTCTCTTTCTGGTAAAAAGATCGCGCTCTTTGGTTCATACGGCTGGGGAGACGGAGAGTGGATGCGCCTTTGGGAAGCCGATGCAAAAGGAGTTGGTGCAAACCTTGCATGTGATAGCGTCCTGGCTAACAACGCTCCTGACGATGAAGCTGTTGAAGCCTGCAAAGGTCTTGGCAGAGCTCTTGCTTGAGTGTTCTATTGGAAATGCCCTTCATTATTATGAAGAACATCTCCTTGTAACCTGTTTTTAACCAACAAAGAAAAGGACTCTCAGGATGTCTGATCTTCTTGATCACTTCCTGGGAGTCCTTTTTTGGCAAAAAAATAAGAGCTGTGAAGCTCTTGACCTATCCTGCTCTTGGTATACCGTCTATTGTCTATATTCAAAAAATAAAAGCCTTTCGGCTGTTCTTTTGGGAGGAGGGGCCGCTCGGCGGGGAACCGAACGACCCGGTATGAAAAAAGTTTTATTGGGGGAGTCAGAAGTATTTAAAAACACTTCCGATAAATTTATGATATCTGACTTATATGAACAAAATGTGAACAAAAAGTAAATATAAAATGAATTCGCACGAAATTACATTTTTAAAACAATCGAAATAATGATAATTGTATAAAAAATAATATTGAACGTTGGTCAGTAGTAGTTCAAATCGTTCGCAAAATATGAAATATGCATCAATACTGCTGATAATAATATAGTTAAAAATTTATTGCTTTAGTGTACGTATTGGACCAATTGCTCGATAAAATGGACTTTATCCTGAACTAATTGGCTGTTTTTTACAAAAATAATTTTAGCATAAGTATAAATGATATTGTAGATGAGAAAATTTTAAAAATATCGGTTAAAAATATTTTTCTTGTCAGTAAATTTTGTAGATTTTGTAAATAAAAGATGATGATTCTTTGCTTTGTGGCTAATAATAGTGTGTGATATAATGTATAGATAAAAAGATAAAGAGATATCATCAGAAAGGAAGTACATTTAATCATGAAGAATATTCTTTTCGTAGCATCTGAAGGCGTTCCTTTCATTAAAACAGGTGGTCTTGCTGACGTTGTAGGTTCTCTTCCCCGCGATATCGATCGCAGATATTTCGACGTCAGGATCGTAATGCCCAAGTATGCATGCATGTCTAAGGAGATGACGGAGAAGCTTGAGTATGTCACTAATTTCTATATGGATTTCCACTGGAAAAGAGAATATGTAGGAATTTTTAAGGCACAGGTTAACGGCATCATCTATTATTTCATAGATAACGAATATTATTTCAATGGTTTCAAACCTTATGGAGACGATGTTAAGTTCGAGATTGAGAAGTTTGCATTCTTCTCCAAGGCAGCTCTTTCTATTTTACCTGTAGTAGAATTTCATCCGGATATCGTTCACTGTCATGACTGGCAGACAGGTCTTGTTCCTGTATATCTTAAGGAACGTTTCCAGGCCAATGAGTTCTATCGCAGCATGAAGACTATCATGACTATACACAATCTTAAGTTCCAGGGAAGATGGGACAAGAAGGTGGTCAAGGATCTTACAGGTCTTCCGGATTATTTTTTCACACCGGACAAGCTTGAAATGTTCGGCGACGCTGACCTTTTAAAGGGCGGTATCGTGTACGCTGACGCTATTACGACTGTATCAGAAACTTATGCAGAGGAGATCAAGACTGAGTTCTATGGCGAGGGTCTTAACGGTCTTCTTAAATCAAGAGAGAATGATCTTCGTGGTATCGTTAACGGTATTGATTATGAAGAGTTCAATCCTTCAACTGATAAGTATATCGATTATAAATATGATGCTATAAACTTCCGTAAGGAGAAGATTCGCAATAAGCGCGCGCTTCAGAAGGAACTGGGTCTTGCAGAGGATGACAAGATCATGATGATCGGTGTTGTTTCAAGACTTACTGATCAGAAGGGATTCGATCTTATCAGCTGCGTTATGGACGAGATGTGCCAGGATGCGGTTCAGTTCGTAATCCTTGGAACAGGTACAGAGCAGTACGAGAATATGTTCCGTCACTTTGCATGGAAGTATGGCGATAAGGTTTCTGCTAACATCTATTATTCAGAAGCCCTGTCACACAAGATCTATGCTGCAAGTGATGCCTTCCTTATGCCGTCACTCTTTGAGCCTTGCGGACTTTCTCAGCTTATGTCTCTTAGATATGGAACTCTTCCTATCGTGCGTGAGACAGGTGGTCTTAAGGATACTGTTCAGCCGTATAACAAGTTCGAAAGCACAGGTACAGGTTTTTCCTTCACCAATTATAATGCTCACGAGATGATGCAGACGGTCAGAACTGCAGAGGCGCTGTACTATGACAACAAGCGCGAGTGGAACAAGATGATCGACAGGGCTATGGCGGTTGACTTCAGCTGGAAGGTATCTGCTAACAAGTATCAGGAGATGTACGACTGGCTCAGACCTTGAGAAAAGATATATTGGTTAAAGATGTGCGGTGCAGGGCCGGAAGGGCTTTGCACCGCTTTTTTCGTTGTGGGATGGGGAACGTAGATGGATGCCTGGGTTAGGCGGGTAAACTTGTCATATATGCGGTTTGATTATATACTACGTGAGGAAGATATTAGTCTCTTTTAAGGGAAGAGACTTTAGTTATATAGAAAGAAGATTGTTTCACCATGGGAGAAAAGAGTAGTAACGGAATTTTAAAACAGGCAGGAATACTGGCTGCGGCGGGTATCATTGTTAGAATTATAGGTCTTTTGTATAAGAGTCCTCTTACTTCTATTATAGGAGATGAGGGTAACGGATATTATAATGCTGCATACAACTGGTATATTACTGCCCTTATGATAGCGTCATACAGTATCCCTTCAGCTATTTCCAAGGTTATGTCTCAGAAGTTTGCGCTGGGACAGTACAAGAGTGCGCAGAAGCTTTTTCAGTGTGCGCTTATATTTGTAGGTGTTTCAGGTACTTTTTGCGGAGTGCTTCTTATGGTATGCGCCAGATTCCTTGTAGGAGAGGGCGGCGCGTATGTTCTTAGGGTGTTCGGACCTACAGTTCTTTTGTATGGACCTCTTGGAGTTCTGCGCGGATATTTCCAGGCGCACAGGACGATGGTGCCAACATCTATATCTCAGATCGCTGAGCAGGTCATCAATGCTGTTGTAAGTATTCTGGCTGCGTTTGTTCTTACTAATATTGCAATTTCTAAGATGGCTACGGATCCGAGCGTTAATCCTGCGATCTACGGCGCGGCAGGAAGTGCTCTTGGTACCGGTGCGGGCGTACTTACAGCGCTTGTATTCATGATCTTTGTATACTATGTAAATAGAAACAGTGTGAGAAAAAAGGTCGCTAGCGATAATGGAGAGGTAGAGGATACCTATACTATAATCCGTCAGATTGTCCTTGTTGTTATGCCGTTTCTGTTTAGTACAGTTCTTTATAACATCACACCTAACATTAATCAGAAGATCTTTTATGCCTTCATGATGGGTGTCAGAGGACTTGAGGAATCTGATACTGCATCCTTGTACGGAATATATGCAGGTAAAGCCCTTACTATTACAACGATCCCGATCGCTATGGCATCAGCTATGGCATCTGCCATGATCCCAAGCATCTCAGCCAAGTTCATCAAGGGAGAAAAAGAGGAATCAAAGGCGATAGCAACTAAAGTTATCCGCGTATCTATGCTTGTTGCAATTCCGTCAGCTATAGGACTTATCGCACTTGCAAGACCTGTTACGATGATTCTTTTCCCGCAAAGAGGATCACTTAACCAGGCGGCTTTTCTTCTTGCAGGCCTGGCGCTGACTGTAATCTTTTATTCACAGTCAACCATTACTAACTCTGTGCTTCAGGGAACCGGTAAGCTCATGGTGCCTGTTATAAACGCAACTATAGCACTTGTGGCTCAGACAGCTATACTTGTTTTGATTCTGGTTGCAACACCACTTGATAACATGAGTCTTGTGATCACCAGAGTTATATACGCATTTATCCTTTTTGTACTTAATGATATTTCCTGTAGAAAAAGACTTGGTCTTAACCTTGACACTAAAGCGATCTACATCATGCCTTTCGTAGCGGCAGTAGTGATGGGCATCGCGGCATTTGTTGTTTATTTTGTTCTTACACTTCCTTTTGGCGGAATGTCTGAGGTTAACTATCTTGTGAACCTTGTTGCGACTGCTTTTGCAATAGGAATAGGCGCGCTGACATATGCGGCAGTTCTTGTTAAGAGCGGAACTATTACGGAGGAAGTGCTTAGGAGTCTTCCTAAGGGAACTAAGGTTATTGGCGTATTGAAGAGCGTGAAGCTCTTATAAAAAGATAGGGAATAATAGGATAATTAATGAATGATAAAAATTGTGCAGACTCGGAAGAGAAGATAACTGCTTTTTACCATCTTCCGGGCCTGTTTGAATTTTATGAATTCTATAAAGCATTCTTGCCTCTGTTCAAGGAGCATAGAGAATACTTCTACAACTGGTGCGATATAGGCTCAATCTACGGCGCACCTGCTGACTGCATATGGGGCGGCGGTAGAGTTGGATTTGGTGACGCCAGAGCTGAAGATGTAGTAGCTCTTATGCAAGAATATGGCATATCGTCACGCCTGACATTCAGTAATTCCATGTTGGAAGAAAAACACCTTTCGGATAAAAGATGTAATGCTTTGTGTTCTATGTTTGAAGATGGTGGAGAAGTTCAGAATGGGGTAATCATACATTTGGACCTTCTTCTTGATCATATTGCAAAGAATTATCCGGGATTTTATTTTGTGTCGTCTACAACTAAGGTTATCACTGATTTTGATGAATTGGTAAAAGAGATTGATCGTAGTGAATTCAAATATGTTGTTCCTGATTTCAGACTTAACAAAGAGCTGGATAGATTAAAGTCGCTTTCTGATAAGCAGAAAGAAAAGGTGGAATTCCTTTGTAATGAATGTTGCTGGTTCGATTGTTATGACAGGAAGAACTGCTATAAGAATGTCAGCATGAAAGCTCTTGGCATGGACTGCGAAGATCATGTCTGCGTATCACCAACTTCTGATAGAGGTTACAGATTCTCGGATGCAATGAAGAACCCTGCTTTTATTGGTATAGATTCTATTCAAAAAGTATATATGCCTGCCGGCTTTTCAAACTATAAAATTGAAGGTCGTAGCCTTGGCAGTGCAATACTTCTTGAGTTTATCCTATACTACATGACTAAGCCTGAATATCAGCTTAAGGTTAGAGAAGAAATATATCTGGACAGTTCGCTTGATCTGTTTTGATAACAAAATGGCAAAAATTTAAAATGGGACTTAAAAAATAAGGCATCAGATGATATACTACTAAGAAAGTCACAATCTAAGGAATCTCAGATTTTATGAATAGCATGGTTATTAACAAGAACCTTCGTCTTGTTCTTCGATGGCGTCGCTTTTGACTGATCATTAAGGCACTGTAGAGCAGGAGCCGCTAGTTTTTTTGCTCAAATAAAAAGAAAAGACGAGGATTTTAAAATGGAAGAGAATAAAAATATAGATACAACACAGGAAAAGAAGAAGGTACTTCTTTCCGGAATTCAGCCAAGTGGAGATCTTCACCTTGGCAATTATCTTGGTGCGATCAAGAACTGGAAGGTTAGAGAAGATGAGTACGATTGCTACTACTTCATGGCTGACCTTCACACTATCACAGTAAGACAGGAGCCTGCAGCTCTTAGAAAAAGAACTATCAACCAGCTTGCACAGTATATCGCATGCGGTCTTGATCCTGAGAAGAATACTCTTTTCATTCAGTCACATGTTCCGCAGCATTCACAGCTTGGCTGGGTTCTTCAGTGCTACACAATGTTCGGCGAGCTCTCTCGTATGACTCAGTTCAAGGACAAATCAGCTAAGCACAAGGACAACATCAACGCAGGTCTTTTTGCATATCCATCACTTATGGCAGCAGATATCCTTCTGTATCAGCCTGATTTCGTACCTGTTGGAGAAGATCAGAAGCAGCACGTTGAGATAACACGTGACATCGCTACAAGATTCAACAACATCTACGGCGATGTATTCAAGATTCCTGAACCTCTTATCGCTAAGACAGGTGCAAGGATCTACGGACTTTCTACTCCTGAAGACAAGATGAGTAAATCAGTTCCTGACGGATGTGTATTCCTTATGGATGAGCCTGATGTTATCGCAAGAAAGTTCAAGCGCGCAGTAACAGACTCAGACAGAGAGAACTGCGTTCGTTATGATAAGGAGAATAAGCCTGGCGTAGCTAACCTTATGAACATCTACTCAACCTTTACAGGCAAGAGCTTTGCAGAGATCGAGAAGGAGTTCGAAGGTCAGGGATACGGCGTATTCAAGCCTGCAGTTGGTGAAGTTGTAATCGACGCACTTAGACCTATTCAGGATGAGACCAAGAGAATTCTTGCTGACAAGACTTATCTTGAATCCGTATACAGAGAAGGTGCTTCTAAGGCTTCATACGTTGCCAACAAGACACTTCGCAAGGTTTACAAGAAGATTGGTTTTGTACAGCCATAATTGCAAACGAATGGTTCGAGGCAGGCCCTAAAAGGCTTGCCTCTTTTATAGAGATTTAAAATTCCTTGGGAAAAAATATTTCTTTTATCTGAAAGTTCTTTTTCCAAGGTATGAAAGGAAAGCTTAAATGGCATTCGATGGTATAACAGTAGCGGCCATAACTCAGGAGTTGTCTGACAGATGCACTGATGGCCGTATTTATAAAATTGCACAGACGGAGAAGGACGAGATACTTCTTACCATTAAGCCTCAGGTAGAACGCGGCGGCGGACAGGTGAGAGTGTACCTTTCTGCAGATGCGTCCCTCCCTCTTGTCTACATGTCTGATGATAATAAGCCAAGTCCCCAGCAGGCTCCGACCTTCTGTATGGTTTTAAGAAAACATCTTCTCAACGGCCGCATCAGATCGATCGAGCAGCCTTCAATGGAGCGTATAGTAAGGTTCAATGTAGAGCACATGGATGAAATGGGCGATATGAAGACCAAGACTCTTCTCATCGAGCTCATGGGCAAGTACTCCAACATCATCTTTGTCGATGAGGATAACACCATCATCGACTCTATTAAGCATGTCCCCGCGTCTGTATCGTCAGTGCGTGAGGTACTTCCCGGAAGAGAGTATTTCATCCCTGATCAGCAAAAAAAGCTTAATCCTAAAGAAACTAATAAAGAAGAATTCGAACACGCCCTTTTGGAAAAAGCAGGACCTGTTTTTAAAGCTATATACAATTCGTATACAGGATTTGCATCAACAATAGCACAGGAGATCTGTTTTAGAGCTGACATTGACTCATCACTTCCTGCTTCAGCTCTTTCGGCGGGACAGATGGAAAGGCTTTATAACGTATTCGACCTCTTCATGACAAGAATTAAGTCAGGCGAGTACAAGCCGGCAATCTGCTATGAGAACGACTCTCCCAAGGAGTATGCTCCATTCCATCTTATGACTTATGAGAAGATGCCGGGGTGTCACCTGAAGGATTTTGACAACATGTCATCTCTTCTTGAAAACTATTATGCCGAGAAGAACGCCCTTACAAGAATCCGCCAGAAGTCTGCGGACCTTAGACATATCGTTGCTACAGCTCTTGAGCGTACCGTAAGAAAATACGATCTTCAGCTTCAGCAGCTCAAGGATACTGAGAAGAGAGACAAGTACCGCGTATACGGCGAACTTCTTAATGTATACGGATACAGCGCCGAGCCTTCTGCCAAGTCCATAACAGTTAACGACTATAACACAGGCAACGACCTCACTATCCCTCTTGATCCGACCCTTACAGCAAGTCAGAACGCCAAGAAGTACTTCGAGCGTTACAACAAGCTTAAGCGTACAGCCGAGAATCTCGAGACTCTCACTAAAGAGGTAGAAGCAGAGAAGGACCACCTTGAATCCATCCAGAACGCCCTCGACATAGCCCAGGGCGAGGAAGACCTTGTGCCAATAAGAGACGAGCTCGTAGAGGCAGGATATATCCATAGAAAAGGTGAAAAGAAAAAGTCATCAAGAATGCAGGCTAAGAGCTTACCACTTCATTATGTAAGTTCTGATGGTTTTGATATATATGTAGGCAAGAACAACTACCAGAATGACCAGCTCACCTTCAAAGTAGCCAACGGCGGCGACTGGTGGTTCCACGCCAAAGGAATGCCCGGTTCCCACGTAATCCTCCAGACAGGCGGCAAGGAAGTGCCAGATAAGGCCTTTGAAGAAGCAGCAGCACTTGCAGCTTTTTATTCCAAAGCCAAGGACCAGGAGAAAGTTGAGATTGACTACCTCCAGCGCAAAAACGTCAAGAAGCCCGGCGGCGCAAAACCAGGATTCGTGGTGTACTATACGAATTATTCGATGGCTATTAAGCCGGACATCTCTGCGCTGACGCAGGTTGATTAAGCGTTTTGCTTTTGCTGTATTGAATGCTTTTGGGAAGGCGTTTATAAAGCCCTATGCATTTGCATAGGCTTTGTTGACGCTTATCTTAGATTCGTCCTATAATAATTTTGTATATTTCTCAATAAAATCAAGTAATATGCACTTGTTCTTAACTCAATCTCTCCAGTTATTTTGGGGAGTTTGGTCGTTTAAATAAATCTAAAATTCGGAGGCTTTTTATGGTCAGCAGTATGACAGGATTCGGCCGAAGCGAAGTGAACTTCGACAACCGCCGTATCAGTGTAGAACTCAAATCAGTAAATAACAGATATCTGGACCTTGGAATCAAGATGCCCAAGATGTTCAATTCCCTTGAAGCAGATATCCGTAAGGAATTAAAGCTATACATGAAAAGGGGTAAGGTTGATGTTTTTATCAACTATGAAGATCTGACAGAGGCAGATACCAAAGTTCAGTACAATCACGATATTGCTGCTGAATACATGGATTGCCTTAAGCAGATGTCTGAAGACTTCGGACTTCAGAATGATGTAAGACTTTCTGTTCTTGCAAGATTCCCTGATGTCCTTACTATGGAAGCTATGGAGATCGATGAGAAGACTCTCTGGGAGCCTCTTAAGAAGGCTATTGATGAAGCCTGCGAGCAGTTTGCTGCTGCAAGACTTCGTGAGGGTGAGTTCCTCAAGGAAGATCTTAACAAGAAGCTTGATATCATGAAAAAAGATGTTGATTTCATCACAGAAAGATCTCCTCAGATCATCGAAGAGTACAAGGCTAGTCTTCGCGAGAAGATCGCAGATCTTCTGGAAGATACTCAGATTGATGAGAACAGACTTGCTATGGAAGTAACTCTTTATGCAGATAAGATCTGTGTTGATGAAGAGCTCGTAAGACTTAGAAGTCACATTGAAGCTGTTCGCGGCGCCCTTGAAGAAGGTGACGATGAGAACGGAATCGGAAGAAAGCTTGATTTCCTGGCTCAGGAGATGAACCGCGAAGCTAACACAACACTTTCAAAATCTACAGATATTCAGGTATCTGACAAGGCTATTGAGCTTAAGACTACAATAGAGAAGATCAGAGAGCAGATCCAGAATATTGAGTAATAGACTGAAATGTAAGTTTCTGTCTGGAAATGGCAGAATCATGAAATTAGTAAAAGTCCACAGACAAAGGTCATATGTCTGGTAACTGTATCTTGAATTGATGATTCAAGGATACATGAGGATGAGGTGATAAATGTTCACACACATTGGTTTTGGCAACATCGTGAATGTTGACAAGGTTGTAAGCATAGTAGTTCCTGATGCGGCGCCAGTTAAGCGACTTGTCCAGAAGGCAAAGGACGAGGGACGCATAATAGATGCCAGTGCAGGACGAAGGACCAAGGCAGTCCTTATTATGGAGAACAATACAGTCGTTCTTTCAGCTCTTTTGCCAGAGACGATTGCATCAAGAATACAAACAGGAAGTATAGGTAAGGATACAGATGAAGCGTAAAGGATTTTTAGTAGTTGTGTCAGGTTTTTCCGGCACAGGTAAAGGTACACTTATGAAGGAGCTGGTCAAGAAGTATGACGGTTATGCACTGTCAGTTTCTGCAACGACCAGAGACCCCAGACCTGGTGAAGAGAACGGAAGAGAGTATTTCTTCATTACAGATGATGAGTTCGAAAAGCTCATCAAAGAGGACGGTCTTATAGAGCACGCAGGCTATTGCGGACATTATTATGGAACTCCAAGAAGCTTTGTAGAAAAGCAGATGGAAGAGGGCAAGGACGTAATCCTTGAGATCGAGATCCAGGGTGCAAGACAGATCAGAAAGCAGTACCCGGATGCACTTCTTCTCTTTGTAATGCCTCCGTCAGCAGAGGAGCTTGAAAAGAGACTCAGAGGACGCGGAACAGAGTCTGATGAAGTTATAAGAGGCCGCCTTAAGAGAGCTGTTGAAGAGTCAGAAGGAATCGAAGAGTACGATTACATTCTTGTTAACGACGATCTTGAAGAGTGTGTAGACAAGATGCATCAGGTAATCGACAGTGCTCACAACACGCCTTCAAGAAATCAGGAATTCATCGATAAGATAAGAAGCGAAGTTCAGAAATTCGCTTAAAACTCGATGGGGTCAGTTTTTTAAATTAACATTTTACAAAGTTATAAGAATATTTTTGTTGAAAATGTTGGTTTTTGCTGTTAAAATTTGACAGCATGGTATAAAATTAATTATTAGGTATTAAATGTATTTACGAAAGGAAAACGATTATGATACATCCGTCTTATGTAGATCTCATGAACGTCGTTAATAAAGGAGTAGAGGAAGGCGAAGAGCCAGTAATCAGCAGCCGTTATTCAATTGTTATGGCTACTGCTAAGCGTGCAAGACAGCTTGTTGCAGGCGACGAAGTTATGATCGAGGCTAATCCTAAGGATAAGCCACTTAGCATAGCTGTTAAGGAACTTTACGCTGACAAACTTGCTATCCTTACAGATGAAGAGAAGGAAGCTATGGCAGAACTTATCGCTCAGAAGAACTCTGAGGTTGAAGGCCAGAAGGCAGCAGCTGCTCTTGAAGAGACTGTTGAAGTTTCTGAAGAAGAGACAGAAGAAGAGTAATTATAAGGCATACATTTTTGAATCAAAGATTCAAAAATGCAGCAATAGAGCCAATTGAGTTCGACTTCGTCGAAGGCTCTATTGCCTACCGATTCATCGAATTACGAAACACGCAGTAAATGCGCGTTTCTGATATTTATATTCAAGAAGTCATACATTCTTTAAACTATGAAAATTTTGTTTGTTTCGCTTGGATGCGAAAAAAACCGTGTAGAAACCGAGTATATGCTCGGTATTCTTAACGAGCACGGATATGAATTTACAGACGATGCGCTTGATGCAGAAGCAGCAGTGGTCAACACCTGCTGCTTTATTAATGATGCTAAGCAGGAAAGTATTGATACTATCTTAGAGCTTGCCGAGTACCGCAAAAGTGGTAAGATGAGAGCTCTTATAGTAGCAGGCTGTCTTGGTCAGCGCTATAAAGAAGAGATTCAGAAAGAGATTCCTGAAGTTGATGAGATTATTGGTACAACTGCTTATGACAAGATAGTTGAAGCTCTGGACAATGTTCTTAAAGGTCAGGTTCAGAACTATTTTGAAAGCATAGACAGAAAGCCTACAACTCACAAGAGAATCCTTTCAACAGGTACACCTTACAGCTATCTTAAGATCGCTGAGGGCTGTAACAAGAACTGTACATACTGCATTATCCCTAAGGTTCGTGGTCATTATAGAAGCGTTCCTATGGAAGTTCTTATAGAAGAAGCCAGGGACCTTGCAGATAATGGTATTAAAGAGCTTATCATCGTAGCTCAGGAGACTACTGTATATGGCGTAGATCTTTATGGGCGCAAGATGCTACCGGAACTACTTACTGAGCTTTGTAAGATCGAAGAGCTTGAGTGGATCCGTGTAATGTACTGTTATCCAGAAGAGATAACAGATGAGCTCATTGAAGTTATGAAGAAGGAAGAGAAGATCTGTCATTATCTTGATCTTCCGATACAGTCAGGAAGCGACCGCATCCTTAAGAAGATGGGAAGACGTACTGACAATGCAGATATCAGAAGAATAGTAGAAAAGCTCCGCAAGGAGATCCCTGATATCTGTCTTCGCACAACCCTTATTTCAGGGTTCCCCGGTGAAAATGCTGATGACCATAATCAGACAATGAAGCTGATCTCTGATCTTAAGTTCGACAGACTTGGTGTATTTACCTATTCACCAGAAGAAGATACTGTCGCAGCTACGATGGAAGATCAGGTTCCTGAGAGAACCAAGAAGACGCGCCGTACAAAGCTTATGAAGATGCAGCAGGAGTTTGCATTTGATGGCGCAAAGAAAATGGTTGGAAGAAAACTTAAAGCTATTATTGAAGGCAGAATAGGTGATGACGATCCGGATACAGATGATCTTGGAAGACCTCTGTATACATATGTTGCCAGAACCTATAAAGACAGCCCTGATATAGATGGTTTCCTCTTTATAGAAGATGTTCCTTATGATCTTATGAGTGGCAAGTTCGTAGATGTAAGGATCAAGGGATCAGATGGCTATGATCTGATTGGCGAAATAGATGACGAAGAATAAAATTTGTCTTTGACAATTAGAGTTAAAGGCGGAAAAGAGGACAAGATGAATTTACCCAACAAATTGACTTTACTTCGAGTTATCATGATTCCTTTCTTTGTAGCAGCAATGCTTACAGGATTTAAGTGGATCGCACTTGTGCTTTTTGTTGTAGCGAGCCTTACAGATCTTGCTGATGGCAAGATCGCACGTAAATACAATCTTGTAACTGACTTTGGTAAGTTTATGGATCCCCTTGCTGATAAGATGCTTGTAATCTCAGCTCTTATCTGCCTTGTAGGTATGGATCGTATTTGGACATGGATTGTAATCTTAATTGTAGCCAGAGAGTTTATCATAAGCGGTTTCAGACTTGTAGCTGCCGAAAAAGGTAAAGTAATTGCAGCCAGCATGTGGGGCAAGTTTAAGACAACTTTCCAGATGATCATGGTTATCATGATGATCATCGATGTAGATTATGCGTGGAGCGATGCAGGAGTGTTCGGACAGATCTATGGAGTTCTGACATGGATCATTACTATTGTCGCAGTTGCTCTTACAATCATCTCACTTGCAGATTATCTGGTTAAGAACTGGAGCGTTATGGACGGACAGTTATAAGGGACATAGAAATGCATCCATGCATTTCTGGACATGTCCGATTTACATCCTGTAAACGGGACATAGAAATACATCCATGTACTTCTGAACATGTCAGTTTACATCCTGTAAACGGAACATAGAAATACATCCTGCAAAACGAAAAAAGCTTGACGTTTTAACGAATATGTATATAATAATTGAGAGGTCGTCTCTTTGAACGAGAATGAAATGCTTGTGCGTGTTCTTGCGCAGAAGAAAATGACAATATCATGCGCTGAGTCCTGTACAGGTGGCATGGTAGCTGCGGCAATAACAGATGTTGCCGGATCATCAGAAGTTTTTAAAAGAAGCTTTGTTACATATTGTGATGAAGCCAAGCACGAAATGCTTGGAGTTGATCAGGATATTCTTGATAACTATACTGCGGTAAGTCCCCAGTGCGCTGAGGCCATGGCGCGTGGATGTGCAAAGAATGCAGGAGCAGATGTAGCTGTTTCTGTAACAGGTATCGCAGGACCGGGTGGTGGAACAGAAGATACACCGGTTGGATGTGTTTACATAGGATTCTATGTAAATGGAATGGCAGTAACAGAAAGACACTTGTTTGACGGAGACAGAAGACAGGTGCGCAGACAGGCGGCAGAACGTGCAATACACGGTATGCTGGGTCTTCTGCAGTAATATTTTTTATATGTGGTTTAAGTGATGCTTAAAGAATGAAAGCACTGAGCTTTATTACTTTTTTGAAACAGCAGGTCTTAAATGATTTACCTGCTGTTTTTGTTTTGTAATTGTTTTTGATGGGCGTCCAAAACCGCATATGGCACATGAGGTGTCGGAAAGGTTTAGGAATGAGCGATATTTTAGAAGATCTTGAGATTTTTGGTCTTGGAGACGAGAAATTCAAGCACAGAGAGGAAAATGTTTACAGCCAGATAGGCAAGAAGAGAGGCGTATTTGGTAAGAAGAAAAATCATGACATTCTTTCAGATTCATCTTTTTCCAAGGATAGTCATGCAAAAGAAGAAAAGATAGAAAAGGTAGATAAAGCAATAGATATTAAAGATACAGAAATAGAATTCAAAGAAATCCGAACAGAAAATAATTCAAACGAAGAAATCGAAGAAGTATTAGATTCAAAAGTAAATGAAGTAGCTGATGAAGTTGATGAGAATGAGGATAAAGAAGATAACCGCATTCGTTACGATGAGTCAGAGCTTGATGAGAGGATCATCAGAGCGGTATCAGAGATGGGATTTGAGTATATGTCTCCTATCCAGGCTGCAGCGATCCCTGTAATGCTCAAGGGTAAGGATATCATCGGCCAGGCTCAGACTGGTACAGGTAAGACAGCTGCTTTCGGTATTCCGGTTCTTTCAAATGTTAATCCTGAAGATAAGCGCCTTCAGGCAGTAATTCTTTGTCCTACAAGAGAGCTTGCTATGCAGGCTGCTGATGACCTTAGAGATTTTGCTAAATATATGCACGGTATCAAGACTCTTGCTGTTTATGGCGGTCAGGATATCATGCGTCAGATCAAGGCTCTGTCTCAGGGCGTTCAGATCGTTGTAGGAACACCTGGACGTGTTATGGACCACATGAGACGTCACACAATGAAGATGGATGCTGTTAAGACTCTTGTCCTTGACGAAGCAGATGAGATGCTTGATATGGGCTTTAGAGAAGATATTGAGACAGTCCTTAAGGGAATGCCTGAAGATCGCCAGACAGCTCTTTTCTCAGCTACAATGCCTAAGCCTATCCTTGATATCACAAGACAGTACCAGAAGGCTGATGCTGAGTACATCCGCATGACTCCTAAGGAGATCACTGTTAAGTCTATCGAGCAGTCTTATTTCGTGATCCCTAGAGAGATGAAGTTTGAGGTTCTTACAAGACTTATCGATTATTATCAGCCTCAGAGATCTCTTATCTTCGCTAATACTAAGAGAATGGTTGATCAGCTTGCAAGCATGCTCAAAGACAGAGGCTATCAGGCTGATGGACTTCATGGTGACCTTTCACAGAACCAGCGTGATATGGTCATGAATATATTCAGAAACGGCCGCATCAACATCCTCATTGCTACTGACGTTGCAGCAAGAGGTATCGATGTAAGCGGCGTTGACTGCGTATTTAACTTCGATATCCCTGAAGATATCGAGTACTACGTTCATCGTATCGGACGTACAGGTCGTGCAGGTAAGAGTGGTAAGTCATTCACTCTTTGCTCAGGCCGTGAAGTATATAAAATCCGTGATATCGAGAAGATCTGCCACACCAAGATCGAGGAGCGCAAGGTCCCTTCTGCTAAGGATATCACTAAGGCTAAGTCACAGAAGGTATTCGCTGAAGTTATCGACGTTATCGAGAACGGCGATATTGATTCTGTTACAGCATTTATCGCTCAGAAGGTTGAAGAGGGCGAATACACTGCAGAGCAGCTTGCAGCTGGCTTCATGAGACTCAAGATGGGTAAGGACGTTGAAGACCTTAAGATTCCTGAGAGAAGAAGAGGCGGACGTGACGGAAGAGGCAGAGGCTCTCGTGACGGCGCAAGAGCTGGCTTCGGAAGAGGCTCAAGAGACGGAAAGGGCGGTCGCAGCTACTCACGTGATGGTCGTGGCGATAGAAATTCCAGAGGTTCAGGCCGTGATGGCAAGGGCTCAAGATTTGGCAAGGACGGCAGAGAGTCAGGAAGATACAGCCGCGATGGAAGAAGTGGTAGAGATGCTAGAGGCGCTAAGTCTTTTGACAAGGATTCAAAGAGCTTTAGAAAGAGCGACAGATCCGGCAGAAAGAAAGACTCTATGAGAGTTGAAAGAAGCCAGGAGCGTTTCTTTGGAAGAGTTGCTATTAAGACCAAAGGTTCTGATGGCAAGTACCACAATGCATAATTAATATTTATAGGACAAAAATTAATCTTATGATTAGATTAATTTTTGTCCTATTTTTTTGAATTATTTTTGCTATAATATCTCACAGTATGCTATCGTATCTATTAGTGGGAATTATATCTATTGTAGAGTTTACTGATAGTATTACTTAGAAGTACATTATGTAATTCCAAAGAAAAAGTATATATGGGAGGAAGATTTAAGACATGAAACGTGAAGATATCCACCGCATTCTTATCATCGGTTCCGGCCCGATCATCATCGGTCAGGCGTGTGAATTCGATTATTCTGGCACTCAGGCCTGTAAGGCTCTTCGTAAGCTTGGTTATGAGATAATTCTTGTTAATTCAAACCCTGCAACAATCATGACAGATCCCGAGACAGCAGATGTTACCTACATCGAGCCCCTTAATGTCAAGAGACTGACCCAGATCATTGAAAAAGAGCGTCCTGATGCCCTTCTTCCCAATCTTGGCGGACAGTCAGGTCTTAACCTTGCTTCTGAGCTTGCAGAGGCAGGCGTACTTGAAAAGTATGGCGTTAAAGTAATAGGCGTCCAGATCGATGCCATCGAGCGCGGCGAAGACAGAATCGAGTTCAAAAAGACTATGGACGAACTCGGAATCGAGATGGCACGAAGCCAGGTTGCTTACTCTGTAGATGAAGCTGTAGAGATCGCGGCCAGGCTTGGATATCCTGTAGTACTTCGTCCTGCTTATACAATGGGCGGCTCAGGCGGCGGTCTTGTATACAACGTAGAAGAGTTAAAGACAGTCTGCGCGCGTGGTCTTCAGGCTTCTATGGTTCACCAGGTACTCGTTGAAGAGTCAGTTATCGGATGGGAAGAGCTTGAGCTTGAAGTTGTAAGAGACTCTAAAGGTCAGATGATCACAGTATGCTTTATCGAGAATATCGATCCTATGGGCGTTCATACAGGCGACTCTTTCTGCAGTGCGCCAATGCTTACTATCTCACAGGAAGTTCAGGATAGACTTCAGGAGCAGGCTTATAAGATCGTAGACAAGGTTCAGGTTATCGGCGGCTGTAACTGCCAGTTCGCTCATGACCCTAAGACTGACCGTATCATTGTAATTGAGATCAATCCCCGTACATCACGTTCATCAGCACTTGCATCAAAGGCAACAGGATTCCCTATTGCACTTGTTTCTGCTATGCTTGCATGCGGCCTTGACCTTGACGATATCGAGTGCGGCAAGTACGGAACACTTGATAAGTATGTACCTGGCGGCGACTATATAGTAATCAAATTCGCAAGATGGGCTTTCGAGAAGTTCAAGGGCGTAGAAGATCACCTTGGAACACAGATGAGAGCAGTTGGTGAAGTCATGTCCATCGGTAAGACTTACAAAGAGGCTTTCCAGAAGGCAATCCGTTCACTTGAAAAGAGCCGCTATGGCCTTGGCTTTGTTAAGGACTTTAATGAAAAGAGCCTTGACGAGCTTTATGCAATGCTCGTTACTCCCACAAGTGAGCGCCAGTTCATAATGTATGAAGCACTTCGTAAAGGCGCAGATATAGACAGACTCTACGAACTTACCAAGATCAAGCGTTATTTTATCGAGCAGATGAAAGAGCTTGTAGAGGAAGAAGAGGAGATCATCAAGTCTTCAAATGGTAAAGTTCCGGAGATCGCTGTTTTAGAAAAAGCCAAGAAAGACGGATTCTCTGATAAGTATCTTTCACAGATCTGTCACGTATCTGAAGATGAGATCAGAAATGCGCGTGAAAACGCCGGTATTACTGAATGCTGGGAAGGTATACACGTAAGCGGAACCAAAGACAGTGCATACTATTTCTCAAGTTATAATATAAAAGATAATAATCCTGTTAAAGAGGATAAGCCTAAGGTTATGATCCTTGGCGGTGGTCCTAACAGAATAGGACAGGGTATCGAGTTCGACTATTGCTGCGTTCATGCCGCTTTTGCCCTTAAGAAGCTTGGCTTTGAAACAGTAATCGTTAACTGTAACCCCGAGACAGTTTCAACTGACTACGATACATCTGATAAGCTCTACTTCGAGCCACTTACACTTGAAGATGTACTCAGCATCTATAAGAAGGAAAAGCCTGTTGGTGTAATCGCTCAGTTTGGCGGACAGACACCTCTTAATCTTGCATCAGACCTTAAGAAAAATGGTGTCAACATTCTCGGAACAAGTCCTGAGACGATAGATATGGCTGAGGATAGAGATCTTTTCCGTGATATGATGGACAGACTCGGAATTCCGATGGCAGAGTCCGGAATGGCTTCAAATGTAGAGGAAGCCAAGGAGATAGCTGGCAGGATCGGCTACCCTGTAATGGTTCGTCCTTCCTACGTCCTGGGCGGCCGCGGAATGGAAGTAGTTCACAGCGACGAGCAGATGAACATCTACATGGCTCAGGCAGTAGGCGTTACACCTGACAGACCTATCCTTATCGATAGATTCTTAAATCACGCGATCGAGTGCGAAGCAGATGCGATCAGCGATGGAGAGAATGTATTCGTACCAGCTGTTATGGAACACATCGAGCTGGCCGGCATCCATTCAGGCGATTCCGCATGTGTACTGCCATCCAAGCACCTTAGTGATAATATAGTTGCAACTATCAAGGACTATACAAAACGTATAGCTAAAGAGATGCATGTAGTAGGTCTTATGAATATGCAGTACGCCATCGAGAACAACGTTGTATACGTGCTTGAGGCTAATCCGAGAGCATCCCGTACAGTGCCGCTTGTATCCAAGGTCTGCGACATAAATATGGTCAAAGAAGCTACCAACATCATGACACTTCCTATCACAGGCGGTAAGTCACCTGTTGGCGATCTTCGCGATAGAAAGATTCCTTACTACGGGGTAAAAGAGGCTGTATTTCCATTCAACATGTTCCCTGAAGTAGATCCTGTCCTTGGACCTGAAATGAGATCAACAGGTGAAGCGCTTGGACTTTCTGAAGACTGGGGAAGAGCATTCTTCAAGGCTCAGGAAGGAACTAAGACAGAGCTTCCAACAGAGGGTACTGTACTTATCAGTGTCAATGACAGAGATAAGCCGGAGCTTGTTGAGATTGCACAGAAATACTACAACGATGGTTTCAACATCCTGGCAACAGGCAGAACCTATGAGATGATAATTGAGGCAGGAATTCCTGCAAAACGTATCAATAAGATATTCGAGGGAAGACCTGATATCGTTGATGCAATAACTAATGGAGAGATCGACCTTATCGTGGATACTCCTACAGATAAAAAGGGAGATGTGAGCGACGCTTATATCCGTAAGAACGCTATCAAGCATCACATTCCTTACATTACGACAATGGCTGCAGCAAGGGCTTCGGCGGAGGGAATCGGCGCTGAAAAGCTCGGCGAAGGAACGCCTGTACGCTCACTGCAGGAGTATCATGCAAGCATCGTGGGATGATGCGCGAATGTTGCTGACTTAAAGGGTGTCGTTTTTGCCAAAATGAAATAAGATCCAAAAGCTTGCCTTACACTTCGTCCGGACGGCGCTTTTGGATCTTATTTTATTTTGGCGGGAACGATTGTGCCTTTAGTTTAGGGTAGTAAGTATCGCGGGAGGGGCGATTATGCTTGCAGGAGAAGGGCAGGTGAGCGCAGGTTATGAAGCGATTAGGATTATCTGTAGCTGGCTTTTGACTTTGTGACTTTGATCTTATTATTTGGGAAGAAGACTTCTAGCCATTTTTGGATGTCTTCGATGGTCCAGCCGCATTTGGGGCCGGTGCAGACGCTTACTATTTCGTCGGGTTTAAAGGGGAGGATTACGTACTCGGTTACGTAATCGGCGGTTACGGTTCGGAAGTCATGGTAGAGGGCGGAGTCGAGGTATTTTTGCTCATCGCCGTTTATGCGGGATATAAGGCGTTCGAGGCGCACGTCTTCTTTGTAGATTAGGCGCATTTCCATTTCTTCTTTGAAACAGGCGCTTTTGTAGGTGGCAAGTTCGGGGAGCATGCGGTTTAGGATTGGTTTGTATGGGTCGGAGTCTGATATGTTGTCATTGGAACTTGCAAGGGCGGCAGCTTCATTGCAGGCGTAGAGAGTAGGCGGATTGTCTATATGTCTTGCAGAGCGGCCCATTTCTTCTGCGGAATGGAGTATTGATGCCCAGTTGAGCATGTCAGATCTTTTGAGTGTAGTCCTATATCTGACATCTTTTAATGTGAGTCTTGCATTCCTTTCGCACATGAGGGGAAGATCAAAGCCTATGGATACGCCTCTGCCGTCATTGCCATATCCGCGCCACTGGCTGAGGATATCGTCACCCTTTGAGTAGCTTCCGATGAAGATGTTATTCTGGCCGTGCTCGTGGATGTATTTAGAGGCTTTTTCAGACTCAGCTTTGACATGTTTTAGTGACTCATCGTCCGATTTGGGCATATGTTTACATACCCAGGTTATCTCGTCAGTATCGTTCATCTGCAAAGGATCTGAGAGAAAAACTGAGTGATTCTTGATAATGTTGAAGAATGTTGATAGAGAGCAATAATAATAGCCGATATTTTTGGATTTTTTCATGACAGCCTCGCTAATGATCTTCGATACTGTTCGATTTATAAGTTAACTCTCATATTGTATATCGGCAAAAAGTGTAAAAGTACTACATAAATATGATTGCATAAGAGATGGATATACAGTATAATTATTATCCCATCTAAAGGGGTGTATATTTTGTAGTAAAGGATGGAAATTGGTATGGATTATACGAAACTTTTAGATAAAGCAAAAGAAATGCGTAAGATGTCATATGTGCCGTATTCACGTTTTCATGTAGGAGCAGCACTTCTTACTAAGGACGGCAAGATCTACGGTGGATGTAATATTGAGAATGCTTCTTACGGTGCTACGAACTGTGCAGAGCGTACAGCTTTTTTCAGTGCTATAGCGCAGGGAGATAAGGAATTCCAGGCCATTGCTATTGTTGGCGGTCCTGAGGATGAGAATGGCAATATTGATAAGCTGACAGATGCCCAGCCATGCGGAATCTGCAGACAGGTAATGAGAGAGTTCTGCGGACCTGATTTTGAGATCGTGCTTGAGGGTGCGGATGGTAAGGTTACTGTTCAGACACTTTCAGAGATGCTTCCAAATAGCTTTGGACCGGAAAACTTATAATACATACAAAAAACTCCCCAGTGGGGAGTTTTTTAGATTAATTCTCATTTATGAGCTTCAGAAGATACGGTATTTCAGCTTCGAAGTTTACGGCATAGTTTACGCTGTCAGGGTCTTCGTATGTATTGCGGATGCTGGCAGCTGTGAAGTCTGTAGCGATCTTGAGGGCAGTATATACGTCTTTTCCCAAAGTGAGGGCGCCTGTGAATGCGCTTGCGTAGACGTCGCCTGTTCCGTGGGACTTATATGGAACCTTAGTAGTGCCGTAGCTTATAAACTCGCCGCTTTCTGAGTTAAGGCCAATAAAGCCGAAGGTGCCGTTATCAAGAGTAACACCTGTTATTACTGGAAACTTGCAGCCGGCTTTAACGAGCTTTTTGAGAAGATCGCAGATCACGTCATCTGATGCTTCTTCGCCGGGGTACTCTTCGCCGAGCATGAGGCAGGCTTCGGAGATGTTTGGAAGTGTGATATCTGCTTTGACGCAGAGATTAAGCATTTCTTTGGCAAAAGCTTCATCAAAACCAACATAGAGTTTTCCATTGTCAGCCATTGCGGGATCAACTACGATGGCTGTATTTTTGCCCTTAAGAGCGTCAAAATATTCTTTTACTATATCTATCTGACGGATGCTTCCGAGGTAACCGGTGTAGATGGCGTCGAACTTGAAGCCTTCCTTCTTCCAGTGATCAAGGATCGGGAGCATGTCGTCTGTCAGGTCTCTGAAAGTGAAACCTTTGAACTGTGTATGTGTAGAAAGAACTGCGGTTGGCACGATGGATGTCTCAACGCCCATTGAGCTGATGATGGGAAGTGCAACTGTAAGTGAGCATTTGCCTACGCAGGAAATATCCTGAATTGATACGATTCTCTTCATGTGTCTGTCTCCAATCTGGTCTTTATAGTTTTTATTGTGGATTTATAAGATAGTGATCTTTCACGTGTTTTATATTGTCATCACTGATTAAAGAGTATAATATGATTTTGGAACTATTATTATAACCATTTTTGTTAATTTCAATAAGACCAGATTTGAAAAGGCAAAATCATTAGTAATTTGAAAAGATAATCTGACCTTAATTGGCATTTGGAGAAGAAAACAAGTCATGTACGATGTTGAAAAAAGAGGCGATAAGCCAATCTACGAATATCTTTATATGTGCATACGCGATGATATAGTTGGCGGCAGGATCAAGGGCGGGGAGAAGCTCCTTTCCAAAAGGCGCCTTGCCCAGCAGGAGGGCGTTGCGCTTATTACCGTTGAGAATGCATATGAACAGCTCATAGTAGAGGGCTACATAGAAAGCAGAGAGAGAAGCGGATATTATGCTGTCATGGATGCCGAAAGGTTCGCATATGCAACTGGCTCAGGGATTGATAATAGACCTGCTATAGATAAAAGAAATACTAATTCAATATATAAAAAAGATAAGATGGCATTTCATGGTAGCACTAATACCAGAAGGTATACATCTAGGAAAGATAATAAAGAATCGGTAACAGGTGTTACTAATAACAAGGAACCTGCTCTCGCAGATTTCGTATCTCAGCGCCTTCATGATGATGCATTCCCTTTTGATATCTGGTCCAAGCTTATGCGTAAAGTTCTGTCAGACAGAAATCCTGAATGTCTTGCGCCGCCTGATCCTTGCGGATTGGAAGTTCTCAGATACGCAATCGCTGGTTATCTTATGAGGAGCAGAGGGATAGATGCGAATCCTGATAACATAATAGTTGGTCCCGGTACTGAATATTTAGAAAATATTCTTTTGGTATTGTCAGGGGGAGGTGCTCTAACAGCAGTAGAAGATCCCGGATATAAGAAAATAGGCCTTGTATGCGAGAGGTCAGGACATAAGTGCCTGCATATTCCTGTTAATAAGGACGGACTTGATGTTTTTGCACTTGAAGGAACAAGTGTAAGACTTGTTAATATATCGCCTTCCCACCAGTTTCCGACAGGTGCTGTAATGTCAGCGGTAAGAAGAGCGCAGCTTCTTGATTGGGCCGGAAGAGAAGACGCCTATATAGCAGAAGATGATTATGATTCGGAGTTCAGATTCTCCGGAAGGCCGATTCCTCCAATATCTGCGTCATATCCTGACAGAGTCATCTATATGAACACATTTACAAGGACTTTGGCTCCATCTATCAGGATAGCCTTTATGGTCCTTCCGGATAAGCTCATGGAGAGATATAGGGAGAAGCTGTCATTTTATTCAGGTACTGTTTCATCTTTCGATCAGCTGGTACTAGCTGAATTTATAAATGGTGGTTATTACGAACGTCACCTTTCCAGGATGAGGAATTACTATAGTAAAAGACGAGAGAATATCTTAAAAATATTTGAAGATAAGGGAGATAATAGCTTATTTACACCTATAAAGGATAACGCGGGGCTTAGGTTGATCCTGAAAGGACCCGACTGGCTGGATGATGAAAAATTCATCAAAGAGCTTTCCGAAAAGGGTATTAAGATAAGCTGTATGAATGACTATTGCTATAGTTATAAAAAAATGTATGAGCATCTATTTCTATTAAGTTTTGGTGCTGCGAATGAAGATGATTTTAAAAAAGCACTTCCTGTTATGGAAGAAGTTTCTATAAATTATAGAAACTAAAATTCATAGAAACATGAAATGGCAGCTGTACTCTAAAAAAGAGATACAGCTGTTGTTTTTTTTAAAATGTAGAAATAGTCTGGATTTTAATGATTTTAGTGTATAATGAAATAAGCAAAATATATACTAAAACCATACAGTTAGCAGTTTTATTTAACATTATTTTATAAGGGGGAATTATGGAAGAAGCAAAATTGGAAGAACTAAAATCTATACTTGAAGAAACGGTTAGTGAAGCTATGGAAGATAAAATAGAGGAATTATCTGACATTATTCAAGAAAAGATAGAAGAATGTACAAGTGATGTACTTTCTGAATTTATTGAGGAAAGCATTGATGAGTTTTTACAGACTCATCAGTTTCAACTGCCGGATGGAACTATAGTTAAGTCAAGAAATAGAACAAAAGTTATGAGCCCTAACGGTAAGATGGTACTTAACTGTTATGGTGGCCTTAGAGTGGATGGTAAGACTTTGATGGTTCAGGAAAGATTATCATCTTGGAGAGGGCTATGTTATTTTGAAACGGAAACTGAAGCTGTGGAGGCACTTAAAAAAGTAAATGATGCGATAGAACAGGGCGTATCGCTAATTAAATTATAGTAGGCATATAAACTACAATCTTTTGAAACGAGCAAAAAAGAAAAGCATAAAATAAGCTTTTACAAAAATAACACCTGTATCCTTAAAAAGATACAGGTGTTGCATTAGGCCCACTTTTTATTTCGCAGTTACCTTCCAGCGTGTTGACTGCTGCCTGGTATTCTGAGAATGATTTTGATTTAAGTATGTTTTTGATATATTTATCTGTCCCTTCGAAGGACTGTGACATATAGAACCACATTTCCTTCATCTTGTTATGAACATTGTGACTGTCTTTTAAGTGCTCCTTATACATATTCTCAAGAGCACGTCTGAATTCTCTGAACTCAGCTTTGTCCATTTTGGCGCCGCCCTTGATCTGACGACCAAGAGATGGATCAGCAACTATGCCTCTTCCCAACATAACTGATGATATCTTATTATCAACACATCCGGACTTGTTGATGTGATATATTCCATCAATATCATTTGATTTCAAATCATTAAGATTATCTTTTTTATTATTAGAATTTAAAAGATTAACATCAAAATGATTATCATTTGTATTGATATCTATATGATCACCATACCTGCGACAAATATCTTTATAATCTTCTAAAGTGAACACATTGCCGTTGTAGCACACAGGACAGGAACTGGCCACAAGTGCCTTTTCAAATACGGCCATATCCGGTACGCCCTTATAGAACTGCTTCCTTATCCTTGGGTGGATTGTCAGCTCTTTGATAGGATACTTGGCATATATTTCTGACAGGTGCTCCATCTCGGATGCGTCAAGATATCCGATCCTTGTTTTTACAGAAAGCATCTTGGCATCGTCACCGAGGCTGTCGAATACTTCTTCAAAAAAGCGGTCGAGTTCGGCAGGGTCTTTTAAGAATCCTGAACCTCTTCCCTTAGCGGTAACAGTACCTGAAGGGCAGCCGAGATTAAGATTGACTTCGTCGTAGCCCATAGCTGTGAGCTTTTTGAAAATCCATATAAGTTCTTTGGAACTGTTGGCAAGAACCTGAGGAACTGTCTTCATTCCAAGATTATTAGCAGGATCGATCTCGCGCTCATCACGCTTTTTGATGTAATGATCCGGGAATACACTAATAAAAGGGGTGAAATACTTATCCACCCCTCCAAAATACTCATTGTGAAGCTGTCTGTAAAGATATGTTGTGATGCCCTCCATGGGCGCGTAATAAATGTTCATTACCTTAAACCATAACCATTATTCAAAACTCTTGTAAACAGGTCAATCGACTAATTCGATTTAACCTACTCATTTACTGTCCTTTTGAATAATTGATATAAAACTTATTATTGTCGATCTGTTTTAGAAACGTAAATTACTCATCTGAATAATAAATGAACGGTAAACAGATCAGCAGCTTATTTTACTCTACAGACAGAAACTTTGCAATATGACCGTCAATTATCTTCATAAGTCTTGTTCTTGCTTCTACGCTTGCCCATGCGATATGAGGAGTGATGAGAAGCTTGGTGCTGTCCTTGATCTTAAGAAGAGGATTGTCCTCTGTAATAGGCTCAACAGACAGAACATCAAGACCTGCAGCTCTTATTGTTCCATTTTCAAGGGCATCGGCAAGGTCCTTTTCGTTAACGATTGGTCCGCGGCCGAGGTTAAGAAGGATCGCAGATTTTTTCATCTTGGAAAGAGCTTCCTTATTGATGAGGTTATTGGTTGCATCGTTAAGTGGAGCGTGGATTGAGATGATATCTGATGTTGCAAGGAGTTCGTCAAAAGAAACTTCCTTATATTCTGAATCGTGGTTCTTGCCGGAAGTTGAATAGTACTGAACGTTACAGCCGAAAGCTTTGGCAACAGATGCAACCTGTCTTCCGATTGCACCAAGGCCGATGATTCCGTAGGTCTTTCCGCAGAGCTCACCAAATCTTTTTTCAAAATGAGTGAACATGAAGTCCTTGGTGTAGCCGTCTGTCTTAACGTAGTTATCGTAGTAGGCCAGGTTCTCGAACAGATAGAACAGAAGAGCGAATGTGTGCTGGGTTACAGTCTGAGTTGAGTATCCGGCAACATTGCGCCATTCGATGTTTCTGGAAGCAAGATAATCAAGATCAAGATTATTGACGCCAGTTGCTGTTACGCAGACAAGCTTAAGATTTTTGGCAGTTCCGATTGTCTTTTCATTGATCGGAACCTTGTTGAGAACGATAATATCGGCATCTTCAACTCTTGCAGGAACTTCTTCGGGCTTAGAGAAATCATAGATCACAACTTCTCCAAATCTGTTAAAAGAACTAAGATCTATATCTTCGCCGATTGTTTTACGATCAAGAAATACGATTTTCATTTTGTTTTCCTCCGTCTTCTGAAAAAGTAATATAAGTTATTTCGAATAGAGTTTACTCGAGAACTAATATGAACCTTATGACTTTTGATTAGATGATTAGTCACACCATCATAATAAATCGCCAAAGGCGCTATTTCAAGATATTTAAGTAAAGAATGGATCAAAGGCACAAATAAAATGACGTAAGGGTCAAAAGTCATTTAGATTCGAGCTTGCTCGAAATCGAATATGAATTTATGACCCGCAAAACATGAGCAAAGTAGCACGTAGTGCGGATTTGCGAATGTTTTAGGGCGCAAGACATCCGGGGGATGTCTGCTTTGCGCCGACCGGAGTGGAACGTAGATGTGAGAGTTTCGAAGAAACGGAACAATCTGTTAGTCATAAGGTGTCAAAAGGAACTTTTGACACCTACCTCATAAAATTGGAATAAAGCAAAAAGAATAAGACAAGGGTAAATAAAGGTAGAACGAAAACTAAAAATGAAAATATATAGATTCAGTAAGAAGAATTTTTTGTAGCAAAAAGGTAACCGAAAGACACTTATTTATTGAGGATATACTGATATGATGAAATTGGAAAAAGACCATACAGAAGACTTTTTTGAAACCGGCACGGAGGAATGGATGGAAGGTTACCGAATTCTCTGCGTTGATGATGATATCAATATGCTTAATACCGTAGAGGACATACTTATCAATACAGGCTACAGCGTAAGCCTCGCCAAATCCGGGAAGCAGGCACTTGAATACATCAAAAAGGGCATCAATTATCAGCTCGTGCTTCTTGATGTGGACATGCCCGACATGGATGGGTATGATACCTTCAGGCAGATCAGAGGCCTTGAACAGGGAAGGGATATACCTATTATATTTCTTACGGCCATGGACGATCCCGATTTTGAGATCAAGGGTTTTGAATATGGCGCTGCTGATTATATCACCAAACCCTTTGTAAAAAGCGTCTTCCTTGCAAGGATCAAGAACAGGATCTCATCACCTCTTAGGGAAAAAGATATAGAGACTGAGCATTTTAGGAAGCTTGCCGGGGAGCTTTCGGATCTGGAACTTAAGGTCGCGGAGTATATTGCGGAGGGGCTTTCTAATCATGAGATTGCGGATAAGACTAATTATTCGTATGGGTATATAAAGCGAGTTGTGTCTGGAATTTTAGAAAAAACGGATATGAAGAAGCGGGCGGATATAAGGCAGTTTTTGAAAAGGTAGAAAAACAGGGCCTTCATTTCTACGCCTTCTCCTTCAGGAGCGGCCTGATTTTCATCGGTAGTTTGTTCTTCAATTGTTATGGAAGTGTTTGACAGAGATTTTCACTGCTACGAAAAAGCGCTTTGATTATTGACACGCATAGCTTCACGTATTAACATTACTTAGTAAAACAAAATATTGCTTCGGGGTTGGGTGTGATTCCCTACCGGCGGTATAGTCCGCGAGCTGATTTTCAGCATGAACCGGTGTGATTCCGGTACCGACAGTAAAGTCTGGATGGTAGAAGCGCAGGCAGATCTTAGGATCTGCAAAATGTGATGATATCAGAGCCCCGGAAATATATCCGGAGCTTTTTTATTGTATTTTTATTGAAAAAAGCCCCGAAAAGGATTTACAAATATATTTTTTCCAGAGAGGATATAGACATGAATAACGGACTTCTTAAAAGTATTTCAGAAAATACTGGCTACGTTGCCGGTTTTGCGATCATCATCGTAATAGCTTTTGTTATCTCCATAATATGCGAGAAGATAGCGCAGAAGATCAACAAAACAAACGAACCAATGTTCAGCACCAGGAAGATGGTAGTTATCGGCTTATTCGCCGCTATTTCGCTCGTTCTTATGATGTTTGAGATACCGCTTCCATTTGCGCCTTATTTCTATAAATTTGATCTTTCCGACCTTCCGGCGCTTATCGCTGCGTTTGCATTCGGACCTATGACAGGCGTTATGATCGAGCTTATCAAGATCCTTCTTGAGCTTGTGATCAGAGGAACTCAGACAGCGTTCGTCGGAGAGCTTGCTAACTTTGTAATAGGATGCTGCTTCATACTTCCGGCAACTATCATCTATTCATTCAGAAAGACCCGTACAATGGCTCTTATTTCCTGCCTTGTAGGAACACTTACGATCACAATCGTCGGAAGCTTATTGAACGTTTACTTCCTTCTCCCTGCATATGCTGCACTCTGGGGCGCACCAATCGAAAGCTTTGTAGCAGAAGGAACAGCAGTTAACTCTAATGTTACTAGCGTGTGGACAATGGTTCTTTACTGCGTAGTACCGCTTAACCTCATTAAAGGCGGCATTGATTCTATCATCACAGTGTTTGTGTATAAGAGGATCAGCGTGGTTCTTAAGAATATAACATTCGTTTATAAAAAACAATTGAGCAAGTAATAAATGGGCTGTCTGCGGACAGCCTGTTTTTTATAGTGGCAACAAGAAAACAACCGAAAAGCAACCAAAAAGCAACCAAAAAGCAACCGCAAAAGTTGCTTTTTGGCTGCTTTTTTTGTATACTAAAACTAAAGGAGAATATTTACTATGGCTGAAATCCAAAAAAAGATAGATGATCTTAAAAAAGAATTAGAGACGCTGCCTAAAGGGAATATAACATATAAAAATATCAGAGGTGCAAAGAGGATGTACCTTGATGGAAAGTATGTTAAGGCGGCTGATGAGGTTGATGCTATAGCTCGAGTAGATAGAAGAAATAAGATCGAGATGGAGCTAAAAGATCTTTTATCAGGTCAGTTTTCGGTAGGAAGTAGTACTGCGCCTACGGCTGAATATCTTACGAATGTTATTTCGGGAGAGAGACTTAAGCCCTATATCGATGGAATTAAGAATTATAAGCACAGAGAATGTTTTGGAAGACTGGAAACTTTTTTGAACTCCAAAGTTACGGGCAAGGTTTGCCTGCTCTATGGTCTTAGAAGAACAGGTAAGACAATTATGCTTTTTCAGGCCATAGCTATGCACGACTTGAATGAGTCAGCTTATATAAAGATCATGTCATCCAATGATATGTCTATGCTTAATAATGATCTGAGACTTTTGTCTGAAAGAGGTATAAAGTACGTATTTATCAATGAGGTTACTCTTATGAATGACTTTATCGATTCGGCATCATTATTGTCTGACGTATATGCAATGAGTGGCATGAAGATAGTCCTTGCCGGAACAGATTCCTTAGGGCTTGTTTTTTCAAGTGACGAGGAATTATATGACAGGACGGTAACTATACATACAACATTTATTCCTTTTAGAGAATACTCCTCACTATTAGATATTCATGATATTGACGAGTATATCAGATATGGTGGAACTTTCCGCGTAGGTGAAACCAATTTTGATGATCCTGAATTAGAGGATGAGGGTATATCATTTCGTGATGATGAGTCTACCAGACGTTATATAGATACAGCGATTGCCAGGAACATACAGCATAGTCTTGCCTGTTATAAGGACGGTGCACATTTCAGGCACTTGATCGAATTATACGAAGCTGATGAGTTTACTAATGCTGTAAATAGAATCATTGAGGATATGAACCATAGGTTCCTGATCTCTGTAATTGAAAGAGGCTTTAAATCGCATGACCTTGGTTCTGCTACTCAGATAGATAGAAAGCGTGCTGCGGCTGAGGGAAGAACCAGCATAATGGATCAGGCAGATAAGCGGGGCGTCCTTGATCGTTTTATGAAGATTCTTGATATCAGGAATAAAAATGACCTGACTGTAGAGATAACAGCTGATCATGTATCCGAGATTAAAGAGTACCTAAAACTATTGGATCTGATAATAGACTGTCCTGTAGAAACTATTGGCAGTAATCCTTCTGAAAATGTGCTGTTTTCCCAGCCCGGAATGAGATACTGTCAGGCTCAGGCATTGGTATATTCCATTATGAAAGATGAATCCTTCGATTCGTTTTCAATTATTAAAAAGAATGAGTTTTGCAATATCATTTTGGAAGAAGTAAAAGGAAGAATGCTTGAAGAGATAGTCCTTCTTGAGACTAAGAAGATTCTTCCTCGAGAAAAAAGAGCCTTTAAGCTGATCTTTGCAGTCGGTGAGTTTGACATGGTAATAGCTGATGAAAAAGCGCTTACTTGTGAGATATTCGAGGTTAAGCATACAGATAATATATTTAAAGGGCAATATAAAAATCTTATAGATGAGGAAAAATGCCGCCTCACAGAACATAAATACGGGACAATAACCAAAAAGACAGTATTATATCGTGGAGAGAATACTGTTGTTGATGGCATACATTATGTTAATGTGACCGAGTATCTTGAGAAGTTGGATAAGTCGTGATCCCAAAACCAAAATTATTATTTCTATCAGACTGAGGATCACTAAGATTATATATTAACTTCCTAAAAGCGTTGTCAGATATAATGTTTACGTGAAATCCCGCCGATATACAATCTGAGATAGTGTCGGTTTTTATAGGTAGTTGCACGGAGGCAAATATAACGTTAACTGGTACGTAAGATGAGCGTTAACATCAGAAAGGAGTCTGATATGGCATTATCAAATGATATCTCGCGGATCACCGCTACGCAGTCCATGTATGATACTTCGTCATACAATAAATCCGTTAAAAAAGAAGATGCAACAAATAAAGCTGCGCCCACTGAAACAAAGTCTGCTTCTAAGATTTCAGGCAGAACTGTTGGTGATGTTAAGCTCAGTGAAAAAGCTGCCAAGTACTATGAGAAGCTGAAAGCTAAATATCCCGGAATGGATTTTGTCCTTGTTGCCGCAGATCAGAAGGATAAGGTAGAAGCTAATGCAGCAGCTTACGGCCAGGCCAACAAGACAGTTGTTCTTATCGATGATGAAAAGATCGAGAAGATGGCAGGTGACGAGAAGTATGCGGGCAAAGTTGAAGCGATCATTACAAATGCAGAAGCCCAGCTCAAAGCAGTAGGAAGCGGCTTGTTCGGAACCGGAGCAGATGTTCAGGGCTACGGCATGAAGATCAACGACGACGGCACAGCTACACTATTTGCAGTCCTCAAGGATTCTTCAAAAGCTCAGAAAGCCCGCATTGAGAAAAAAGCTGCAGAGAAAAAGGCAGAAGAGAAGGCTCAGCACAAAAAACTAGAAGAAAAACGGGCCGAGAAAAAGGCCGATGCCAAAGAAGCCGAAGAAGCAAGAAAAGCTGAAAAAAGCAAAGCCCATGACGATGATGAATATATAACTATAACTGCTAATACCGCTTATGAACTACTTAAAAAGATCACCGACCAGGCAATGCTCTTTAGGAGCGATAGCGTACGATGCGAAGAAGAGATGACGGTTGGGCAGAATTTTGATTTTAATGTTTAATATTGTGACGAATAGCAATAAAAGAGCGATGTGTTAGATTCATAGCATATCGCTCTTTTTGCTATATTAATACTATTGTATATCGAAACGTAATACATTAGAATGCAAGTGAATGGATGGTAATAACTATGGCTCCCAAAAATTCAAATGTACTTGCAAGAGTAGAAATTGAAGTTAAGGAAGAGGCTGAAAGCATATTGAATGATTTTAATGCCATGATGGAAAAAGGACTTGTCCAAGCCAAAACTAATGAGAGTCGCCCGGCAAAAGATGTACTTTCAGATATTAGAAATAATGTCTCAATGACTTAAAATGTATAAAGTGATTCGTCTGGCGCTAAATAATAAGGACTGATCAATTGACAGTCCCTTAATATTCTAAGAATTTCTGTTACTATATTCTTCAAACAATTTCGATAAAAAATCTCGATCATGGATGGCTTTGATAATATCAGCCTGACGTCCTTCGGAATCAAGCCATGAATACAAAGCATTGGTATTGTTGATGCCTGCATCGTAGCTTTCGTCCTGAAGCATTTGCATATGTCTTTCATAAGAATATTCGAGTACGCCCACTTCAATTATCTCCTTCCTGTATTCGTTGAAGAAATCTTGGAGAATATCTTCTTGAATACAATCATCAATTGCTTTACTGACCGATTTAGAAATAAGTTTTTTCATGACTTTTTGGTTATCTACCAAAAGTCTTAGAGGAGTACTATGAGATGAATCATATTCAGCCTCTGCTTCTTGCTTATATTTTCGCACTTTTTCAACAAAAAGTGAATATCCTTTTAGGGCTTCACAGGCTTCCATAAGTTCCTTGTTATGACCATTGTTGACATTAAGCGCTGTTACAATTAGCTCAACAGATGGCGAGTCCATGTGATGAATGAACATATCGGATAAGCGATAGATTACTTTGTCATTCATGGAAGTTGTTCCATTATAAAACATAAAGAATCTTGGAGCCGGAATCTGTAGCATAGAAGTGCTATAGATTTTTTCTGTTGGATAGATCTCTTTAAGGTTGGCAGCCAGATAATATAAATCTCTTAATGGAATATTGGGGCATGGTGTTGATTGATGCTCAAAGAGATTTAGTTCAAAGTTGATGATAAATGAAAGGTCATTTTTCATCTTAAGAAACGTCTCTCCATTTAAGGTGGTTATAGTGAGGTCATCAGGATTATGGTAAGAAGTACCATTGATGGCGTTATAAAGCTCAAGAAGGCGAACTTTATTATTGAACAGCATCCTAAAGACGGTGTCCTTATAGTTCTTGTTTTCAATTGACATAAAAAATCAGTGTTTCCTTTCGTTTGTTCTACAATGCTTGCAAGCTGCTGTAGGAAATAATTGGCGATTGGCCAATGATGGTTCGAAGATGTTTGGCTACAGAAAAGTTGCCAGATTTTTAAACCGAAAACAATCATATCAGATAAATATAAGATTTACAACGATTTTTTAGGATTTCTTCAGTAAAAAAAATCGCCCACAGAAATGGACGATTTTTTAAAAAGTGCATTTAGATGAGTCTGTTTACAGATCAATCCCCGCCTTAGTCTCACTATAAAGGAATATGATATCCCCTTCCGCAAGTATCAGATTTCCTCTCGGTACTATAGGTTTATTCCCACGTCTTATCATGACAATCAGCGTCTGTCTTGAGATATCCAGTTCATCTATCCTCTGGCCAATCCATGAATGTCCATACTCAAGCTTCATTTCCTTAAAGTTAATGAACTTGTCCTTTTGAAGCGGTTCAGAGCCAAGGACAATCTGGTCGCCTTCCTGAATCTGTGTATTTCCTTTGGGAATAATAGTTTTATTATTTCTGTGAAGAGCAGCGATTATGATATTTTCAGGAAGTTTAAGCTCCCTTATGCTCTTGCCGCTCCAGGCATCAGTATCGCCTATCTTAACCTGAATAAAGTTAAGCTCTGTATCTGTAGATGAACCAACTGTAGCCAAATGCGTATACTGTTCAACGAATCCTGCACTTATGATACCAGTAGGGATAGCAACAATACCAACCCCCAGAAAAGCAATTATGATACCAAAGAACTTCCCCATCGCAGTTATAGGATATATATCACCATATCCCACAGTCAGAAGTGTAGACATCGACCACCAGATACCCGAGAAAGCATTAGTGAAGACCTCCGGCTGCGCATCATGCTCGATCGAATACATGCAAAGACTTGAACCTATCATAAGAACTATGATAATAAAAACAGAAGACATAAGCTGCTGACTCTTACTCTTAATAACGTCAGTTATGACATTAAGTGAGTCATAATAAGCATTGATTCTGAACAGTCTCAAGATTCTTGCCACCCTGAACATCTTAAAGGCAGCAGCCCCACTCGGGAACATAAACGGCAGATAGTATGGTAGGAACGAGAGTATATCAACTATACCATCCAAAGAAAAAATATACTTTTTAATAGCCCCAAATTCCGTTTTCTCCGGAAAATGGCATTTAGCCGTATATACTCTTAATATAAAATCTATAGCAAAGAAAGCTACAGTTATAACTTCAATTATCTGAAAAATCCCACCATATTTAGCCTGAAGATCATCAAATGTCGCCATGATAGCCGCACCCAGATTCAGTATAAGAGCAGATATACTAATAATATCGTACATCTGATTAATCGGCTCATCGACAACACCAACCGATATCATCCTAAAGACTCTATTTCTAAACTTTAAATTTTTATTCTTGGAATCTTTCTTCTTCACGATAACCCTCAAGCCTCCCATAGGCACATAGAAGCGTAGCGATGTTTGCCACACCCTTTTTAAGATGATTTAGAATCATTTAATCTAAATTTAGTTTACCATTTTTATTCGCATGTTTCGACTATTAGCTACTATAATCGACAACCCTATCAGCCTTGATCATTCTGAATATCTAAAATAATCAATGTAGAAAATACACACATAACTTCGCCCCTATAAAATAATGCCGATACCTTGAAGATTCCTGGGAGGGATAGTTGGTAAATGATTTCTGCGTCTTTTGAAAGTTTATAAAAATTCAAGAGCTTGATAGATGGAGAATAATATTCCGCTTAGGGGCCGCATGTTTGAGCGAAGCGAGTTCCCGACATAGAAGTTCATCCATGAACTTCTAAACATGTCGTAACTACGTCCTGCAGTTTCGGCCCCTGGAATATTAATCTCCAGATATCATGCCTTGAATTTATAAAACTTTCATGACGCAGAAACCATTTACCAACTATCCCTCCCAGGAATCTTCGGCATGCGACCCATTTTATCCCCCCGAAGTTTGTGCTGCTAAAAGTTTCCATAATATCGATAATTTGCTATAATAAAAGTTGATAATTGTTCTTTGGTAGCTAAATCGCTACGCTATGGCCGTAATACGGCAGGAGGGCATATGTTTATCTGCATGTCATGTCAGGACAATACCGAAAAGACAACGACCGAGATCTGTGAATTCAGAGGCATAAGATATGATAACCGCTACAAAACGGCCGTTATATCAACTGAACATGAGCATCACGACTACATCGTTCCCATGACCGAGACCAAATATGAGCAGTTTGTAGATGAACTGGCCAAGGCCATGAACGATCATCAGCTTATATATATCAAGAATGGCGTCATATTCCGCTGTCGCAAGGGCGAGATCCATAACAGTGAACCCCAGAATATTACAATAGGTTGGTAAGATCATGGTAGATATTCCTATAGAGGTGCAGCTGCGGCCATTTATATTGCTACTGCTTATTTTATCTATTGTCAATATGGTCATCTTGTTCAATAAGACCAATGAGAATATAGGTAACAAGAGAGAAGTAAGAGCATTTCGCGGAATGCTCTTATCGTTTATGCTGTACGCACTTATAGACCTGCGACTTGTTATGGGAGATAGCTTCTACAGGACTTTCCCTAAGTTTTTTATTCTTTTTACAACAAGCCTTGGTATGATGGCCATGACATCGTCATGCTTTTTCTGGTTTTTGCACGTATATTATGGAAATAATGTACTGACTAAACATCGTACTAAGAGGCAGCTAATAATTGATAGCCTGATACTTCATATCCCGTTTTTTATATGTCTTATATTGCTGCTCACCCCTCTTAACAGATTCCTTTTTGAATTCCGGGACTTCAAACTGATATCCAAACCTACAGTATTGTTCATACTGTCTATGGACTACATATATCTTATAGCTGCGACGATCATATCCTTAAGGCAGTGGAAGAGAGCCAGTACCAAGACTGATAAAAAGAAATATGCAATGCAGATCGTATTCATCATCTTCTTCACCATAAGCGGAGGGATAATAGGAATGATGATGGACCTGCCCGCAATCGAAGTGTGCATGCTTCCTGTTGTATTAAAACTCTTTGTAGAACTCCAGGATTCTCAGATATATACAGATGCCCTGACTAAGCTCAACAACAGAAGACGCATCACAGAATTCATCAATGAAGAGTTAATAAACTGCAGTATACAAGAGCCTCTATCAGTGATCATGGTGGATATGGATTTCTTTAAGAGTATCAATGATACACTGGGGCATGACGAGGGCGATAAGGCTCTTATAGTATTCTCCAAGGCGTTAAAAAAAGTAGTAGCTCCTCAAAATGCTCTTGCAGGAAGATGGGGCGGAGACGAATTCGTTATAGCAGGTAAAGACCCCAGGCTTATAGATGGCTTCAAAGAAGCTCTGACGGGGGAACTTAGTAACATAAGTGATCTTGGATATGATCTTTATTTTAGTATAGGTATATTCAAATGTACTTCCAATGATCTGACATACGAAGAAGTGCTGGCTAAGGCCGACGAAGCCCTATATACAAAAAAGAATAAGAGAACCATGACAGCTTCCGAGTATGTCAAGAAACTCCTTGAATCTAAAGAAGGCTGAAAAAGTCCCTTATGAACGGACCGCATCCACAAAGTCTTTGCAGTGGTAATGATCTATATACTGTCTGCCCTGCAAAAATCTTGTGGTTGCGGTTCATTTTTATGGGACGTTTTTAGTAAAACAATAAGAATATACGAAAAACATTTATGAACTTCCGGTACAGGCAAGTCCGAAGGGGTTTCGCCTAAAATTTTACGGAAGGCTTTTTATTTTTACCTTGGATATGTTCAAGATTTTAGGAAGCGATGCCGATATAGATATTAGAGTTTTTTGCATTAGTCGAAAGAAAAACCTTAATATGATTTAAGCGTGGATTCAGTCGTAATGCGGTATGGAGGATAATTCATGGCCTTCACTAGAAAACGTATCAGGATCGGCGAATGTCTTTTAAATGAAAACTTCATAACACAGGAAAAACTTGACGAAGCGCTTGCACTTCAAAAAAGTAGTGGTAAGCGTCTTGGTGAGCTGCTTGTTGAGAACGGTTTTGTTACCGGTGAACAGCTTGCCACAGCACTAAGCCGTCAGCTTGGACTTGGTATCGTCAATCTTCAGGTTATCGAGATCCCTGATGATATCCTTAACATGGTACCAGCCCAGATTCTGAGAAAACACAAGGTATTACCATTTGAATATAAGCCTGGTGCGCCCAATACACTGCATCTGGCAATGTCAGACCCTATGGATACGGTAGCGATCGATGATATCGGTATCGTTACCAATCTGTCCATTGAGCCGGTTCTGTCAACATCCCAGAGTATCATGCTGGCCCTTGATAAGTATTATGGCAATACAGATCTCAAGGATGCAGCAGAGCAGTACGCAAGAGAAAGAACTCATGTTCAGGAAGAATCTTTGCAGGAGAATGCAGAAGTTACCAATTCTCCTATCGTACAGCTTGTTACTACAATGATCGAATCGGCTGTTCGTCAGCGTGCATCTGATATTCACATTGAACCAGGTCCAAGGAATCTGCGTATCAGGTTCAGAATTGACGGTGCCCTGTATGAAAGAGCTGTTTATAACAATAACCTTCTTGGTGCCATAGTTACACGTATCAAGATCGTCAGTGGAATGGATATTTCTGAAAAGAGGAAACCTCTTGACGGACGTATGACGCAGATAGTCGATAAGCTTGAGTATGATATCCGTGTATCTACGCTTCCTACGGTTTATGGAGAAAAAGTCGTTATGCGACTTGCCTCCAAATCTGCCCTTAACAGAAGTAAGGATCAGCTGGGACTTCGCCCTGATGAAATGGCTGTTTTTGACAGGATCATATCCAATCCTAATGGAATCCTCCTCGTTACAGGACCTACAGGATCAGGTAAGTCAACGACCCTTTACACGGCGCTTTCCGAACTTAACAGAGAAGACGTTAATATCGTAACGGTTGAAGACCCTGTCGAAGCCAATATCAACGGAATCAATCAGGTACAGGTAAATCCTAAGGCAGAGCTTTCTTTTGCATCGGCCCTTCGTTCCATCCTGCGTCAGGACCCTGATATCATCATGATCGGTGAGATAAGAGACCAGGAGACTGCATCTATTGCAGTTCAGGCATCTATCACAGGTCACCTTGTAGTATCAACACTTCATACCAATTCTGCCGCCAGCACTGTAACAAGACTTGAGGATATGGGCCTTGAAGCCTATCTCATAGCGGATTCCGTAATAGGAATCATCGCCCAGCGTCTCATAAGGCGCCTGTGTCCTGACTGTAAGCAGGCCTATGAAGCTTCTGCTGAGGAAAAGAGGCTTCTTGGAGTCCCTGAAAATGAGCCGCTTACCCTCTATAAAAAGGTGGGATGCCCTAAGTGCGCTAATACCGGCTTTGCCGGACGAACGGGTGTATACGAGATCATGGAAGTTACTCATGACCTTAAGCTTATTATAGAAAGAAAAGGAACTGCTGATGAGATCAAGAACCAGGCGCTAAAAGAGGGAATGAAGACTCTTAGAATGAGTGCCACTAAATATGTTCTTGAAGGCATATCTACAGTAGATGAGATGAAGAAGGTTTCTTACGAGGAATAAGGCGATTGAATGTATCATGATACATTCACTCACTAGACATGAAGCATGAGTATATGAGTAAATGAAACATCAAGATGCTTCATGTCCGCATGAGTATATGAGTAAATGAAACATCAAGATGCTTCAGGTCCACATGAGTAAATAAAGAAAGGACAGCCATGGCTTCATTTGGATACGTTGCTTTTGATTCTTCCGGTAAGCAGATCAAAGGCAGTATGGACGGCGATAGCCGTGATTATGTCATAAGAGAACTTAAGATCAAGGGCCTGACGCCTGTTAAAGTTGAAAGTCAGAATCTTTTGACCAAGGATATCAACTTTGAAATAGGCGGAGTCAAGACCAAGGAACTTGCTATGTTCTGCCGCCAGTTCGTAAGTATATCCAAAGCCGGCGTTCCTATCATTCAGAACATGCAGCTCCTTTCCGAACAGACAGAAAACAAGGTGCTTGCAAGTGCTATCAAGGAGATCGTAACAGACATTGAAAAGGGTGAGACCCTGACAACTTCTATGGAAAAACATAAGAAGATATTCCCGAATCTTCTTATTACAACAGTAGGTTCCGGTGAAGCTTCCGGTAACCTGGATATGGCCTTTGAGAGAATGGCTGTCCAGCTTGAGAAAAGTGCCATGGTCGAAGACATGATCAAAAAAGCCATGGTCTACCCGATAATCGTTTTGCTTGTTGCAATAGCAGTTGTCGGCGTAATGCTTGTCGTAGTCATTCCTTCTTATACAGATATGTTTGATCAGCTAGGAACAGAACTCCCGGCTATTACCAAGCTGGTAGTCAGGATGAGTGACTTTGTAATAGCCAAGTGGTATCTGCTTCTGGCAGGAGCGGCAGCCATCATCATCTTTTTTAAATGGTTCAGCTCAACGCCTGTTGGCCAGCTGACACTTGGCAGACTACAGATGAAGCTTCCTATAATAGGAGACCTCACCCAGAAAAAAGCCTGCTCCAACCTTTCAAGAACAATGTCCACCCTCTTTGCTTCAGGTGTTTCTATAGTAGATTCACTTGATATTACCGCCAAGACCATGGACAACGTCCTATATAAAAATGCACTGACAGAGACCAAAGATGCAGTAATCGCAGGTCAGCCAATGTCCCTGGCCCTTGAAAACACCAAAATGTTCCCACCTATGATGTATCACATGATCAGAATAGGTGAAGAGTCCGGTTCAACGGATGAAATGCTTGAAAAGCTGGCAGAGTACTATGATCAGGAAGTAGAATCCGCAACTGCTGCCCTCATGGCAGCCATGGAACCAATGATCATAATCGTACTTGCCGGAATTGTCGGTTTCTTGATAGCGGCAGTAATGTCCCCGATGGTTACCATGTACCAGTCGTTGGATAATTTATAACGGTAAACTGTATAACGTCAAAAAGTTTCCAAAAAAATGTGTTGACAAAATGGAAGGGAGGTAATAATATAAATCATGCGCGAAGACAAAAAATATTGAAAATATGATAGAAAATATGATAATTCATGTTTCCGATATTTTTGCAAAGGTTCCAGTAGGAATTTATAGTGGGTGGCACAAGGTGGTGCCTGGTAAGAAAAGGTAGTAGCCCGAAGAAGTTATACGGGCCGGATTCAGATTACAGCATGAGGCTGTGAGAAAAGGAGAAAAATAAATGATCAAGTTCCTTCGTAATTACAGAAACAACGCAGAAGAGAATCAGGAAGATAACAAGGGTTTTTCACTTGTTGAGCTTATTATCGTAATCGCTATTATGGCTATCCTTGTAGCTGTACTTGCACCTCAGTTCTTACAGTATGTAGAAAGATCAAGAAATTCAACAGACGCTTCTAATGCTACAAGCATTGTTGCAGCTGTTCAGACATACCTTGCAGATCCTGCAAATAGTGCAGAAGTTAAGGGATTTTCAACAGATACAGTCACAGTTGATGCTGATGGATTTTCTCCAACTGATGGTGTATTAGGTAAAGCTCTTGCTGCAGCAGGATATGATGAAAAAGCTGATATAAAATGTAAATCCACATCTGCATGGACTGAATATACAATAAAATTCACTTATGATAAAGGAAGCCTTAATGTAGAATATGGTGGTACAGATTTTGCAAATTACATGCAGAACGGTGCTGTTAAGACTACTGAGTAATTCTTTTTTATACAGAACATAGATTAAAAATTTGCTAATCTCATAACGAGTCCTTGAAAATGATCATTTATTTTCAGGGGCTCGTTTTTTATATTTCGGTGTGACATTTCTGTGATACTTCCTTTTATAAAATAAACTCAAGATAAAACAAACGAGGTTATTATTTAGAAAAAGGGAGAGGAAACAGTTATGAAAAGCTTATTATTAGTTAAGGTTATGGCACTTATTATCTCAGAATCAATCGCAGCTAATTCTGCTACAGTTACTACAACAGATACCCTTGCTTATAATTCTTCCGCTTGTGAGCAGATCATGACAATCTCCTGCCACGATTGCCACGAAAACTTTGACGCAGACATAAGTGCATCTCACGTAACCTGCCCTCATTGTGGCCATAGTAATGAATTCGATGGCTGATAAATAATATTTTTCACTTCATTCTAAATATATCTAGCCTTCCCACAAAAAATAGATAACTATCCCTTGAAGATTCCTGAGGGGCGGCAGTTTATAAAGGATATGCGTGTCTTTAAAAGAATTTCTAAACTTCAAGAGCTTGATAGATGGAATTTAAAATTCTGTTTGGGATTCACCTGTTTGAGCGAAGCGAGTTTGAATCCCGGAATTTTAAAATCCAGCTATCATGCCTTGAAGTTAGAAATTCTTTTATGACACGCATATCCTTTATAAACTGCCGCCCCTCAGGAATCTTCCAGCGATACCCCCTTGATTTTGTGGGCTGGCGGATAATTTTTTAATTTTTTTAAAAAATATTAGAAAAAGGCTAATGAAAAGCAAAAATCATCCGAAATATGATGAAAGAAAATGATGTGCAACTTTTTTATGAGGTTTAAGGAGGCCTTCACCTATGGAAAAAGAGCGCAGGCAGATAAACAGAGTAGATTATCATAGTAAAAGCGTTATAGTCCTACCGGACTCAGCTGAAAAATACGTAGGAGAAACAAAAAACATCTCCCCCCTTGGCATAGCAATATGTGTTCCATACGACACACCTTCACTCCTAGGCCAAAGCGTGATCATAGTAGCAGAAACCCTGATAATGTACGCAGATGCTGTACGCGAAGATCCCATAGATAATGACCAAAAGCTTGTAGCCTTCACTGCAAAGAAGTTCACCCAGGAAGTACTTGAGTACTTATTTGAACATATAACACAGTAACACACCAACAAATGTTTTAGTAACGAATAACCTTTTCATGATGACGAAAGTTCATTATGTCGCTAATTATGAAAGGAGAAACAGTATGAAAAAAGATAAGATAATAAGTGCAATAACAATCGGCATCTCGGCTATGATGGCACTTAATGTGCCAATGGTAGCCTTTGCTGAAGGTGAGGAGACACCTTCTGAAAATAATACACCTAGCGAAAACATCGAGCAGTCTGCTACTGAAGCACCTTCAGAAGTTCAGGAAGCTGGCCAGCAGGTTGCCGAGCAGGCACAGGAAACAACAGCCGCAATCAATGATGCAGTATCTAATGCTGATGCAATGATGACAGAACTTACTGAAACAGTAGATGCAGAAGATGGCGGAACAATCGCAGAGCCTTATGTAGAAGCTCTTGCATCCGAAGTTGAAGAAGCATCTAACGATCAGATCGTAGAAGACATCCAGGAAACAACCTCTGCAATAGAAGAAGTTGTAGCAGAAGTAGAAGTTGCAGTAGAGCAAAGCGAGATCGTACAGGAAACAGCAACACAGGCAGTAGAAGCAGTAGATGACATAGTAACTACAGCAGACAACATGACAGGTCTCGTAGAAGACACTGAAGAAAAGGCAGAAGAACTCATCCAGACAATAGAAAATACAGAAGATCCGGATGAAGCACTTGAGACTTATTCAGAACTTCAGGAACTTGTAGTACAGACTCAGGAAACAGTAGAACTTCAGCAGCAGCACATAGAAGAAATGACAGAAAAGTATACTGATGCTAAGCAAAAACTCTTAGATGCAGAACAAAACTACGAAGACGCTATCCAGAATGCAGAAGGCAATATAGATGAAGTAGCCGAGCAGCTTGAACTTGCACAGCAGGAAGTTGCAGAAATCGAAAGCGCATTAGAAGATGCTCAGGAGAAACTTGAATACGAGCAGAAGGCAGCAGAAACTCTGAATAATGCACAGCTTAAGAACACCTGGGATTCCCAGAAAGCATACATGAAACTCCTTGTTGTTAATTACATCATCCCTCAGATGGAAGGCGAAGAGATAGATCCAAATTCAGTAGTTATAGGTAGACCGGATGGATTCGATACACAGGATTGCAATTACTATACTTTTACCTACACAGATTCAAATGGCGATCAGGTAACAAGATATTTCAATTACGACCGCGTTGACAAAAAGCTCTCAAGTAACCGTTATGGAAATCTCGGAAGCAGCGCACAGATCGTAGTTTTTGAAAAAGAACTTGATGAGATCCTGGCCAATGACTACCTGTTCGAGTATTACGAAGGCGTGACATTTACAAGAAACGAACTTACATCAAAGGCAAACAAAGGCGATTTCGCTGTATTCGTATATACAGATGAAGACAATAATAAGACCTTCATGGTAAAAGAAGAACTCGATGCAGCAATAGCTAATGGCGATATCGTTAAGACAGAAAACGGAACATATGAACTTGCAGACGGCACACCTGTTACAGAAGTAGTTCAGAACGCTAACAGCAAGGTTCACGGCGGCGAGTACACAATCGATATATCAGACGCACCTGACCTTGACACCTTCCTTGAAAATGCAGATGCTACCTACCAGCAGTACGTGGCACTTACTTCAGTAGTATCTGATACAAAAGATGCTATAGAAGATGCTCAGGGAGAAGTTGAAAAACTCGGTGATGCAATAGGAACACTTAAGAATAAGCATGGAAATCCTGTACTTAAAGCAGTTGACGCTCTCGGAGTAAGCGACGTAGCTACATATCTTGGAATCACGGTTACAGAAGAGCAGGCAGAGCTTCTTAATACAATGACAGTTCAGCAGGCAGTTGAATATCTTGATGCATTACTTGCAACTGCTAACGCTCAGGTAGAAAGTGCAACAGCTACATTAGATGCCCTCAATGGAAAGCTTGATGAAATAGGAGGGGCTCTTGGAGTAGAAGACGAAGAAGAAAATGTAGCATATGAAGGCGATGATGAACAGCCTGCAGACGAAGTAGAACCAGCAGTTGGAGAAGTACCTGCAGCTTCTGCAGCTCCTGAAGCTGAAGCAGTACCTGCAGAAGAAGTAGCACAGACAGATCCTACAGCACCTACTGAAGTAGCTGTTCTTATAGATACAGTTACAATAGAAGATAGCGAAGTAGCCCTTGTATCTGAAATAGATTCGATCCAGAGTGCATTTGAAGAAGTAACAGCTCAGGATATAGTAGCAGCAAATGCGCAGATTATAGGACTTACAACACTTCCAAATACCGGCGCAACTCAGAATACCGGAGTAGTAACACCAATAATCCTTACAGAAGGCGGAACAGCAGTTCAGACATTTGGTAATTCAGATCCTGTTACAATAGGTGATGGTGAAGTCGTACTTACATCCGGAATAGATATATTACAGAACGTTCCGGTACAGCCTAAGGAAGATAACACAGCCGCAGAAATTTCAGATCAGACAGTTCCCAGAGCATCCAAGGCTATAGAAGATGATGAAGCATCAAAGGCTGCAACACCATATACAGAAAATAAAGATAGTGAAAATAACTTCTGGTGGTGGTGGTTACTTATCATCGCAGCACTTACAGGAGCAAAGAAGTACGCTGACAGAGTTAACGAGTACAACGACAACTTAAACAACAAATAAATAAGCTCATAATATAGAGTCTATAGAAAAAGTAAAGGTCATCCGATATCCATAGTGGTAGTTTATCACCGACTAAGGAAAGGATGACCTTTTTATGGCAAAAAAAGATCTGCGTTATAAAAGACTTCTCATAGCCCCTGCAGTTGCAGCACTTTTTTTATCAGCCTGCACTAATGCTGCCCAGTCCCCCAAGCAGGAAAGCGTGAATGATCAGGCCTTGTCCAAACACGCTGATGATGGCAGAGATGTCATAGGGCTTAGTATGCCATCACAATACCTTGAAAGATGGAATCGCGACGGCCAGAATCTTAAATCCATGTTTGAAGAGATGGGGTATGAAGTTGATCTTCAGTTTGCCGGCAACATGATAGACACCCAGGTTGATATCATAGATGAGATGATAGACAGCGGCGTTGACATACTTGTTATTGGCGCAGTTGACGGCATGTCTCTTACCAAGGTCATTGAAAGGGCTTATAATGCCGGAATTCCTGTTGTTGCTTATGACAGGCTTATTCGTAATTCAGAGTATGTAAGTGCCTATGTTTCTTTTGACAATTATCAGGTAGGAAGACTCCAGGGAGAGTATGTTGTAGAAGCTCTCGATCTTGAGAACGCAGGTAAGAAATCCTACAACATAGAATTTACAGCAGGAGATTCTGTTGATAACAATGCCAGATACTTCTTTGACGGAGCTATGGACGTACTTTCGCCCTATATAGATAGTGGAAACCTTAATGTCCCTTCAGGACAGAAGGATTTCTATTCCGTATCTACTCCTCAGTGGTCCACAGAATCAGCCCATACAAGATTTGAGATACTGATCGGCTCATACTATTCAGGAGGTAACATACTTGATGCTGTCGTATGCTCCAATGATTCGACATCTATTGGTGTTCAGGATGCCATAGCTAATAATTATCTGGGAAAAAATGATGTGATCATAACCGGACAGGACTGCGATGAAGAAAACTTAAAGAGACTCATGAACGGAAGTCAGTCAATGGACGTTTACAAGAATCTGTCCTATGAAGCCTTTGTTACAGTTAAACTCGTGGATTCTCTTTATCATGGACAGGAAATGTCCCAGGAACTGGCAGACGGATGGAATCTTGGCTATGCATGCACATATGATACCAAGACATATGATAATGGAAAGATAGTAGTACCATCTTTCCTGCTTGAGCCTATAGCGATCACTAAGGAAAATGCAATAGAAGAACTTGTAGATAACTATGGAACCTATGTCATTGCAGATGATGGCAGCTTAAAGGTCGCTGAATAACTTATAACCGTTTCTGCCATTTTCTTTTACATAGTACAGAGCCTTGTCGGCAAGAGCCATGATCTGTGTAGGATCATTAATATCAGAAGGATACAGGGCACATCCCATACTCAGAGTAACTGTGATCTTCTGTTTGTCGATCGTAATTGGGAATTCGAAGACCTTGCGGATCTTCTGACATATCTTTTCAGCATTATCTATTTCCGAACCCGTAATAAGCATCATAAACTCATCACCTCCGATTCTTGCGAAGGTGATGTTTTTAGTTGCAATACCTGCAAATCTGCGTCCAACCTCTTTTAACAGAGCATCTCCCATAAGATGTCCATAGGTATCATTAATGTGCTTGAAATAGTCAATATCTATCATGGCAAGACCATAAGGCGTGAAGGTGCTGTTCAGCTGAGTGAGTTTTTGATTGATATAATGACGATTCGGGATCTGGGTCAGGTAGTCGTTGTTGAGCATTCTTTCGTGCTGCCTGTTGGACTTGGCCTGAATAACTATTATTACGAATAAAAGTATGATAATAAGTAATATCAGGTTCAATATAAGAGCATTTTCTTCGTAGTAGCGGATCAGGTTGAAATGCTCATCTGCGATAGTGCTATCAAGAGGAAGCTTTGCGCTTGATATGCCGAATTCATCCAGCGCATCCTGGTAAAAATAACTCTCGGTGATAGTCTCAGTTACAAGCGGAATGTTATCAGCATCAACCCCATTAAGGATCTTGGCTGCCATCTTGCCCGCAACTTCACCTGCTGCAGTATACGAATAGGATATACCGCCTAAAATGTTATCTGTACAATTGACCATAGTAAGCCTTATTACAGGAACATGGTTAGTATTTTCGTTGACAAAAGCTGCTGCAGACTTGATAGTATAAAGGTTCCCGTCACCATCCTGCGAGAAGTCCAGATAAAAGATGATCTTCTTTTCATCAAGCTCATTCAGAGCCCTCTTCAAGCCCTTCTGCGTATAATACGAAGCATTGAGAACAGAATAGTTAAGATCAGGGTGCTTCTCCGTGAACTTAAGGAATTCCACATATTCACCCGTACTAGTATTACTTGCATCGCACAACACCACGATCTCATCTCTATCCGGGAAAAGAGACTGCATCAGATCATAATTGGCCTCGAAATCCAGAGTCTCTGCTATACCCGTAACATCAGGAAGAGCAGAAGATGTAGATGCATCAGAAAAAGAATTGATACCCATAAATACAATAGGAGTATCACCAAAAAGCTCTTCCCTGTAATTGATACCAAAACGAAGAGCAGAATCATCAATAAGGAAGATAAGGTCATAAGAAGCATCTATCTTGTCCATCTTATAAGCAAGATAGTCGTGGAACTTCTCTATATCATCAGCCTCGTAGTAACGCTTTGTATCCATGTTCTCGTAAGTTATCTCATAGGAAAGATTCCCAAGCCCAGCTTCAAGACCCTGAATGTGCTGGGGGACTGTCTGATAGGAATAATTATAAGAACAGATACACAGAATATTAAACGGGGTAATAGTAGTTGAAACGCTCTCGGCATGAACCTTAGTATACTTATTAGAATATTGCATACAAAAAGACATAGCAAAAAGACATGCTATCAATATACAGCATGATAATAGCCTTGACATAGAAATGTCTTTTTGTTGTCTTGCCATCATTCGCGTCCTTTGGGTAGTTATAGTTATTCAATCATCAAAATATATCGACATTTTAAAGAAGAAAAATAATAGCTTTTAACTATTTTCAAGGATGAGCATTAGTCACTAAATTTCAGAATAACGCTGAATAAGTAAGATGCTTATTTGGAAAAATGTCATTCATCGGATAAAAAATGCATTTCGTCGGATCATGAGGTGACAAATTGTAGATATATGTACAATACTGTGGGGAGTTTTTTACTCTTTTGTAATTTTCAATGAATCATTCTAAGGAGACAGTATGGGTAAGATAAAAATGAACCTCGACATGCTCGAGGAAGTAAGAATGCAGCATGAGATAGCAAGGGAGGCTACTGAAGCTGTTATTAACAAAGGTCGGGCAGACCTTAATTCTATGACTGAAGAAGTCTGGGAAGGCGAAGATGGAGATATGGCAAGAGAACAGCTCCACGACCTTCTTAACAAAGAAATGACACAGACATGGAAAGAACTTGATACACTTCATGAAGTAATAAAGAAGGCTCAGAAGTCTGCGTATGAAGCAAAGAATTTCTGTAACAATTTTCCTCAGATTTTCAGAAATGGATCAATGCCATCAGATACAGATTCTTCACCATGTAGTGGAGATTTGATGTGTAATAATGAAAGTTGTGAAGCGCTTAAGAATTCAATGTCAGAAGCTTCAAAAAATGCATCAAATATTAAGAGTAAAGTTATAGATGTAGAAAGCCTTCTTGCAGAGCTTGAAACAGCTGAAGCTAAATTCGATTATTCTTCTTATACAGAACCAATCAAGACACAGGCACAGAATGTAATCGACCGTGTTGATATTTTTAATAATGCAGTTACTAAGTATGAACATAATGTTGACAGATTGGATCAGACCTTTGCAAAAGAGCTTCTTGCATCAACGCCTGATACCGTTCCAACACCATTTGATCCGTCAATCCTTTTAACAGATGACATCGTTCATATGAATGATGGAGATATCATAAATTTCCTTGAAGCGCATGATCTTATAGATATAGGCGGCAAACTGAGTGACGCCCAGCTGGAAAACATTCTGGCAATGCTTTTTGATAAAAAAGATGTTGATGTATCCGGATTATCAAAAGAAGACTTTGAAGTTGCATTTTTAAACTTGCCAGAAGAAAAACAAAAGGCTATTCTACTGGAAATGGGACTTTCTAGAAGTCAGATTGATTCAATACTTGAATCTAAAGAATCCAAAAGAACTATTATTGATCAATTCTGTAATTCTAAAACAAAAGATAGAATAAATGAGTTGAGAAATAATAATCCTTTTTCTCCTAAGGCAACGTCTAAAACTAATTCAAGCCAAGGAACAACTGCACCTCCTACAGGAGGAACAAAACAGAGTGGTAATAGTACTGGTGCTGTTGAATGTGATTCACAGACAATAGGATCTCCTGGAAAAATAGATCCTAGCTTTTTCCCAAGTTACGCTGAACAGCTCATAGAGGCCCAAAATGCGTTATGCGATGATGATCCATCTAATGATGAGGAGGCAATGAAAACAATAAATGAATGTTTAACCGCAGGACTTTATTTTGAGAATAATACTTTATATTATAATGAAGAGTATTTACAGTACTGTAAAGAAATGGCAGGTGAAGGGAGCCTTTTATATAGCTTACTAGATCAGTTTGATGAAATAGTATTAGGCGAAGAAGGAACAATTTCGTCATTTGGTGATTCTGGAACTTGTTCATTAACTATTTCACAGCTTGGAGCTGGATACCAATTATTATTAAATGCTGATAGTAAAATTATCGGAGGGGAATATTCTAATTATAGGGTTGCGTATGCGGCTACAGAGGAAACCTGTAAACATTACTTTATGAATGGAGATGAATATGATTGGGATAAAATTCAAGAGTGGTGTCAAAAAGATGATCCAGTAATAGATGCAGAAGAATACGCATTCTTGTCAAATGAATTATTAAATATGAATCGTGATGACATAAACAAGTTTTTGCGTTCTGCTGAAACATCTACTTTCTCATTCACTGATCGAGTATCTTATTTAATGGTTTGTTACGATTGTAAGGCAAAAGAAGAGGCGATAATACAAGGTAAAGATGAAATTTACACAAGAGCATTATGCTGTTCAACAGTTGTTAATACTCTAAGAACTTATCCTGGGTATATATTTGAGAAAATAGAATTTGAGCCGAAAGGTTTTGAAGACACAGGTGCATACAAAGCGTTTTTTACAAATCCATATAATTTTTTTAGCTCGGATTATTTAATGGTTTTTCCATCTGAAAATCCGTCGGTTATTGGAAAAAGAATAAACGATTTTGCCAATGATATTATAGATCCAAGTTTAGTGGACGGTATCAAATCATGGGGTGCAGGAAATGTGTCAACGGTTCTTCAATGGAGTACTGCAAAAACTATTGTAGGTTCTATAATATTATCTGCGAAGGATTATATAGAGTCTTATAAAACTTTTAATGTAGTGAAGGAAGGGTTTAAACTAGGAGAAGCAGCTTCTATGTATGGCGTTGGTGGAAATTTGATAATAGGATCTCTTGGATTTAATAAAATAGCAAATGTTATAGTTGACTCTTATGATGAGATGCAAATTGGCGCAGCAACAATTATGTATAATAGAAATGCAAAACTGGCCAGCGCAGGTGTTGCAACAGTAATGAATGGTGATACATATGACTATATAACGAGAACAGAGCTAAAAGAATCTTTTTCTGAAGAGAATAGTGACATATTCGAAAACTATTACGATTTATTCTATAGTAGCAATATAGATGGTGCAAAAGAAATCGAAAGAATAGAAGGTATATTACACCAAATTGCTGATAAGATATATCCTATGGGCGTGGATACATTTAACTTAGATTATGAACAGATGGGAGAAGTTATGGATATGTATAAAAAAATGGAAGAGGTTTTACCACAATACTGTGCTGAAAATGATATAGAGGATGTCTATTATTTGGAGGACGATAGAATACGTGAACATTTGGATGACATATACATAGAAGCCTGCAATAGCTAACGTATTATTGAAGGAGATAATATAATGAAACATATTAGCCGGGAGATAAAAATAAGAATAATAATTGTTCTAATATTTATAGCTCCTTTTATAATTCAAAAAGGAATTATTAAACTTCAAGAATATTATCAATATAGGCATTATTTAAACAACAGTGCAGATGATCTTTTTTGTGTTGCGGAATATTCGGGTGAAGTTGTCTTTAATGAATATGAATTAAAGGTATATGCGTTATATACTAATTTAAAATATGGAAAAGATTATACGCTAGAAGATCTTGAAACTGCTTATTTTGAAAGAAATGATCTCTTTTATGATTATATGAATTGTTTTTATAAATGGGATTATGTACCAGATGAACTGTTTAGGGCATTAGATTATATTGCTGGAGATAGATGGAGAGATCGTTTTAGGTATGTAACCTCAGAAGAACAGGATGAAGCTATAGATATTTATATTGCAGAACAAAAACTTGTTACAGATTACTATGGTGATAGTCGAATAAAACTGTATAAGCTCACGTATGAACAGCAAATGGAGTTCTATAAACTATATAATGATTCGTCCTATGTGCTGGATGATAAATTGATGGAAACGAATGAACCATTTAGTGGGAAAATCCAACAAATTGAGAAACACCTCGTTATAAAGAAAATTGAAGGAGACACTATTACTCTTTTTCAGAAAGAAAATGATGGAACCAAGATAAAATACGTTGGAACATGCAAGAATGCAAATGAATTTGAGGTGGGCGATGTTGTGTGGGTTGAATTTTACTTTTGTTCATTTGATGGCGGTGGTGGATTTGGATACGATTGTAAGTATTATAATGTTCAGTTCGAAAAAATAGAAAAGGAATAATTCAGATTTAATAGACAGGGACTTCTCATATATAAAATATCACATCTAGGGGTGAATAGGCACTTGGTGACAAGAGTACATCAAGTGCCTATTCTTCAAATATAGTGATTGGTTCGAAAGCAAGCGCATGAGGCAGCAGAAAAATATATCAAAATGGAAGAGAAGTTCTATGATTATTGTGAAAGAAATACTCTTGATTTTACTTGTATGGAAGATTTGACTGATGAACAATTGGCTGAACTATACGATGAGGTTAAGTAAGCAGAATGAAGAGGATATTTTAATGAGAAACAAGAAAACTATAAAAAAGGTAGTTGCGTTAATAATAGTCATAATTATAGGAACCTTATTTTATTTAACTTATTGCGGCATTGAGAAGAAAAAAGAACAAGAGAGAATTAATCAATCTGCAGACTACTTTTTTTATGTAATTAAAAGCAATGATGATATAAGTTTTTATGAATATAAGCTGAAAGCACAGGCATTATATTTGAAAATAGAGTGTGAAAAAGATTATTCTATCGAAGATCTTAAAAATGCTTACTATGAAAAGAATGAATTATTCTATGATTATTTAAATGATTGTGGTAAGAAGTTGTGTTTTCCTGAAGAATTGATTTCTTCATTAGATTATATTTGTGAGTTGGAATGCGATAGACTTTTTATGCGAGTTAATCCTGAAGAGCAAGATGAAGCGATAAAAATCTTTTTAGAAGAACAGCGCTTGGTTACGGACTATAATGGAGACTCTAGAGTAAAATTGTATAAACTTACATATGAGCAACAAATGGAATTCTATAAGCTGTATAAAGATTCATCATATGTCTTGGACGATAAATTGATGGAAACTGATGAGCCATTTGGCGGCTTACAAAAATATGAAGAACATCTTGTTGTAACAAAAATTGATGGAGATACTATAACTCTTGAGCAAAAGAAAGAAAACGGAAAAATTAAATATGTAGGAACATATCAAAATGCAATTGACTTTGAAGTGGGTGACAAAGTATATGTTGAATTTTATTTTTTCGCATATGGAGACAGAACATACTATAATATCCAGTTCGAGAAGATGGAAAAAGAATGATTTTAATCTTTAACTAACTGAGACTTCTCACATTTAAAATATCACTTATACCTTGAAGATTCCTGGGACAGGCAGTTGATAAATGATTTTGGGGGGCTTTGAAAATTATATTAAATTCAAGAGCATGATAGATGGAATAATATATTCTGTTTAGGATCCGCATGTTTGAGCGAAGCGAGTTTCGGATCCTAGAATATATTATTTCAGATATCATGCCTTGAATTTTATATAATTTTCATGCCCCCAAAATCATTTATCAACTGCCTGTCCCAGGAATCTTCAAGCGCATGGGGCGATTTTAAATGAATGAAGCTCTCGACAAGAAAGTATATTAAAAAAATGTTACAGTTCAGACCCTATCTTGAGATAAGAAGACCGGTAGACTACACTTGATTCATCAAGTCGATCTACCGGCCTTTTGTCTATCGAAGATCTTCGATACGCTGTCATACACGCTGGATTCTGGATCCTGTCTTAATGACAGAAGCATACTCATGCTCTGACAGAGGTAATCAATGCTCGCATCCGAGCGGAAACTCATGACTTGGTGCTGCTTGCGTTTATAGGCACGCAAAAGACGTTCCGCCATGTTATTGTTGTGCGGAACTCTTATATCATGTAAAAACAGCAGATGGCTGGACCTATACTTTGCCATGCGCCTGTATAAGTTATAGCCTTCCCTATAGTATTTACTGGGTGGAATATATTCGTATTCTTCTCGGGCTTCTTCCAGGATGCTGTCATATCTTTCTTCAAATTCCATGACAGTTTTTTCATCAAATCCTGTGGTTTCATCAATGCCGTTTCGGTAATGAACCATTTCCCGCAGAAGTTTATACATCTTCTTATTCCATTTCCGATCAGGCTCATTCTGTATGCTGTCTTTACAGTATCTCAGGATATGAGCGATACATTCCTGATGGCCACTGCCATAATTATAAAAGGTGGTGTCATGGTCATGGATGAATATCGCTGACTGGTTAAGGTCGACAGGGGTATCTTTTATTCCTGCATGACCTTTGTTTTCCCTGAAATAGTACTGGGCAGTCCCATCCGGAGCAGCAACAATAAATACAAATCGACTGCTTCCATTGCTTCTGGCATTGGTGTTATCTGTATGGAGTACAGGCTTCTGCATCAGTGATGCAAAAAGCTCTTTCTTTTCCTTATCCGTTTTCATGGAGAATTCTTTGGAGAGACCATTGACCATGCCTTTTGAAATGCTCAGTTTTCCGTCAGTGAGATCTGAAATAAGTTTGATGGTCTTGTCTATGGAGACACAGCATTCATTATTAAGGATGAATGCAAGTGCTTTGACGCTGCCGCCATAGTTTACGTCATTGATATATCCTTCAGGGAACTGCGCGTGGGATCTTTCGCCCGTCTTTGAATTATAGTAGACTTCAGCAGCGTATTCGTTAACATCCAGGAAAAACCTCAGATTTATCATCTGTTTACGGATGACTTTGCCGGTTTTCTTGAAGTCAGGATCTTCAAGTACTTCTTCCGGTGGAGGCAGCATAATAACTGGCTCTGATACAGCCTGCTTTTTTCGACCGTAACCTTTGTGCCCAGGCTGACCGCCTGGACGTCTGCCGCTTTTTTCTCTGCTGTTGGATATTTTCTTGTGATTTGGAGACTGGGAAGATGGTTTAGAAGAGTTCTCATAATCTCTGTTGATCTGAGCCGTCAGTTTAAGATTCTTTCCCTGTTCTTCTTCAAGCTCAGTTTTTACTTCATATAATTCACGCCTTTGTTCAGCGACCTTGTCCAGGGCAGCATCTCGCTGCTGCTCCACCAGGATGATGCGCTTCTCGAGCGCTCTGATCCTGGCATCTTTAGCAGCGATTTCTTTCTGATGATCCTTATAGACATCTTCAATGGTGTCCCACCATTTATTTCTGACATCTATAGTCTGTGCGTGAGCCTTGGACAGCTCGACTTCAAGTTTGTGTATGTGGCATTCTTCAGTATAAAGCATACTCTTATACTGAGCATCCATCTGCAGATACTTGGATCCGTTCTTGAAGGCATCAACCTGTGCCTGAAGATTCTTGACGCGGTACTGTAGAGTTGTAATTATTTCATACTGATAGTCGTTCATAGAAGTGATTACTTAGCCTTTAACTGTTTTATTTCTGCTTTGAGAGATTTGATGAGTATTTCTTGTGCTTCACATTTCTTTTGAAGCTTTTCATATAGCTTTTTGTAGTCGGGTTCTTTTTCTTCGGTTTCCGCGGTCTTTCTATGTCTTCCATCAGTTGGAACCATTTCACCGGTTTCCGGATCAATCCTTCCGATCAGTGTTCTTTTTGCCCGGCTCTGCTTTTTTCTTTGTCCCAGTATGCCTTGGATTCATACACGTAAGTAATACCGGTTCGTTTGTCTAACTGCTTAATTATGCCCATGGTGTGCTCCTTTCAAATATACATCGTTACGTTTATATTATATATCATAACGATTATAAATGCAATAGAAAACCCAGAAAAAATCAGATTTTTTCTGGGTTTGTGACAATTTTAATATGTGATTTTTAATCGTTAGGGTTGTGCGTCAAGCTAGGGTCTGAACTGTAACAAAAAAATGATTAAAAAATTATAATCTTTTACTGTTATCTTGCAAGCAATTTTACACTTTGTTAAACTGTATGGGTAGCTATTATCATCTAACACTTTTTGTGTTATGACATTATTTAGAAAGGACAAAGATATATGCTCAGATTATCTAAAACAAAGTCACTTTTATCAGTGATGATCGCAGCTTCTATGGTAATTGTGCCTCAGGCATCAATTACAGCTTTCGCTGACGAAGTTGCAACAACCAGCATTGAGACTCAGCTCGAAACTCTGTCTCAGGCTACTGGCACAAGCTACAAGGATAATTTCTATGATGTAGTAAATGCAACAACATTTGCTTCACACGAAATCCCTGCAACAGATGCTCAGTGGTCCTGGTTTGGAGAACTTTCTGATGAACAGGATGCTCAGATGGAAGAAATCTTCTCCGAAATCAATTCCAAAGAAAATTATGGAAAGGGAACACCGGAACAGAAGCTTCATGATCTGTATGCTCTTTACAGCGATACAGAAGCAAGAAATGCTGATGGACTTGGTGCATTCCAGTCATACATGGATGCTATCGTTAATGCCGGCAGCCTTACAGAGTATGTTACTGCAGTAATGAGCCTTAGTGTTGACACAGGATATGGTTCAATCCTTCCTATGTTTGGTGTATCTCAGGATGAGCTTGATTCTACAAGATACGTAGTATCAGTTTCTGCCGGTGATTCACTTATGGGCAAGGACTACTATGAAAACGAAGCTTACGAGCCTTACATTCAGCTTTACAACCAGTATCTTGCTAACCTTCTTGTTGTAAATGGTTTTACACAGGAAGAAGCTGTAAGAATGGTTGAGAATACAGACGCTATCGCTAGAAAGATCGCATCTGCAGAGCTTGATACAACAGATTATTATGATGTTGAGAAGGTTTACAATGTTTATTCAGAAGCAGATCTTATCGCTGCATTCCCTGGAATCGACATGGCAAGCTACATGCAGGCTGAAGGATTTGCAGGACAGGATATGTATCTTGTTCCTGAAGAAGAGAAGTTTGCTGTATGCAGCAGCCTTCTTACAGAGGACAACCTTCAGGCACTTAAGGACTATTCAGCAACAGTTCTTTGCGGTGACCTTGCATCTGTAACAACTCAGACTGCTTATGATCTTACTATAGAGCTTAGTAACAAGTTGAACGGTATCACAGAGGCTAGACCAAACGAGTATTACTGGATGTCTCAGACAGCTGGTTCTCTTGACTGGAACTATGGTGTTCTTTACACAGAGAACTACTGCTCTAAAGAAGCTAAAGAAGAAGTTACAAAGATGATCCACGAGATCATTGCTGAGTACAAGAACATCATCAATTCTCAGACATGGATGAGTGAGACAACTAAGCAGGCAGCTATTGCTAAGCTTGATACTCTTCAGGTCAAAGTTGGATATCCTGATGACTTCAGCTATTACCTTAGCCTTGAAGCTCCTATCACAAGCAAGAAGGATGGTGGTACACTTACATCTAACGTAATTGACATGCACAGCATGTACAAGGCATATGAGCTTTCACTTCTTGGAAAGCCTGTTGATAAGACAAAATGGATAGCTACACCACAGACAATCAACGCTTTCTATGATCCTTCAAACAACGGTATCACAATCCTTGCAGGTATCATGCAGAAGCCTTTCTATGATCCAGACGCTTCTGAAGCTACAAACCTTGGTGCTATCGGTGTTGTAATCGGTCACGAGATCAGCCACGCATTCGATTCATCAGGTTCACAGTACGATGCTAATGGTAACTACAATCCATGGTGGACAGAAGAAGAGTACATCACATACACAGATATGTGCCAGAAGATCATCGACTACTATGATGTATTCCCATCAGTAGAGACAGGCGAAACAGTTGACGGTGCTCTTACGATCACAGAGAACATCGCTGACCTTGGTGGTATGTATGCAGTAACACAGATCGTCGGTCATGATAAGGAAGCCCTTCAGGAAATGTTCATTTCTTATGCTAACATGTGGGCTGAGAAGATGACCTATGAGTATGCAAGCATGCTCCTTATGCTCGACGTTCACTCACCTGGACGTGCAAGAGTAAATGCAGTTGTTTCCAGCATGGATGCATTCTATGAAGCATTCGATATTCAGGAAGGCGACGGAATGTACGTTGCACCTGAAGACCGTGTTGGTATCTGGAAATGATAATAAGGTAAATTTTTTAGGGCCCTGTGTTTCGCAGGGCTCTTTTTACGTCCAATTATAAGGTTATTGCCTGTTTTAGCCGATATATTTCTCGATATGATACGAGAGGCTAAAACCAAGTTTGAACTAATTTTATGCTATCTACTGCTACTATTTGTAGTAATAAAGCTCTTTTCAGGGAATTTCCTTCGTGCCAGTGAGTACGTAAAAAAAGAGCTTTATTATAGTGTGCTGTCTGAAGGCTGGGAAGAGATCCTTGGTAATGGAGAAAGGATTCCTGTTGAAGTTCCGGGTAAAGCTTCACAGACCGGCAGAAAACAGTACACGATCGAAAGAACACTCCCTTTCACAATAAATGAACATTCCTGGCTGTCCGTAAGAAGTACCCGCCAGAATATGTATGTCTATATTAATGGAGAGCTAAGAAAGAGTTATTATCGAACCTTTGAAGAGTATGGAAGGCCTTCTGTACCGAGCTTCTATCTTTTTGTCCAGCTTAGTAATGAAGACCGGGGAAAGCCTGTAAGGATCGTTGGTGCTTCTGATAATGAGATATATTCATATACCATCAATGAAGTGGTTGTAGGCAATCAGATGGGAATATGGTATTACTATGCCATAAAGGATTATTCCGGTTTTGTGCTTCCCATTATCGTTATGATCATAGCTATTGCCGGTTTGGGCGTGCTTGTTATCGTTAGTATCTATAATAAGAACGGACGAAGATACGTATTCCTTGGAGTGGGTGTATTATTGTTTTCTTCATGGGAAGTACTGATATCCCATTTAAGACAGCTTGTTTTCTTTAATATCAGCGTGGCATCTGAAGCCGGATATATGCTCTTTTCCATGATTCCAATACCATTTCTATATAGTCTTGACTGTATTCAAAACAAGAGATATCACAGATCCAATCTTTTATTTGCAATTATCGTCGGAGCAGGATCTTTTTTTACCACCTGGTTCAATGACGAAGGGGTTATTACCTTTCCATCCAGCATGCCGTATCTTGTCGGCATATCAGTAACATCCACCATATATATGATCATTACTATTTTCATAGATATATTTAAAGGACGATTAACGGAAAATCGCATTACATGCTTTGGATATATTGCGTTTGCCTTTTCAAGTATGATCGCGGGAATTTTTTATGTGATCAATCCGGATCAGCCGGCAACTCCAATAGTAAATTTCGGAATGATCCTGATCATGGTCTGTGCAGTTGTAGACATGATCATGTCATATGTTCTCGATAGAAGAGACAGAATAGTTGCAGAAGAGGTGTCCTCTGCCAAGTCGCAGTTTATTGCCAGCATGTCACACGAGATCAGAACACCCGTTAATTCCATCCTTGGAATGGATGAACTTATACTGCGAGAATCCAAAGAAGACACAATAACAACATATGCCAGGAAGATAAGAGATTATGGTAAGGCACTTCTTAGACTCATCAATGAGATCCTTGACTATTCAAGACTTGAATCAGGTAAGGTCAACGTTATAGAAGAAACCTATGATGCAGAGATAGCCATCACATCTTTGTATAAGATCTTCGAACCCATGGCGGAAAAAAAGGATCTTACCATGGAACTTAAGCAGCATGGTATCGAGGGAAGGCTCCTTATAGGTGATAATGAAAAGATCTGCAAGATGATTGGAGAAATCCTTAATAATGCCATAACTTATACGGAAAAGGGAAAAGTTACACTTGGCGCCTATATTGAAAATCTGGGCCGGACTGATGATACAGGGCATGAACTTGTTATGTTCTCAATAGTAGTTACGGATACGGGTGTTGGAATAAGCCCTTCTGACATTGGAAAACTTTTCGATCCATTTGAAAATACAGGAGAAAAAGACGGTCAGGGCGGAATGACCCTGGTTGTTATCAACAGACTTCTTGAGCTTGTTGGAAGTAAACTCAATGTTAGATCAAGAGTTGGAAAAGGCTCTGAATTTTCTTTTGACCTGATCCAGAAACTTGCTAATGAAAAAGAAATTGCAAGCTGGAAAACAAAGCCTGTTGAACCGGATCTTAGCATCCTTAATGAAAAAGGAAGATATTATTCTGATAATCTGAAAGTTTTGTGCGTTGATGATTCCACCATGAACCTTTCTGTAATAGAGGGCCTTTTAAAGAGAACAGGAGCAGATATCACAACCTCAATCTCCGGTGAAGAAGCTATAGAGATCTCTAAAAAAGAGGATTTCGACATCATATTCATGGATCACAGAATGCCCGTCATGAGCGGCGAAAAGGCCATGCGTATGATACGAAAGCATTATGATAAGGCAAAGAAAAAGGTTATCATCATAGCCCTAACAGCTAATGAATATGAAGGTGCAAAAAAAGAATATCAGAGCATGGGCTTTGACAATTATCTTTCAAAACCTGTTAAGACTTTCGACCTGGAAAGAATGCTGTGGACTTATTTTGAAGACAGAGCAGCAGAAATTCCTGAGGAAGACGCAGGCGAGGATGAAAGCCAGTACGGCTCTTTGTTTAGACAGATAAAACAGATAGAAGGAATTAATACTGATAATGGAATAAAGAATTGTGGAAGTAAAGAACTGTTTATAAATGCAGTTAAGACGTTTGCAGATACAGCAGAAGATAATATCAGTACACTTCAAAGGATCATCGATGACAGGGATCTTCATAATGGAGTTATAAAGGTTCATGCCCTTAAATCAAATGCAAGAGTCATAGGTATGCAGGAACTTTCAGATCACGCAGCATATCTTGAGCAGTGCGGCGACGAGGGCAAAGAGGAAGAATTCTTTGATAAGGTTCCGGGACTTCTTGAAGAGTATAAGGATGCATTTGGAAAGGTTAGAGAATTCTTTGAAGAAGATGAGGATTCTGCAAGTATTGATGAAGACCTGCCACTAATAACAAGCGAAGAGCTTTCAGATGCATATTCAGCAATTGAAGAGTGTGCTAAGAGTCTTGATTATGACAGCATTGAGGGAATTCTTGGTGAATTATCAGGATATAAGCTTCCTGATGCAGACAAAAAGCGCATAAAGCTTATTAAAAAAGGACTTGCAGCAGCAGATAGTTCAAAGATCATAGAAGCGATCAGTGATAATATTGAGGTTTGAAGATGTTTAGTCCGAATTGTAAACCCGTAAAAAAACCGAATATTTATCAGATTATCATGATAGGATGCCTGATAGCTGTCGTATCTGTATTTATCATGCTTGGGTTTGGTCAGAAAAGCAGATTTAATGACTTTGGTGAAGATGAATACGAGTATGAGATTTTTGATGATGGCTGGAAACAGATCTATGAAGATGGAACAGTAGCTGATCTTGAGTCTTTTCCAACAAGGGTAGATACGGAAGATGGAAGGATCACTATCTATAATAAGCTTCCTATTGGGATCAAAGAAGGTTCATGGATTGCAATTACAGGTTATACGGCAATAGTCAGGATCTATATTGGTGAAGAGCTAAGAGCCTTGTACTCACTGCGCCCCGGAGAGTCGGGATATGGTTCAAGAACAAGTCCTTCGGCTCATGTTTTTGCAAAGCTCTATGTAAATGACGGAGGCAAGATAGTTAGGATAGAAGTTGAATCCGAGTCAATGTTCAAAGGATGGCTTGGTGAAGTTCTTATAGGATCTCAGGGCGGAATATGGGGATATTATGCTTATAACACCATGAGCGCTTCCATGATAACACTGGTTTTGGGATCAGTATCCATAATCACTATTATCATTTCATCGTATTTTGTGTTTGCCACAAAGAGACCATCTACAGTTTTGTATCTTGCTCTTGGAATATTGTGTATCTGTATCTGGCGACTTGGTTCCACGCCTACAAGTAATACCTTTATGCAGTACGAAACAGCAGACCTTAAAGGGCTTTTCGAGTGTGCATGCCAGATCCTGGTATTTGCACCTGTTCCGTTCCTGCTTTTTGCTGACTGTCTTCATTCAGGAAGATACAAATTCATTTACAGAATTACGATTGGAATATGTATCGTTTATGCAGTTGTTGCTTCGATTCTCCATTATTGCAACATTGCTTATTTTGCAGGGACGCTGCGATTTACATTTGCCATGATCCTTTCGGCACTGATGCTGGTTCTTATAGTGTCGATCGTTGATCTGGTAAGTCGCAGGACCAAAGATTATAAAGCGGTATCGATAGGTCTTATCATATTCATGGCGATAATGGTATGCGAGCTTATAAGACTGTATTCAGACATAAAAGCAGTATCATCACTGGTCTATGTTCTTGGAATGCTTGTCCTTCTAGTTTCGGCTGTTGCCGAAGCTGTTCTTGGCATGGTCAAGACTCATAGCCAGAAGATAATCGCAGAGGCAGCAGGTGAAAGAAAGACAGAGTTTCTGTCACTTATGTCGCACAGGATAAGAACTCCTGTTAATACCATATCCGGAATGGCTGAGCTTATCGAAAGGGAGACAGAAAATAACGATATCAAGTCATATGCCGGCAGTATAAGAAATGCTGTAAGAATGCTCATGTCACTTATAAATGACATGCTTGATGTTGAGAAGTCAGAAAAAGAAAAGATCGATCTTGAGATCAGGGAATACAATCTGGCACCTCTTCTTGTAGACTGCGTAACCCTGCTTGTTTCCAGAGCAAGACAGGACGGACTTGAATTTGTGACTAATGTAAGCCCTGAACTTCCTTCTGTTTTGTATGGTGATCCAGTAAGGATGATGCAGATAATCACCAACATTCTTACTAATGCAGTTAAGTATACAAGCAGGGGGACAGTAACTTTTATTGCAGATAAAGAGTATGTGAACGGAGTATTTTATCTGCGCATCACAGTAAGAGATACCGGAATCGGAATTAAGCCTGAGGATATCGGAGAGATCTTTAGTTCTTATAACAGAGTTGATGAAAAAGAGAACCGCCATATAGAAGGAACAGGTCTTGGTCTGTCCATCACCAAAAAACTGGTTGATGCCATGGAAGGTGATATCAAAGTTGAAAGTGAATATGGCAAGGGATCTGAATTCACCATAACTATTCCTCAGAAGGTTATAAATGAAGAGCCTATAGGAGGCCTTGAAGAAGCGATCAGAAAGTACACTCAGAAGAATGTATCTTATAAAGAACTGTTCCAGGCACCTGAAGCAAGAGTTCTTGTTGTTGATGATAACAGGATGAACATAGAAGTATTCATAGGTTTGTTAAAAGAGACCAGGATACAGATAGATACTGCAGGTGGCGGAGATGAAGCTTATGAAAAGGCACGGACTAATAAGTATGATGTTATTTTCATGGATCATATGATGCCGGAGCCTGATGGAATACAGACTCTCCACCTTCTCAAGAATAACTATATGGCAATGAGCTATTCTACGCCGGTGGTTGCACTTACTGCAAATGCAACGCCAAGCGCAGAGAAGATGTATCTTAGCGAAGGCTTTGCGGCTTATATGTCAAAGCCTGTAGATTCGAGGAAGCTTGAAAATCTGCTCTTAAAGCTTCTTCCTAAAGAGAAGATTAATAGGATCACATAAAAAGAAAACGTCTCATACCATATATCAGGTGGTATGGGACGTTTTTTAGACATAGAAATGCATCCATGCGTACTATAGTTTAATATTTTAACTGCCTGCGTAGGACGTCAGGTCGTGTATCCACTTGCCGCGAATAACGATTATAAAGCCTATCACGGATTTGATAAGATCCATGGACTGAACTGTAAGGAACATCCATACAAGTGGAAGGTTTGTGTATCTTGAAAGTACAAATGCAACCGGGAAAGACACTATCCAGCAAAAGCAGCTGTCAAAAAGGAAAGTGATAAAGGTCTTTCCACCGGATCTGATAGTAAAGTACGCTGAGTTGGTAAATGCATAAAGTGGCATGCATATTGAATTAACTCGTAAAAGTCCAAGGGCTATGTGCTTGATCTGATCACTAGTGTTGTAAAGATCAGGGAATACCGGTGCTATTATAAAGAGCATCAATCCTGATATGGAACTAAGTATTACTGAAAAAAGAGTAAGTCGCAGGGCATAAAGCTTTGCACCAGAGAGTCTTCCTGCACCCAGCTCCTGACCAAGGAGTATCGATGTAGCACTTCCCATTGCTATAAAAACTATATTAAAAACATTGGAAAGAGAATTGTTGATGTTAAATGCTGCTATGGATTCAAGACCTCTTACAGAGTAGCACTGAACCAGCATTGTCATACCCATGGACCAGAGCGCTTCGTTGGCAAGAAGAGGCGCTCCTTTTTTGATGAAATTGAAAACAAGGTCTCTCGGGATATGTATGCTCTTGTAGCATCCCTTGATATAAGGGTTCTTATCAGGATTCGTATGAGTCCAGGTAACTACTATGAACATCTCGACAAATCTTGAAATGACTGTAGCAAGAGCAGCACCTGTAACGCCAAGTGCCGGTGCTCCGAATTTACCATAAATAAGGATATAGTTGCCGATAAGATTTACAAATACAGCTATGATACCGGCGCACATAGGAAGAACAGTCTGACCGGTCTCTCTTAAAGTTGATGCATATACGTTAGTGATAGCCATTGGAAGAAGGCCTATATACATAACAAAAAGATAAGATATGGCAAACTTCATTGTAAGTTCCAGATCGCCTGTATCTCCGCCTTCGTGAAGGAACATTCCGATAAGTTCAGATCTGAACACATATAAAACGAAGAGTCCTACTGCAGTAAGTAGAAGTGCAAGTATCATCTTGGCACGAACTGTATACTGCATTCCCTTAAAATCTTTTTTGCCCCAGAACTGGGCGCTGAAAATTCCGATTCCGGCAAGTCCGCCAAAAATACACAGATAAAATACGAACAGGAGCTGGTTGACGATGGAAACTCCTGACATGGCTTCAGTATTGAGCTGACCAACCATAAGGTTATCAAGCATACCGACAACGTTGGTGATTCCGTTCTGGATCATGATCGGAAGGGCGATAGCCATTACATGGAGGTAAAAAGAAGCCGGTGCGATCAGTGATCTGGAATTATCTTTTTGATTCTGCATTGTGTTATTCATTTTAAAACCCCTATGTTTTCTGTGATGTGATCGAAAGGAGTATGCGGGTCACTACATGCTTAGTACTTAATCTATGATTCAATACTGTAATCCTTTCGGAAACTTAAGCAAGAACCATTATACGTGTTGTCCCATATTAACTCAATACTAAAAGAAAATGTTGACATTATAAGGAAATATGTTATTATTATTCTATCAGCAACGGGTCGTTGCAGATAGAATTTTAAAAATGACCTGACATCAAAAGCGCAGGAAGCCGCCAATATTACTCGAATACAGGAGACAAGGATATGAGATCCAAGAGTCCTGAACTAAAAGAGAAGATCAAAGAATTCATCATAAAATTCCATAAAGACAATATGCGTGATCCTTCCACTGCAGAAATTGGAAGAGGACTTTCGATAGATAAGAGCACGGCCTACAGATACCTGGTTGCCATGAACAAAGAGGGAATGCTTGATTATAGTGAAGGTCGTATCAGCACAGACTCAACCATGAAGATGGATGAGAATATGACCGCAGCTCCCCTTATGCAGGACGGTATCATGTGCGGAGCACCTGAGACTGAGAGCAGTGACATAGATAGCTACGTACAGCTTCCGACAGCACTTTTTGGAAGCGGAGAACTATTCATACTTCACGCTGTTGGAGATTCGATGGAAGATGCCGGCATAGATTCCGGTGACCTCCTTGTTATCAGGAAGACGGAGACCGCAAGACAGGGAGACATAGTAGTAGCACTTAATGAAGATGGAGAGAATACTCTTAAGAGACTTAAATATGATGCCGGTCTTAAAAGACTGGTACTACATCCTGAGAATACTCAGAGAGGATACGACGACATAATACCCGATAAGATCATCATTCAAGGTGTCCTTTCTTCAGTGATAAAAAGATTTTCCTGAAACATATGTTTGCCTGGATCTTGTTGCAGATGGCAATAAGATCTCCCAAAAGAGGGGTATTAGATTATGAGAAATGTACTTATACCAAGAAGAACCTACAGACTTGTAATGCGTATAATCATGATCCTTACAGTAACACTTCTGATATTCACGATCCGCAATCTTTTTGTTGCATCTATAGGAATTCACCATATTAACAGCGGCATCGAAACGTGCAGGGATAGTCTCAATGACTATTATGCAAATCAGGGCATATACGTTGCCGGGGATGTGAATTACTAACAGCAGGAACATATCGATATAAAGTCCAAAAGTATACACTAAAGCATATTTAGTGTATACTTTTTTTATATAAATCATTATAATTTGGGGTATTTCATCGAAATTTAATTAAAACTATTGAGTTTTATACAATTTATGCCGATATATTTAAGCAAGATATCACATTTTAGGTTTTCTTAAGAGGTGAATAGTGTTGTCTAATGTAATCGGATATGAGGCATACAATATTGATGTAGAAGTTGCATTTTTAATAGTATCTTTGATCTTCTTTGTTTTTATGAACGGGACAAAACCAAGGAGAACAACAAGCTATGTGTATGTTTTCTTCGGAATGCTTTTTAGCATAATAGCTCCCGCTATTTCGATTGCAATTGCTTATATTGCATCGGATATGACTTATGAAAAATTAGGAATGCTGCGAATATGCATGCTTTCATACATCATTATCTACTCACTTATACTATTTGACGTTTCAATGTATTTGTGTACTCTTCCTTACAGGAACAGGAGTAAGGAAAGCTGGTACAGAATTTTTTGCATGGCATTTGTTGCCCTTATGGACCTCTATTGTATTACGTCGCTCTTTAGCGGAAATATGATTTCTTATACCGGCGGAGAGCTGGCAGACATAAGCGCATTTATAATCAAGATGAATCATTGCGGCCTTGTAAGCAGTACCTTTTCCTTAGTATTCGCCCTTACTGTTACCAAAGATATGCCGAAGGTTGTAAGAACTATCATATTCACAGTGTATCCTTTGTGTGTACTTCTTCTTATACTTCAAAGGACTAATACTTCTCACATAATACTGGCCATGACATATGTTATTCCACTGGCTGTATTCTTTATTTTGTTCCATTCCAACCCATACGATGAGATACTTGGTCTACAAAATGCCTACTCGTTGGAGAGCCGTTTTGAAGACAATATATTTTTGAAAAAGCCGTTCTATATAGGCTATTTGATAATTCCTTCATTTAACAGACTGGATTTCTCCAAGCCAACTCCCGAGATGGCAGATGCTTTTGAAGCAATCGTGTCATATTGCAGGCTGGCAGAAGATAAATATCCCAATCTCTATATTTACAAACAAAGTGCGGGAACTTTTACCTTTATCTATGAAGCACCCCAGACTGAAGAAAATGAAAAAGCACTTGATGAGCTTGGCGATATAGCTGAAAAGACCATTAAGGATATCGACAATCTTGCGACGATAATAATGATCGATATGCCTTGCTTCAAGGAGATCAAGACTATCGCTATGGCAAGAGAGATGGTAAACATGCTATCCAAAAAGCATGTTAATCCGCTTGATAACTTCAGATACAGGGCTACTTTGGAAGATAACAAGAAATTCCAAGAAAGATACAGGATAGAGCAGGAGCTTCTTGATATAAGATTTAGAAAAGATCCTGATGATGAAAGAGTTGTGTGCTATGCACAGCCAATCTTCGAAGTTGAATCACAGTCTTTTAGAACAGCAGAAGCCCTGATGAGATTAAAGATAAATGGAGAAATGGTAAGTCCCGGTCTTTTTATTCCTATCGCTGAAGAAACTAACTGCATACATGCACTTACTCTTGTTATGTTGGAGAAGGTATGCATGGAACTTCAAAAGCTGGAAAAAGAATACGACTTTGAATGTATCAGTGTTAACTGTTCAGCCAAGGAGTTTACATTACCCGGACTTTCAGAAGAAGTACTTGGCATTATCAAAAAGTACGGCGTAGATCCTAAAAAGATCCGTCTTGAGCTTACTGAGAGTGCAGTAGCAGATGATAATAACAAGCTTAAGAAAAATATGTACAAGCTGCGTGAACAGGGTATTTCATTTTATCTTGATGACTTTGGTACAGGTTATTCTGCTATGGCAAGAGTTATCGACCTTCCGTTTAGGACTATCAAGTTCGATAAGACTCTTTTGTATCAGTCGATCGAAGATGAGCGTATGGACGGTATTGTTTCAAATATGATCGAGACTTTGAAAAACAGCGGCATCATGACTTTAGTAGAAGGTGTAGAGTCAGATGCACAGAATGATTACAGTATCATTCATGGTTTTGAATATATACAGGGATTCCACTATGCAAAGCCTGTACCTATCAGTGAACTGAGGAACTATTTTACAAAAATAAAAAAATAGGCAATTAGAAAAGATAGAAAATAACAAAAAAGAACGATAAAGAACCAAAAAGAACGATAAAGAACGATAAAGAACGATAAAGAACGATAAAGAACGATAAAGAACCCAAAAGAACAATAAGGAGTAGCCATGCATGATCTGCCTGTAGTATTTTACGTTTTATTGTTCATATATGGCATAGTTATTGGAAGCTTTGTAAATGTTTTGATATACAGACTTCCCAAGCATGAAGACTTTGTCAAAATACGTTCGCATTGCACAAGCTGTGGGTATCAGCTTCGGTGGTTCGATCTGATACCTATAGTATCTTGGGTTATATACGGGGGAAAGTGCAGAAAATGTGGTCAGAAAATATCAGCACAATACCCACTTATTGAAGCTCTAAACGGAATACTTTATGTACTTGTAGGAATCGTATATGGAATCAGTATAGATACCATTCTGCTGTGCCTTGCATCATCAATACTTGTTGCAATATCAGTGATCGATTTCAGGACCATGATAATTCCGCCGGGGCTGAACATAGCTATTGGAATCCTTGGAGTGATCAGAATGTTATTCGATCTGAGACACTTTTTAGAATACATTATAGGATTTGCCGCTGTAGCAGGTTTTCTTTTGATATTGTATGTGATCTCCAAAGGAAGATGGATCGGCGGCGGAGATATAAAGCTTATGGCAGCCACGGGACTGCTCATAGGATGGAAACTTAATATACTGGCTTTTTTCCTGGGATGCATTTATGGAAGCATCATACATCTTATCCGTATGAAGATAAGTGGAAAAGGCCATGTGCTTGCTCTTGGACCATATCTTGCAGGCGGCGTGATGACAGCGGTCCTTGTGGGCGAAAAGATCATCAATTGGTATTTTGGAACGATAATGTGATCAAGTTTTAGACCAGATCAACCTTACAAATCCGGAGGATAAACAGGATGGCTAAAGTCCTAAGTATCGAGATCGGAACCACATTAACAGAAATAGTTGAAATGGATTATAAGGTCAGGAATCCTAAGGTTTACAAGAGCCTTATGATATCCACACCTGAAGGCGTTCTTGATGAAGGAATGCTTTATGGCTATGAGCATTTTGCTGATGCTCTTAAGAAGATGATCAAGAGCAAAGGCTTTAAGGCCAAAAAAGCGATCTTCTCAATTTCTTCAAACAGGATTGCTTCAAGGGAAGTGGAGATTCCTTATCTTAAGGAAAACCAGATAAGAGATTATGTACTTGCAAATGCTACAGATTATTTCCCTGTAGATATCACAGAGTACAACATTTCGTATTCAATACTGGAGCACCTTCAGAATGAAGATGGCGGCAAGGCGATAAGGATCAATGCGCTTGCAGTTCCTAATGAGCTTTTGGAAAGCTACAGGGAATTTGCAAAAGAAGCAGGACTTGAACTTGAAGCGATCGACTATGATGGTAACTCCTTGTATCAGGCTGTCAAAAAAGAATGCGGCGTTGGAAGTCAGATCGTTATCAAGATAGATGAAAAGAGCACTATCGTAACTGTAATGAAGGATGGTGTTCAGTCGCTTACAAGAACCGTTCCATATGGTATCGAGGAAGCGGTTGATACTATCATCTATAGTCATATCTATTCTGATAATACATCCCATTCTGAGGCTATTAGCTACCTCAGAACGGTTAAGTGCGTAAATCCGGCCTTTGATATGGAGGCATATCGTAAGGCTAAGGCTGAAGAAAAGGCCAAGGCATTGGCCGAGGCTCAGGCGCAGGCTGCAGGTGAAGGTGGTGATTCTGATAGTCAGGATGGTGCTGGCCAGAACATAGATGGCTTTGGCCAGGGCATGGATTTCTTCGGATTTAACGGAGATGGGTCAGAGAGCGACGGTAGTGGAATCTCTCCTGATGGCAGTGATGCATTTGGAAGTAGTGGAGCTGACAGCGGCAGCAGTGATGCATTTGGAAGTGGCGCTGATGGTAGCGGTGATGCATTTGGAGGTAGCGGCACTGATAGTGGTAACAGTGTAGCGTTTGGAAGTGGCACAGCTGATAGCGGTTCCTATAGTAGTGCTGGCGCTATGAGCATGGATGGAAGCGCAGGTTCAGGCGTAGCTGTTATAGAAGACGAGGAAGAAGATGTCAGTCCTCAGCTTTTGGAAATTCGCGAGCACGTTACCTTCTCGTTTGAGAATCTTGTAAGTGGCCTTTCCACAGTTCTCGATCTTTACTATTCAAGAACCAAAGGCCAGAAGATAGACAGAGTACTCCTTACAGGTATCGGCGGAACCATTCAGGGAATGGACGAACTTATAACCAATACCCTCGATGTTCCTGCCCAGCAGATAAGAAGTCTTGAAGGAATACAGCTTGGAAAGGTATTCAAGTCAGGAATCTTCGGCGAATACATTGGATGTATCGGCGCAACTATTAAGCCTGTAGATTTTCTTATCAAGGAAAAGAAGGTTAAGAACGCCGGAACAGACATAGTATCGATCGGAAGACTTGTATTTATAGGCTGCGTTGGAGCATCAGTAGTTATGCTGGCTATGTCCCTTCCACCATACCTTGATGCAAGTAACACCAACAAGACCTTGAGATCGCAACTTCAGTCTGTTGTAAGCATCATTCCTATATATCAAAAGTATACTTTGTCAAAACAGGCTTATGAATTTGTGAATGATGCCTATTCGCAAAAAGATGAGCCGGTAGCTCATATAGTTGAGTTCCTCGAAGAGATGGAAGAGAAGATGCCGGCAGATGTTCTGGTATCAACGATCAACAGTGATAACGACAGCATATCCATCACAATGTCAGTAAGTACCAAAGAAGAAGCTGCAGATGTATACCAGCAGTTCTGTACATTCAAGTCTCTTGAATATGTAACGATAGAAAATCTTACGGATGAAACCACAGATGCAGGAGACGGCCTCGTAACCTTCACACTTGTTGGCGTATATGCTGAAAAGAGCGAAGAAGATGTTGAGGGTGAAGAAGGAGAAATTGATAATACTGAAGAAACTGAATCTGTAGAAGCTGCGGAAGATGGCGATGTAGTCTTTTCTTCTGAAGATACATCAGCAGAGGGATCAAGTGTTTCGGGTAGTGGAGCAACTGATGAAGATTTAGGAGAAGAAGATGCAGGCGACGGCTCTACAGATGAAGAGCTAGAAGAGTCTGCTGATGGAGGCACAGAAGAGTCTGCAGCAGATGAAACAAGTACTGATTAAAAGATAGAAAAACAGTGTAGATAAAGGACAATACTCTCAGTTCGTTATTGAACTAAAGAGGAGGATCGCATGGAATTTAAGATATCTGATAGAGATAAAGCCTTATTAATGATCTTCGGCGGTGTCGTAGTAGCGGGACTTACATATTACTATGGTTTTCAAGGACTGAATAAAAAGACAGAAGCTCTTGATTCTGAGAACGCAACACTGCGGACTCAGGTTCAGATGCTGACTACAGTTTCTGCTAATAAGGATACATATATCAAGGATACTGATAAGTACATTATTGATACAAATAGAATAATGGCAGGTTATCCTTCACTTGTAACAACCGCAGATAAGATCCTGTACACAGAGACTCTTGCTAATATCCTTACACCGACTTATGTCTATGAAGCAGCTCTCACAGAGCCTGTAGCCATGGACATCATTGTACCTGAAAGAGAAGATGAGCTGGCTAATGCAGGTGCAGACGTAACAGGTCTTATAGCTCAGTATCAGTATGAACCAGACGGGACAATACCTGATGTTTCGACTCTTATGTTCTATGATTCTGTTGAAGTAATGACTTTTGATACCACTTACGACGGACTTAAACAGATAATCCTGAATATCGTGAAGCATGAGGATTTTAAGAACATATCAGAGCTTAATGTAAGTTATGACTCATCCACGGGGCGTCTTTCAGGTGATATGACTATCGATTACTTCTATCTTGAAGGAACTGATAAAGAATATGTAGTTCCGAATCCGGGTCTTATCAATCATGGAACAGACAACGTGTTTGGTGATGTAACCAATGTTTCAGGTGGACAGTAAGGAAGTTAATCGTAGCATGAGGTTGGGAGTTGATCAGAGATCAACTCTGCGAATTGGTAAAACCAATTCGAACCATTAGCTACTCGTTCTACTCGTAGCATGAGGTTGGGATATGGGTGATAACAGAAATTGTCTCCGTGATGACAGCAATGGTTTTTCCCTTATAGAAGTTATTATAGCTGTTATTATACTTGCAATTCTGGCAGTTCCTCTTATGAGGGGCTTTGTTATCACGCAGAAATTAAACTCAAGAGCGGGCGAGCTGGAAGAGTATGAAAGCCTGTCCCAGACTATCTTTGAGGGAAGCTGGAACTATTCCATAGAAGATATAGCTCTTATGTTTAATGATCCGTCTCTATCTTCTTTTATAGTTCCAAGGTCTCAGTTTACTTCATGCAAGCCTCTTGGTAATTACTATGATGAAGCCGGAAATTTCATAGGAAGTGAGAGTAACATCTATGAATTTGCCATAGATGATTTTGTAGTGTCTTCAGATACTAACAAAAAATATGATGTCATAGTCAGATATGATGCCAGCCACTATATGGGAGATGAGTCATCTTCCGCAGCAAGAGATGCTTCTTCCTATAACTACAATGCTTTTGAATATAGTACGGCAGCTATCTATGATGAAAATGTCGATTATATGTTCCTTATGAATGAGGATGACGATGAGGATGCTTACGAGGCTATCCGCGTGCTTCTTAATGACAGTACTATTTCTGATGAAGAGTTAAAAAAGCAGGTCAGAAGAGAGATAAACATAACGGTAGAAGATAACGGAACACTTATTGGTGGCATGCCTTCATCAACCGTAACGGCTAATATCAAATATTATTATCCTGCAGATGCAGATAAAGATACGCCGTCTTCAGTTATGACCTATGCAGGCGGAACCTACACTCAGACATCAAACGGTACACCTTATCCAAGAAACATTTTTATCTGCTATTATCCCGACTATTACTCCGACTATTCTGACAGAAATCTTCTTGATTACATTTATGTAAATAACGAAACAAACAATAAGATGTCACTTGTTGTAGCAATGCAGGAGCCAAGTGGCACAGGTAGCAGCCTTACGGTTAATAACGTAGACGATTACTGGGTTCACTTTGTTGTTAACGATCCCAATTGTAAGGCGCCATCTGCAACATCACCCAATGTAACACTCAGAACAAATCTTGGATTTAATATCATAAAGCTTCGTGATAAAAATAAGAACACCAGCGTTGACAGCTGTAAGGATAACAACCAGGCCTTCCTTGAATATTACTACAATTCAGGAACAATGAACCTTAACTGCTGGCTTGCGGATATGGACCTGATGGAAGTCCTTCCTCTTGATGGCAGTATGGTCATCGGAAATGTTGTATACGACACCACAGTAGAGTTTTATGAAGATGATACCTATGACAAGTTTACAGAGAACTATAGCAAGACAGAAGAACCTCTTCTTTCAATGACAAGTGATGAAGAGGAGAGCTAATGAGGTTTATATGAGAACCAGAAGCTTACTTGCAAAACTTCATAAGGATAATAATGGTATGTCCATGGTAATGGCAATAGTCGTTATTTCTTTTGTAGGACTATTGCTTTCTATCATCATGTACATGGCCTTATACAATTTTGAAATGAAGAGCCAGCAGTTCAAGATCCAGGAGAATTATTATTCTGCAGAAATGGCTATGAATGAGATATCTGCAGGACTTCAGATGGAAGCTTCAGGCTGCTTTTCCGAAGCATATATATCAATAATGCAGAAATATTCGGAATCATTAACAGCAGAAGAAAAGGCTGCATCTGAAAAACAGATTTGGCAGAAGTATAAAGATACCCTTATTCAGCAGCTTAGCGGCAAGGATTTTAATGATTATGTCACCAGAAAAGACAAGAATAACCCTCCCTATGCGGTAGTTACAAGGTCGGCTAACATCACTGAATACGAGGATTTTGTCAGGATCACAAATGTCAAAGTCGTATATACAGATGAGACCGGAGATACATCAATTATCGAGACCGATATCAATATCAAATGCCCTGATATCGGCTTTAATACTAAGTTTTCACTTCCTATAGTTGTTGGATATTCGCTCATTGCAGACGATGGCATTGAAGTTAAAAGCGGTAATTGTAAGATCTCAAATGTAAGTGTCTATGCGGGAAAAAGTGCTAAGGCAGGTGCTGGCGCCGGAGCAGATAACCAGGTTGCAGGCAGCAGTACTACTTCTGATGATAAAGACTACGCCATTGTTGTAGACAGCGGAGCGGGTCTTTCATTTGAAAATTGTCAGTATATCGTAGCAGGCGGTGACAAGGTTCTTGATGATAATGGAAACTATGTGATAAGCGCCGGCGGAATAGTAACAGATGGAAGCGGCTATTTTCACGCAGATGCAACATCCAATGTATGGGCAAGTAATATCAGAGTAGGCTACAGGTCCAAATCTGCGTTTCCGGCAAGTGGCGGTGTTAATAACCTTGAGCTCCTTGGCAATACATTTGTAAAAGATGACCTTACTATTGGAGGCCGCAGTACATCCGTTAAGCTTGGCGGCGGTTACTACGGGTATGGCCAGACTGATGAATTTGACTCTAGCCTGAGCAGTGCGATCATCTTTAACGGAACAAATGTTAAAGCGGATTTTCAGAATCTGACTAACTTCGTACTTCTTGGTAATGCATATATAGGTCTTTCATATCTTGATGACAAAAAAGACAATCTCCCAATGGGAGAATCTCTTACATCAAAGGCAGGACAGCTTGCATATCTCGTACCTTATGAGTGCGTAGGCTGGTATTCCTATGTGGATAAGGGAACAACGTATTATTCGCCAGTCTTGCAGCGTAATCCGCTCCCTTATGCAGACTATTACGAGTACTATACCGATTATAGTAATTCTTCAGGTAAGACTATACTTCCTGTTTATTATGGGGCAACTGTTAATAGCCTTGGAACATCTATTGCAGATGGAGCAGCTGTATATGGCCTTTCAGACAGCGCCTATGCATCGGTGATCAATCAGGATGGCTGGATGTATTTTTACATGGACTTTAGTAAGTCCCTTTCTGCAGATCCCCAGAAGGCAGCAGGCGAGTTCTTTAAGGCTTACTATGAAGCTAATCCTGAGAGGATGGACAGGTACTTAAGTGCATACATTTCAGACTTTAAGTTCCCTCTGAATTCAGGACTTGTAAGACTTAACCTTGCAGGGAATATCCTTATTCCTAAGACTGATGCGTCAGGGAATGTATTAAAGGATGAAAAGGGATATGTGGCCTGGCAGCTTGTTGATGATTCATATGCTTCGTCCGGTGAATATGCTGGTATTGATACCGATGCTGAAGCTAAGATATATGACCAGTCCTATTACACGCTTTGTACCAATCTTTCTGTTAATTATGATGCGCTTACCGGAGACGAGAAGGAGAGCGTATATCAGAACCTTATAAGCGATGAGAATATTGATAAGCTGAAAAGCAGTAGCAGTAAAAGTGGTAACTATGTCTATTTTAAAGATGAATCAGGAGTAGAAAGAGTCAGAGTCTATTACGGAAATTGTACGATTAATTCTTCTATACAGGGTCTGAACATGATAATAACAGTTGGCGGAGATGTAAGTATAAGCTCAAGCTTTGAAGGAACTGTTATATGTGACGGCAAGATAACCATAAGCGGTGCCAACATTACAAACGATCCTGATGAGCTAAGCAGTATTTTTACTTTAGAAGATAAAACAACGGGACTGTGCGTAGCTAACCTGTTTAGATCCGGAGAAGATTTTTCTCTATTGGAAAAATCTGAAAACGTTGAAACTATCGGTGAAGCAACTATTAACACAGCAGACCTTGTTACATACAGCGGCTGGAAGAAGTACTAAGCTTTGGCAGGCGGCGAGCTTTTGGGGAACCTGGATGTGAGGCTTTTGAATGAGATTTTTTTCTTACCTGAAAAATAAGAATAATGGTGTCTCACTGGTTGAGCTTATCGTGATCATAGCGATCATGGCAATCCTTTCGACTGGCCTTATATCTATGATCGGGCTACTTAACGGAAGGGCTGCAAGAGAATGCGCTCAGGATACACTTTCTGCACTGTCGAGGGTAAGGGTTCTGACCTTAAGTAAGTCTCAAGGGGCGCCGGAAAGCGGACTTTCATCTGCTGCTGATGTCTATCTGAAAATAGCTGGTGACGGTAAGGGGCACATTATCATAAGTCAGATCGTTAACAAAGAAATTGTTGATGAAATATCTGTAAGTGCACCGAATATTGAGATAAAAGCGGTTGTTGGCGGAAGTGAAGTTGATCTTACAGGTCAGGAGATAATACTTGGATATGACAGGGCGACCGGAGCTTTTTTGAAATATTCAGATCTTGGATACATGACGGAGCTTACATTTGATCAGGGCAAGACTTATACGATCAAGATGACACCTACAACGGGCAAAGCGGAATTGGAATAATTCTATGGCAAAGTACGAGAAGGGTAAAGACGAACTGAATAAAGGTTTTACCATCGTAGAGCTGATCATAGTAATAGCCATTATGTCCATTGTCGGCCTTATTCTTGGGACGCTTATCACAACCGGAGTTAATCTGTATCAGCGTCAGAATAAGGACTTGAACCTTCAGACAAGGTCGCAGCTGTTGCAGAGCCAGATCACTACGTATATTACTAATGCAGATCTTGGCCTGTATGCACCTGAAAATGGGGATGCAGCTTTTTTTCCTTCAAAGGATGTATCTACGATATTCGCGATGCTGACTGTTAATAAGGATTACTACTCGAGCCAGGGCACTGCAGACATCAATAAAGATATTGAAGCCGGAACCATTCATGCAAAGGCAAGTGTGATCGCGTTTAATAAAGAAAGCGGCACAGTTTACTATTTTACAGGCTTTAACGGCGCAGCTGACGGACTTCCCGTCACAGCAGTTTTTGAATCAGGAGTCATAACATCCGTAACTCCGGATGGAAGCGGCATAGCTTCGGAAGATATAACAACGTGGCCGGTGCTTTCTGATTATGTTTCTGAGTTTAAGATTGGATACAAAGGCGGAGATGAATCGGTGAATGTCCAGATGGCGCTTGAGTATTCTGAAAGAACATATAACTATGATTTTACTATAGCTTTAAGAAATGATACATCTTTGTACGGCGCAGGGAAGAACTCAGATGGTGCATCGAACTAAGATCATGGGTTTGAACTACTAGCCAATTGTTTCAATCATGGCATCAATGTTGAACCATTAGTCATTAGTTTTACATGTGACATAAGGTGTCAAAAGGAACTTTTGACACCTACCTCATAAATATAGGATTGTAATAATCGTATGGGAGGTTAGGCAGAATTGAAGTATACCTTTAATAAGATTATTAAAACAATAAGCAGGAAAATAGGAAATAAGCGAGTTATAAAGAGAAGGGCAGCCAAGGCGCTTTCTATCACTATGGCAGGAGCAGCCATCGCAACTCTTCCTTTTACCTCTATGCGCAATTCTCTGGCAGCAGCTGATACCTTCATGGATCTGGATACCCGCATTGCAGAGACGTCTGATTTCAGTCTTGTTGAGATAGCAGATGACTATGAACAGGCATCAATGGGATATTTTGCCTCAGGATATGAGCCGTTCAGACAGTTCAAGGATGTCACCGACCAGACTGACGGATACGAATATGATCCTACAGTTGGTATAGGTAACGTGGTTGCTGATCTTCAGGACGAGAGCATTATGTCCATAGACCCTGATGCAGGCGAGACTGACTATCCGATGACATATGAGCTAAGAGCATATGATCCTAACACGCCGCCAACTCCTGTTATGGGCGAAAACGGCGAAGCGGACGAGGATTATTATATCCTTAATGCAAAGCAAGGACTTATTGGTAGAGAGCTTGTACAGGGATATTATGTCCAAAGCGATACCGGAAGATACTATGAAGATAAGAGCGTTATAGATATTCGAGATGCCAAGACTTCTGATGTAACAGATCTTGAGATGACCACGATTGGTAGAGGAATTAAGGCTACTGTTGTCGGCAAAGGTAATTCGATAACATTCAGCCTTCCTTCTGATGCCATTTCCAATACATCAACTCAAACAGTTATATGGACAATCGGCAACACTAAGATCATCAATATCGTTGATCCTACATCATCATCTGTAAGTGTTAGTAAAAGCAGAGGTGATTTCTATTTCTTTACAGGTGGAGGTCTGACTACCATCACAATTAAGGGCCTTGAACTTGGCAATACATTTGTATCTGCCAAGGTTGTTAACATGTCCTCTTCTGAAATCTCCCAAAGTAATATCGCTGATATCGAGAACCGCTATGTGGCTTCGGATGGAAGCGGTAATTATAAGATTTATAATGGCATGGTTACCTGCGCTGAGCCGGCGGAGGAGATTGTTTATTATCTGGGAATCAGTATAGATGGCGAGTTTGATGATAATGGTGAAAAGGTTTATTACTACAAAAAAGCAAATGAATCTGCCAACAAAACAATCCAATTATACATTGGACAAACTGACGGAATAGTATTGAACGCTCATATTGGAACTGTTTCGGATGGTAAGTTTACACCAGTATCTAATTCTGATACAGGCTTTAGCTATGTATGGAGTAATCCTCATTATGACAATTTAGTAATTGGAAAAGTAGATGACACTGAAGGAACAATAACTTTAAGTACTGACAAAACTACTCAGGGATATGAAGGAAATAAGATTACTTTAACGGGGAATGCAGCTAATCTATATAAGAATCTTAGTGTTGAAGTAACTGGAGAAACTGAATATCCAAATCAAGAACTTCCGGATCCATTTGAGTTTAATGTAGAAGTTGTTGATTCATATTATGCTGTTTATAACCATGATGGAAAGCTAAAGACAATTATACCTGATATTGATCATTTGATAGATCAATCTACGGCTACGGTTTCAACAATTACTGTTTCAGAAGAGGATTATGTAGTTGATGGTGAATCCGGTGCATATATTTATACAGTTAAATATCTTGGTAAGTCAGGTGAGAGCAGTTTTGCAAAATTATCCAGTGCGGTATCTTTTGCGAATTTACCTGATAGTACAACGCTCAAGGCAAATGAGGATAATTCTTATACTTTAGAATTAAAACCTACAGGGTCTGGTAATGCATACGCTATTATTGCGCCTAAAGGGTATGAAGGCGAAACATATAGGGATAAGCAGTTGCAGTTTAAATTAGAGTATAAATCAACTGTAAGAGATAGTGGCTACAATTATTATGATGATGGTGATTATATAGGCGTAGCATCAGGTTCTAACAGTATTGAGTTAACTGCAAGTGTATTTAACGCTGATGATGTTTTGAATCATGCTTCTAAAAATTCATACACTTATAAATGGACAACAGATGCATCATATTCATCAAAAATCAAATTTCATGAACCTGATGGAACTGATGATTCTGTATCATATAGCAATCCTGTAACTGTTGAATATACGGGTACGGCAACAACGGAAGATATAGTAAAAATCACGCTTCATGTTATTAGTACAACTGGAGAAATAGGGTCCTTCAAAACGTCATATAACGTTGTATTTAATTGCGATACAACGCCGAAGCTATATCTAAAGTATGAAAACAACTATTATAATGTTACAGATAATAATATATCAGAGACTAATCCTATAAAAGTTACAAATAAAGAAGAGACTGCAGTTGTAACTGGCTGTATTGGCTGCGTTTTAACTAATGGCGATGATGTAATCTTTGTTAAGAAGTCTGGATCTTATAATTTCAAATGGACTAAAAATGGGGAGTTGGGTCTATCGGATGATAGTTCAGCAACCACTAAACTTAGTGCAAAGAAAACTGGTACATACTCATTCGGATTAAAGGCGACGGATTTAAATGGAATTATTGGGCCTTTTAATGATACATATTACATATCATTCTCATTTTACAATGTTTATTCAATTGCTACTGATCATGACTTTTCTAATGAAAAAGAAATAAGCGGAACATATTATCCTGAGATTAATACTTCAGGAGTATATTATGTTGGTTCAACAAATGAGAATTTTGAAATAAGATCTACAGAAAAAGAAGGAGATGATTCTTTTACTGCAAGTGCGAGCTTTGAGGGAGATAAGTATGACTATCCTATTGATAATTCGACCTTTAAAAAAGCTCAAAAGCTGCAGGTGAATCTAAGTGGAACTGGAACACTCAAGGTTGTCATTGGCTCTACTAATAGTAGTACTGAATATGATAAGGATGATTTTATCACTCTGATTTTTTCAACGGTTACAGTTTATAAAGTTGATGGAGCAAAATTTAATGGAGGTTCATCATATTTACTTAATTCATCCGATAACTATTTTATTTACGACTCAAAAAATAATAAGCGTAAATATACAATAGGATCCAATACAAAATTAAAAGTTAAAAATTATGATGATCTTGATGCAGCAGGGTGCGAGGCTGTTTTGACACAAAAAAGTGTCTCTGACGATGCTGAGATACAATTCGAATACGATCTTGTACTAACATTTTCAGGTGCAGGTAGTGGTCAAGGTACGTTTGATATTGTCATCTGCCCGCAAAATGATGAATCATCTGAAAAAAGTCTTACACTAAAAATATATGCAAAAATGAAAACGCTGACGACGTCTATGTACTTTTCAACTTATAGTGCGGCTGCTATCAGTAGTGTAGATGATATGGAAAATACAAACGCTGCCAGCGAAGAGAGCGAAGACATGGAAGCAGGAGATGAGATTACTGTAACCATGTCCCTTGACGAAGTTGGTAATTTCGTCTTTGAAACCAATATGCCAGTAGAAACAGAAGAGACCTTTGAAGCAGACGAGTCAGCAGGATCGGGTTCTGGTGGCAGTTCTTCTGATGCTCATGATGACGACGATCAGGATACTGATTCCGGCAATCAGTCAGGCAGTTCTGATAACCAAAGTGGAGGCTCTGATAATAATAACTCTGGTTCTGATGACCAAAGTGGAGACTCTGATAATAATAACGCTGGTTCTGATAATCAAAGTGGTGATTCTGGTAATCAGAACTCTGATTCTGGTACTCCAAGTGGAGACTCAAACGATCAGAATGGTTCAGGCGATTCCGGAGATTCTGGAGATGGCTCAGATGGTCAGGCAAGGCTTAATAACTATAGCGAAAATGGCGAAAGACTTTATCTGACAGAAGCTGCGGCAGATGCCGGTGACAGCAGCCAGGGAGATGACAAGAGCGGTGGAGATTCTGATAATTCAGGATCTTCTGATAACAATAACAGCGATAATAATAACGATAGCAATAACGATAATAATAACAATAACGATAATAACAATTCATCTGATAATGAAAATGATTCCGGCGATAATGGAAGCTCAGGATCAGGTGATGATGAATCAGAAGTTGGCAATACAGCTGATAATGACGATGATACTGACAAGAAGGAAGATGCAAAAGAGTCAGATGATTCTGATGATGAAGAAGAATCTGAAAACGGAAGTGGCAGCTCAGGTAAAGATATTTCCGGTGATACAGGACTGAAAGAGAAAGATTCCGATGAAGAGACATACATATATGCTCTTCCTATCATTCCTGATGAACCTGGTATATATACAATTATCTTAAAACCTGTTGGAAGCGATGATGAAGATGAATTTATAACTATCAAAGTTATAGTTGTTGATGATAGTGAAAAGGATGGATCCGGTTCAAAATCATCTTCAAAGGCATCATCTTCTGCATCAGCAAGCACCGCTGCAAGTGATGAAGCAGATTCTGCTAATTCTGCATCTACAGAAAGTTCAACTGATGAAGATGATGCAAGCGCAGAAGAATCATCCGGTGCACAGAATGCTTCTAGCACAGATAGATCTTCAAATGCGGGTGGTTCAGCATCTTCAGGAGGTACATCAACATCTGGTGGATCATCTAATTCAGGTGGTTCATCTACATCGGGCGGCTCATCAACATCAGGCGGTTCATCTACAACTAATGACACCTCAGATCCGTCTCCAACTGAAACAGGTGGAGGTGCTGATTCTGCTGGAGAGGAGTCAGGAGCAGATCCTAATGCTGGTAATGAACCTGGTTCTGGTGGCGACTCCGGTGGTTCTAATGACAGTGGCGGTTCAGATGATGCAGGTGGCGGTGCACCGGCACCTTCTGGCGACGGCGGTGGTTCTGCTGATCAGAATTCTACAGGTTTTGTAGGTGTAAGGCACCGTAATATATTGGTGGCAAGCGCTCAAGGAGATCCCAACAGCGGCTCAGATCCAAACAATGGCGGAGGTTCAGATCCAAATGGTGGCGGTTCTGGTCAAAATGGTAATGGATCAGGTTCTGAGACAGACACAGATCAGGACACTGAGTCAAGAGGAGAGCAAAAGTATACTAATGCTAAAACCATGGAAGGTGGCTACTATGTCCTTAGCTGTGCTGAGGATACGTCCCTTTTGGAAGGCGTTGATTCAAAGAACAGATACAACTTCTCACTTACAAAGCCAAGTAGCGGTGACTATTTTGAAGGATATGGTTATGCCTACTACATAACCATCAACTACGACTGGCTCAAATACTATGTATTTGGTGATGATGAAACCAAGACTGATGATAACAATGTAAATCTCACATTATATCTGTACACATTGTGCGAGACCTTCGACTCTGAAAGTGAGGGCTATGGCGATAGGATAAAGGAAGTTGAAACTAATATTGCTGATGCTGATCTTGTATATCTGTCTGCTAATGGCATGACTAAAGATGAGAAGACGGCTATTGGTGCTTCTGAAGATGACACAAAGAAAATTCATGATATAACGACCGCATGCACAAAAGGAATTGTTTCGGCTTCATATTCAGGATCAGGCGCTACAGGTTCATATCCTCAAGCTGTCATAGTTAACAGAAGTATATTTGATGACATCGAAACATCGGGTATTAGCGCTGATTCCAAGGCGAAGAACTATTATTATCTGGCAAGGCTTCTAATGACAGATATCAAGGATAGCATAATCCTTAATACACCCGGGCTTTCCAGTGATAACGATGATACTTTCAAGGGCGCTCTTACCGGAATAGGTAACTATACATATTTTTCTTCAGGAAGTACTAACTATGAAGCAAAGTGTGATGTTTCAAAGGTTCCGGGTGCATACAATTTTAAAAATATATATGTAGCCAAGTATAACAGCGGAGATTTTACAAAAGGTTCTGACAGAGAATATAAAAATGTTCCGGCAGTATTTAACCGCTTCTTTGCATATTCATATACTAATTCAATGATTTCTATAGGTTTTGAAGAAGTCCTTAAGTTTATCATTGAGGAGAATGTATACAGAGGGCGTAAGAATATTGGAAACATGAGCTATACAGTAGCTCCTAACGTAGTGACTCAGTACATACTTATTTTTGCAGGTAGTGACCTGACTTTGTATAAGTCAACGATAAAGGTACTTGAGATTGAGCCTTGCTATGCCTTCAAATACTATCAGTATGATGATGGAAGCGATGATGTAGCATATCGTCAGGCCCAGAGAGCAGAGGTATTTGCGGAGAGATTTGCGCCAAACCTTTCACTTCTTGAAGATGAAGATTATATGTCAGGTACTTTTGAAAAAGGAAGTGCTGCTCAGGAAACTATCCTTAACAGAGTCAAGATAACCGGTATGACAACATCTGAATTTGCAGGAATTATTGGCGATCCTTGCGAAGACTATGATGTTATCTATATTGGATCCCAGACGGTTGATACTGCTGTTTATACATATGAAGTTAAGAGCAGTAGTACCACAAGCAATTATTATGGAATCAAAGATACTACAACGAAGATAATGAATACCCAGCCAACTACAGTGCTTTGTACCGGAATGACAGAAACAGTGACCGGCTTAACGGATAATAATGGTTCTGTATGGGAATGGTACGTAGAAAATAGGGTTAGTGACAGCTTTGGACGTTGGCGCAGACGCAATAATAAAGGAAATTACAATTCTAATGTAGGTAAACCTAACTGGATCACATATACAGCAAATGATGGCACCGTTTATACATGGAATGGTAATAATTGGTATAAGTCAGCTAACTATACTGTATATAATAGTTCTGATATGAATGGTATAGTATACGCTCATGTTGGTGATTCCATGAGTGATACAGCTATGTATGTTGATGGTGCTGATTTTGGATCGGCAGCAGTTACTCATTCTGCTTCAGTTAGTCTCAGACTTTCGGGTAATGATATTACAAGTATTCAGGAAAAAGAACTTGAGAATTTCCTGGAGCTCGGCTATCCGGTAATCGTTGCAGATGACCTGTTTACATATGATACTACAATGAATGGTGGTTCATTTTCTTATAATTCAAGCAATGCACCATCAGGAATCAGTGCGGGCTCTGGCAAACTTAATACTTCCAACGGCACATTTGCAGGTAAACTTGATACTAATTCTCAAATGTATGCCTTTATTAAGACTGGATTTGGCAATACCTGGAATGAAAGAAAGTATACTAATTTTGTTACAGAATCAATTGGATCTAAGTTCACGGATCTTATCACTGAGGGACTTAATGAATCCAAGCTTACTTTGGATGTGACTTCGGTACCTACAGAATACGTTGCTGTTACAAATGGCAATATACTTGATCCTAATCAATGTGTATTTTTATCACCTGGATCTGATGGACAGTATTATCTGAACTTCGATTTTACTATCACGGATGTAGCTAATCCTGATCTGCTTGATGCTACATATACAGTTCAGCTATTCCTTGATAGTAATGGCGACGGAAGATTTGCGGGATCTACTGATGAGACTAAGACGGATGCACAGAAAGGTTCAACTTTTACAGAAGAGATCATGAATCTGACTATATCGTCTGGCTCTACTACATCTCTTTTGCCATATACTTCTTATCATCTGACAAGGCAGCTTCCTAACGGATACTACGGAAGTGTGGCATGGAAGCTTAAGATCACGAACAATAAGCCTAACAGTGAAGATTCATCTCTTTGTTCGCATGACTCTATAACAGGTATTTGTGCTGTTATTCCGTCCGGTGTAGAAGAAAGGATTGAGATCAATATACTGCAGGTATATCCGTACATTCCTAACAGTAGTGCAGATGGTGGAAACTCAGCGATATCTCAGACATATGATATCAAGGGTGCGGTAGACAGGGACCTTTCATATCAGCAGTACTATGTTCCGACAAGCGATTGGTATGGCATGCTTGAGAATATCCCGGGATATGACGTTAATATTTATTCTATCAGTTCCTATGAGTTTGCAACCTCTTATGAAAAGAATTATGACCCATCCAAGATAAAAGAGGAAAGTGATATCCTTGAAGTTCAGCTTGAAGGCGGACATCTTGTATCGCCTACGACTATTGCCGGTAATTTCAATGAAGCGATAGATAGAAACGGCGATGGAGATACTGATGATGCTAACGAAAGACCTGTTGGACCTACTATGCTGTCAGCCTATGACATGGTCATTGTAGGATTTACCGATATGTTCCCGAATATCCCTAACGAGAACTCAATCAAATCATTGGTTACGTACGGCAAGAGCGGACGAGCTATGCTCTTTACCCATGATACAACTTCCTGGATATATGACACGTCTCTTTATCCTCGGGCTGGACTTGGTACAAGCACTGCGGGTAAGACGTATAAGCAGTTCGTAGTTCAGTCCCAGTGGGCAGACTGGTTTGCAAGCTCATACCTTAGTAATGCAATACGTGATCTGTGTGGTATGGACAGATTTGGCTATGTTGGTGCCAATAATGTCTATGGAAGTGCCTATAGTACGCAATATGATCCGACACCGCTGCTGCCTAATTCCGGTGCAGCGCTTTCAGGATTGTATAGACTTGCTACGACTAATCATTCAATATTTGGACCTAGCAGACAATATCAGAATCTTGCAGTAGGAGGGTATACTAGCAGAAATTCTAATAAGAATGCATATTATGTATCTCTTGTAAATGAAGGAACCATCTCTAATTATCCATATGATCTTGAAGATGAGATGTTTGTTGCAAGTACTCATGGACAGTATTTCCAGCTCAATCTTGATATGGATAATAACGCTGATGGCGAAAGTGATATTACAGTATGGTATACGCTGGACAGCCGAGATGTGGATACTAATGGTAATGGTCTTGTTGAGCCTGGAGAGCATACGCAGAATTTTATATCTACCTATACCAAGAATGGTACTAATGACGTATATGAAGCATCTCCGCATGATGTTCGAAATAACTACTATATCTACAATAGAGGCAATATCTCATATTCAGGAGTAGGTCATAGTGCGGTTTCCCAGTGTACGACACCTGAGGTTCAGCTATTCATCAATACCATGATCATGGCTTACAATTCAGGTGTTAAGGCTGCAAGTATATCTATTACAGATGATACTTTTGCCAAGGAATTAACTACCGATAAGATTCCTTATGATGCATATGCACAGGATATGGCAAATGATTCGGAAGCTATTGCTGCAGGTAGTGAAAGTGGAGTGACTACTGCAAATACCGCAAGTGATCCGGATGCTCCTGCATATTCCAGTAATACTGACGTTGTTAATGAGTATAAATATTATCCGGTTTATTTCACTTTGACGGATCTTAATGTCGGAATAAAGACCAGTGCCATCAAGATCAACTTCAGTTATGGAAAACGAAGTGAGCAGTATAACTATGATCCTGAAACAGGCACGTCTACGACTACCGGATTGTATGGCGCATCTTATAGCTCAGCAAAGACTCCGGCTAAGCTGTACCCGGCATATCTATGTACGGTTAACAGCAGTGGCGAGATTGTTAGCAGGACTCCGGCAGTGGTGGATTCAACCGGAAACTACTATCTCATTTATAGTGATAGTACTTCAGGCAGTCAGTCCAATGCCTTTGTAACCTACTACCTTGAAGTTGATGTTCCGATTTACGACCTGAATAATAACGGATCTAACGTGGCAATGGGTGATTCCGATACCCTTGATATCTACGTCCATTCAGCCCTCACAGGTACGGTAAACGGCGTAACATCAACGGTTTACAGTACAGACTCCATGGCACTTCTAAGACAAGAGCTCTACGATCTGGATTAAGGAAAAAGTGATCAGGCCCCAGAATGCAGGCGAAAACTGCGTTTTGGGGCTTTTTTGTGAAAAGAAAGAAACTGATAAAAATTTCGTTTTATCAATCCCACTAGTGGTCCCTGTTTGATGAAAAACATCATAATAATCATTATGTATTACAAAAATACGATTATTTAAGAGTGGAAATCTATACGGTTAATAGTTATAATGGGCATGAAATTGAGGTGATAATTCAAAAATCTTTTGGGTTATCGAGTTATTTTTTCCAAGGATGAGAAGGGGGAATAAGGATGTCGACAACAATTGAAAGAAAAGAGCAGAGAGTAGCACAGACCAAAGTTAACGGTATGGGAGATCTTGGTATCGTTATCAAAGGATATTGCGACAGCATTGGACTTGATACACCAGAAAAGGTAGTTGAAGTTCTTTCCAAATATGATGTAAACATGACACCTGAGAACGTTGAGAACTTCTATCGTGGAGATTATGAGCTTACACTCGATGAGTTCGGCGCATTCCACAGAGTATTAAATCTTGACGGTAACGACCTGTTTGAAAAGGTTGGCAAGCTTCACGGACTTAACTAAATAAGATAGAAGCGAAGGAGTGACCATAGCGGCCACTCCTTTTTTTACGCACATAGAAATGCATCCATGCATTTCTAGACATGTACTAGATACAGGATGTATCTGTTAGAGATAAAACAGATACATCTCGTATCCGCTTGACAAGATAATAAAAGAGGTGTATTTTGACTATAAAGATAAATTTAGTCAAAAAGGATTATAAAGCTTATGCCTAAGAGTTATTCTGATCAGGAAAGAGAATATATCCAGAACCGCCTTAGGGAGGAGGCTGTGAAATGCCTTGCCCAGTATGGCGTTCGTCGTACTACAGTGGATGAGCTTGTAAAGCGTGTGGGTATTCCGAAGGGGACGTTTTATCTTTTTTATAAGTCCAAAGAACTGCTCTTGTTTGAGGTTATTCAACAGCAGCATGAGAGTATCAACGATGACCTTGCGAAGGCGCTTTCCCATCTTGCAGGGAAAGAACTCACTGCGGATGCTCTGACAGATCTTATCTTTGGATTTTTTAAAAAGACAGAGGAGATGCCGATACTTCAGCTGCTTGATACGGATGAGGTTGAGCTGCTTGTGAGAAAGCTTCCAAGAGAAGTGGTGGAAGCGCACCTTCAGGATGACACCGATACCATTGAAAAGATGTTTGAGATGTTCCCGATGAAAAAGAAGGCAGATCCTAAGGTTATAAGTGCTGCTTTCCATGCGATATATTATGCGACGCTTCATAAGGCAGATATTGGGGAGAAGCATTACGATGAAGCCTTGAGGCTTATGATAAAAGGCGTGGTACAGCAGATTCTTTGAAGAGCTGATGTTATAGTGAATGGCAGCGTCCGGCCTGGAGCCGGACTTTCAATTACTAATATTTTGACCATAAAAAACAAATTGGTCAAATAGATATAAGGAGAGACAGATATGATTCAGGTTAAAAATCTTAGTTTCAGTTACACCAAAAAGCCCTTCATTGAGGATATGAATTTTTCAGTATCTGAAGGTGAAATATTCGGATTTCTTGGCCCTTCGGGAGCGGGGAAGAGTACCCTTCAAAAGATACTTCTTGGAATGTTGCCAGGCTATGGCGGTTCGGCAGTTGTATGCGGAACAGAGTGCAGAGCCAGTAGCTCTGATTTTTACCAGCAGATCGGTGTAGATTTTGAATACTCCACTATGTATGAAAAGCTGTCAGCCAGAGAGAATCTTGAGTTCTTTTCATCACTTTATAGAAAAACGTCTGGAAGTAAGAGGGGAACTGGTTCAGGGCGATCCATTGATGAACTTTTAGCAATGGTAGGACTTGAGAATGATGTGGATAAGAGAGTATCGGACTTTTCAAAAGGTATGAAAAGCCGTTTGAATTTCATCAAAACTCTTGTTCATGATCCCAAGATTCTTTTCCTGGATGAGCCTACCAGCGGCCTTGATCCTACGAATAACCGTCTTATGAAGGATATAATCCTGGAGGAGAAGAGAAGGGGGAAGACAATTCTTCTTACGACTCACAATATGCAGGATGCAACGGAGCTGTGCGACAGGGTGGCGTTCATTGTGGGAGGTAAGATCTACGCGCTTGATACACCACATAATCTGATAATGTCTAAGGGTGCGGCGAAGGTGTCCTATTCATGGATTGAAAATGGTGAACAGACAGGTGAATGTGTCCTTGATGAGATGGCATCGGATGAAAGGCTCCAGAAACTTATCGCTTCAAATCGCATAATTTCTATTCATAGCAGCGAGCCTACACTTAATGACATTTTCATGGAGATAACAGGGAGGACCCTTGTATGAGTTATACGAAAGCTTCCACTAAAGTTTCTAATTCAGGGATGTTTAATAAAGGCAGCAGAAGGTTATTTAATCTACTTTTCTGGGATATGAGATTTCAGTTAAGATATGGATTTTACCTTTTGTATACCTTCCTGACTTTGTTCTACGTTATAGTTTTGGCCGCACTTCCAGATTCCTGGAGGCGGATAACGGCAGCAGTGCTGATCTTTTCAGATCCGGCCGCCATGGGACTGTTTTTTATGGGAGCCATTGTACTTTTGGAAAAGAGCCAGAGAGTAACTTCCTTTTTGGCTGTTTCGCCTCTTAAGGTCTTTGAATATGTGACGTCTAAGGTGCTGACTTTAAGCTTTATAGCCATTATTGTTGCGGGGATTCTTTCAAAGGCGTCAGGTTGCGGATCAATTATATCGGTGTTGGCTGGGACATTTTTGGCTTCTGTAATGTTTACGCTTTTTGGAGTGATCGTCGCAACTAAGATAAAGAGCCTTAACCAGTTTATTCTTTATACTGTGCCTGTTGAAATCCTTGGCTTTATACCTGCAATCCTGCATCTTATAGGAATTACTCCGCCTCAGGGAAGGATATACCCTGCAAACGCCTGCATGGAACTTGTAGGCGGCATGGAAGTTTCAGTGGCAGGACTGGTAATGACAGTAGTACTGATCTGCATTCTGTTTGTGATCGCATGCAGGTGTGTACGTAAAATGTGGCAGGAACAGGGAGGAGCCAAGATATGAGAAAGTTGAGTTCTATAAATGTTAGTTTTATGCATATGCTCAGGTTTGTCAGGCAGGACATGATGCTTCTTGCGGCGGGTCTTTCGCCATTTTTGATCGGGGTAGCGATGCACTTTGGTATTCCTGCAATTGAGAAGGAACTTATCCGCATAACAGGGCTTTCTTGTGTTATGACGCCCTATTATAGCCTTTTCGATATCTTTTATGCGGCTATTACTCCGGTCATGTTCTGTTTTGTAGCTGCTATGGTAATGCTTGAAGAGCATGATGAGCATATCGACAGGTATCTGTTTGTCACAGGACTTGGGAAAAGCGGTTACTTTGCATCCCGCCTTGTGATTCCTGGAATCGCGGCATTTATTGTAACAGTGGCGCTGCTTCCTTTTTTCAGGCTTTCAGAGATAGAGGCGATCATGATGATATTCCTGTCAGTAGCAGGAACACTGCAAGGTATTATCATCACCCTCCTTGTTGTTGCGCTTTCTTCCAATAAACTGGAAGGCATGGCGCTTACCAAGATGTCTTCGTTGATAATGCTTGGAGCGATTGCACCGTATTTTATCCCAGTGCCTTATAGGTATTGTCTGGCTTTTTTGCCATCCTTTTGGACTGGAATGGCAGTAGTAGAGGAAAGTCCAGCTTTTATGCTGATGAATATTATTGTTTCAGGAATTTGGATTTATGTTTTGTGGAGACGATTTGAGAAAAAGATCAGGTAGACAATCTGAGATATGATATCATTAGTACAACAATAATCAACATTAGTAAAAATCATGATATTGGAGATACTGATAATAACACTATCAAGCTATTAACTGTATTATTTGATGAGACGATAGATGCTAAGTCAAAAATAGCAGGGCTTGAGAAGGATTATGGGTTGCCACTTACAAAAGAAATAGAGAAAGAGGTGACGGAGATGTGCACATATGCGACAAGCATGGAAAATAAAGGATTAACAAAAGGTTTAGAAAAAGGTTTACGTGCCTTAGTAAAGAGTTTAAAGGCATATATTAAAGATTTTGATTCTCTTTACGATGCGGTTATCGAAAATGAAGATTACGCAAATGTAAGTAAAGAGCAGGTAAGAAAATATTATTGATTTTATATTATTCAAGGAGCGGCAAGTGGTCGCTCCTTTTTTTGGCGTACTATAGGCACTTGAAAAGATACATTCTTGAACATATAGTTCAAGAATGCAGCAATAGAGCCAATTGAGTTCGACTTCGTCGAAGGCTCTATTGCCAACCGATTCATCGAATTACGAAACACGCAGTAAATGCGCGTTTCTGTTATTTACATTCAAGAAGTCATGCTTTTGAGTATTTACTTTTGCTCTTCTTTTTGTTAAAGTATTTTTTGCAGCAATTCACAGCTGTGGTTATTCTGATCTGAATAATCGACTACCAATTTTTTACAAAAATAATTTTTATACTGAGTTCCAGTTCAGACATAAAATGCGTTTTTTCGTGCGCAATAGGATTGGCTTAGTGTTGGCTGATTTTTTATATGGATTATTGTTCTTTGAAATAATCTGTTATTGAATTAGTCGTTGAGATAAGGAAAGGGGGATTATTATGCGAAAACCGGTTCGAATGAATGCCGGATATATTGATAGATAGTTACAGTTCAGAGCCAATGTCAGTAAGTTAAGAAGGATAGATGGTATTACTAGAACTGATAATTAGCATTATTATGGTCGGAATCGATAGTTAAAAATTATTTCCAAGCTGATATGAATTCACAAGTGACTTTTGAGCATGACAAATAGGCAGATGCAAATCTGCCGCTCACATAGTATTCTATTATTGGTATAATAGCTATTACTTGAATCTATAAGTAAAGCTAGACGGATTTCGGAATCTATGCTGGCGGGCATATTTCCGATCGCGCCTGATAGGAAGCAAATTTTTTCCTATCAGGTTTTCTACATCAGGTGGATCTTCTCCAGCATGTAAGCTTAGAAATAATGACATGCTTTGTAGGCAACAGAATAGTTGACTTGATATATGTGCTTTCCGCCTTTTTGAATGATTGTAACATGCCCCGTAATTATAGAGCAGAAATTGTAAAGAATAAGACGTGCCCAGATTTCCATTTCAATATATTTACGAGTTTTTGAATGGAAGTTAGCTGCACCAATCACATGTTTAAGCTCTCGGAATGAAGTTTCTACATTCCATATGCCGATATTTTAGAAATGCCGATAATAAAAACTTTGAAATCCCATGCCTGAGCCTGTTGTCAGGCATGGAAATAGAATATCGGCATTTATTTTAAGCCGCACAGCCGTTTTAATACGTCTTCATCATCGGCATATTTAAACACCGCGTCATCTTGAAAGTTATAATTCTTAGACATAATCATATATTTCCTTAAACAAAGGTTTTATGTAGGATAAGGCTATTTTCTCTAATATCTGATTTTAGATAAAATAAGGGATTAAATGAAATAAAATAAGATGAATAATGTCTAAAAGTTTGACGGTGTAATGTACGGATTACAACGATTATTTTGTCTAAAATACAATATGAAGATGAGGATCTGAACCTGATGCTTCCTTCATTAATAGAAGAAGATGCAATCAGACAGAATTGTGGAGATATCATGGTATCTATGCTAAAATGATATTAGTACACAGCATGCACGGTGGTAAGGGCAAAAGGCACAGGGACGCCCTTTGTTTATGCAGATGGAAAGGAAAATAGCATGGATCAGAAAAAAGTCAATTACGTATCATCAATCTTCTTTAAGATCATTATGATCGCCGTTATGTCTGTCTGTAACGCAGCATTGGTGACCAGTATCCTGGTGGCGGGACATCTTTCCGGACCGGGGGAGGTGGCTCTTACCTTTTTGAAGGGGACACTTCTGGCAGCGGCCATCAATTCTGCCTTTGTTTCCTACTTTGGCCGTAAGATGATGAAGCCGCTGAAGGACCTGACAGAGAATGTCAATGTGATGTCCACCCTGGATCTGCGTAAGGCAGAGAATCAGGATGCACTCAGTGCCAGACAGGATGAAGTGGGCCTGATCAGCGCAGGTGTGGAAGAACTCCGGGTCAACCTGGTGGAGATCATCCGCAGACTGGACAATGTTTCCGTAAATATGAAGACCAGTGCGGGGGAGATCCATACCCGAACAGATCAGGTGGCAACGGCAACCGACGAAAATTCCGCAACTGCAGAGCAACTGGCCGCCAGCATGGAAGAAACCTCTGCTACCATTGAGGATGTGCTGGGCAAGATCACGACCATGAATTCCGAGATGGAAGAGATCTACAGCAAGACAGTAGACGGCAAGAACCTGGCAATGGAGATCAGCTCCAAGTCTAATCAGATCGCCGGAGAAACAAAAGAAAATGCAGATGAGACAAATCGCATCTATAACAGGGTAAAAGAGGCGGCAGATCTTGCCATGGAAAAATCCAGGTCCGTGGATGAGATCAACAACCTGACCCAGGCCATTACAGCCATTGCTTCCCAGACCAATCTGCTGTCTTTAAATGCATCTATTGAAGCCGCCAGAGCAGGAGAAGTGGGAAAAGGCTTTGCAGTAGTGGCGGGAGAGATCGGACAGCTGGCAACCCAGTCCCAGGATTCGGTAGCCAGGATTACCGAGGCAGTACAGCTGGTCAAGGACTCGGTGGGGGATCTGCAGAAGTGCTTAAAGGAAGTTTTAACCTTTGTGGATGAGAAGGTAGTAAGCGACTATCAGAAATTTTTGGACGCCTGTGAAGCCTATGAGGATCAGGCAAACCGCATGAATGTCACCATGGATACGGTTGCCCATTCCATCAATGATTTTAAGATCGCCTCCAATGACATGAATGTGGCCATGGATTCCATCAACAGCGTAGCCCGTCAGTCGGCAGAAGATGTGGTGGCGATCGCAGACAAGAGTACAGAAACGGTATCCGCTCTGGACGAAGCGCGCACCCAGATCCGCCAGAATGTGGCAGATGCAGACTCTCTGGAAGAGCTCGTAAAGAAATTTACGATCTGACCGGAGCATCATCAGAACCTGCGTCGGAGGTAACCTGGTCGGTACTGTCAGTGACCGTAGTTGTGACCGCGGAATTGGCTTCCGCGGTGCCTGCTTTTCCGCATGCGCTTAATGCAAGGCTTGCCCTTACTGTAACGGCAGAAAAGTTTTAAAAGGCTACAATTCCCTTGCTAAAAGACACCCGAATATCCTTTGTGAATGGGACTATATCAGTAACTACCTAATCGCTGATCCTGATGAGATACTTGAAAGCTATCCTAAGACCGTCTGGTGGAAGTGCAAAGAATGCGGTAGGAAATATGAGCTTAGTCCGAAGGCAAAGCTCCTGTTTGAAAAAAGGCACATGAAGTCATGCAAATATTGTAAAGGTAACCGTAGGAAGATGCATCATTTCTTCTGACGAAAAGCCCCCCGTCTAAATATCATTAGACGGGGATGTTTTTTTTACTTTTTCATTACGAATTATGTCTAAAAATGAGAAAAAGCGCGATTTTGAAATTTTAACTTTACTTATTGAATTTCGTCTAAAACTTAATTATTTTATTCAAAATTTTTTTACTTTTGTGGAATGAAAACAGATTTATCACTATTACTGAGCTTGTGGAGCGCCTCTCGTTTCATTTCTTCTGTAACCTTGGCATAAAAGCGCGTTGTTTCTACATTTGAATGCCCAAGCCATTCTGAAATAGTAGGAAGTGGTACTTTTGCCTGATACAGATGCATAGCTCTTGTTCTTCTGAAGAGATGTGAATGGAGATGAATAAGATCTGGTTTCTTTTTACGAAGTTCATTTTCGCACTCTGACAGTATTCTGCTCACATTGTCACTTGACATTTTGTTCCTTCGTCCATTTCGGAAAGAATAGAATAAGTAATCCTGTTCATTTTTCTCCTGATGATAGCGATCACAATAACCGCAGTATTGCTTCCATATTTCTTTTGATAGTGGCGTTATCCTGTGTTTATTACCTTTGCCATAGAAATGTACATCAGCTTCTCCATTTGATGTAGGCTTTATATCATGTGGTTTAAGTGACAATACTTCATTGATTCTAGCGCCACTTTCATAAAGCAGCGAGATAAGGAAGTGATCTCTTGCTGCATCGCGGTTGGAATCAACACAATTTAAGATGCTTGCAACTTCATCTGTTGTTAGCCACGTGAATTCTATAATCCGGTCATCGTCATAATCGTTTATTTCTCGGATTTCTTCAAATTCATCAGGGGTTAATGCTTTTTTCTTTAGCAGATAATGGCAAAAACCGCGTATATCAGATAGTCTGTGGTTTATAGTAGTTGCCACGTTTTTTCGTTCAGTTTTCAGCCATAACATAAAATCAATGATATTAGCCTGATTAAAATCAGATGTCTGTAATGTAAGCAATGACACACCCTTTTGTGTTCCAAGATACTCTATGAACAGATTTATGCTATACCTGTATGATACTATAGTATCTTCATCTCGGTTTCTTACACGCGTGAGATAAACTTTTATAAACTCACCAATAAGCGACACCAGTCGCGGATCCTTTGGGCTAATCCTCATCACAGGACACCTCCTCTCCGTATATCTTGGAGAGTATATCCCAATCGATGCCCTTTGCCTTCCGGAGATTATCAGGAAGCAGATGAACATAGTATAGTGTAGATGTAAGCTCAGAATGTCCCATATAAGCTGAAAGATATGTAAGAAGTTCCATTACATCTTTTCCACTATTGATCCACTTGAGGATATTCCTTGAAGCAAAGGCATGCCTAAGATCATACGGACGGGGATTACCTTTCCACTGTATACCGCATGTTTTAATTATCCTTCGCCAAACATTGTTGTACCATGATGTTTCATATGGATTTCCGTCCCATTTTTGAAAGAACCACTCCCGTTTACCTGCTAATGCGTCATACTTTTTGCAGAGCTTCATCATATCGTCAGACATGATTATATGACGGTCTTTATGCCGTTTTGACTGACGGATATATAAATCACCTGTTTTAAGGTCTATATCTTCGGTGCGTATTGCAGGTGGTTCCTGTGGACGTAATCCGCAACAGTAAATCAAGCGGGAATATACAGGAAGTACTATCTCAGGCAGATATCTTTTACCGCACGTTGCTCCTTGTATCGAGTCTATTGCATTAAACAGACCTGAAAGTTCCACATCAGTAAACAGGTAAGGATTATAGGCGATTCTTTTTACAGTGTAACCATCATCGGGAATATAATCCTCATACCCCAGGAAATTCAGATATCTGGTGTATTCTCTGAGCAAAGCGATAAATGCCGCTTTACTATTGATAGTGTAAGGATAAAATGCCAGCCATTCATCAATCATTTCCGGCGTTATTAATTCCGAGTTAGGGAATTTTTCAACGCAGAATCTTATAAATGGCGGAACGGAAGAGCGATAAGTCGCAGTAGCATATCCAACAGAGGTCCTATATGACATCATTTCCTCAAATGCATCATTCAACCTTTTCTCAAATGTCATAATCAAGCACCTCCTTTGGTATTGCAGGAAGAACTGTTTTTATGCTTGGCGTAGAATCCGGTCGTTATAGGAACATCCATGAAATCAAATGCAACAAAAGCTATCTGACTTTTATTATGAGTTATATATGGTTTGTCTTCTACGATTGATTTATGCCCCATCATCTGAGATGCTATATCGATTGGAACACCTCTTGAAACCATGATGGTTTCAAAAGCTCTGCGTATGCTGTGAAATCCTCTAAGCGATATTTTTTCAACTCCGGCTCTTTCGCAGTACTTGTCAATCATGCTTCCAAAACCTTTTGAAAGCTTTCTATAAGGTGATTTTACTGTTACAAACACCTCATGATCATTGCATTCAGGTCGCCAATCTAGTATATAATCCGCCAAGGCATTCATCGTAGATCCGTTAAGCTCCACAGACAAAGGCTGGTGATTCTTTGATTGAATAAGAGATAGTTTATCATTCTGCCAGTCTATATCCGTAAGTTTAATCCTGATTATGTCGCAACCTCGCAATCCGGTACAATAAGCCAGCAGTATTATTGCAAGATCCCGCTTGCTTATCATATCATTTCTATTAGCGACATCAGCAATGTCAGATATTTCTTCTTCTGTATATGCCGGGATAATGCGTCTGTGATCATTCCTGAGTTTTAGTAATCTATAGTCCCTATGAAGATGCTGATTCCCGTGGGATTTTAGGTATTCAGTTGAGTACTTTATGCATCTGAGAGTACGTCCTGTACTTCCGCTATTAGAAACAGGAATTTCATTGATAATGAACTTCATCACAGTCACATCGTCGATGTGTTCCGGATCCATTCCTTGTTCTGACGCATACCATAAAAAATGTCTTGTTGGAGCACGCAAATCGCTTTTTGTAGCGTCACTAATGGGATAACTTCCAAGGATCTTTTCGACAAGATCTGCTATTTCAGAGGAAACCGGATACTTCTTAACTGCATAAGCTGTGCTTGAAAAATCCACAGCACCTGTTTCAGCTAATGAGGACAACATACGCAAAACTCTATGCTGAAAGCGTCGATACTCTTTGCATACCTCACCATGAGCGAATCTGTTTTCAAGATATTCCTTATAAGCATCAATGAATTCTGACGAATAGACATTTGTGTCTGAAGCTATGGCATACTTTAAGATGCTGTTACAAACAATTTGATACTGTTCTACCGATACTTCCAGAACGTGTTGCACCACCTCCTTTAGTAGTTTGTCGGTTAAATCTTTTATTAACGGATGTGAGTCTGTCATGACGGCCTCCTTTCTACAGAGATGCTGTTACATCTTTATAGTAAGAAATGCCGATAGTTTTTGGAAATCATGAATTTATGATACTTTAGGATGCCTGAGAATCGGCATTTCTAAAATATCGGCATATGGAATGTTATGCCGATATCAGCATAACTGGCCATCTGAGATTGTATAGATATTTGATTTCCTCCATTGAGAACTTATCAACCGGAAGATTGGTAATAATGTTTTCATATATATTTTCAGAGATTTTAAATCGGAGAACACGGAGAGATAATTGATACTCACTCCGCTCGCTTGGAGTAATGTAATCGAATTTTACTTCTGGACATATATATTTGTACTGTTCGGACAATTCTGGATGTTGGCGTTTCTTTTTAGATTGACTCCGGGTAAGTATACGATTGATAGAAATATCGAAGCCATCTTCAGTAAAAATATAATCTGCACCAAGAAGTCTTTGAGTCTTTATGTCAGTGGCACGAATAAGGAAATATGCATTATGTTCAATTGCGTGCGCGAATACATTAAAAGAATGGAATCCTCGATCTGCTATAAATATAGGTTTTTGATCAGGGACATAGTGATGGCGATCAATAAGATCACATAAGGCTTGAAACTCATTTTTCTTTCTGATTGGTTGCACAATACAATCGGTATAGCGTTTTGATAACAGCTCAAACAGTGGAATTATATGTATTTGATTATAACCATTTGTAGTTTTACCATCTGGTGGGAAATATGACTCTTCATCCTTTGGATTTCTGGTAAAGGTGAAAGAAGAACCATCGGCAGCTAAAAGAAGATATTTACCCTTATAAAGTTTGTATGGGTATAAATCATTGAATGTATGTGACAAAAAAGGTAAAGCATCTGTAGACAATTTACATCGTTGTTGTATAAATGCAGAGTTAGTCGGTGTATTTACTTGAAATGAAAAATAATTAAGAAGCTCATCTTTAATAGTTCCCGCCTCCATTGATAACATAAGATGAATTAAGGAAGAAAAATCAAGCTTTCTGTTTCTAGAAAAAAACTTGTCAGGATTAATAGAAAACTTTCCTGCATCTTTTGACATGTTAGAAATAATATTAAGTAGCGAATCTTTGACTTGTAGAGCAAATGACATTTTTGAACCTCCTTGAAATTGAAACAATGATTACATTGCTAATTTCAAGGGCCGCTCTAACTACCTCTTAAAAATCAATCAGTAGTTAGAGCGGCCGCATATTTGATTCACTATGTCAACTGTTTTATATAAAAAATGAGTTAGACCCTAAATAAAGAATCTAACTCGTGATGTTAACTAAATGACATTGGTTCAGAGCTGGCACATCATTTGTGGTCAGTAACAACAGACAAAATAGAAGAAGTATTTTTTATCAATCAATAATGAAGGTGTGAAATATATAAATGGAACAATTAACATCACTTGGGAAGACATTAAAAGGTACTGATCCAACCAAGATAAAGCTTGATCAAAATGTAAAAAAGATTCTTGCATATAAACCATTACTTGCCAGATTATTCAAAGAGGTTATGGCTGAATGTAAGAATCTGTCATATGAAGACATCGAGAAATGCATAGAGGGAGAGGTTGTTGTCAGCGAAGTATATGTTGATAAGGGACTTACGAACTCAAAAGAATTAATTAGCGGTCAGAATATTGAGGATTATGAGAATGAAGAGGGACTTATCAAGTATGATATTCGGACATATCTGAAAATACCACAAGCGGAGGAACTGAAATTTATCAAGATTTTGATAGATGTTGAAGCTCAAAACGAAGATAATCTAGGATATGATATTCCGCTTAGAGGGTTGTTTTATTGTTGTAGAATGGTATCGGCACAGCTTGGTACTGAATTTTCTACAGATAAAGATGATCCTGTAAAATATGGTAATATTAAGAAGGTTTATTCAATATGGATATGTACGGAAACAGCTCAAAAGAGAGCTAATTCAATTGAGCGTTATGAAATTCAGCGAGATTTTTTGCTAGGGACTAACTCAGACAATCCGAGATATGATATCATTAATACAACAATAATCAACATTAGTGAAAAACACGATATTAGCGATACGGATAATAACACTATCAAGCTTTTGACTGTATTATTTGATGAGACGATGGATGCAAAGTCAAAGATAACAGCGCTTGAGAATGAATACGGGTTGCCACTTACGAGAGAAATAGAGAAAGAGGTGACGGAGATGTGCACATATGCGACAAGCATGGAAAATAAAGGATTAACTAAAGGATTAACGATAGGCTTGGAAGAAGGCTTAGAAAAAGGCTTAGAAAAAGGTTTGCGTGCCTTAGTAAAGAGTTTAAAGGCATATATTAAAGATTTTGATTCTCTTTATGATGCAGTTATCGAAAATGAAGATTACGCAAATGTAAGTAAAGAGCAGGTAAGAAAATATTACTGATTTAATCTTTCAAGGAGTGGCCCAAGGCCGCTCCTTTTTCGCATTTTTAGAGCATTTTGTTGTACTTTTGAATCAATTTGAATCCTTGACATCCCCTTCCTAATCGTGTAGTATTACCAAGGTCATTCACAAAAATGACACCGACAGTTCGTTTGCACCATCCTGTCGTTAAACAAAACCAGGGCTGATTAGGAATACTCTATGCTTCTAATTGCTCTGCGTAAAAAACGCAGAGCTTTTTTATTCGCTTATTCGTTATTTCTAACCATCCCTGAGTAGATAGAGAGAGGTTAAGAAATAATGATGAATCTAATAATTGGTTTTTTTGAGCTGATCGTATGTTTCTCCGGAGTACTACTCATGGACAAGTTCTTTGGCAAATGGGGCCTTTATACATGGATGGCCCTTGCAGTAGTATTCGCCAACATACAGATTTCCAAGCAGGTTGATATCGCCGGCGTATCTACAGCACTTGGCAGTGTCATGTTTGCATCAACCTATCTTGTAACAGACATCCTCAACGAAAAATATAGCGATAAAGCCAGCAAAAACGCAGTAAAGATCGCTGCAGGCGCACTTATCGCTTACATAGTCTTTGCTCAGTTCACCAGGATTTTTATCCCTAATAGTTACGATGCTGTAGATCCCGGCATGCAGATCATTTTCGCAATGTCAATCAGAATCACAGCCGCATCAGGACTAATGTTCCTCGTATCTAACTGGTGCGACGTTCTTCTTTACCAGAAGATCAAGGAAAAGACAGGCGATAAGCATATGTGGCTTAGAAACAACATTTCCACTATCTTATGTAACTGCCTTGAAAACTTTGCATTTTCAGTTCTTGCATTTGTAGGAACTTACAGCCTTCTCTACTGCCTCCAGATTGCAGTAGCAGGTTCACTTATTGAGATAGTTATAGCCATTTTCGATACACCATTCTTATACCTTTCCAAGAAAATCGTTGGAAGAACAGGAATCCTTATCGAAGATGAAAACGATAAGAAAGAATCTTCAGATGAAGCTAATGAGGTTACAGCATGATACACGATCTTGTAAGATATCAATATGATAACAGCAGCTCCCTGCCACGAGAACACGTGCTTTTAGTATCTCTCGGATGCTCATGGGGCAAATGCGCTTTCTGCGATTACCAGGATGATAAATCCTCATCAGTCCTTGCCTGCGACATCCTTAACAAGAAAGTCCTGTCCCAGGTACGGGGTCAGGAGATAGGAAATTCATGCCTTGATGTAACCTGCTCCGCTTCATACACAGAGCTCCCCTTCACTACAATGAACTACATCAGACAGACCTGCGAAGACAAAGGCATCAAGACCGTCATCCTCGAAGGCCATTACATCTATAGAGACACCAACCACCTTTATACCGAATTCTTCGGTTCACGTGGCATAGAAGTCCTCTTTAGATGCGGCGTCGAGACCTTTGATGAGAACATCAGAGAAAAGACCCTTCGAAAAGGCCTCCCAGGAGTAACCCCCGAGCAGCTATCCCAGTATTTCCAGTGGGTCAACATCATGTTCGGCATGGATTGCCAGACCATAGACCAGCTGAAAAAAGACATAGAAATAGCACTAGGGCACTTTGAGCGCATAAACCTAAGCATATATACATCAATCCCTGGCGGTCCAGAACGTGACCAGGCTGCAATAGAAGCTTTCTATAACAGCAAGTATTATCAGGATTTATTATCCAATCCCCAAATCGAAATCTTTGACGAATGGGATGGCGATAACATTCACAACGTTGGTCACGATATATTGTAAATTTATTATTAAAAGCAACCAATAACTGATATGAAGTAACTTTATGTCGAATCATATCACTTATCGGTTGCTTTTTTAGTTATACGAAAACGTGAATGGCAGGAATATGGCAGATAAGATTGTAGGCCGATTTTGAAATAATTCCAGATTTTTCTTAGGAGATTAGGAGCTGAAGTATAGCATGTTCACGAAAGCGGATAATCTCCTTAGAAAAATCCAGAATTATTTCACATGAGGCCTATGATCTTATCTGCCATATTCCTGCCCGCACAATCCCATCTAAACAAAACCTCCAAAGAAGCCGAAATAATAGAGAATACTATTAGAAGGCTTTTTTTCATATAGGTATGCTTCGGGAAAGGTATAAAATGGATACTTTACTTACTGGGAATGCTAATGCAATTTCGGATGAAAGTATTGAAAAGATATTCGGGGATGACACCGTGATCATTGCCGATCCTTCTGTCACACCCAGAAAAGAGAGACATATCAGATGGATCCCCATTTCACCTCTGGATGATAATTTTAAAAGACTCTTTCTGACATATGGTTTTGAAAGGGTTATCTTTTGGTCGCGCTATACAGAACCAGGCTTCGAGCCGACAGATGAGATTTACAGGTTAAATGCTCTTTTGTCACTTACAAGGCATATCAAACTTCGTCAATTTATCTTTATAGCCCCCTATCTTTCAGAAGAAGAGGAAGACAGCGACAAAGGTATACTGCTTGAAAGCTGCAAAAACCTCCTTAAGTATTACCGCGATGTCTATGGCTTTACTCTCAAGATCATATATTCTCCCGGTATAGTCGGTCACCTTCACAAGGGCGGCTTTTTCACGGGATTATTCACCGATATAAGAAATGGCAGAAAGGTTAATCTTAACAAAACTGCCGGTTCCAGACTCATGTTCATAAGCCATGAAGATTTCTCTACTTTTATGTTCAGACTTCTTGATGACTTTAGAGATGAAAATGAATCAATACATCTTCTTCCTTCAGGCTATGAGACTATTGACGATCTTATTTCAGTCGTTAAGAGTCTTGTTCCTAATGCTGATATAAATCCTGCAGACGGATCTCCTGACAGCTATATGGATCCTGATGAAAAGATAGCAAGAGAGCGCTACGGCTGGATTGCCCTCAGCAGGACATCTGATATGGTACCCGAGCTTTACAAAGAATTTTTGGAAAAAGAAAGTCATAAGATGGGCTTTTTTGAAAGGCTGCGTGCCAAAGTCCGCCTGCCACAAAAACTGCTCCTTACGGCTGAACTTACCTTTGGCTTTTTTATGGTCGAACTGGCAGTTCATATCTCAAAATCCAATGTTCAGTTCAGACTTATAGATTACAGACTTTTATTTGTAGTCATAATGTCTACGATCTGGGGCTCTGCAGCCGGCTTTATATCTGCAACTCTGATGATCATATCCCTTGCCATCGCCTATTACAGAAACGGCACTGAGTGGATGATGCTGTTCTATGATCCCGGTAACTGGGTTCCCTTTATCCTGTTCTATATCACAGCCGCTATCTGTGGATATACCCGTCAGAGAAAAGAAGATGAGGCAGGCTTTGTACGTGATGAGAACAAAAAGCTTGAATCGGAAAATGAATTTGTATCAGACCTGTATCAGGAAGCACTTCAGTACAAGAATGAATATAAGCAGAATCTGACTCTGTCAAAGCAGGGATTTGGCCGGATATTTGATGTCGTTACAAGGCTCAATCAGTCAAGATCAGAGCTTATCTTTGCAGAATCCATTCCTGTTATTGAAGACATTCTTGATAATCATTCTGTTGCCATATATACGATATATGATTCTTCTGCAAGATTTGCAAGACTGGAAGTATCTTCCCCGGGAATTGCAAGACGTATCAAAAAATCCATCGACCTGTCTGAGTATACCGATATCATAGAAACTCTGTCTAAAGGTGAACTATGGATCAACAGGAAGCCGCAGGAAGGGCAGCCCTGTTATGTGGCTGGTGTTCTTTCTGATGGTAATGTTACGGTTCTTATTGCGATTTACAACGTAGCCTTTTCACAGATGAGCGTTTACTATGCAAACCTTATAAGAGTTCTCGCAGGTCTTCTTGAAAACTTCATAGTTAAAGCATGGCAGTATCAAAGTGCAGTAAGGCAGCGCGAATTCTATAACGGTGGCGGAATTATGTATGAAGACTACTTCCGTATGCAGCTAAGGATCCAGCGCAACATGTCAGATAATGAGATCACTGATTTCAGACTTTTCAAAATAGACGGAGAAGGCAAAAAAGCAGATGAATGGGAAACTCTTCTTCGTGGAAAGACAAGATACAACGACTCTGTCTGTCTTGGAAATGATGGCAATGTATATATTCTTGCAACCCAGGTTGATGAAAAGGGTGAAGAGATCATCATGGGAAGATTCGAAAAGGCAGGCTTTAAGTGTGAAAAGATTGAAGATATGTATCCGGTTGATGAAACTACTGAAGTAAAAGAATAAACAAAATAAATGAAAGAATAAATAAAAGAATAAATAAAAGAATAAAAGAATAAACAAAAGAAGTGAAAGAAGACGTGAAAAAGATCATAAAGGGGACATAAACTAGCGTGATACTAATTTCATTTATAGTAGTACATCTTTTAGCAGTAATTGCCGTAGGTGTACTAACAGCCCTTAACTTCATAAAGATTCCCCTCCCATTTCTGGCAGTAGTGCTCTTCGTGCCGGTATTTGGGCTTATGTGCGCTGCGATAATCCATATTTACTATGTAAGTGGAAAGGCAGGCTCCAAATATGCAGAGCTTGAGAACATGAAGGCATCTTTATTAAGTGATGAAGAGGAACCCTCAAGGCCCGTGGAGTCTACTAATGATATACCTCTTGAAGATGCACTTATTTTGGATGACCCGGTTACCAGAAGATCTGTCATGCTTGACGTTCTTATGGAGAATAACCGCCAGTATGTAGGCGCCCTTAGCAAGGCCCGCCTCAATGATGATGTTGAGGTCGTTCACTATGCAACCACTGCCATGGCAGAATTTTCCAAAGAGTACGAGCTTCGCCTTCAGCAGTATGCGACAGAATATGCTAATGACCAGAACAATGAAAATCTTATAACAAGTTATGCCGACTATCTTTCAAGTTATATAAACAGCGGCCTGTGCGTAGGTCAGCTTCTTGAGATATCGACCAATACCTATCAGCAGCTTCTTCGCCAGCTGATAAGGCTCCATCCTTCTAAGAAAAGTTATATGGAGCTTGCGGAAAGCTATATGGATTCAGGACAGTTCGGCCTTGCTGATGAGCTTACCAGCTATCTTTATGACAAGTACCCGCAGGATGAAGAGACCTTTACCCTTCGAGTCCGCTACTACTACGAGACACGTCAGGGCAAGCAGTTAAAAGAGCTTATAAATGATTATGACAAAAAAGACGGATACAAATCGGTTGAGCTTCGAAAGCTGATCTCCTTCTGGTCAGGAAAGGAGGAGATGCAGGCATGAGAAAAAACATCGTTATCCTTCTTAGAATACTGATCGGATTTGCAGGTTTTTTGGTACTTCTCCTGATAGAAAGAGCAGGCATTCCATATAAGGCAGCAGAGGGCAATTCTCTTGTGGTTGATAATGATCTTATCACCTATCACAAGGAGTCATCCAAAGATAAGACCTGCCTTTATATCATGGATTCAGGTGATGAAAATTCGGTCCTGGCAAGTGAGAATCTTAAGCAGATCCTGATGGATATGAGGGTGCCTTATGAAGTTTATGATATAGCCCAGGGAATTCCTGACCCTACGGGCTATGACAAGGTAATAATGGGTATCAAACATCTCACCGCTTTTGGAGAGAAGATACTGGACTATGCAGACTATGTAGAAGATGGAGGAAAAGTTCTTTTCTGGCTTCCTTTAGAAAGAGAAGAGACTCTTGATATCATCACCGGAAAGCTTGGAATAACTGATATTGATTTTAACAATATCGAGGTCGATTATTTTGATCCAAAAGATGACTTTATGCTTGGCTCAAACAATACGCCTTTTTTCCTGGTGGATTATTATCCTTCATCAATGCAGGTCAACCTTGATGACCTTAGCGAAGTGTTTGCCACCTGCGGTTCAACCCCTCTTATCTGGAGAAAAAAGTACGGGGATGGATATTTTGTAGTATGTAATTTTGGATATTGTGAAAAGGCATATAGAGGTATTTACTCTGCAGCATACTCGCTTCTTGATGATGTGTGTATATATCCTGTTATAAACGGCGCCACCTTCTATCTTGACGATTTTCCGTCGCCTGTTCCAAAGGGAGATGGTACTTATATAAGACGTGACTATGACATGGACATAGCGGAGTTTTATACCAATGTATGGTGGCCGGACCTTCTTTCACTTGGAAATGAGTATAACTTTCAGTATACGGGTCTTGTCATAGAGACCTATGAAAATCAGGTCAGCGGCGAACTTAAGTCAAATACTGATGTTGCGGACTATTATTACTACGGGAATATGCTCCTTAATGCGGGTGGTGAACTTGGCTATCACGGATACAATCATCAGCCGCTTTGTGACAATAACTTCGAATATAAGACCGAGCTTGGGTATAAAAAGTGGGAAAGCCAGGAAACAATACGTGATGCTCTGACGGAAGTAATAGAGTTTTCCGAAGGTCTTTTCCCAACAGCAAAGCTTCAGGTATATGTTCCGCCGTCTAACATACTTTCGAAGGAAGGACTTGCCATAATCGACAATGAATATCCAAAGATCACGACTGTTGCATCCATATACCTTTCTGAAAGCGATGCATACAGCCAGGAATTTGATGTTGATGAAAGCGGAATGATCAACACTCCAAGAATAGTGTCAGGCGGTGTTAAGGATAGTTATATGAGATTTGCAGCTTTTTCAGAGCTGAATTTCCATCTTGTTGCATCCCACTTCATGCATCCTGATGATCTTCTTGATATCGACAGGGGTGCTGATCTTGGATGGGAATCTGTAAAAAGTGTTATCGAAGAGTACATGGTATGGCTTAATGAATCAGCTCCGCCTATGAGGCATCTTACAGGAAGCGGAATGGCGGGCGCTGTTCAGAGATTTACCAATATAGTGATCGATATAGATCAAAGAGATGATGGTATAACCATAAATACCGAGGGGCTAATTGATACAGCTTACTGCCTTGTAAGAGTTAACCGTGGTCAGCTTGGAAGTGTTACAGGAGGAGCGCTTACGTATCTTAAAGGCGATCTGTATCTTCTTGAGATCAAGGAAGATGTGGTAGAGATTGAATACAGAAAGTAGATATTTAAATACAAATAAGATAGTCATATATAAATGATCTTTTCGATTAGAGAAATTTAGATACCAGTGATCAAAGGAGACAAGCGTGAGGATCTGTCTGATACTTGAGGGTAGTTATCCATATACTCATGGCGGAGTATCGTCATGGGCACATCAGATGATAAGTGCGATGAAAGAGCATGAATTCGTGCTCTGGGTTATAGGTCCGCGCGCCAAAGACAAAGGAGACTTTTTTTACGAGATACCTGACAACGTAGTTGAGATCAAGGAAGTATTTCTGGATGATGCTCTAAGAATTAAACCTGACAGGAAAAAGATTCCGCCTCTTAATGATGAGGAAAAAGAAACCCTTAGTCATTTTCTTGACTGCGAGCATCCAAACTGGGAGATACTGCTTCATCTTTTTCAGGATAAGCATGTTAATCCCTCGTCCTTCCTTATGAGCAAGGAGTTTCTTGATGTTCTTCAGAAATTGTGCGATGAAAAGTATCCTTACGTTCCGTTTGCAAATACTTTTCACACTATGAGATCGATGCTCCTGCCTGTTCTTTACATGCTGATGCAGGATGTGCCCAAAGCGGACCTTTATCACACTATTTGTACAGGATATGCAGGGATCATCGCAATTACAGGCGGATATAAAACAGGAAAGCCGGTTCTTTTGACAGAGCATGGTATCTATTCAAGAGAAAGAGAAGAAGAGATCATCAGGGCGCAGTGGGTTCAGCCGGCCTTTAAGAGGCAGTGGATCAAGTTCTTCTACATGCTCTCAGATGCCATATATCAAAGGTCTGTAAAGATCACATCACTTTTTGAAAGAGCCGAAAAGACTCAGATCGAGCTTGGAGCAGACCCTGCCAGATGCTCGGTTATTCCGAATGGAATAAGATATGAGAGGTTCTGCGACATTCCGCTTAAACCTGAAGATGGCATGATAGATATCGCAGCTGTAATAAGGATTGCCCAGATCAAGGATATCAAGAGTCTGATATATGCTTTTCACGAACTGAAAAGCAAAAGGTCTGATGTAAGACTCCACATACTTGGCGGCGTTGACGAAGATGAATACTATGAGGAATGCCTTAATCTTGTGGATTCACTTGGGCTTAAGGATGACATTCTTTTTACAGGCCAGGTCAATATAGTTGAGTATATGAAAAAAATAGATTTTACAATTTTGACATCTATCTCCGAAGGACAGCCCTTATCTGTTCTTGAGTCACTTGCCGCAAGAAGACCATGCGTTGCTACGGATGTCGGGTGCTGCAGAGAACTTTTAGAAGGCGGACCTTCTGATCATTTTGGAGTGGCCGGATTCCTTGCACCTCCTATGCACAGAGAAGGAATTGCGCGTGCAATGGAGAAGATGTGTAAGAGTAGAAGTGAACGGGTAAAGATGGGCGAAATAGGGCAAAAACGAGTAGAAGCATACTATAGACACGAGGATATGTTAAGGCTCTATGAGGAATTGTATAAGAGTGTATTTTAGATTGGTTTTATGGTTTGATTGCCTCGATATATAAGGCAGAGATTTTTGCAGTAAATGCGGATTGCTGATTCAAAGTTGCGAAAACATATATTTTTTGCGAAAGGCTGATATATGGCTGGTATTGGTTTTGAGCTTAAAAAATTATTCAAGGCTACTGGCGTACTTGGAGTTCTTCGTGCCTACGGCTACACAGGCATGATAACTGCAGGTCCAATGTTGCTTGGAATTTTTTACCTGATGGGGATAGGTATCATAGCGACTCATTTTGGGCTCAGTGAGCAAAACAGGGAGTTTCTTACCAGTATGATAACCTATAACCTTCTCATATCCCTTTTTATCACAGGTATCCTTGGCATGGTCGTTACAAGATATGTATCAGACATGCTCTATCAGGAAAAAGAAGAGGAAGTTATAGGATCGCTTTCAGGATCGCTGTTTATAATTCTTCCTGTAGGATGTTTTATTTATGGAACGATCCTTATAGTAACAGGTACCAGCATGATCCATGTGCTTCTTAATCTTGTTATGCTCTCTGAACTTCTGTGCGTATGGATGATGATGAATTACCTTACGGCGATCAAGAATTACAAGGGTATACTTATTGGATATGTTATTTCAATATTGGTATCGCTTGGAGGTTCGGTAGTCATATGCTTTTTTGTTCCGGTATCCATAGAGCTGCTACTTGGATTTGTCTGTCTTGGATACGGTGTCATGATGTGTGTTGACATACTTCTTTTGTATCAGTATTTTCCTGCAAATAGCAGGGCTTATTTTGCTTTCCTTCACTGGATAGATGAATATAAGTCTCTTGTGATCATAGGTCTTTGTTCAAGTATAGGACTGTATTCGCATCTTGTAATAGCGTGGTTCTCCAATGTTGGTAAGCATATACAGGGACTGTACTACGGAGCGCCCCAGCATGATATTCCGGCACTTTTTGCCTTTATGACGATACTCATTACCAATATCAATTTTGTAGCTTCTGTCGAGGTCCATTTTTATCCCAAGTACAGAAAATATTATGACCTTTTTAACGGGAAAGGATCTTTGGGAGAGATCAAGATCGCAGAAAAAGAGATGAAGGAGGTTCTGCTTCACGAGCTTGTTTATACCGCAAGGAGGCAGTTTTATGCTACGGCGCTCATGCTATCGATAGGTATGACTCTTCTTAATAAGCTTCCTCTTGGTTTTGACGATCTTATGGACGGATATTTCAGGATACTGTGCGTAGGGTACGGAGTCTATGCGATAGGCAATGTTATAATGCTGATCCTTATGTATTTTACCGACTATGAGGGAGCAGGGATTTCTACGCTGATATTTGCGGTGGTAACAACTGCGGGGTCAATAATATCGCTTAATTTTAATGTCAGATATTACGGTTTTGCATTTGCTCTGGGCAGTATGGCATATCTTGTATACTGCATTTTCAGGCTATATACCTTTTTGCAGAATATTCCTTTCCATATCCTTGCATCTCAGCCTATGGTGCGAAGGGAAAAAAGGAGCGTTTTTACTTTTCTTGGTGAGGAACTTGACAATTTCTTTGGAAGATCAGGTGGCAGGGTTTTAGAAAAACAGGTTGCAGCTAAGCAGGAACAGGAGGCTGGTAAGCTATGAAGATTAGCCGATTTGTATCTATGTTTGTTTTGATAGTAGCACTTATAGCTCTTAGCGTATTCCAGGATGGTTACGATGCGGCTATTACCGAAATTGAGCAGCAAAAGAGAACACCTTCACAGGTGGAGGATGTTTCTTTTGCCCAGGATACGGTGCTTACTGATAATATATCTGACAATTATGCTCTTTACATAAATGATGATCCTTATGATGTTGTGACCATGTACCTGACTGTAAGGAAGGGTAATGCTGCAGAAGGGACAGATCACACCTGGAAAGAGATCAATAGTTATAGTGACTCTGACTATAAGGATATGGGTGTTGACAGATATAAGGTTGCAGGCCTTTTGCAGGTGGGAGATGAGAACGGGCCTTCCTTTGGAGAGCTTGGATATGGGGAGACTGCGCCTAATGCTACGGTTAATATAAGAGGCCAGACATCTACCAGATATGATCAGAAGAATTACAAAATAGAGATCAAGGATAATAAGGGAGATTTCAGGGGGCAGACAACTATTGCTTTGAACAAGCACGAGATGGATGGATTGAGGTTTAGGAATAAGCTCTGTTTTGACCTTATGACAGGGATTGATCAGATGATGAGTCTTAGAACTCAGTTTGTGCATCTGTATGTTAATGATCTTACAGACGGAACAGATGATGGTTTTGAAGATTATGGCCTGTATACTCAGGTTGAGCAGCTTAACAAGACTGCTCTGAAGGTTCATGGACTTAATAAGAGTGGTTATCTTTATAAGATCAATTATTTTGAATTCTACAGATATGAGGATGCCATCAAAAATGTAGATGATCCTGATTTTGATCTTGATCTTTTTGAAACATACATGGAGATCAAGGGAAGTAATGATAATACTAAGCTTATTAAGATGATAGAAGATGTAAATGATTATACTATTCCGATAGATACTATACTTGAAAAATATTTTAATATTGAAAACCTTACATACTGGATGGCTTTTCAGATCCTGACAGGGAATGTTGATACCTCAAGCCGTAATTTCTATCTGTATAGTCCGGTAAATAATGACACCTGGTATATTTTGTCCTGGGACTGTGATGACAGCTTTATGGTCACAGAGAGAGAAATGAGGGATGTTATAGAGTTTGGTGGATGGCAGATGGGAATTAGTAACTATTGGGGCAATGTACTATTCCAAAGATGTCTTAAATCAGATAAATTCAGGGCGGCGCTTGATGCTGCTATCAGAGATGAACTTGCATATATGACACCTGAAAGACTACGCAGCATGGTGGAGAGCTATAGTAAAGTAGTAAAGCCTTATGTGTACACAGGAATAGATTCTCTGTATACGCCTTTGACAAGTGAACAATACGATACATTGCTTAATATCATTCCTGATGAGCCGCAGTATTATTATCAGGAGTACCTCAAATCACTGGAGCAGCCACAGCCATTCTACATAGGAGAAATAACCTATGAAAATGGTATATTGTCTTGCGGGTGGGATCCATCATATGATTTTGATTCTGAAACTATAACCTATACTGTCAAGATCGCAAGAGACTATAACCTTAATGATGTGATCGCAACGTATGAAGGAGTGTGGACGACTATTTCGGAGCAGATACAGCTTGATCCCGGAGGTCAGTATTTTATAAGTATTACGGCAACCAATGAATCCGGTTATTCACAAGGTGCATTTGATTACTACATTGCGAATGACAGCTATTACTATGGCATGAAGAGCTTCTTTGTAAATCTCGATGGAAGCATAACGGAAGATACATATGTGGAAGAGTAAGCGGGGACGCGAAAGATTCGAAATAGAGGTTTAAGTATGGGTGAAAGGTATAGGCACGAACTTAAATATCTAATAAAGTGCAGTGATAGGGATCTTCTGATGCTGCGGCTGAAATATCTGATGCAGTTAGATCTACATGCTGGTGAAAATGGGTACATGATAAGATCCATATACTTCGACGACTACTGGAACAGTGCTTTTAATGATAAGGAAGCTGGCATATTAGAAAGAGCCAAGTGGAGGATCAGGATTTATAACTGTCAGGATTCGTCTATAAAGCTTGAGAGGAAGAAAAAGTTTGGAAGTTATATTTTCAAGGAATCGGCTTCACTGACTAGAGATGAGGCGCTGAAGCTGATCGAAGGGGACTATCTCTTTTTGCTAAAGAAAGATAATAACCTTCTGAGGGAGTTCTACGTAGAGTGTATAACCAAACTCATGAAGCCACGGGTAGTGGTTGATTATGACAGGGTACCCTTTATCCTGCCGGAAGGAACTGTTCGAGTGACCTTTGACTCCGATGTGAGGGCAGCAGTCCTTTCAAATGATATATTTGATCCTGATCTTCCGGCTCTGTCTTGTATGGAGGTTGGGAAGTGCATCATGGAAGTTAAATTCACAGAGTTTTGCCCGAGGATAGTCAGAGACATAATTCCGGCAGGGGCAGCAGATATAACCGCTTATTCCAAATTTACGATGTGTGCGTCGAAGACGTCATATCTTCACGGATTTGATTATTACGAAGATGCAGGTACACCAAGGTCTGATTTACGAGGAGGAATAATATGAGCGTAAAAGATGTTATAAAGAATTCTTTCCTTAGTTCCGACAGCTTCACCAAAACGGATGTGGAGCAGATATTTGTTTCGCTTCTTGCTGCACTTTTACTGGGACTTTTTATATATTTGGTATACAGAGTCTTTTATGCAGGCGTCATATATTCCAAGAGCTTTGCTGTAACGATCGTGGGTATGACAGTTCTGACATGTATGGTAACGCTGGCGATCAGTACCAACGTTGTTATATCCCTTGGTATGGTCGGTGCGCTTTCTATCGTCCGCTTCAGAACAGCGATCAAGGATCCGCTTGACCTTCTGTACCTGTTCTGGGCCATAACAGCCGGCATCACAGCAGGTGCCGGGATGTACTTCCTTGCAATATGCAGCAGTATTATCATGCTTGTTGTTATTATCATCTTTTATTCAAGAACTTCAGGCCAGTCCATATATGTTGCAGTTGTCCATTATACAGGCGATGACACCGGCGACAAGATACTTCAGGAACTTGGAAAGCTCAAGTACTGTATCAAATCTAAGACCCTTCGCGCGCAGGAGACGGAGATGGCGATCGAGATATCCGTTAAAGATAAGAATCTTTTCTTTGAAGAAAAGATCAGGAATCTTGAAAACGTGAAGGATATAACCCTCATCCAGTACAACGGTGAATATCACGGGTGGTGAACTACCCATCACCTAAAGGTAATGGGCTTCTAAGAGCCTAACGGCTCCATTTAAGAAGTTTGACATTTAAGTTTCCACCTGATATTCAGGCAATCCTTATTCTTACAGGCGTGTCCACATCGCCTCTACCGTATAGGATACTAAGATCCACAACGCTACTTTTACGCATTATATTTAATGCCCCATTAATATCGGCATTAAATTTAATCCCTCTGGCAGTCTTGTACATTCCACGATGTATTCTGTTACCACTGAACTGATATTCCTTTGGATTGTCATCATTGTAAACAGGGATATCATCTTTATCCCAAAATGATGACCTTGATGTATAGCTTTCTTCCTGCTCAACATAAGTAATATCATTAAGCTCGCAGAGGTATGACAGTTTATCTCTTAATAAGCCATAAGGGATATTAACAAAATTCTGATTGTTCTGTTTGCCTATATGTGAACTCCGTTGAAATGTAACATTATATCCGGCTACAAGGGTTCCGATATCGTTAGAGATACAGTAGTCTATAACCTTACGTGCAGCTTTGCTCATATAGTCATTTACTTTATTGTTACGATCACGAGCAATGGCTTTCTGACGATTTGTAGTCTTTTTGCCAAAATGCTGCTTGTCCTTAATGGACTGCAGGCGGGCATTTTCTTTGTTAAACCACTGGTTAATGGACTTGAGTCTTCTTCCGTCGATTATGAACGATCTGCCATTATTTGATACTGCGGTTACAAGATTGTTTATACCAAGATCGAGCGCCAGTGCATTGTTTTTGTTAAGATTTCTTTGAACACACTCAGCTTCGTAAGTGTACTGGATTTCAAAGAACCTGGCATGAGCTTTTGGTATGATACGTATCTCTTTAACCTTTTTATCAAGCAGGATCGGCGGGATTGTGATTTCAACCGGCTTGTGGGTTTTCTTAAAGCTGTTTGAAAACGGAAGTATCAGCTTATTCCCGTTAAGTCGTACAAAACCTATAACAAGTGTGGTATACCCGTCTTTTGGAAGATAATTTGGCAGTTTGCAATCCTTAAAAGCATATTTACCCTGTTTTGCAAGTTTAAGTAAGCCAAAGAATGACTTGAAACTGCCGTCTACTTCTTTGAGGATCTGCTGTGCCATATTTGAATTTAAGGTCTTGTAATTAAAACTGTTCTTTAACAGAACATAGTTCTTCTCATACTTCAGAAACTTACCTTCAGTAAAGTAATACTGCCTAACATTATAGATGGCTTCATTTGCAAGATTTTTAGCTGAATGACACAGTTCTCTTATTGAACAGTAATCGTCTTTCGATAGATGTTTTACCTGCTGTTTTACAGTAAGATACATACAGTTTTCTCCTTTCATAAGACTCGGATCACTCCTGTATATATATTATATCATATGTTTTACCCAAAAGAATGTGATGCAGTAAAATACACGCATCTATTAGTGACGCCATTCATCCCACGACCTAAAGGTCATGGGTTTTCTGGCTGAATTATTATAAATAAAAATAGCAGGAAGATAAAAGGGCGGTTTTTACTGATCCTGTCGCACATTGACGGTAAGTACTATGGAAAGATGACGACTACAAGGTGTTTCGAAGAACTTCAGAATGATGGAACATACAGGGGAAGCGGCGGAATAGGCAATTCCTATTACATGAGAGCGACAATCTCTACAGAATCCTATACAGAAGAATACATTGCCGAGTATCATGACGGCGTATTCACAGTCGATGGCGAAGAAGTAGATGACTATGAAGGATGGCTTTCTGAGAATTTCTCAGATCCGGCTTATTGGTGGGAAAAGAATTAACTAACATATGGAAAGCCTGTTATTAGCATTTCTAAACCTTGTGTAAAACTTAAAATTTTTGTATAATACGTTGGCGCGTATCAATAATTTCAGCGCGAAAAAAGTTTAAAATCGGGGAGAACTAAATATGACAGAAACATTTAATGGGGAAAGTAACAGTGGAAAAAGACTATCGCCAAGGGGCGCACATTTTCTGAGCAATTGGATCATGATCCTATTCTTGCTATTCATACCGACTACTATTGCATCCATACTAAGCAATGGAAAAATCGTGACTTCTCAAGGTCTATTATTCGCAGGCTATGTTATAAGTACGATATGTTCCATTGCCTATGGACTTATTCTTTTAAAGATCTCATCTAAGGACGACAGATACAATGTAGCAGGCTATTGCTCTCTGGTAGTATCAGCAGCAGATATAATCAAGCTGATACTGTCTGCTGTAGCAAGTTCTGCTGCTAAGGCTGCTGAAAGTTCTGCATCAAACTATGTAAACACGACCTACTCAGGAAGGATGATGACCTATTCAAGTACTGCGAGTACCGCTGATACGTCATTGGCAGCCACACTTGCAGGCGTGGGAGTACTTATCTCGCTGGTTGCTATTGTAGCAGGGCTTATAGGCACTAAATATGAATTCACTGCTCATTCTAGCGTGCTCAAAGGAGTGGATGACGAATTATCAGAAAATTGGCTGATATTATGGAAGTGGTACATTGGAGCCATAATCGCTATGATGTGTAGCTTAATTTTAGTGCTTGCTTTAGGAATGATCCTGATTATAGGTGCAGTAATAGTACTCTTTATTACAAACATTGTGAAAATAGTATTTCTCTACCAGACATCGAAAGCATTTGGTGAGTATAACCTGAGATTAAAAAGAGAAAGACATAATAGCCGTATGGCGTAAAATGGTATAGTACCGACATTTGGCTGAGGATGTGCCATGAATATAGTAGATAAGCTGATTGAATTCAATACAACGCGGGATAGAGCTGCTTTGGGAGTTACTTCTGATATAGAACAGCGAACCCTGGTTGTAATAGCTAACGACATATTGGAATGGCTTAAGCTCGAAAGAAAGCGTGAACTATGGATAGAGCAGGGCAAAGCCATAACACATAAGCCGCTGGAGCTAAATATGGATTATCCCTGGTGCAAAGATCTGGAGAGACTCCTTAATGAAGATAATCCCCTTGCTGAAGTATTCTGTATAAAGGACAATTGCCTTACTTTTAAGGATAGCGTAAGTGATGATTATATTCATGAGGTCAGGGGATTGGCGCATGAGAAGTACAATCCGCCAATGATTAAAGACTAAATTAAAACCTTCCATGATCGCATTAAATACGGTTATGGGAGGTCCTTTTTTATGGATTAGTTATTATTCATTAACAACTTGTTATTTATTGCTGAGTTACATGACATGTATAAGTTATATCTTTAAATAGATTTTGGGTTGAAGTAGAATAGTTTGGTTGTGGCAACTAACCTTGCATTTATAGGCTAAGCTGCAAACAGGGATGATATATAAATAATTCAAAAGGTAAACTTTTAATATCGAAAGGGGAATGATTGTATGGGTAATGAATTCGAAATAAAAGCGCTTCAAAATGTGCAAGGAGACCAAATGGCGTATCCTAAAAAGGGAATAGGATTACTTTTTAGGAAAATAGTTGTAGGTGTTACATCTGTTGCCGTGCTTTCTGGCTGTTCGTTGGACTTGAATATCAGTGGAAGCAGTGTTGAGATGGCAGATGTTTGTATTCCGGGTATGTATGATGTTTGTATTCAGGGTATGTATGATGATGATTCAAATGCATATGTCCCGCTGATGAATGGAGATATTGTTGAAATAGATGATAATGTAGTTGATTCCTATGTTTTACCAGATAGACAGAAAATTGTTTATTTGACTGCTGACGATAAAATATATCTTATGAATGTAGCTGATGAAGATAAGGATCTTATATGTGATACGGCGGCATACTTAGGAATCGTAAAAAATGAAGGCTTTGTTTACGCAGATACTAAAGGGAATTACTACAGATACTCATTGGAAGACGATACTTCTGTTGAATTAGGAACATCATATTACTGTCCAATAGATAATTTTAATTTGATTTATTTCAAAGACAATGCGGCTTATATTTTAAAACCATCTTCGGATGAACCTGAAAAGCTTGGAAATTGCGAAGTGGATTGGAGTGTATTATTTGTTAGTAATGATGGGAATACAGTAATTTGGTATACAAGTGACGATGATTCGATTGATCTGTATATGTATTCTGATGGAGAGAAATCTAAAATTGGCTCGTATGGGATTTCTCAAGAGTATGGTTATGTACATGTAGATTATAATCAAACACAAACAAGTATTGTCGCTTTCCCTACAGGTGCAGATTATTTGTTTTTAATCAATTCAGGGAATGAACCAGTAAAAATACAGTTAAGTGGCGGATTAGTGTCTGATGATTTCTATACATCAAATGGGATTCTAGTCCATGATACATCAGATAAAATTGATGGTTTATACTGTGTTGTTAATGATAATAACGGAAAAAGTATTTGCTACATAACCGATGATGGAGAACATGAAGAAGTTGTTTCTGGCGTCAATCAGTTTGCAACATATGAAGGATATTTGTATTATACAGATGATAATGATAATCTCAGGCAAGCAAAACTTGATAAAGCAGAGCTAAAGGATGAAGAAAAGATAGCTGGAGACGTTGGAATAATGCATGATGATTGCATAAATGGTTATGTTTATTATGCAAAGGATGTTAGTCGTAATGATAAAAACGGTAATCTGTATGTTTATAAAAATAGTTCTGAACCTCAAAAGATAGCATCAGATGTTTCTCTGAGTTTTTATGTTAACGGTGATGGTGATATAAAAGGAAGTTTAAGTACAGATGGCAAAACTATATATTATTATAAAAATATATCAAGTATTGATGACACATATAATTGCGGATCACTTTGCAAATATACATATGGGGACGAAGATAGTATTACAATCTCGGACGATGTTATGTTGAATTATGAGAGAAGTAGTTGTTTTATGAGATATATTAAAAATGATTTAATTATTTATTTGAAATATGACTCAGTAGAAAACGGTGTTTTTTATATGGATTGGTACTTCTATGATGGTAAGGATAGCGAACGTATGGCTAAGCGCTTGAAATGGACATCTTAAAATATTGGTATACCCTTGGGATATGATTATGAAATAGAAAAGGCGCAGGTTCACTGCGCTTTTTTGATGTAGACTTGTTTCATTTTTAGGTTATTAACTTTGGGGTTCCGGATCAGATTCCGGCCCTTCTCACTAGAAAAAACGATTATGGCTGACATCCATCCCCTAAAACCCCCTTTCATTAGCAAATATATCCCCATCCCGTGGTATCATTCATATATGCGTTTTTAAGGAGGTCAGGCACAATTATGAAAAGAAAAATAGTAGTAGCATGTATCCTCAGTATTAACGCATGACAAAAGGGCCGCGCACTAATAACTTAGTGCGACAGCCCTCTTAAAGTCTTATCCGTGACTGTAGTGAATCAATTCGTTCACTTCATGAACCCCATCTGCGTCAATATCAAATACATACCATGCATTACCGCTGCCGCTTGTAGGAACTTCAAATGTGTCCACGAGAACGCTTCCCTTGTATACGTTGACGGTTGCTCCTGATTCTGCTATCACAGGGTTGCCGCTGAAGTTATAGGCAACATACTTGAGTGTTTTTCCGTTAAAGTATTCGTTGTCGATATCTATAGTTATAGTTTCCGGTCCTAGTCCGCTGGTATTATCAACATCTAAAGTTGCTATAACTTCGCCGTTGCTGCTAAGTTTTGTCTTTCTGTAGGAAACACTGGCGACCATTCCACCATCCTCCCCATAAATATCCAGATGCGAATCCAGATCTCTGGGAGTAGGATTCCATGTGAGTACTATTCTGTACTGTCCTTCAGGAAGCACCGGTGAAATAGCCATTACTACAGGTTCTATTGATTCCTGCTCCGCTGCGGTAACGTTAAAGTATCCGGTAATGAAACCATCGATTGATACTTCTGCAGTGTAATCGCCTTCCTTTACAGCAAACTGTACATCTCCATTTTCAGTTGAGACTGCTTCTGCAATGAAGTCACCTTCCTGATTGTCTTTGCCTTCACGAAGCCTTACAACAGCACCTTCAATTGAAGATCCGTTTACAGCATTTATAACACATCCATAGATTGTGAGAATAAGTGTCTCAGCCTCTTCTGAATACTTTGTCAGCACATAGTCATTTATCTGCGCGGAGGAATCTACTGTAACATCCGGATTATCCCAGGGAGCAACTACGTTGAATCCGAAAGATACAGATTCTCCTGCCGGAATATTCTGATTGTAAACTGCATTCTTTACAACATATCTTCCGTTCTCGTGCTGTTCGATAATGCCGTTCCATATCTGTGTGATTTCGTTGGCAAAATCAAATTCAAGTCCCCAGTCCTCAATAGTCTTGTCAGTATTGTTCGTGATAGTTACCTGACCTGTGAAGCCTGTCTCCCAGTCTGCTATAACTTCATAAGTGACTGTGTAGTCTTCTTCTTGCGTATCTGTCTTGGCATTCAGGTTTTTAAAATCAGTGGGTTCGCCATTAAAAGCTGCACCAACGCTGAACCCGAAGAATACAGATCCGCCAACCGGAATATCCTGATTCCAGCCGCAGTTATTAATAACAAACACGCCGTTTTCATGGCTTTCTACAACACCGTTCCAGATTGTTGTAAAATCCGGAGCATCATAGGCCATACTCAGTTTCCAGTCTTCGATAACCCTATCGCTCGTATTCTCGATAGTAACACCTGCATTGTATCCATCTCCCCAATCTTCAAGGAGAGCAAATGTAACCTTGTATTCGGGATCTGCAGATTCTTCTGCTACAACAGGCTCTTCAGGGAAAACTTCCGTCTCTTCTTCGGACGCTTCTGGCAGCACGTATGTTACTTCAGACTCCTCAGCAGGAACGATAGTTGTGTCTTCCTCATCAGAAGTGGTTGCTGCGGCCTCCTCATCAGAATCGATAGTTGCGTCCTCTTCATCAGAAGTGATTGCTGCGTCCTCCTCATCAGAATCGATAGCTGCGTTCTCCTCATCGGGGGCGATTGTTGCATTCTCTTCATCGGGCACTTCTTCAGCAAAAGAATTGAATGAGATCATGTTAAAAGACATTGCTACTACTAATAACGTCGAAACCAAAACACTTTTTTTCTTGAACATAATATACCCCTTCTACAATATTCAATTGTCAGTTTAGGCAATATCACAGCGCCGGCAGAAGTGACATCACCAAAAAGAAGTATACCAATAATATATATAATATGCAATTAGTAGTTATAAAAATTACGCATTTTCGTAATTTTTGTAATGTGAAGCCTCATACTTCATTAATCACAAGAATTTCATATGCAGCATCCTGGATTGGAAAAGAAGGAGAGACAGTAGTAACATAATCCTAGAGGCAGCAGGCCTATTCCGGGGGAGACGATACGGAAGATAATGGTGTTGCCGTGTTGATCGAGGATGGAGAAGTAACGGAAGTTGGATATAAGGATATTGCTTTTTGAGAAAATAGTAGCGGTAAAGTATATTGACATGCATATTATAAATAATTATACTTGAACTTAACTAAATAACGATTGCATATATACGGTAAAGCCAGAGCAATCTGGTGACACAAAGCTATAGGGACTCTCCGAGTCAGCCAGTTGCATGTAACACGAGTAATGGGCATTGCAGCTGTGCAGTGCCTTTTTTATTACCTTTTGGGAAAAGAGATAGAGGATAAATACATGAGAATAGCAAACTTCAAGATAAACAGAATATTGGCGATGCTCATTCTTATAGGACTGATAATTAGCCTGTCGGGATTAACACTTACCAAAGTCCATGCCAAGAGCGACATACCGGCTTATACAGGAAGTGCATCAGTAGTCCTAAACGGCAATATACCAACCTTCGCAGCTTCCGATATCACCACAGTATCATACGAACAGTATGGAGCCTTGGACAGCCTTGGAAGATGTACAACTGCTGTAGCATGCATAGGTCAGGACCTCATGCCTACAGAACCTCGCGAATCGATTGGCACTGTAAAGCCTACAGGTTGGAACCAGAACAAGTATCCAGGAATCGTTGATTCAGAACCGCCATATCTCTACAACAGATGCCATCTTATAGGCTACCAGCTCACAGGCGAGAATGCTAATGAGAAGAATCTTGTCACAGGCACAAGATACATGAACGTTGATGGTATGCTTCCATATGAAAACATGGTTGCGAATTATATAGAGTCAACCGGTAATCACGTAATGTACAGGGTTACACCTGTATTTGAAGGCAATAACCTCCTGTGCACAGGAGTTCAGATTGAAAGCTACTCCGTAGAAGATTCAGGACAGGGAATCTGCTTCAATGTGTTCTGCTATAACGTACAGCCGGGAGTAAATATCAACTATGCAGATGGCAGTAACAGCGCTATAGACGGATATGTTCTTACACCAAATGATGCGACAGAAGAAGACATAACGAGAAGCACTTCAGACCAGACCACGCAGCAGTACAGCTATGTTGTTAATACAAATACCAAGAAATTCCACTATCCAACATGCAGTAGTGTCAGCGATATGAAGGAAAAGAACAAAATGTATTATGAAGGAACGAGAGATGAGCTTGTAAATCTTGGGTATGATCCTTGCAAGCGGTGTAATCCATGACCATTATGATTTACTTAAATCGCTTTTATCCTGTTCTTTCTTACTTTCGGTTAAGGCTTCCAGATAGCCTGCGGTGATAACGCCTGCAGGAAGAGCAACCACAGCAATACCAAAGACGGAAGAAATCATCGTAATAACACGTCCTGCGGTTGTTATAGGATAGATGTCTCCATAGCCTACGGTAGTAAGTGAAACAGTAGCCCAGTAAATTGCATCAAAAAGAGTATCAAAAGAATCTGCTTCAACATTGAAAATTACAAGAGCAGAGATAAGAATATAACAGATAGCAAGAGTACATACAGCCATGAGTGGTCCTCGTGAGTTCTTTATGACTCTTGCTATTATTTTTATGCTTTTTGAGTAACGGAATGCTTTGAAAACCCTAAGCACACGTAGAGTTCTGATTATGCGGAATAGACGGAATAGCTTGAATCCAGGATTAAGAACAGTCAGGCTTGGAAGGATAGAAACAAGATCAATAATAGCCCAAGGTGTGAAGGGATATTTTACAAAAGCTACTGCTGAACGTTCTTTAAGCTTATAGTCAGCAGTAATCAGCCTCAGAAAGTAATCGATAATAAAAAGAGTAGTTGTTATAAGGTCTGTATAGTGAAAAATTGGAAAAGACTGCTTAAATCCTAATGGGATTATGCTTATGATGATTGCTAGTAGCATTACGGCATCATAAATTGAGCTTACCTTGTCATTATCTTTAGCAGTTTCGATAATTTCAAAGATTCTTTTTCGCATCATTTCCTCCGATATAATTAAATGAATTAATGAACGAAATTACATTTACAAAATAATAATACTACATTGAAATATGTGTTTGGCTATGATTTTTGAAAGGATATGATTATGAAAATAGTTAGCATAGTATGTCCTAATTGCGGCGCGTCACTTCAGCTTGATGCAGATCAGAAAAATCTTAAATGCGAGTATTGCGGGAACAGCATATTTGTAGATGATGAGATCAAGCACATACAGTTCGATAATGCTGAGGAAAGCGGATATCTGTTTGAAAAAGGAAGGCAGCGTGCAAAGGCTGAAAGTGCAAGAGAATATCAGCAGACCATTCCTGCATATACATATGAAAAGCCGAAGAAAAGAAGAACTTGGCTTTGGATATTAGGGTGGCTGTTTATCTTTCCGGTTCCTCTGACGATTTTGATGGTCAGGAATCAGAAGATGAATAAGAAGGTTAAGGTAGCAATTATTGTAATTGCATGGCTTGTGTACTTTGCGATAGCTCGTTCTGGAAAATCAAGTGATTCTAATAGGACTAAAGATACGAATGAATCTTCTAGAAGCAGCAATGTAGAGATTTCTGTTGAAACTGATTCAAAAAATGATAAAGAAAACAAGGTCAAGAATGCTGATGATGGAAGAGCTGAAGAAGATGATGGAACAATAGATCCTGAATCGATTATTATCCAAGCTGATTCAACAGAATTAGTTCTTGGAGGAGCTGTGAAATTGATAGTTGAGATTACTCCATCAGATGCTACAGTTGGAGAAATAAAATGGATTTCTAGTGATGAGAACGTAGTTGTTGTTAATGAAGAAGGAGAGGTTACAGCTGTTGGCGGCGGTACAGCAACTATAACTGCAATTGTTTCTGATAGTATTCAAGCAACATGCGATATAACTGTTGATGGAACTAGAAGAATAATGCATGTGAAAGTTAATAAATCTAATATCGGCGAAGACATAGGAGATGAGTGGTCATTTGAAGACAAGATAGATGGTGAAAATGTTTATTATCTCAAAGAAATAGCTGTAGGAGATACATTAACATTCTATTCCAAATATACAGAATCTGATAATAATCCTGATGTTGGTGAGGCATCAGCTACACACACTGTGACAGAAGAAGACCTTCAAAACGGATTTACAGTTACTATGGATGTATATGTAACTGAAAACGGTGGAAAGAATAAAGGAGAAAAAGCGCACTATACGGTTACGTATACGTTCACTACGGAATAGTTCATTGAAATAGTCTTGTGAAAATATGAAGAAAAAAGTTAAAAGACGACTAATACTATTTGTAATAATTGTAGTCGTAATTGCCGTGAGTATTGCAGTATTAAGAGTAAATAAAAAGCATACTTTGCCTTCAAATCCATCATTTCCGGATAGTAGAACAATTGGAGATGGAGGAGTGTTCTACTATGATGCAGAAAGTGATACGCCAGACATTTTAGTAGATTCGTCCTTTGTTATTCATTTTTTGGATGTTGGTGAAGGTGATTCTACTCTTGTGGAGTGCGGTGGACATTTTATGTTGATTGATGGAGGAAATCCATCTTATTCAAGCTTCATATATTCATATTTGGAAAAACGAGAGATTAAGTATATTGATTATATAGTTTGTACTCATGCTCATGAAGATCATGTGGGTGGTCTTTCAGGTGCACTGAACTATGCATCTGTAGGAATGGCTTATGCTCCAGTGACAGAATCTGATACTAAGGCATTTAATAGCTTTGTAAAATACCTTGATGTTCAAGGGAAAACTATAACAGTCCCTAAAGCCGGAGATACGTTCGGGTTGGGAAGCGCTACAGTTCAAATTGTTGGGCCAATTGATATGAGTCTTGCTGAAGATAACGTTAATAATTCATCGATAGTGCTCCGTATTAAGTATGGATCAACATCGTTCCTTATTACAGGAGATGCGGAAGAGGCAGAAGAACTGTCTATTGTTAAATCACGTTTTAACATCAAGAGCGATGTCATGAAAATAGGTCATCATGGAAGTAATACATCGACATCTGAAGAATTTATCAAAGCTGTTGATCCTGATTATTGCATCATATCAGTGGTGGAAGACAATGCGTATGGTCATCCTCATGATGTAGTTTTAGATAGAATCGAAGAATATGGGGCGCAAATATATCGGACAGATTTGTATGGGGAGATTACATGTATTAGTGATGGTAAAGAGATATCTCTGTTATTTTGACGGTAATTAGCATGATAGAAACTACGAAAGCTAAAGCTAAAACAAAAATTAAGATTCAAGAGTGGCTGAATAAGCTTTCTTATTTGCTGATTTTTATATGCATTATAGCCATTGCATTGAAACCGATTATAGTTTTGGCGGACAATGGCGATACAATAGTCCACGTTACGAATACTGGTAAATGTTATCATACCGCGGGATGTTACCATTTACGTAGTGATAGGGAAATAACACTTTACGAGGCAGTTGTCGAAAATGGTTACAACCCTTGTAGTGATTGCAATCCGCCGATATATGACGGACCAGAGCCTTTGCATGAAAAGATGGAAAAGAGTCAGAGCAGTTCATCTTCAAAGAGTTATAACACTGATAATTCAAGGGAGAAAACCAATGTAGCTGAGAAAGAAGAAAAAGAAGAAAAAGAAGAAAAAGAAGAAAAAGATAATAATATATGTCTCAAAGTAATACTTGGATTAATAGCGTGTTTTTGGGGATTAAAAGTCATACTCTATACAAAAATAACATACGAAAAATGGAAGATAGAGAAAGAATTATTTTTGCAAGAACAAAACAAATATATGTTGTTATACAAGAATAAGGATCCGTTGAGCTTGGTTGATATTCCAAAGAACACTTTTTTAAAAGATGGATTTCCTTGTTCCAATGGTAATGGACCATATGGTGATTATACTGTTTATGTGGCGAAAAAGAATGGTAAGGTACTTCATACAAAAAGCAAGTGTGGGGGAGCTAATCTTGTGCCTATCAATTATGCTCAGGTTTGCAATTTGCCGCATTGTAAAAGATGTTCAACTGGAAAAAAGATAAAACTTCCTAAGATTGGATGGTATCAAGAGTACATAGAAATAACCAGAATAAAACAGAAATATCAGATTCCTTGATAATAAAGGGTTCTGGTTTTTTAGAAATGAAGAAGAACATAGGGGCTAATATGAGAAATAAAGAAGATCATAATGCGAATAATAAAACAAGTGAAGAACGAAATGACAAACGTAATTCGGTCCCATTTTTATTAGGCTTGTTCGTTATAACCCTTTATTTGGGCATTATATATGGAATATTTAGTGGTATTTCTGATATTGTTAATGCGCTATCTTATAAAAATGGCTTTATTATCTTAGTAATATGTGAATATTCAATAAGTATAGGAATAAATGTTGCTATTTTGTATGCCAAAGATAATTTTAACAAAAAAGCTTTTGATTTTTGGGTAGTAATGCTTTGCGTAATTTCTTTTATATATATGTTTATTTATTCTGTACCAGTGAACATGAATACGTACATTCAACTTTTAAGACTAATTATAAATCTTATGTGGTTGGCATACGTACTTACTTCCGATAAGGTCAGGTGTTATTTTGAGGAAGGAGCAATGTTTTTTGGGCATTCCCAAGATAGAGATTATGGAAGCGATGATGCTGCTATTAATATTCTAAAGCAGGAATCAAAAATCAGAATAGAAAACGATTTAATTACAAGTGCAAAAGAGCCCTTTCATGAATCTGCTAACGTCGATCCGATTATTTTATCTCACCAACCAATCGAAGAGAAAATAATAAAAAATGAAGAGAAAACAATAAGTGAGAATCAAGATATAACTGGAAGTAAGGTGGTTTTATCGCAGGATTTCAATAAAGATGGGCACCACAATATAAGCAAAGTCATTGTAATAGCTGTAGTTATTATGATGGTTTTATGCATTGCTACATTATCAGTAACTTCTATATACATGATTTTGCAGAATAAATCGTTACAAGAAAAAAATACGTTATTAGTGGGGGCAAATGAATCTATTTCAAAGGAAAACGAAGAATTACAATCTGAGATTTCGGAAAAAGAAGCTCTTAACGCAGAGCTGGAAGAAAAGTTAGAGGATAAAGAGAGTGATCTTAAAGAAAAAAGCAAAGAAGTTGGTGACTACCAAACTGAAAATACTAAGATGACAGATGTTATGAACAATCTGAAAAAGTTTGGTAAAACAGATTATATTGGAACTTCTTCATATTATTCTAATCAATATATTATTGTTACAACTGGTGATGAGAGAGAAATTCAAGTTACTTTTACTTTGTATGGTAGTGTTTATTGCCAAGGAAATAACGGAAATATAAATGTGGATTGGGTAGGGGAATTTGATTCATATAATCATTGTAAAGTGAAATTTACCCCCATATTTGAGGGCTGTACAACTTTTACTTTTACGAATGATCAGAATTCTGCATCTTTTGAAGTACTTGTAATCTATATAAAATATTATTTATATTGCTAATGTAGAATTAAGGAAATGGAAAGAGCAGCTCATTTTGAACTGCTCTTTAAAAAACTATTGAATGAGAGTATAACCTATGCGACCTTCAGCTTTTGGCTGTTTTTGAAGATTTAGAGACAATAATATATCGGAATATCTATCGATTTTAATAACCGATATAGAGAACTGTTTATTGTTGACAGTACGCTAAAGAATTCAGAAACACGGGTTTTTATGAATCAACAGCATTACCATAAATTGTAGTATACTTATTATAGTTGCCTTACAGAAAATCTAAGACTGGAGCAATTATATGAACAATTCCGAAGCTACCAAAGAAAACCTCTATGTCATAACCAATCATAAATTTCCCAGCGACAGCTACGGAGAAGACGATTATCTTGGCAACTGGCCGATGCTTTATATCCTGGAAAATGGAGATAAGGTCTATATTGGCGAGTCTACTAATGTTGCGGAGAGAATGAAGCAACATTATAACAACAAGGAAAAGCGTGAATTTAACAAAGTTCATTTCATATATTCCGGCAGATTCAATCAGTCTGTAACTTTCGATTATGAGTCTAAGCTGATCCAATTTGTTTCTGCTGATGGTAAGTATACTATTACCAACAAAAATGATGGTATTGCTAATAAGAACTATTTCAGCAAGCCTGAATACGACGAGACCTTTGAAGCGTTATGGAATAAATTAAGGTCTTATAATCTTGCCGAGCACACGCTTGAATACATCAAGAATAGCGAGTTCTACAAATATTCTCCTTTTAAAGAACTGAATAAAGATCAAAAGATCCTTGCCGACGATATCATCAGAGAGATAAGAGAAGGTAAAGAGCTACCTATAGTAGTAGAGGGCCGTCCCGGCACTGGCAAGACAATTGTTGCAGTTTACCTGATGAAGTATCTGAGAGATTATGAGGATGAGAAGACTCATAGATTTCCTTTCCGTGAAAAGAAGATGGGGCTTATTATTCCTCAGACATCGCTTAGGTCTACGCTTAAGAGTCTTTTCAAAAAGATAGAAGGACTTGCTGCCAAAGATGTAATAGGTGCATCAGAAGCGGTAAAGGCTGGGGAGTGGGATATCCTTTTTGTAGACGAAGCGCAGAAGCTTCAAGTAAGGCGTAGCATCGTTGGATATCAGGCTTATGATAATAACAATAAAAAGCTAGGCCTTCCAAGTGATGCAACAGAGCTTGACTGGATACTTAAGATCTCTAAGACTCCGGTTTTCTTTTTTGACCCGGATCAGTTATCAGGCCCATCGGGTACAACTATCGAGGTATTTCAGAACAAAGTGAAGATGGAGCTTTCAAGAAGAAGGCGTATGACTGCGTATCTGACACATTTCTTGAGAATGCAGATGCGTGTCAAGGGTGGAGAGGAGTATATCAACTATGTAAATGATATACTTCATAATGTTGATGTTCCAAGGAAGACATTTGACGATTACGATTTTAAGATTTTCACCCACTTTGCTGATTTTAATAAAGAGCTCTATGTCAAAGAAAAGGACATGGAACTTTGCAGGATGCTTGCAGGCTATGCGTGGGAGTGGAAGACCAAGAATGACAAGACTGCATATGACATAGAAATCGAAGGCGTCAAAAAGAGATGGAATCATTGCCTTAATAACTGGATCAATAGCGATGGAGCGCTTGATGAGGTTGGATGTATTCATACAAGTGCAGGATATGACCTCAATTACGCCTTTGTCATTCTCGGGAATGATATTAAATACGATGATGAAAAGGGTAGGATCTATGTAGACAGGTCCAATTATTTTGACAAGCGTGGTAAGCAGTCAGCTTCGGATGAGGAACTGGATCTGTATATCAAAAATATATACTATGTTTTGATGACAAGGGGAATCAGGGGAACTTATCTGTATGTATGCGATGAGAAGCTTAGAAACTATTTTATGAAATACGTGGAGGAGTTTTGACGGCTATGGATTTTGAAGAGGTTAAGAAAGAGGTACTGAAATTCACTAAGGACAGAGACTGGGATCAGTTCCATACTCCTGAGAATCTTGCTAAGAGTATTTCAATAGAGGCTGCAGAGCTTCTGGAGTGTTTCCAGTGGAGCCCGGAATATGATAAGAAGGCTGCGACTGAGGAGCTGGCAGATATCATGAATTACTGCATTCTTATGGCGGATAAGATGGGTATTAATATCGAAGATGCTATCATGGATAAGATTCAGAAGAATGCGGCTAAGTATCCTGTAGAGAAGAGCTATGGGAGTAGTAAGAAGTATACGGAGCTTACTTGATAAGGATCAGGTACCTGCCAACTTATAGATAAGAGAATGCTGTATAGGTATGTTTATTTTATCAAATGCATCCAGAGATTGTGGGGTCACTGTCACCACAATCTTTGGAGTATTGAATACTGGAAGAACCGGAATTCTGTGAAAAGGAAAGCGGTTATGATGGTTGCTTTTAATTAAAAAGCTTGATAAATTACAAATATATAATACCTTAGATAACAATTAGTTGCCCAAAATGCAATATGATTTTTGAGCATCGATATGAGCAGATGAGGAATATTGCATTGATTTCAATATTCTTTATCTGTTTTTTTATTTTAGATCTAGATCAGGAACCTGACTCCTTTTAGAAAAAAGCCTACAGTAACAATGTTGCAGTTGCAACACTGTCTGTAGGCTTTTGGGTTATAGGTATTTATTTGCTTGCTCGGGTGTCAGCTTATATTTCTCACATATTTTCTGTATGATTGTTGCATCATCTAATTCCATATCCTTGAGAAGTTCTACGGAAGCAGTAATGCCCTGCTTAATACCCTGTTCAAGGCCCTGCCGGATACCTTGTTCAAGGCCCTGCTGGATACCTTGTTCAAGGCCTTGCTGGAGGCCATCTTCGTGCCCGATATCATAGCCTTCATCTTTGATTGCTTGCAGATGCCTTTCGGCACTATATTCTAATATGCTCACTCTGGAAGCCTCCTCTCTGTATTCTTGGAAGAATTCTTTCAGAACATCGTTATCTATGCACCAGTCGATTGCTTTGTTAACAGCTTCTGCGATTATTGTCTTACGACTGGCATCGGGAAGACAGAAGAATTCTTCATCATCTTTGCCATGTTTCATTCTTGTTTCTACTATGTATTTTCGCACTTTGGAGACAAAAATGGAATACCCCCTTAAGGTTTTGCAGGTTTTTAGGAGCTCTTCATTATGGCCTTCGTTGATATTTAGAACTCGTACGATAAGCTCAAGCTCCGGATGATCTGTCTTCTTTTCGAACATATCGGAAAGTTTATAAACTTTTTCGTCTTCCATAGGGATTGTTCCATTGTAGAATACAATGAACCTTGGTGTGGGGATGGTAATGGGGATGGATTTATATGTTTTACTAATATCAATCTGCTCCCTGTATATGCTGGCGACGTAAGATAAATCCCGTAGAGGAATGTTGGGGCACGGTGTTGATTGGTGTTCGTAGAGATTTAGCTCATCGTTGAAGATGTATGATACATCATTCTTCATGTTTAGAAGGGTCTCGCCTTCCAAGGTTGTGACGAACAGCTCATCCTCGTTAGTGTAGTTTGTACCATTAAGGGCATTGTATAGCTCTAATAGCTGTGTCTTTTCTCTGTAGAGCATACGAAAGACAGTGTCCTTGTGGGCCTTGTTCTCCAAAACGGTTTTCTGTTTCTTTTTCAATAACATTTTTCTCCTTTTGTGTAATTTAGTTTCTGTCATACTTGGAATTCCTGGCGAGAGTGCCAATTGGAATAAATCCTAGAATAATAGATATGATAGATCGCAGTATTGAAACTGCAGATAATAATATAGCAAAAAGGATTTATTGTTGCAACTTATTTTTAGAAGTGTAAAGGTGGCGTTTGCGTAGTGGTAGACTTATTGTTTTTTTCCAAAATGATAGATATGATAATTACAGGAAGATCTGATCAAGCATTGATAATTGTTGGAGGGGTAACATTGAATAATATAGAACGTCGTGATAAAGAGATAGCTTATATTTCTGATGATTCTGTAATGGATGAACAGAAGAAGTGCAGAAAGATATTGCAGAAACTGAATTTTATGGATAGGAGCGATTTTGATGGGATCCTGGAAGTTGTTGCAGAGCTTCTTCCGGGATCAGAAGGTGCTTTTATCAATCCACCATTCTACTGCGACTATGGAACCCATATTAAAGTGGGCAAAAATTTTTTTGCCAATTACAACTGCACTATCATCGATGTGGCAACAGTCAGTATAGGTGATAACTGTCAGATGGCGCCTAATGTTGCTATATATACAGCAGGGCATCCGGTATATCCAACCACTCGCAATTCAGCATATGAGTATGGAAAAGCAATTACTATAGGCGATAATGTCTGGCTTGGCGGCAATACAGTGATTTGTCCCGGAGTTACTATTGGAGATAATGTTGTTGTAGGCGCAGGCAGCGTTGTTACCAAAGATATTCCAGACTGGAGTATCGCTGCAGATAATCCATGCAGGGTTATTCGCACTATTACAGAGGATGACAGGAAAAACTTTTCAAGGATGAACTAATAGATGAGGAAGCTTGGAATGACATTGTAGAGCGAGGGTTCGCTGATTAAAAGAGGATTGTACTATGATTGATAAAATGAAATGGCTCAGACAGCCAAAAGATTTTCAGATTAATGAAAATAGTATAGAAGTAACAACAATGCCGCATACAGATCTCTGGCAGCGGACTTATTACCATTTTAGGAATGACAATGCGCCTGTATTTCAGATGGATACAGAAGAAAAGTTCTTTTCATTTATAGTTAGGACTGATTTTACTGCCAGCCATCATCGCTTTGATCAGTGCGGTATAGTCATGTATCTTGATTCAGAGAATTGGCTTAAGGCTTCCGTTGAGTATGAAAATGATAAGTTCCAGCATCTTGGATCCGTTGTCACTAATCATGGATATTCTGATTGGGCTACTACTGCAATTCCTGCAGATGTCAGAGAGATGTGGTACAGATTCAGTAGAAGAGAGGATGATTACTGCATTGAATGCTCTTATGATGGATTAGAATTTTCTCAGATGAGAGTATGCCATATGTGGGAAGGTGCGGGGAAGATTTCTTTTGGTATATATGCTTGTAGTCCGGAAGACTCAAGCTTTAAGGCAGTGTTTACTAATATGGAGCTGACAGAATGTGCGTGGAAAGCTCACGATGGGCAGCAGCCTGATCAGGTATCTGACTCATTGTATAAAGTTTAGGAACTAAAGTGTCGTGTTGTGTTAACATGGTTGGTTCAGAAGCGTTGAATAAACTGGAAATGGTTATAGATTTATACACGTTGTGTAAAGAGAAAAGATATGTTATTCTTGTACACAACGTGTATTTCAATTTTAGGGAGATTTTATGGACGATAAGGCTAAAAAGATAAAGGAACTGCGTGAAAGCACTGGCATGAATCGCAGGGAGTTTTGTGAGTACTTTGATATCCCTTATAGAACTGTCACGGAATGGGAACGTGATATGCGCCATGCTCCGGACTATGTAGTAAGGCTTTTGGAGTACTACATAAGAATGGAAAAGATGTTTAAAAAGGATGAGGACGATAAGATATAATTGGCGAGAACACTTGGCTGGAGGTAATTTGAAAAGTGAGCCTCCTTGCAATTGCGTCAGATAAATTATATAATTTATCTGACGAAAGGCGTTCAAGATGAGAGAAAAATATCAGATTGAAATAGAAAAAAGAATAGAAGATGCTGATTTAGGGTATGCTTTTTCAGCGATAGATTTTGCTGATATTGCAGGTACTGACCCTACTAATAAAGCATTGTCTCGACTTGGTGAAGCTGGGACAATCAGAAGAGTCATAAAAGGAATATATGATAAGCCATTGTACAGCAAGCTGTTAGGAGAGTATAGTTCACCAAATATTGAAAAGGTAGCTCAGGCGCTTGCTAGGAAGTATAACTGGACAATTGCTCCTTCAGGAGAAACAGCTCTTAACTTCCTGCATTTATCAACACAAGTTCCTAATTCATGGAGCTATATAAGTGATGGCCCTTATCGTAAATATGATATTGGTTCTTATCAGGTCGAGTTTAAACACTGTGCTAATAAGGAAATATCAGGAAAAAGTTTCATAACGATTTCTGTTATTCAGGCGATTAAGTATATTGGAAAAGATAAAATACAACAGGAAGATAAAGAAAGATTATCAAAGGCGCTGTCTAGTTCAGATAAGGAGATTATTTTGCGAGAGGCAATAACAACGACAGCGTGGATATATAAAGTAATAAAGGAGATATGTAGTTAAGTGAAGAAAATTGCATTACTTGGTAGAGAAGACAGGGAAGACGTTGTGTTTAAGCAAAAGTTTTATTATGCCAAGAGTGCACATTATGAGACTGCAACACTAAAAGAAATAAAGCTGATTCCTGCGGATTATATTATGGATGAAGTAAGAGAAGATTATGCAGCCATGAAGAACATGATTTATGGAGCTTATCCCGATTTTGATAGTATCCTGACCTATCTTGATGAATTAGAGGATGAGATTCATAATCTGTAAGCGCAACAGCACCGCTTATGCCTTCATCGAGACCATCTTCGTGTCCGATATCATAGCTTATTTTGCATTAAGTGCATCTGTTTTTGCAACATCTGTATCTGAATATGGAAAAGCTGTGTAGGTTCCTATATGATCAGGGGAGATCCGAATCTGATATTTGGATTGCTGGGCTAAGCCTATACCCGTCAGGAGGAATCATTTTGAAAAAGGTAAAAGCTTTATTTTTAATAATTCTGGCAGTAGCTGTTTTGATAACTGCTGCCTATCCTGCATACGCTTTTGATAAGGATATCCTTATTTCAGATTATGTAGAGGAGTTCTCCTTAAAGACCAAATGCAGTGCAGTCAGTGTGGCTATTGTTCAGGATGGAGGTTCTGAATTAATAGGGGATGCTGATGGCTTATATCAGATAGGATCATTAACTAAGGCATTTACTGGACTCGGAATACAAAAGCTTATAGGCGGCGGTATAATTAACGAAGATGATAAAGTATCCAAATGGCTTCCGGGATTTACAGCATATTATGGCAGTGACCCTTTTGATATAACTATTGAGCAGCTTCTTACTCATACAAGCGGATATACCAATAAAGAGGTCGATTACCCAAGTGCTCAAGACGATATGACCCTTATGGAATGGGCGGATTCAATAAATGGACGTCGCCTCAGCTTTGAACCTGGAACCAGGTACGCATATTCCAATGTTAACTATAATCTTTTAGGCGCGGTGATAGAGAGTGCAAGCGGCAGATCTTATAAAGAGTACATGGAGACAGAAGTTCTGCTTCCGCTTGGTCTTAATAATACATATGTAGAAGTTTTAAGCGAAAATGTGTCCATAATACCAGGATCAAGGCTTGGATATCGCCATAGCTTTGCCTATGAGATTCCGGTAGTACCTGGAAAGATACCGGCAGGATATTTTTATTCCAATGCTAAAGACATGGCGAGATGGTTGCAGATATGGATGGGAATTGCTGATATCTCTGATGAATACAAGGACCTTGTGAACAGGGTAAAAGAGAACCTGGGTGACAGCGCAGATTATTATTCAGGATGGGAGATTTTTGAAAGCGGAACAATTGGTCATTCCGGAGGAACCCCCAATTATTCATCAAGAATTGTATTCTCTGATAAAAGGCAGATAGGTGTATGTGTTCTAACTAACATGAATGTTGCAGCATCAACCGATAGTTTATGCGATGGAATATATACTTTATGTGATGGTGGTAATAGCGGGAATATACAGATGGATGTCTGGACTGTATTTGATATGATATTCACCTTTGTAACAGTAGTTGGAATATTGCTGATTGCTTTTTCTATTTGTATTAAAAAGCGCAGCGCTTTGATAGTGACAGAATTAGTTCTGATCATCCTTTTAATAGCTATATGTGTTATGATACCTATGATATTTGGAGCAGAACTTGGAACTATAATAATCACATGGGCGCCTTACAGTTTTATTGGAGGACTGCTCATGCTATGTGCAGCTATAATCTCTATAGCTATAAAACTTTGGATAATAAAATGAGAATAGAAAAAAGACAAGTAGAAGGGCAGCCTTTGACTGTCATTATAGAGTATCCCGAGTGGAGCGAATCAGTAGAAAGCCTGGTCAGAAAAATAGGCAGGATGGATATGGCGTTTACAGGAAGGATTGACGATAGATCCGTTAACGTAAGCTTATCCGACATTTATTATATTGAAAATGTCGAGAGAAAGCTTTTCCTTTATACCAAAGATATGGTGTATAGATTTGACGGATCTATGTCAGATATTGAAGGGGGTATTTATGACACAGGGCTTGTACGAATATCCAGAACATGTATCATGAACACTGATTACTTAAGGGAGATAAGGCAGATAAGGAATAGTCATCTTGAGGCAATCATGGATAACGATGAGAAACTCATAGTATCTAGAAAATATCTTCCTGATATTAAGAAGATTTTTAAGAGGAATAGTATATGAAAAGAATCTTAAGAGATACATGTATATTGGCTGCATTAATGATATTGTGCGTCTTTACAGTTTCTATAATATGGGTTGGGCTTACAGATGAGATAAGACTTGTGATAGAACTTTTTCTACTGTCATTTATAATAACCCTGGCCAACTGGTTTATAGATGAATTCATTTCGCTCTCAATCCTGTGGTGCTACGTGGTAAAATACGTGGTCGCAACCGGAATAGTAATGCTATTTGGTTTTATTGCAGGCTGGTTTTTTAGAAGTAATTTCTGGATGGCATTTATTTATGTCGGTATTGTTCTCGTTTTGGCATATTTGGTTGATGTCATTAAGACAAAGAAGGATATTGAATTCATTAATTCAAAGATAAAAGGGCGATAACTTGCATATGAAGTTGCCTACAGCTAATGCGTTACATATACATTGTAGCTGTAGGCATTTGAATAATTGCCCAAAATATTAGTTAATACATACATCCAGTAGAAGACTACTGAAACTGATCAGAAAGTCAAATACATATTCACCGGAATTCTTGCAATAGCTTACAAACTCAGGTATATCCAATGTTATATCCCATGTAAGCTTATACGGTGCATCCGGATCTAACGTTGTAATAGTCATACTGACTTTCTTGGCACTTGGATCTGTCATTTTGCGTGCTTTATTTAAGATATCATATTTTTCCATAGACACCTCCTCGAAATAAATATTTAGTTTTGCGTGTTATGTGGATAAAAGCCGGATGTCGGCCAGATGGAAGATTATACTTCCAATATTATTTTTATAGAAAAGCCAAACATTGTCAATAAAATATTGTAATATATAAGCCGTATATCCTATATAATCTACCTTCTATCATATTTTTGTTTTTTTAATATTGGCCTTGTTATAATACTTGATGTCTGAGACACTACAGTATTATTGATAATACTAAGTTTAAGGAGATTGTGATATGGAAATTGAGACTTTAAGTGAGTATGGTGCAAGGCAGGCATTGGGGGAATATAGGAACTTTTTTGTTGACAACGCGTTTTATGATGATGGATTTTTTTCTTTGAGGCAAATTGAGGTTTCAAGGACTGATGACAAGAACAAGTTCATTATCCAGATGTCCGATGATGGATCTACGAAGATAATATATGATGCGAAGATAGATGGTGGGTATATTGTAGTAACAAGGACCCATTGCGGACTCAAAGCTTTATTGCAGGCCAAGAAAGCTGATACAGTACTGGAAAAATTTCTAAATAATAAGATCTGCTTATATCACTGGGAACTATTATCAGATGCAGATCCTGATAAGGATTTATCTTATGAAGATGAAGTGGCTTTAAGTGCAGGAGTAGATCTTGCTCTATTGTTTCCCAAATATGTAATAACTTCTAGTTTTATGTTCAAAAGTAGCCTCGATACTCTTGTCAGCGATTTCAAGAATAAATTAGTCGAAACGCATTTATCTGAAGAGGATGATGACTATGAAGAAAGGCTTGAGTGTGTAGCAGCTATGGACTTCGACGTAGTCGACAGGGGACAGGATATCTTAAGTGTACTTAAGACAAAAGCTGATTTTACAGAATCTGATCTGGAAAAGGCAGACCATTATTATGATGCTTTCATAAAGGAAATAGACAGATATATCGGGAAGCCGGAGAGGATATATACTCTTGCATCACCTATTGATGATAAAACAAAGGCTGCGTTTGATGCACTTTCTTTTCGTGATGAATGCTTGGACTTATTTTTTATAAAATATGAGGATTATTATCTGGCAGTAGGTCTGTTTTTATGTGATTAAGAATATAGGACAGCGTATTGTGTGATATGATCTAGGCTAAAGTACCGTGTTGGAAGAATCACCTTTCAGTCTGATTTTTTGTTTATAAAAGGTGTGATAAGCTTAGTGCAGTTTGCTATAAGAAATTGTTTGTTTTTTAATCAAAAATACTAATTGAAAACAAACATTTGTTATCAAAGCTAAGCATCAGAATCAAGTTTAACGTTTGCGATATTGCAAAAATATCAAAAACGCTAACGTTAAAATCAACAAGTATGGTTCCGCCATACTTTTATGCTGAAGATCTGTGCAAGAAATTTGGGCTTACTGAAGAAAAGGCAAAAGCATATATTGACCAGGTGTTGGGGGCCTTGAAATAGTTTGAGAGTATTTTTACCTTGACTTTTGCTGTGCCCATATTTAAAATGTAAGACAAATGCAAAGATGGTGTAGCGATTATCGCTAAGAAGACTTGTTTTCCCTAATGAGATTTTAAAGATCAGATAGAAAGAGACGGAGGATCACCGGCTGAAAGTCCTTCGGGGTAAAGACATGATCGGAACATTCGCACCGGAGCAGATCTTATGAACGGACCACGATATATTAAGATTGATATTATATCTGGTTTCCAATTAGTTTGATTCGTTGCGCGCGTTAAGCGTTTTGAGAGTCTGCCGCTTTATATATAGGCAGGAACACGGGTGGTACCGCGGATTATTATGGTAATTCGTCCCTTGTAGATGCATAGAGCATTTACAAGGGACTTTTTTGTTGCCTTGATAAGTACAATAGATCAGTACAATGAGATTAAATCCAAGGTGAGAGATTAAGAATGTCCAGATAATATAATCGTTTTCAGACAGAAACGGAGGAATGAAATGTTAGAGAATGCTGCATTAACAGAGAAGATCGAAGCCATAAGAGCAGAGATCAAAGAAAAAGCTGATAGTCTTGATACATCAAAGCTTGTATATGAAGCAAGAAAGAGCTTTATGGATCCTAAGACCGGCAAGATCAGCGCACTTATGAAGGAGATGAAAAATGTTCCCAAGGAGTCCAAGGCTGAGTATGGTAAAGCTGTAAACGAGCTTAAGGCATGGGCACTTGAGCATTTTGAAGATCTTGATAAGAAGATGAAAGAAAAGGAAGCAAAGCTTCGTTATGAGAGCGAGAAGATCGATGTAACAATGCCTGCTAAGATCAGAAAGCCCGGTAATCTTCATCCTGTAACTCAGATGAGAGAGACACTTATAGATATTTTCGCTGGAATGGGATTCGAGATCTTCGAAGGTTCTGAGATCGAGAACGATTACTACAACTTCACAGCACTTAATACTCCTGCAGATCACCCTGCAAGAGATATGCAGGATACTTTCTATTTAAGTCCTGAGTATCTTCTTCGTACACAGACATCAGCAGGTCAGATCCACGTTATGGAGAACCAGAAGCCACCGATCAAGATCCTTTCACCCGGTAAGGTTTTCCGTTCTGATGATGATGCTACACATTCACCTATGTTCTCTCAGATGGAAGGTCTTGTAGTTGATAAGAATATCAACCTTTGTGACCTTAAGGGTGCTCTTGATCTTTTCGTACAGAAGATCTACGGCGAAGGTACTAAGACAAGACTTCGTCCTTCATACTTCCCATTCACAGAGCCGTCTGTAGAAGTTGACTGCAGCTGCTTCGAGTGTGGCGGTAAGGGATGCAGCCTCTGCAAGGGTACAGGCTGGATCGAAGTTCTCGGCGGCGGTGTTGTTAACAAGAAGGTACTTGAGAACTGCGGAATTGATTCTAATGAGTATAGTGGTTTCGCATTTGGTATCGGTATCGAGCGTATCACAATGCTTAAGTATGGTATCAACAACATTAAGCTTCTGTTTGAGTCAGATCTTGATGTACTTAATCAGATTAATCATTACGAATAAGGCGATAAAATGCATGGCATTTTATCGCTAGACATCATTGCCACAGGTGGCAACGATGTCCGATAGTAAACTATTAGGAGGAATCAAAATGTTAGTACCTTTAAGTTGGCTTAAAGATTATGTAGATATAGATATAGAACCCAAAGAACTTGAGAAAAAGCTCTTCTCATGTGGTTTCGAAGTAGAAGAGAGCTGGGAAGTCGGTAAGGATATTTCTAAGGTTGTAGTAGGACAGGTAGAGACCTGCGAAGCTATTCCGGATACACACCTTCATGCATGCACAGTTAATGCAGGCGTGCATGGAACATTCAAGGTTGTCTGCGGTGCTGATAACGTTCAGACAGGTGGCAAGTATCCTCTTGCACTTGACGGAGCTACAGTTATTGAGACTGCCAAGGATCATGTTACTGTTGTAGGCGTTGCTACTATCAAGAAGGGCAAGCTTCGCGGATATGATTCAGAAGGTATGCTCTGCTCAGGTGTTGAGCTTGGCGTAACAGAGGATATGTACGAAGGCGCCGGATACAACGGACTTCTTGTTTTCCCTGAAGATACAGAAGTTGGAGCTGATGTTAAGCCTATCCTGGGCCTTGATGACTGGATCTTTGATGTTTCTATAACAGCTAACAGACCTGACTGTCAGAGTATTTACGGTCTTGCAAGAGAAGTAGCTGCGGTTCTTGAAAAGCCTTTAAAAGAGCCTGATCTTTCATATACAGAAGATGACACAGAGAACGAGGGCTTTACAGTATCTGTAGAAGCTCCTGACCTGTGCCCGAGATATATTGCTCACTATGTTCATGATGTTAAGATCGGCCAGAGCCCTCGCTGGATGAGAAGAAGACTTGCACTTGTAGGCAATAACTCAATCTCCAACATGGTTGATATCACTAACTACATCATGAGAGAGTTCGGTCAGCCTATGCACGCTTTCGACGGAAGCTTCCTTGAAGGCAACAAGATCGTCGTTAGAAGAGCTAATGATGGCGAGAAGATCGTAACTCTTGATGAAAAAGAGTTCACTCTTAAGAATGACAACCTTGTAATCTGCGATGGCGTTAAGCCTGTAGCTCTTGCAGGTATCATGGGCGGTCTCAATTCCGAGATCAGAGATACAACTACTGCTGTAACTTTTGAGTGCGCTAAGTTCGCACGCGACAATATCCGTAAGTCTTCACGTGCTCTTGGACAGTCATCTGATTCAAGCGCTGCTTTCTCTAAGGGTGTTTACGAATACACAACAGTAATGGCTATGAAGAGAGCTCTTCATCTTGTTGAGGAGCTTGGCTGTGGTAAGATCTCCAAGACACACGTAGACGTCAACACAGGTAACAGCCTTGAGAAAAAAGAGATGAAGGCATCTATCAAGAAGGTTAACGGCGTTCTTGGTATCACAGTTCCTGATGAAGATATTGTTAGAATCCTTACAAACCTTAACTTCGAGCCAGTAGTAAATGGCGATGAGCTTACTATCAAGGTTCCTGCATACAGAGAGGATATGGAAGATTATCCTGATATCGCAGAAGAAGTTATCCGTATGTATGGCTATGACCACGTACACGGCACATTCCTTGAAGGCGCTGCTGTAACAATGGGTGGCAGAAACCAGAAGCAGAAGGCAGAGCTTAGGATTAAGCGTGCTCTTTGTGCTCAGGGCGCAAATGAATGTATGCATTATTCATTCTTCTCACCTTCAGACCTTAATCTTCTTGGATATGCTGATGATGCTAAGGAAAGAGAAGTAGTTAAGATCCTTAATCCTATCAACGAGGATCTCTCAGTTATGAGAACAACTCTTGCAGCTCAGATGATCCATGCTATTTCAAGAAACCAGAAGAAGGGTACTCTTGAAGGAAGACTTTATGAAGTTGGTAACAGATTCTTCCCTAAGAGCCTTCCTCTTACAGATTATCCGGATGAGAAGGTAACACTTTGCATCGGTATCTTCGGACAGGATGAGGATTTCTATACACTTAAGGGCCTTTGCGATAACGTAGCAGATACTCTTCACGTAAGTTTCAAATATGAAGCAGGCAATAAGCCATTCCTTCATCCTTACAGAACAGCTAAGATCCTGTGCGATGGAGTAGAAGTAGGCTACCTTGGACAGATCACATATGAGATCCAGGATGCTGAGGATATGAGAGTTCCTGCATATGTTGCAGAGCTCGACCTTGATGCTCTTTCCAAGTACTATGAGAACGTACCTGCATTCGTTCCGCTTTCTAAGTTCGATAAACAGAAGCGTGACCTTGCTCTTATTATGGATAAGACAACAACCTGCGGCGAAGTAGAAGAAGCTATCTACTCTTCCTGCAAGTATGTAACAGATGTTAAACTCTTCGACGTATATGAAGGACTTCCTATCCCTCCTACAAAGAAGAGCATGGCCTTCACTATAACTTTCACTCCTAAGGATGAAGAGCTTACAGATGAAGTTATAAGCGGATATGTAGACAAGATGCTCAGAAAACTTCAGTTCACAATGGGCATCGAGCTTAGAAGCTAACCAGTACTAAAAGATGCTAATAATAAAAAAATTATAAGCTGATCATTAAAAATAGCTGATTATTTCCGAAAACTACTATTGTAGTAGGAAATAATCAGCTATAATATTGAGCTGTAAAAGAGCGAAATTAATATAATTCTTTGAATTTATATTTTTGGTATAACGAAGCATGTTAATTTAGTTCAATTTTTTATAAGGAGAGTGAAATATGCTTAGAACAAATGCGTGGAATACGTACAACAAGACACAGCTTAAAGCTGTAGAAAAATTTGCTGACGATTACAAGAACTTCCTTGATAACGCTAAAACAGAGCGTGAAGCAATTGATACTATCGTTAACGAGATCGAAGCTGCCGGATACAGAGAGCTTAATACTCTTATCGGTGGTAAGACAAAGCTTAAGAAAGGTGATAAGGTTTACAGCGTATGGATGAATAAGTCCATCGTTATGTTCCAGATTGGATCAGAGCCACTTGAAAAGGGTCTCAACATTCTTGGTGCTCACATCGATTCTCCTCGTGTAGACGTTAAGCAGAACCCTCTTTGCGAGAAAGAAGGTCTTGCTTACCTTGATACACACTACTATGGCGGAATCAAGAAGTATCAGTTCGTAGCTATGCCACTTGCTCTTCACGGAGTTGTTGTTAAGAAGGATGGCACAACAGTTCAGCTTAATGTAGGTGAGGACGAGGATGATCCGGTATTCTTCTTCTCAGATCTTCTCATCCACCTTGCTGCAGAGCAGATGGACAAGAAGGCTGCTAAGGTTATCGAGGGTGAAGCTCTTGATCTTATCGTTGGTAGCAGACCTCTTATGGTTCCCGGTAAGGCTAAGAAAGAGACTAAGGCTGATGCTAAGCTTACAGACGGTGAGAACTATGCTATAGGCTATGTTAAGCAGGAGATCACAGATTCTATCGATGCAAGCCATGCTGTAAAGAGAGGCGTAATGGCAATCCTCTATGATCTGTATGGTATCGAGGAAGAGGACTTCATCTCAGCTGAGCTTGAGATCGTTCCTGCAGGTAAAGCAAGAGATGCAGGCTTTGACAGATCCATGATCCTTGGCTATGGGCACGATGACAGAGTATGTGCATATCCTTCTATGAGAGCACTTCTTGAAACTAAGGATCTTAAGAGAACAGGCTGCTGCATCCTTGTTGATAAAGAAGAGATCGGATCAGTAGGAGCTACCGGTATGCAGAGTAAGTTCTTTGAAAATGCTGTTGCAGAGCTTATGAATCTTACAAAAGAAGGTTACAACGATCTTACACTTAGAAGATGCCTTGCAAATTCCTGCATGCTTTCTTCAGACGTAAGCGCAGCTTATGATCCTACATTTGCAGCAAGCTTTGAGAAGAAGAACGCAGCACTTCTTGGCGGCGGTCTTGTATTCAATAAGTTTACAGGTGCTCGCGGAAAGAGCGGCTCTAATGATGCTAATGCTGAGTATCTTGCAGCTATCAGAAGAGTATGCGATGACAACAAGATCGTATACCAGACAGCTGAGCTTGGTAAGGTAGATGTTGGCGGCGGCGGAACAATCGCATACATCCTTGCACTTTACGGAATGAACGTTGTAGACTCAGGTGTAGCAGTTCTTAACATGCACGCTCCATGGGAAGCAATATCCAAGGCTGACCTTTATGAGTCGCTTCGCGGATACAAGGCATTCCTTACAGATATGGATCTTGTATATTGATTAAATATTAGTATAGAAAAAGAGCGTCTGATATTATTCAGGCGCTCCTTTTTTATGCCATATTGAGTTCTACATATCATCCTGGCTATATAGTTTCACATTCTCGTTCTTAAGAACTTCCAGTGTCTTTTCCAGATCATCTGTCTTCATTGCGATAGAAGCGCCTTCATCATCAAGCGACAGTCCGTATACGTATTGTATATTTATATCGTTCTGCTCAAGGCTTCTTACCACTTTTTCAAGACTACCGACTTCCTGAGGTATTGATACTACGATGACATCATTAACTTTTGAAGTAATGCCGTGCTCTTTGAGTAGTTCATGGGCCTTAGCCGGAGCTTCGCAGAGCATTCTTAATACTCCGAATTCGCTGGTATCTGCAATAGAGATGGACAGGATATTGATCCCATTGCCGCTTATTATTGAGAGGACGTCGTTAAGGCGTCCTGTTTTATTTTCAAGAAATACGGAAAGCTGTTTTACAAACATAGATATTCCTTTCTTTCAAAAAAGATGGCTGTTAGTTGCTTTTAGTACTATTATACATGCTGATCATAATATAGTGAGCGCGTTTAGCTATAGAGCTTACGCTTGTCTATAACATGTTTAGCTATAAAGCTCGCGCTTATCTATAACATGTTTAGCTGTAGAGCTTGCGCTTATCTATAACATGTTTGGTCTTGCCGTCTGAATGTACGAGACCGTTAGGCTCTACGAGTTTGACCTTGGCATTAAGACCTATTGCGCTCTTAAGTTTATTATGAATCTCATTTGAAAGTTTCTCAAGTCCTCTAACTTCATCTGTGAAGAATTTTTCAGCGATCTCTACCTGAACTTCAAGAGTATCTGTGTTGTCTACGCGGTCTACAACCAGCATGTAGTGAGGAGTTGTGCCATCTATATTCAGAAGAGCAGCTTCTACCTGTGAAGGGAATACGTTGACGCCTCGAATTATAAGCATGTCATCGGTACGGCCTTTAAATCTCTGGATCCTTGCCATGGTTCTGCCGCATTCACACTTGTCGATCTCAAGAGATGTAAGGTCTTTAGTACGATAACGGATAAGAGGCATACCTTCTTTTGTAAGATTGGTAATAACAAGTTCGCCGTCTGAACCTGCAGGAAGGTCCTTATGTGTTGCAGGATCGATGATCTCAGGAAGGAAGTGATCTTCCCAGATGTGGAGACCCTTGTGGTACTCGCAGTCGCAGGCAACACCGGGACCGCAGATCTCTGTAAGACCGTATATGTCATGGGCTTTGATATTGAGCCTTTTCTCCATCTGATCACGCATCTCATCAGTCCAGGGTTCAGCGCCGCAGATCGCAGTCTTGAGCTTGATCTTGTCAAGAACCCCCAGCTTTTCTATATCTTCTGCAACATGGAGAAGGTATGATGGTGTGCAGGCAATAGCAGTAGCCTTGCAGTCAATCATCATATCAAGAAGCTTTTGAGTATTGCCGGTAGACATAGGCAGAACAAGAGCTCCAAGATACTCAGCGCCGTAGTGAGCACCAAGACCACCTGTAAAAAGGCCATAACCGTATCCGACCTGAATTATGTCATCCCTTGTGATACCAGCCATAGACAGACATCTAGCCACGCACTCAGACCACACTTCGATATCACGTCTTGTGTATACGCCGATCTTGGGCTTACCTGTTGTTCCGCTTGATGCATGAACTCTTACAAGCTCTGATGTTGGAACAGCAGCAAGGCCGAAAGGATAGGTTTTGTTAAGATCTTCATAAGTTGTGAAAGGAAGCTTTTCTATATCTTCAATTCCTTTGATATCTCCTGGCTCAAGTCCCAGCTCCTGCATTTTCTTACGATAATACTCAACGTTGTGGTACACCTTATTGACGACTTTGACAAGCCTTGCGCTTTGAAGACTTGCAAGTTCATCACGTGACATGCACTCTTTGGTTTCATTCCATATCATGTGTTTGTCTCCTCCAAATACTTTTATTTTTCGTATCTCTTTTTATTTTGCCTTTGTTTAATAGATATTTATTTTTTTCTTACCCTGGATCCTGTTGTTACGACTCTGCATAGTTCCGTATTGTCATCAGAATAGATGCTGATCTCATATACACAGGTGGATTTTCCGTCTCTAACAACGTCAGCCTTGGCAGTTAAGGTGCCGCTTCCAACAGTTCTCATAAAGCTTATGGAACTTTGAAGTGTCACGGTTACATATTCTGAATCGATATCTGAATTTACTGCAACTGCAAAAGCGAAGTCTGCCATAGTAAAAAAGACTGCGCCCATAAGTCCGCCAACAGCATTTATATGCCGATCATCTATTTTGAGTCTGACTTCACTATGTCCGGGATCTGCTTTGACTATTTCAATTCCCGTAACCTGTGTTGCGTATTTGTCATTTGCAAAAAAATCACGAACTTCATCTAGTGTTTTCAATGTTATCTCCAGCTTTAGGATTTTAATGATCCATATATTAGAACTAAACTTTTAAAATAATCAAAATACCCATCACTAAAATGTGATGGGCATTATAATTATGCCTTACGTCCTAAGTCGAAGGCTTTTTTATTAAGTTCGATGAATTTTGGTGGTACGCATTCTTCCAATGCTTCAAGCCATTCTGCTTCTGTCACATCGGTAAAATATGTTGAGAAGCGTCCCATAAGGACTACGTTTGCAGCTTTTGCGCTTCCGGCTTCCATGGCGATTCCAAGAGCATCGATGGCATCAACCTTAGCTCCTGCATCCTTCATCTTGTCGATCAGACCTTCAGGATAGGTTGCTGCACCTGTGATTACAGGCATTGGATCCATCTGCTGATCATTGACGATAACCTGGCCGCCGGGCTTTAAGTTGGCCATATAGCGGGCTGCTTCAAGAGTTTCGAAAGAGATGATATAGTCAGCTTCTCCTTTATCAATAATAGGAGAGTAGACCTTATCGCCAAATCTTACATATGTTACAACGCTTCCGCCTCTCTGGCTCATGCCGTGAACTTCTGAAACCTTAACATCTACGCCCTTTTTGAGCATTACGTGTCCCAGGAGCTTACTTGCAAGAAGGGAGCCCTGTCCTCCGACACCGACTATCATTACATTTGTTGTATTGTTCATTTTATTGTTACCCCCTCCTGTGTTTCAAAAGCTTCGAAGTGGCACAGCTGAGTACATACATTGCAGCCTACGCAGAGAGTTGGATCGACGTGAGCTTTGCCATTCTTCATAGAGATTGCAGGACATCCTATCTTCATACAGGATTTACAGCTCTTACACTTGTCTGTGTTGACTTTGATAGGAGGGTTATGCTTGACCTGTTTTAAAAGTGCGCATGGACGACGGCTGATGATGACAGAAGGAGCCTCTTTGGCAAGTTCTTCTTTGACAGCAGTTTCGCACTCAGAGATGTTATATGGATCTACAACGCGTACATTCTCTATACCCATAGCGCGGCACAGGGCTTCAAGATTGATCTTACCTGCAGGATCACCTTTGATGTTATAGCCTGTTGTAGGATTCTGCTGATGTCCTGTCATACCGGTTATGGAGTTATCAAGGATGAGCACTGTAGAGTTGGTCTGGTTATAAGCGATATTGGCAAGGCCTGTCATACCGGAGTGCATGAAAGTTGAGTCACCGATAACAGCTACGGTTCGGCCTTCACTTTCTTTGCCAAGAGCCTTATTAAATCCGTGGATGGAGCTTACAGATGCACCCATACACTCTGTTGTATCAACGGCATTAAGTGGCTGTGCAGATCCAAGTGTGTAGCAGCCGATATCGCCAAGGACTGTGATCTTGTTCTTGGAAAGGGCATAATACATGCCTCTGTGAGGGCAGCCTGCGCACATAACAGGTGGACGGACAGGGAGGTTCTCGATGGGAGTGCAGGAAGGCTTTTCTTCTTGTCCCATCTTGGAAGCGATAAGGCCTTGTGAGAACTCATCTATCATTGGGAATACATCCTTGCCGGTTACTGTAAGACCTAATACTTTGCAATGAGTTTCGATGATAGGATCAAGCTCTTCGATTACTACAAGCTTTTCAACTTTGGCTGCGAAGTCCTTGATAAGCTTAACAGGAAGAGGATTAATAAGACCAATTTTAAGAACGCTTACGCTGTCCCCATATACTTCTTTGACATACTGATAAGAAGTAGAAGAGGTGATGATACCCACCTTGGTATCTGCCATCTCTACTCGGTTAAGGTCACATGTTTCAGCATACTCGATAAGCTTTTTGGTACGCTCTTCAACGAAAGGATGGCGCCTTTTAGCGTTTGCAGGCGTCATGATATATTTTGAGGGATTTTTTTCATAAGTTTTGACAGGAAGTTCTACTCTGTCATGAAGTTCTACGATGCTCTGAGAGTGAGCAACTCTTGTGCACATCTTAAGAAGAACAGGAGTATCGAACTGCTCGGAGATCTCATATGCTCTTTTTGCAAAATCAAGTGCTTCCTGAGAGTCAGATGGCTCGAGCATCGGGATCTTGGCTGCGATCGCATAGTGACGTGAATCCTGTTCATTCTGAGATGAGTGCATACCCGGATCATCAGCTACATTGATAACAAGACCTGCATTAACTCCTGTATATGCTATTGTAAAAAGGGGATCTGCCGCAACGTTAAGACCTACGTGCTTCATGGCGCAATAGCTTCTCTTACCTGCAAGGGATGCACCAAAGGCTGTCTCCAGCGCTACCTTCTCATTTGGTGCCCATTCGCAGTAGATTTCATCATACTTGGCAGCTTCCTCCGTGGTCTCGGTACTGGGTGTACCGGGATAGCTGCTGGCAACACATACACCTGCTTCGTACAGACCGCGAGCAAGGGCTTTATTGCCTAACATAATTTCTTTCATGACTGTATCTCCTCCTAATTTTTTGCCAATACTGTTTCATATATAGATGCAGTCAGCTATACAAGGACTTTCTGCTATTTATGAACAGTAACATACTGTTATTTATTATATCATTAAAGCGTTAAAGTGTGGAAGCGTTTTTGTGATTATTTGATGAATTTTTTACAGAATGATAGTATAAGAGATGGAAAAAGGATTGTTTTATTGGATAAAAGGTGTAAAATCTATCATTGCATGACGATTTGATTTTTATTTGAAGATAGTAAGGAAGTAATTTTATGAGTACCAATGAAAATAACAACGAATTAAATGATCCGATGCTTGGACTTCGTACATCGGATTATTATTTTGACCTTCCACAGGAGCTTATAGCGCAGGACCCTCTTGAAGACCGTGCTGCATCTAAACTTCTTGTGATGGATAAAGAGACTGGCGCTATCCAGCACCATGTTTTCAAAGATATAATTGACTACCTTGAGCCGGGCGACTGCCTTGTTCTTAATAATACCAAGGTTATACCTGCAAGACTCTATGGCACCAAAGAAGGAACAGGAGCAGGGTGCGAAATCCTTCTTCTTAAAAGAAGAGAGAACGATGTCTGGGAGACACTTGTTAAGCCTGGTAAGAAGCTTCGTCCCGGAGCAAGAGTTACATTTGGTGATGGAAGACTTAAAGCTGAGATCCTTGAAGTAGTAGAAGATGGCAACAGACTTGTTAAGTTCTATTATGATGGAATCTGGGAAGAAGTGCTTGATTCACTTGGTGAGATGCCGCTTCCTCCTTATATCACACATAAGCTTCAGGACAAGAACATGTACCAGACTGTTTATGCCAAGTTCGACGGCTCAGCAGCAGCGCCTACAGCAGGTCTTCACTTTACAACAGAGCTTCTTGATGCTATTGAGAAAAAAGGTATCGACCTTGCCTATGTAACTCTTCACGTAGGTCTTGGAACTTTCAGACCTGTTAAGGTTGATAACGTACTTGAACACCACATGCATACCGAGTGGTATCAGGTAACTCAGGAAGCTGCAGACAAGATCAATAAGGCAAAAGAGTCAGGACACAGAGTTATCTGCGTTGGTACTACGAGCTGTCGTACAATTGAAAGTGCCGCAGATGAGAACGGTCACCTTAAGGAGTGCTCAGATAACACTTCAATATTCATCTACCCCGGATATAAGTTTAAGGTTCTTGACTGCCTTATCACTAATTTCCACCTTCCGGAGTCAACACTTGTAATGCTGGTTTCAGCTCTTGCGGGAAGAGATCACGTGCTTAATGCTTATAATGAAGCTATTAAAAAAGGGTACAGATTCTTTTCATTTGGAGACGCCTGCTTTTTTACAGACAAGATGCCGGATATGTAATGGTGTATGATCGATTGGATAATGAAATACGCAGAAAATGTAATATCCTAATCTTGTCTACAAGAATTCATATTAAAAAGATTAAGAATAATAATGGGCATGTCACAGAATGTTGCGACATGCCCTTATTTATTGAAATTGGAGGTTGAAAAGTCAAATTTATAAATTACTTAGCGATAGGTCACATTATCCCTGAACTATCTTGAACTTACTAAGTTCTTCGTTAATTGATACAGCAGAATTTGAAACTGATATTGCAACCTGTTCAACACCATTGGATTCATCTGCGATCTCTTTTGCATTCTCAGCAAGATTTACGATAGTTGCGTTAACTTCTTCAGAACTTGCTGACTGCTCCTCGGAGATGGCAGCTACGCTTGATGCAATATCATTAACGTTACTCATCATGCTGATCATGTCTTTCATGGTATTGGCGGTACTGTTAAGATCTTCATAGATCTTATTGAAACTGTCACCTGCCTTGGATACAGCATCACTACTGTTTTGGATGGCATCCATATTAACCTGTGATTTGGTGGCAAGATTGCCTATAAGCTGAGTGATCTCAGTGATGATAGTACTGATCTCTTTGGCAGCATCCTGGCTGTTCTGAGCAAGTTTACCAATCTCGTCAGCAACGACAGCGAAGCCTTTACCTGCTTCACCGGCTCTTGCAGCTTCAATAGAAGCATTGAGTGAAAGAAGATTGGTCTGCTGGGCAATAGAATCGATCATTTCAACGATCTCGGTGATCTTATCTGCGGATTCACCAACTGTCTTAACAACATCGTTCATTTCACTCATTGAACTTGTTATGGATTCCATATTCTTTTGAACATTGTTCATATCATGCTGTCCGATATCGGCCTGATCTACAAGATTTAGCATGATATCGTTGGTCTTATTACCGCTGTCAGTAAGATCTGCAACAGCACTGGCAAGCTGTGTTGCGTTACCTGCAAGCTCTGATACGGCATTTGTGATATCATCCATGGTAGTCTGGATCTGACCCATGGAAACAGACTGTTCATTAGCTCCTTCAGTCATCTTCTCTGATGCATCTTTGGAAGAATTGGAGTCATCTTTGAGCTGTTCGGCTTTGGACTGAATGGAATTGATGGTATTATTCATGATCTGAACGTAATTGCCCATTTCTTTACTGATAAGACCTATCTCATCACCTTTGTCAGCCGGCATCTTGGTTGTAAAGTCGCCGCCTGAGATCTTGAGAATGCTTTCAGAAAGTCCTTTTACAGGTTTGGTTATTACGCGATTGATAGTTATAAGGATTACAGCTGTTATAAGAGCAATAAGTACAATGAGTCCGCCAATAGCATAATTCATGAATCTGTTTGCGCTTGCTTCGACGTCTTTTACCGGAACAGCGGATGCGATAGTCCATGTTGTTCCCTGAATAGGATATGTTGCAATGTAAAGCTCGGTGTCTGTATTGTCTCTTGTAAGAGTGATTATATCTTCGGAACCACTATCAATATGTGCTTTAAGTGCTGTAAGAAGAGGACTTCCACTTGTGGAAATTTTGCCGCCGTTAAGAGATGAGTCAACATAGGAGATAATATAATCACCGGCAACAACTATGGAGGTTCCAGTCTTCATAGGTGTAAGAGAATTAACTCTTTCCTGAAGGTCGGTCAGAAATACGTCGGTAGCGCATACGCCAACTTCGCCGTTATAGAAATCATTCTGTCTTACGAAGGTAACACAAAGCGCATTAGTAGAAGAGTCTACATAAGGATCAGTTTCTACAAATGTTTCGTGACCAAGACCAGCCTGGTACCAGCCTCTTTCTGTTGGCTTCCAGGATTCATCCTGAATAGTGCCATTTGCAAAGATATAAGTATCATCAGAAAAACCTATATACAAACCGCTGTTTTCAATAGCCTTATAATTAGTAGAAGGCTCAATATATTTGAGCATTGCATCATGATCTTTGAATTCTACCTGCTCCAAAGTATCACAATACTCACCGAATTTTGCAGTCAGCATTCTGAATGAAGTACCAAGGTTAAGTGCATTAGCCTGAGTTTCTGCCTGAAGATCCATAAGAGAAAGCTCAGTTATGTTGCTTTTAGCATTCAAGGTCAGGAATGCAATAATCGCTACTATACCTATGACTATGATAGGCATGAGGCTTATGAGAAGAGTTTTGCTGATACTTTTTTTGACTTTGCCTGACTGTGGCGCTGCGCTGTTTTTTGCCATATCGATATTCACCTCCATAAAAAACACTTGAATTAAATATTGGAAAAAGAAAAACGAATAGAATTATTAAAGGACTTAATAAATTCGCCTGCGCAGTTTATTTCGGAAGAATAGTACTAATAGTTTATACAGTAAAGAAAAAACGAAAGCGCGTATATAACTTGTCAATAAATAATTAATGCGATATATTTAAAATAGTAGTGCGTCACAATTACTTGTTAATGAGCTTATCAATACGGTGAAAATAATGAAGACAATCACGGATTGTAGAGAGAATCTATGATTGCCTCCGATGATGGGAGATCACATTATGAACGAAAGGCGCAAGAGCAAGAGATTATCTATGTCCGGAGTACTGATGATGAAGTCACTTAGTGGAAACGGTCCTTCATCTGAGGTTTCTATTGATATTCAGAACTGTTCGAGACATGGTCTTGGATTTAGTTGTCCTGAGCAGCTGACAATAGGGGATAATTATCAGGCAGAGCTTACTATCTGGACTAAAGAGGTTATTAATGTTTTTCTCCAGATCGTCAGATCTGAAAAAAGAGATGATGATGGCTATGATTATGGATGTATATTTATAGGAATGCCTGATTCTGACAGACAGCGAATAGCAGTCTATGAGACTGTGGAAGAACTCGTTCCTCATGATGATGACGATGAGGATGATGATTGAAAATGTTTTATCCGTACTTGCGAAAGTGAGTACGGATTTTTTATTGTTTTCTTGTGGGAAATAAGTGAGTACGGTTTTTTTGTTTTCTTGTGGGAAATAAGTGAGTACGGTTTTTTTGTTTTCTTGTGGGAAATTCTTGGCCGGGTGAAAATTCATTTGAAACGTGCGCCGTAGGGCGTACCATAAACAAAACTCCCCATATTAAATGGAGAGTTTTGAAAACATTTCATGCTTAGTTATTAATAAGGCTTCTGAAGTCGCGGAAGAAGGTCGGGTAGGAGATGTCTACGCATTCTTCGTCCTTGATCCTTGTTTCACTTGAAGCTACCAGTGATGCGATCGCAAAGCTCATGGCGATGCGGTGATCCTTGTGGGAATCGATGATTGCTCCGTGAAGAGGCTTGCCGCCGTTTATGATCATTCCGTCATCTGTTGCAGTAACATCTGCGCCCATAGCTGTCAGGTTTTCAACGATAGTATCGATTCGGTTACTTTCTTTGACCTTAAGCTCTGCTGCGTCTTTGATTATGGTCTTGCAGTTTGATATAGCTGCAAGTACAGCAAATATCGGTATCTCATCGATCATGGTCGGGATTATCTTACCGCCAAGTTCGAAAGTATCATTGTTAGGACTGTGAAGCTCTGAATATCTTACGAGGATATCAGCTCTTGGCTCCATGTCATTATTTTCATTAAGAAGAGTGATATCAGCCCCCATCTGTCTTACAGCAGCAAGGAATCCTGCACGTGTGCTGTTGATGCCGACGTTGTGGATGAGTACTTCTGAGCCGGGAACCATGAGAGCAGCTGCGATGAAGTATGCTGCTGAACTTATATCACCTGGTACATTTATACTTCTTCCATACAAAGGCATACCCGGGTGAAGTACAGCTGCTGATGGGCCGTAGCGGGTTGCATCGTTATGAACATCTGCTCCGAAGTATCTGAGCATTATCTCAGTATGATTTCTTGAAAGAGCAGGTTCGTGAACTACAGTATCACCCTGAGCATAGAGACCTGCAAGAAGGATACAGGACTTAACCTGAGCTGATGCTACAGAGTTGTGATATACGATTCCGTGAAGTGTGTGACCGCCTTCAATGCGAAGAGGGCAACAGTCATTACCTTTTACGCTGGTAACAATTGCGCCCATATCAGACAGAGGCCTCATGATGCGGCCCATGGGTCTTTTTTCAATAGATTCGTCGCCTGTTATCTCGCTGTTGAATTTCTGAGCAGCAAGAATTCCCGCCATAAGTCTTGTAGTTGTTCCGCTGTTACCGGTATACAGGGGAGAAGTAGGCTCTTTGAGACCGTGAAGACCCTGGCCATGTACAGTTATAGTTGGAACGCCGTTAAGGGGTCTGTCAGAGTGCTCAATAAGAACACCCATTTTTCTGAAACAATCAATAGTTGAGAGACAGTCGGCACCTTCAAGAAAGCCTGTTATCTGTGAGGAGCCTTCTGCAAGGGCAGCAAACATAACGCTGCGATGGGAGATGGATTTGTCTCCGGGTACGTATACCTCACCTTTAAGTGGTTTGGGTGCGCGTGTTAATTTGATCATAGATACCTGCCTTGTTTAGTAGTAGAACTATTATGTGGTAAAACTTGTTAAAAAGCGTGTTGGTATTTCTAAGATATGGTGCCTGAACCTGTAAATAGACCATATCATCTAATATGGATAGTCTTATTATTAATAATATACATTTAAATAATATTAATACAAGAATATAGTTGTTGATAAGAAATAAACCCTTTTAATTAATTTATGAAACTATATAGCCGTGTGACTTGAGAAGTGCTATAGATTCAAGCTGGTCGTGCTCATCGTTAAACTCGATCTGGAGACTACCGCTCTGATATTCACGGTTATGCATGATTCCTATATTTTTGATATTGATGTTATGAACGGCAAGGAGAGTAGCAACTGTTGCAAGTACACCCGGCTGATCGGCAATATCGATATGAACGTTATAGGCCTTTTTGATAGGACCGCCCGAAGAATCAATAAAGGATTCGCGGTATACTCTTGCATCATTGAAAAAGCGTATGATGGAGTCGCCTTCACCATTATCGATCTGTTCTTTTATCTTATTAAGGGAATCAATGTAGTTCCCAAGAAGCTCAGATATATTTTTAGTATTGGTAAGACATATCTGCTGCCACATAACAGGAGAGGATGAGGAGATTCTTGTGATATCCTTAAAGCCGCCTGCTGCGGTAAGCTTCATAAGTCCGTTCTCGGAATCGGAATTCTTAACAAGGTTTACAAGTGAAGCAGAGATGACATGAGGTACATGAGAAATAGCTGCAACGATATAATCGTGCTGCTTGTGATCCATGACAAGAGGGATCGCGCCCATGCTCTTTACAAGATCATAGAAGTGGTTAAGTTTGTCATCACTTGTTTCAGGAGTTTTTGTAAGAATATAGTATGCATTTTCAAGAATGATAGGTTTCGAATTGATATACCCGATCCTTTCAGTTCCTGCCATGGGATGTCCGCCTATGAACTGGGCATCGAGGCCGAGGCTGTGAATATGATCGTGAATCTGGGTCTTTACAGAACCTATGTCAGTGAGAATAGCATCTTTTTTCAGAAAAGATTTTATCTTATTAGTATTCTCGATATTGATCTGAACGGGTGCACACAAAAAGATATAATCGCACGCAAGAAAATGCTCGTCGATGGAAGATGTGATCTCATCAGCAATACCATCCGCACGGGCCATTTCAAGAGTTTCCATATTTACATCGTATGCTACGATCCTTAGATCTTTATTACCGTTTTTGAGAGCTTTGGCCATTGAACCGCCGATAAGGCCAAGGCCTATAAATCCACAAGTTATGTTTTCCATGAGTACTGTCCAATATTTTTTTTAGTTAACAACTTTTTCTTACTATACCACGTTAAATCGCGAAAAACAATATCCCAAAACACATGTTAATAGGAAAACACACGTATTCGGAAAAACGTTTTGGAGCAAATGCACATTTTTCTTGCCATTCAGGGCAAATGTTTGTAAAATATATACATGGGACATGTGGGAGGAGAATCTAGTTTTATCTGCATTTTACCCAAAATAATTACATACTGGAGGACAGGATATGAACGTTTACACCACTGACAAGATTCGTAACGTTGTTTTGCTCGGGCACGGTAGCTGCGGCAAGTCAACTCTGGCTGAAGCTATGTGCTATCTTGCAGGCGTTACATCAAGACTTGGTTCTATCGATGATGGTAATACCGTTAGCGACTTTGACAAAGAAGAACAAAAGCGCAAGATTTCCATTAGTACTTCAACTATCCCGATCGAATGGGATGGATGCAAGATCAATATTCTTGATACTCCCGGTTTCTTCGATTTTGTTGGAGAAGTTGAAGAGGCTATAAGTGTAGCAGATGCAGCTATAATCGTTGTATCAGGTAAGAGCGGCATAGAAGTTGGAACCCAGAAGGCATGGGATCTTTGTGAAGAATACAATATTCCTCGCATGATCTATGTTTCAGATATGGATATCGATGAAGTATCATATCGTCAGGTCGTCCAGGATTTGGTAGATAAATTTGGTAAGAAGATAGCTCCATTCAATCTTCCTATTCGTGAAGATGAAAAGCTTATTGGTTACGTTAACGTAATTCAGGAGAAGGCATTCCGTTGGGAAAATAAGGAAGCTACTCCTATGGATGTTCCGGAATACAGTAAAGAATACCTTGCTTCCTACAGAGATACTCTTATGGAAGCTGTTGCAGAGACAAGTGAAGATCTCATGGAACGTTACTTCAACGGAGAGACATTCTCAGAAAACGAGATCCGTTCCGCTCTTCGTACCAATGTCTGCGACGGTAGCATTGTTCCTGTAGAGCAGGGCTCATCAATATTCTGCGAAGGTGTTTATACACTCCTTGATGATATTGTTAAGTACATGCCTAGCCCTGAGAACCGCAAGATGAGCGGTATCAATACTAAGACTAACGAGATCTTCGAAGCTAACTTCGATTTCTCAAAGCCTAAGACAGCATTCGTATTTAAGACAATCATCGATCCTTTCATTGGTAAGTATTCACTTGTTAAGGTTCGTTCAGGTGTTCTTAAGACAGATGATGTTCTTTATGATCCTAATAAGGATGAAGAAGTTAAGATCGGTAAGCTCTATATCCTTAGAGGAAATAAGACTGAAGAGATCGCAGAAGTTCACGCCGGTGATCTTTGCGCACTTCAGAAGCTCGATATCAATACAGGAGATTCACTTGCGACCAAGGCTACTCCTGTTCAGTACGCTAAGATGAATATCTCTAGACCATTCACATGTCAGAGATATCACGCTCAGAATAAGAGCGATATAGATAAGATCGCACAGTCTCTTGCTAAGCTTCAGGCTGAAGATCCTACTATGAGAGTAGTTAACGATGCTGAGAATCATCAGTCACTTATCTATGGTATGGGTGACATGCATATCGATGTTATCGCATCCAAGCTCCTCAACGAGTACAAGGTTGCTATCGATCTTACAAAGCCGAAGGTAGCATTCCGTGAGACTATCCGTAAGAATGCGGATGTTGAGTCTAAGTACAAGAAGCAGACAGGTGGACATGGTCAGTATGGTCATGTAAAGATGCGCTTCGAGCCTCTTGGCGATGTAACCAAGTCCTATGAGTTTGCAGAAGAAGTTGTCGGCGGTGCAGTTCCGAAGAACTACTTCCCTGCAGTAGAAAAAGGTCTTGCAGAGTCTGTTCAGAGAGGTCCTCTTGCAGCATATCCTGTAGTTGGCGTTAAGGCTACACTTTACGATGGATCTTATCATCCTGTAGACTCTTCCGAAATGGCATTCAAGGTTGCAGCCAGACAGGCATTCAAGGATGCGTTCATGAAGGCAACTCCTGTTCTTCTTGAGCCTATCGTAAACCTTAAGGTTACTGTTCCGGACAGCTTCACTGGTGATGTTATGGGTGATCTTAACAAGCGCCGCGGCCGTGTAACCGGTATGGATCCTATTGGTGGTGGTAAGCAGGTGATCTCAGCTGACGTTCCTCAGATGGAACTGTACGGATACTGCACACAGCTTCGTTCTATGACGGGTGGTGCAGGAGATTATGAATATGAATTTGCTCGCTACGAGCAGTGTCCTTCAGATGTTCAGGCCAAAGAGGTTGAGGCTAGAGCAGCTAAGGTTGCAGCAGATAGCGAATCAGACGATTAACTTTTTTAGAGAAGGGGTAGCAAATACAAAAGGTTTGGTGCTGGGGGGCACCAAACCTTTTTTGGTGGGGGGTGTCGCACTTTAAAGGTGGTCGTAAAAAAGGGAATCTTCCAGGGGCTGGCGGTTAATAAATGATTTGATGGTCGTGAAAATTATATGAAATTCAAGGCATGATAGCTGGCGATTTCTATTCCCAGGGTCCGAAACTCGCTTCGCTCAGACATGCGGACCCTAAGCGGGAATATAAATCTCCATCTATCAAGCTCTTGAATTGCATATAATTTTCAAAGACCATCAAATCATTTATTAACCGCCAGCCCCTGGAAGATTCCCAGTTTTACGGCTACCTTTAAATGTGCGAAGGTAGGTTAACTTTTTATATGAATTTCATCGATTGTAGATACGGTGATGAATGCATTCTCTTCAAAGGAATCGATTATATCTCTTAATTTTCGTAGTTCGAAGTAGGTTACGTAGCAGATGACGGTTTTGTTCTTACCAGCTATGGCACCGTAGGAGTCCATGACGGTGCAGGTTTTCTTCATGTCATTTCGGATCTTGTCGATCATGGCGTCAGGGTTTTTGGTTATGATCGTTACGCGCTTTATGGATTCGAAGTGGTCGGTGAAGTGGTCGATGATGGCTGTGGCTACTACGTAGACTAGGAGGCCTAAGAGGGCGCTGTTTTGGTTTAGGAGGAAGAAGGCTAGGAGGTAGACCATCATGTTGAAGGCTACTAGGATTGAGGTCATGCTGATGTTTTTGCCGGTTTTTTCGGTGAATTTGTCAACGACGATGTTGGCAAGTATTTCGGAGCCGTCGATGCAACCGCCGAACCTGAGGATGAGGGAGAGGCCTGCGCCAAGGATCGCGCCGCCGAAGGCGACGGCTATGAAGTGCTCGGTATCGAGGACGAAGGGGATGTTTTCGAAGAGTTCAAGGCCTACTGTGTAGACGGCGGTTCCTACGAGTGCTCTTATGGCGAACTTTGCGCCAAGGAAATAGAAGCCTGCGATTATAAAGGGGATGAAGATTCCGAATACGCAGGCAGAGAGGTTGAAGCCGGTGAGTTTACTTGTGATGATGCCAAGGCCTGCAGTTCCGTAATCAAGAGTATCGTTAGGAAGGAGTATGCAGGCAACGGAGAAGCTTGCCATCATGGCGCCTATGATAATGAAGATGTAGGAGAAAAGATCTGAGTATCTTTTTTCAGTGGCTTTGGTCATAATGAGGCCTCCTCTTGATGTGCATAGGAGTTCTTTGCATAACTCCATATTACTGAAACTGTGTACTATATATACTTTTGAAAACAGTAAATAGAAGTTCTTTGCAGAACTTCGTGTTTCTGAACATGTACTATATACGTACATAGAAATACATCTTGTATAATTGCTACGTGTGAAAATAGAAATAATAGATCTTTCTACCTATAATTATATCTCGATTTTAAAACAGGAAATACAATAAATAATTAATCTGCCAAATTTCAAAACACGTGAAATTCACTGCCTTGACACAAGATGTATGATTGTATACAATTATACGCAAATATAATTCAGCACCATATCTTCACTAAATTTCATTATTAGCAATAGGGAGGCAGCTGCAATGAGGCAGGATAATAACGCATTCCAAAACCGTCCGGTATCGATGAACAGCAAGAATAATCTCTTGCAGATCGAAGAGCACATGTACATTCTGGATGATGTACAGAAGCCGAACGTTTTCAGAAATATGTTTCCTTATGAGGAAATACCCAAGATTCCTTTCAACGATCGAATAGTTCCACACAATATGCCCAAGGATATATGGATCACGGATACAACATTTCGTGATGGTCAGCAGTCTCGCGCACCGTATACTACAGAGCAGATAGTCACAATCTATGACATGCTTCATGAGCTTGGCGGCCCTAATGGAATGATCAGAGCTTCAGAGTTCTTTTTATATAGTAAAAAAGACAGAGATGCAGTTTACAAGTGCCTTGAAAAGGGCTACAAATTCCCTGAGGTAACAAGCTGGATCCGTGCAAGTCAGGAGGATTTCAAGCTTGTTAAGGAGATTGGTCTTAAAGAAACAGGTATTCTGGTTTCCTGTTCCGATTATCATATTTTCTTAAAGCTTAAGATGACCAGAAGACAGGCTATGGAGCATTATCTTTCTGTTATCCGTTCCTGTCTTGATGAGGGAATCAGCCCCAGATGTCACCTTGAAGATATAACCCGTGCAGATATCTTCGGATTTGTAGTTCCGTTCTGTATCGAGCTTATGAAGTTAAAAGAAGAATATAAAATCCCGATAAAAGTCCGTGCTTGTGATACAATGGGATATGGCGTCAATTTCGCGGGTGCAGTTATACCAAGAAGTGTACAGGGTATAATCTATGCGCTTAATACTAACGGCGGCGTTCCATCAGAGCTTATAGAGTGGCATGGTCACAACGACTTCTATAAGGCAGTTACAAACTCAACTACAGCCTGGATCTACGGCTGCAGCGGCGTTAATTGTTCACTCTTTGGAATCGGCGAGCGTACGGGTAATACGCCTTTGGAAGCTATGGTATTTGAATATGCCCAGCTCAAGGGCACGCTCAACGGCATGAATACTCAGGTTATCACTGATCTTGCCGAGTATTATGAAAAAGAGATTGGATTCCACATTCCACCACAGACTCCTTTTGTAGGAAAGAATTTCAACGTTACTAGAGCAGGTATCCATGCAGATGGACTGCTTAAGAACGAAGAGATATATAACATTTTTGACACAGAAAAATTCCTTAGAAGGCCTCCGATCAGTGCTGTAAGCAATACTTCTGGTCTTGCAGGAATAGCACACTGGATCAACATTCACTACAATCTTAAGAATGAGAAGGCAATGGACAAGAAGTCACCGCTTGTTATTAAGATCAAAGAGTGGGTAGACAAGCAGTATGCAGATGGACGAGTAACAGTCCTTACTGATGAAGAGCTTGTAACTGAGATCGAGAATGTACAAAAAGAGCTTGGAATGGAAGAATTCATTTCAGCCTAAATATAAGTGATGTTACGCTGGTTATTGCTTTGATGTAGCAAGAAACTGGCTGATAGTTGCCATGGGCTGTATATGAAAATCAAAATATTCTAATGAGGTCAAATATGACAAATAAAGAATTAAATCCTGAAGAGATGGATAAGTATTCTCTTAGAGGAAGAGTGTTCCACAAGATTCGTGAAGATATTCTTAGCGGTAAGTACAAGGACAATGAAGAACTTAAAGAGGTAGCTATAGGCAAAGAGCTTGGAGTTTCAAGAACTCCTGTTCGTGAAGCTTTCAGACAGCTTGAGCTTGAAGGTCTTATCAAGATCATCCCTAACAGGGGAGCTTATGTTACCGGAATACATGCAAATGATGTAAAAGATATATATATGATCCGCTCAAAACTAGAGGGCCTGTGCGCAAGATGGGCCTGCGAGAATATCTCCAAGGAGCAGATGGAAGAGATGGAAGAGGTAGTATACCTTTCAGAATTCCATGCAGCCAAGGGACATATGGATCAGCTTGCGGAGCTTGATAACCGATTCCATACAATTTTGTATGAATCATGTCATTCCAAGATGTTAGAGCATACGCTTAAGGATTTTCATCAGTATGTACTTAGAATCAGGCAGAAGACCCTGTCTACCAACAGAGGGCCTGTATCCAACAAGGAACATGAACAGATCATGCTTGCTATCAAGGACAAGGATGCAGATCTTGCCGAGCAGCTTGCTAACCAGCATATGATCAATGCATACTCCAATATGGTCAAATACGGATTGTATGATCTTTATAGTGAAGATAGTGATGCTAAGGAAGATGAATAAAAGATGATCATATCGCAGGAAGACTAAGTTGATTAAAAATAGATATCCCATATAATACAAGTAAAATTATTGAGTAACTATTGTTTTAGCACATGACAGGAGATGATTTAATGGCAAAAATCCAGATGACTACACCAATCGTTGAGATGGACGGAGATGAGATGACCAGAATTATCTGGGCACTTATCAAGGAGCACCTTCTTACACCTTTTATCGATCTTAAAACAGAGTACTACGACCTTGGTCTTAAGCACAGAGATGAGACAGATGATCAGGTTACAATCGACTCAGCCAATGCTACAGCTAAGTACGGCGTTGCAGTTAAGTGTGCAACTATCACACCTAACGCAGACAGAGTCAAGGAATATGATCTTAAGAAAATGTACAAGTCCCCTAACGGTACTATCCGTGCTATTCTTGACGGAACAGTATTCCGTACACCTATCATGGTAAAGGGCATCGATCCTAACGTTCGTACATGGGAGAAGCCTATAACACTTGCCCGTCACGCATACGGTGATGTTTACAAGAACGTTGAGATCAAGGTTCCTGGCGCAGGTAAGGCAGAGCTTGTATTTACAGGTGCTGATGGCAAAGAGATCCGCGAGACAATTCAGGAGTTCGACGGACCAGGAATAATTCAGGGTATGCACAATAAGGACAAGTCCATTGAAAGCTTCGCACACAGCTGCTTTAAGTACGCACTTGATACCAAGATGGATGTATGGTTTGCAACTAAGGATACTATCAGTAAGACTTACGATGCAACTTTTCGTGCTATCTTTGATGAAGTATTCGAAAAAGATTATAAAGATAAATTTGATAAAGCAGGCATAACATATTTTTACACACTTATAGATGATGCTGTTGCAAGAGTCATGAAGTCTAAGGGCGGATTCATCTGGGCTTGTAAGAACTATGACGGCGACGTTATGAGTGACATGGTATCATCAGCATTTGGTTCACTTGCTATGATGACTTCAGTACTCGTATCCCCAAGCGGAGTATACGAATACGAAGCAGCTCACGGAACTGTTCAGAGACACTACTACAAGCACCTTAAGGGTGAAGAGACATCAACTAACCCTGTTGCAACAATCTTTGCTTGGACAGGCGCACTTAGAAAGCGCGGCGAGCTTGACGGCAATAAGGAGCTCATGGAGTTTGCAGATAAGCTTGAGAAGGCAACACTTTCCACTATCGAAAGCGGCAAGATGACAGGCGATCTTCAGCTTATGACAACTCTTGAAAACACACAGAAACTTAATACAGAAAACTTCATTCTTGCGATAAAAGATACCTTAGAGAATCTTTGATTCAGGATATGAAGATGATTAGTCATTACTTTTTTGACTAATTATTCAAATATTGATCATAAAATCCGCACTTGTTGCGGATTTTGTGTTAATATGGTTCAGGAATTTATGTGATATGGATGCTAAGGATTTTTTTCCAATGCTTATATATCATAAAAACTAAATACATTAGAAATATGTTCAGGAAAGGATCTAAAATGGATTACGCTAAGGTTTCACTTGATAAGCACTACGAATGGAAGGGTAAGATTGAGATTGCGCTCCGCGCTCCTGTTGATTCATCAGAAGCTCTGAGCCTTGCATATACACCTGGTGTTGCTCAGCCATGCCTTGAGATTCAGAAGGATATTAACAAGAGCTACGAGCTTACAAGACGCTGGAATACAGTTGCTGTTGTAACTGACGGTACAGCAGTTCTTGGACTTGGTGACATCGGACCTGAAGCAGGCATGCCTGTTATGGAAGGTAAATGTGCTCTCTTTAAGGCATTTGGCGATGTTGACGCAGTTCCGCTTTGCGTAAGAAGCAAGGACGTTGACGAGATCGTTAAGACAGTATCCCTCCTTCTTGGCTCATTTGGTGGAATCAACCTTGAAGATATCTCAGCTCCAAGATGCTTTGAAATCGAAGAAAAGCTTAAGGAAGTAAGTGATATCCCGATCTTCCACGATGACCAGCACGGCACAGCAGTTATCACACTTGCTGGACTTATGAATGCCCTTAAAGTTGTTGGTAAGAACATCGAAGATATCAAGATCGTTACAAGCGGTGCAGGCGCAGCCGGAATCGCTATCATCAAGCTCCTTATGGCAATGGGCCTTAAGCACGTAATCATGACAGACCGTAAAGGCGCTATATATGAAGGCCGCGAAGGCCTCAACCCTATCAAAGAAGAGATGGCTAAGATCACAAACTTTGATAAGGAAAAAGGAACTCTTGCAGACGTGATCAAGGGCGCAGATGTATTCATCGGAGTATCTGCACCGGGAACACTTACTCAGGACATGGTTCGCTCTATGGCTAAAGATCCTATCATCTTTGCATGCGCTAACCCTACTCCTGAAATCTTCCCTGACGAAGCAAAGGCAGCAGGCGCAGCAGTAGTATCAACCGGAAGAAGCGACTATCCTAACCAGATCAACAACGTACTCTGCTTCCCTGGAATTTTCCGCGGAGCCCTCGATGTTAGAGCATCAGAGATCAACGACGAGATGAAGATCGCAGCTGCTAAAGCTATAGCATCCCTCGTATCTGACGAAGAGCTTAGCGCAGACTACATCCTTCCAAAGGCATTCGATCCTAGGGTAAAAGAAGCCGTTGCAACTGCAACAGCAAAAGCAGCCAGAGAAACAGGCGTTGCAAGAATTTAAGCATAATATAGTATAAAGCTAGAATAATAGGCTACGGCTAGATGAGCATAGTTCATCTGGCTGTGGTCTTTTTTATTGGAAAGAGCATCAGATCTTGTAAGGGATGCTTAAGATGTCATTCGTCAGATAAAAAATGTATTTCGTCGGATGACAAAGCGATGAAATGCATGGGCATATAAAATAATAAAGGCGAATTTGCGCCAGGTTCTGACAAAGCAATTATAAATAAAATGCACGTAAAGGGAATAAAAGGAGGTTTTGCTTTTATGGGGTTACTTTGGATTTTGTTTTACTTGTTTTTTGCCTTTGCGCCTATCCTATGTGTGCTTTATGTAATTAAGGGCAAGAAAATCTGGCTGTTTAACTTGATTACCATATTGGTAACAGCAGCACTGGTTGGTTATGACTTTTTTGCGGCTTATAATGCCGAAGATTTTCATACAGCGGCTTTTATTTTCCAGCTCTTTTTACCGATCCAGGTTGCATCAGCAATACTTACATTTGTTATTGGTAACCTGATTCTGCTTAAAAAGAGAGGCTTTTTTACGAAGAAACGCCTTAAGAAGATAGGTATTACGCTTGTGGCACTACTTGTTCTTGTTGGATTTAGCGCTATTGTCAGAGGATTGAAAACAGTGGCCAATTACAAGGTACTTCCGGATATTGCGTATACAGCAGTTAACTTACGTTATTACGATGATGGTTTTGGCGTAATCTTTAGCGGTGCTGATAATGAATATAAGGAAGTTCAGCTTGACGAATCTCTTGTAAACCTTTTGCAGAAAAATGAATATCCTAATGAGTATGAGAAGTGCTTTTCTGGCACTCAGTATGAAGGATATCATGTGAGAAGAGCACTGGTGGATCAGGATTCTAAGAAGGTTTACATGATCACTGGAGGATTGGGCGGAGATTCTTATTACAAGCTTTTTTGTTATGACAAGGGTAGCAATTCTCTTGATCTTATTGTCGATGGTGACAGCTGGATCTATGACTTTGATCTATCTGATGATGGAAGCTATCTTGTCTACGAGATTGATAATACGCTGCTAAGGTATGACCTTTCCTCTGGAGAGACTACCGTAATTACCGACAAGATCAAGCAGAAGAAAAAGGCTGCTGCCGATGAAAAACTTGTGAGAGTTTCTAAGGATGGCAGATTCATTATCTATTTCTGCGGTGGTGATGGTCTGATCCCGATTAAGAAATATATCTTTATATATGATGTGGAAAAGGACGAGTTTCAGAAGGTTCCTGTGAAGAAGACCAGATCGGTTCACAACGTGGACTGGTATGAGGAATGAAAAGGATAAAAGAGAGTTGAACATGTATAGCAATAGTATAAAAAAGGCACTGGATGAATGTGCAGATATCAGAAAGTTTATTGAACCTGATACTATTAATTGGTCAATAGTAGGAGGATGATCAATGCATAGGATAATTAAATGCGTTATGGTTTTCTTTATATCAGTTACTTTTCTTACTGGATGTGTACATCATTCATTTTGGGATAGTGATCAAAAGGTATCTGATGATATTTTAGAAAAAATCATAGAGGGGATTAATAACAAAGATGAAGATGCCATCAAAGAGTTATTTTCTGAATATGCAATAGAAAATTCAGAAAGCTTTGATGCGGATGTACAATCTATGTTTGATTTTATAGATGGCAACATAGTTTCTTACGAGGAATCAAGCCCTGCTGGCTCGTTTGAGTCGTCAGATAGAAATTATAGGATTAAAAAGATAAGTTCATACTATTATGTAAGTACAGCAACAGATAAATATTTTTTTCTGATAGATAATTATTCGAAAAATACCCTAGAATCAGAAAAACAAGGGGTAAAGTGTTTGATTATTGTAAAAGCTGAAGATAGGTTAAAAGTATATGATGATAATGAAAAAATACTATTTGATGGCGAAGAGAAAATAGACAGATACGGAGTATATATTCCGGATATTTATTAATGACTAGCTATCACAAGGAGTGTGGATTTTAATGAAAAAAGTGTTTAAGGTTTTAGTGGTTATCATAGGAGTTGTTGTTATATTTCGTCTTTTGTCAGGGATAAATAAAACAGAATTAGATATTACTGAATACGACAAAATATTAACCAGTAATGATGCGAATTATGTCCGTCTAGCAAGAATACTTAGAGTAAATGACACATATGCCATTATAGGTCATTTTAAAGATGAAGATAGTCAAACATCTATAGTTTTGACAGATGATCCGAAAAGCGTTGATTTTTCTAGTACTGATAATATGGGAATACTTGCAGGTGACCATATTGAATACGAGTATATGGCCTTTGATGGAGAGCGTGTAGCTTACCTAGAGTATACATTTGGCGGATCAGATCTTTGTAGTTGGCATTTATATGATATATCTTCTCGAGCAGATGTGATAGTAGATACGACTTCCGGTGATGTCATTGATGATAAGCAAAATCCCAGAGTGTTTTTTTACAGGGATAATTTGATATATGAAAAAATAGATAAAACCAATATGAAAACAGATATCTGTTCATATGATATTGATAGCAAACAAATCAAAGTTCTTTATACATTTAGCTCTGATAAAGATTATATTTCGTATGGAATGGATGTGGTAGATCAGTACCTGATCGCATCTGTAAATGATAATGGATTGTCTTTGCTGAAGTATGACCTGGAATCGGATGAAGAAGACGTTTATAAAGTAGAAGATTATATAGATACAATTTATTCTGTAGCTTATGCCAAAGACAGGTCTGAAATTCTCTATTATGGTAAAAAGAACAAACATGAGGAAGTATCAGCATTAGATAGCAATGGAAAGGTGAGCAGGGTCTATCGACTGTCTTATAGTGACATGGTTAATAATGAAGATATTGTATATAGCGATGGAAAGGTCTATTTGAAGCTGGTTGAATGGAAAGATCCTATTTCGTCATGGAATTATACATTAACTGTTGTTGATTTGGATTCGAAAAAAGAAATACTTATGAACAGGGTTGGAGATATGACGCTGACAGATGGAGGTATGTATCTGATTTATTATCCAGAGAATACACAACAGACTATTGATGTTTATTATGTATCTAAGCTCGATATTAACAGAATTAAATATTGATTCAACAGAAAAACATATATGCGATAAGAAAATAGAATATGTGCTTATGAAAGGGGAAATGGCAATTTCCATTTCATATACTTTGGATAAGGCGTATGACTTTATGGTCGTTGATGCTAATAGCGAAAAGATTGTTTATAGTAATACAGAATTTGGAGTTGACCCTCTTGAGTTACGAGAGCTGATCAATAGAGATGTAGTTAAAGCAAAATGGATATGAGTACTAAAACAAACCAAAATAGCAATAAAAACAGTGCCGCTGGATTGCTGGCTCTTGTACCAAAGAACAAGTTTGATGATAGGAATCTGGATAAGATCAATGTTCTTTCAGACTCTGAAATGCAAGTGATCATGAAAGACTTGTTGGAATGGACCAAAGATATTAACTGGCCGATTGCTTTGCCGATAATAAATATTTTATCGAAGAGAGAAAACATAGTCATACCGTATTTGAAAGAAGTCTTCAAAAGTCAGGATTGGGAATGGGAAACTTGGATTCTCAAATACCTCGTTTCAGGCTTTACGAATGAAAGCATCAATAAAATAAAAAAGGAACTTAAAGAAATAGTATATATGGATATTGTTGATGACGATTTTGTAGAGTTACAGGCTCTGATAAGGGAATTATATATAAAATGAGTTTATTGAACCTGGTTCTATTAATTTAGATGTGAAAATATGTAGTAGCAAAATGTACAGCAGGCGCATGAATGCTAGTTCTTGCTTAATGTAATATTATAAGTAGATGATTCGCGGATATGAGAATTTATGATTATAATTGAAACTTCTAAATACTTGATATCAAGGGGGAGAAAAGGGAATGTTAGGATATTTTCTTATATATGTGGCAGGCTTTTTACTTAGCGGAATTTGGTTTGCATCCTGGATTTTTATATATTCATTTCTGACCAAAAGAAAGCTCAACGTGCCGGGATACTTTGATACATGCTTTACAGCTCTTATACCTGCAACAATTATATGCCTTTATTTTAATGCAAATCCATTTGCAGTATCAGGAATTGCCAATATCAGGCTATGGTGCATAGCTATTGTTACGGTACTTCTGGTAAGTTGTATAGTGCTTGCCGGCAAGAGATTATTGTCCGGCTCAAAAAATAAAGAAAACAGCAGTTCCACTGATTCCCGCAAATCTCTGTTTTCAAATATTCTTGACGGCGCCTTCATGGAAATCCCACAGAGGCTGATGATGCAGACTTTTATCTGCGGACTTCTCAATAAGTTTGGAATGAATATTTATTCTGGAATACTGATCAATGCTGTTGTATGGTGCTCCGGCATTATTTTTCAAGCTGTAATGAACAAGGAAAAAAATGCCATGAAACTAATTCCCGAACTAATAGCATCCTTTATTTTTTCCATAGGTGTAGGATATGTATTTCTTGAATCGTCCTGTATTTTTATGACCATGATAAGCCACGCAGCACAGAGAATCGTGACAACTCTGGGCTCTTATCATATCCGATCAAATCATAAATAAACCTTTCGATTGCCATAGGCTTCCTCCCATGAGCTTGCTCATGGGAGGAAGCCTTGTGGGTACACCTAAGTTTATTGAACCTGGTTCTATTAATTGGTACTGTATATGAAGCGTATATACATGCTTCACAGTTAATAGAACAGACATTAGAGGGCGCTGGTGAAAGCGAATGGTTAATCAAACTAGGATCGAAGGTGTTTGAATGCTTAGAATAGAAGATGTAGAGAAAATTACAAAACATGTTGTATATTGTGGTGGACAGAAAGTTTTTTTCTTTGATAAAAATATGAAAGAAGAGATAATTAGGGCCAAGGATTATATTAGGTCTAATATGAAAAAAGCAACAAAGCATCTATTTAGTCATCGAGTCAATTTTATGGAAAATCATGATGGCTTTGCTATAATTTTTAGATCATTGTCCTGGAGAAAGACAGAAATTTGGATGCCATGTTTGGCTTTTTACTATCATAACGATTGGTTTGTAGTGTCGATCCAAAATGTTTATTGTAAGGAATGTGGATGGAAAGGGCAAATAGCATGTCCAACCGTTGAAGATGCAGTTATAGGATTGAAGAATGAGAAAGAAAGAATGAATGAATTATACAGATTACCATTTTTAGGGTGTCCAGAATGTGGTGGTAAGTTATCAAGTAACGCGATATGGATAGATACTGAAGATTAGAACTATTCCGCCTTTCAAATGGAGTAAATCAGGCTTACTCATACCTTCCAGGCGGAAACCTTGAAAGTATGACAAGCACTGATAAAGAAGGTATACTTGATAAGTACTTCTACAGCTACAACAATTCAGGCCTTATCTCAGGAATCAGCCGAGAAAGACGTGACCTTGCTGCAGTATCTGGTCAGTATGACTACCAGTATGATGAGGTGGGAAGACTTACAAGATCCAGTCTTAACGTACAGCTGAGAGCTTCTTATGAGTATGATGCCTTTGGTAACAGAATAAGCCTTGTTGAAAGCGATGCTAAGACCACATACAGGTATGAGTTTATTGAACCTGGTTCTATTAATTGAAGAAACGACTGGAGAAATAATAACTGACGGAGGCTTGTTAAAGGATCTATTTAACTATGCTATATCTGGCGCTGCAGACGCTGGAGAGGCATGGAGGTTATTAGCATCATATGTAGGTCAAGAAACAGTTCAATCGTATGTATCAGCAGAAGTTACATCAGGAGCAACTTCATTATATGAAGAAGGAATAAAATATGTTGAGCAGTGCATCTTGTAAGGAAGAAAAAATGGAAAATGGAAAAACTTGTTATGCTAGAGGTGGGGTACAGTATTTTTTTACTATTATGTTTGGTGTGGGGTTTATTTGGATTTTAACAGAACCAATATGGGGACAGAAAGTAAACGAAGAAGATCTAGGTGCGTTTATATTTGCAAATATTTGGCTTGGTGTTTTCTTTTTGTATTGGGTTTTACTATGTGCTTTTTTTATAGTGAAAGTCGATCAAAATAAAATTGTTTATACAAACCTTTTTAATAAGACGTTTTATATTGATCCCCAAGAAATAAAGAGCATAGATAGCATAGGAGGAAAGGGGATGAGGATAAAAATTAAAAAAAAGAGAATAGTTATCTATGCGTTTTATAAAAATTATCGTGAAGTTTGTAAAGATATTCTTAATTTGGTAGCTACAACGAAATCCAGTAATAAAGGTTAGATATCTTAAATTCTAATATAACAGGGAGAAGTTCCAAAGGAATAGGATTGCCATAATCGGCGATCTTATTTTTAATGCATTTCATCGCATAAAAGATGCATTTCGTCGGATTATGAATAGACAAAATGCAAATTAGATTAAAATAATATAGGCTTTTTACCATAAAATTCGGATACCAGACAGGGAGACATGTATGCCACAGGATATAAATATGTGGCTACAGAAGGAAAAATGATCGTAGAGTTTATTGAACCTGGTTCTATTAATCCAGACGCATCTATCGATAATGAGTGTCCATCTAATTAAATATTTTAAACTTTGTAGGAATAATTACACAGTTACTGAAAAGAAGTAAGAAAAGCGTCTTGTTGCTATTTGTGAATTATTTCTGTGATTTTGAAATGTATGAATACCTATTCTACTTTTATGTGTCAATATTTTTATTAGAATAAGTAAATATAAAGGAGGATGGGAATGATAATAAGATTTGTTAAGGATTTGTGGCCGAGCTTTTTTATCTGGTTTGTTATTGTATGGTCAGATAGAATCTCAGGACGACCATTAAAAAGAATCGACAATAAAATAATATATTATTTTACGTGGTTATGGCATTTTGGTAATTGTGCAAGTGTTACTACAATTATGTATGGGATAGGCATACAAATAAATCTAATAATGTTTTCTATATTTTCTGTAATTCCACTTAGAGTAGATGATTTAAGTGTAAGACCATTATATTATATGACATATTTAGAAATAGTATTAAGTGGAATTATGGTGGGAATAATTGAAGCGTCAATGACAGAGCCAAGAAAGTTATTAAAGATTCCGTTGTATATTCTTTTTGTGATGCTTGTCGGAATGATTATTTATGCAGGTAGATTTTATTTAGTGATTTTTAAATATTTTCCTGTAATTTGTATAGCGGTAATAATTATGATTGTTTCTCTGTTGACCTATGGTTTTTACAATATTTTTAAATCATAATACATAAATAGTAGGTGACAAATGACGGTAAAAATAGATACAAATAGGAAATGCATAAATTCTATAAAAGGTGCAATTTTTGCATTTGTTCCAGGTATTACCGGAGCATTATTGAGCATGGGAATAGGAACAAATCATTTCGATTATTCTGAATTTAGGGTGTTCAGCTTTATATTTGCTCCATTAATAATTATCTGTATTGTTAATATAGTAAATAGCAATAGAAAAGCGATCAATCAAATAAGTTTTGAAGATAATAAGATAATTGTTGAGTCAAATGCCCAATCAAGCTCATTCGGATATGATGATATTCATAACTATAGAGTGTATAAGAAAAAGAATGGAGAACAGATGATAGCATTCGAGTTAAGGTATAAAGATATTACTTTAAGCGAAAAATATTCAGGCAATTTAGAGCAATTAATTCATTATTTAGATGTTCAGTTAAAAAGGACCACCTTGTAAGTGATAGCTCTATTCTTGATTAGAAGCATAGACCACTTCCCAATACATTCATGGTTGTAGTTTACCTTTTATTTTAGAACAACAGGTATAAATATATAATTTCAAGTAGAGGCGTTGTATATGAAAAAGATAGTTATTGTTGTTTTGGCAGTTGTGATTGTTATTTGCGCAGCTGTAATGGGATTCCTAACCTTTGGGAATTCTCAAAAAGGAAGCGTAGAGATAATAGAAGATAAGTCCTACCTTAGCGACTTTGTAGTTCAGGATGGAGAGACCAAGATTAATTGCGTTCTCACATTCAAGAATACTTCTGATAAAGACATCACGTTCTCAGTAAAAGCTCATTTCACAGACGACTACGAAAGCGGTCTTGTAAGTGATGAGTATGTAATTGGTATATGTGAAGACACAGGTGAAGAGCACATAACGATTAAAGCTGGAGAGACAATCGAGTATAAAGGAGTGGCTTTCTGCTCCAAGAATAACGGCAGCGAGATCAAGAGCGACAGGCTCCTTCCTGACCTGACAATAGAAGAAATTGAGTGATATTTAAAGAGGGTGAATCTTCTGGAATAGAAGATAACACCCTCTTTTTTCTTAAGATATATAACAAGCTATGGTCTGAATTACTCAGAAAGCATAGCCCACTTATCATACAGCACTTCAAGCTTTGCTGTTATATCTTCCTGCTCGTCCGTGCGCTTGCGAAGCTCTGCAAGGTCTGTTGCGATCTCAGGTCTGGACATTTCTTCGTTAAGGACTTCGTTACGCTCTTCAAGCTTTGCGATTTCTTCTTCGCAGGCCTTAAGCTCTTTTTCCTTCTTCTTCTGCTGGGCAGCAGCGGCTTTCTGGGCTTTCCAGTCAGCCTTACCGTCAGTAGAATCGGCACTGTCACCTGCATACTGGAAGCTGTTAGATTTGATCGTGCCTGAAGCAGATGCTGAAGTGGTACTTCCTAAGGTAGAAGCGCTCTGGCCTCCGAGAAGTACGCCGCTTGCTGCAGCCGTAGCAGTAGCAGACTGATTACCTGACAGGATCTGAGCCATTCGCTCGTCATGATGCTCAAGGTAATAGTCGTAGTTACCAAGATAGTTAACAAGGACGCCGCTTGTAAGATCAAGAATCCTGGTAGCAGTCTTGTTGATGAAGTATCTGTCATGGCTTACATAAAGGACTGTTCCTTCATAGCCGTTAAGAGCGCTTTCAAGAACTTCCTTACTTGTGATATCAAGGTGGTTTGTAGGCTCATCGAGAAGCAGGAGATTAGCTTCTGAGAGCATAAGCTTTGCAAGTGACATTCGTCCTTTTTCACCACCGGAGAGGTCGCCGACACGCTTGAATACATCTTCTCCTGTAAAGAGGAATGCGGCAAGTGTATTTCTTATCTCAGTGTTGTTTAGTGTTGGATACTCATCTGAGATTTCTTCGAACAGGGTCTTCTCATCATGAAGGACGTGGTGCTCCTGATCGTAGTAACCGGGATGAACTTTGACGCCCAGTGTTATCTTACCTGCGTCAGGTGGAAGCAGACCATTGATTATCTTAAGCATTGTGGTCTTACCTGTTCCGTTATCACCGATTATGGCTACTCTTTCACCTCTTTTTATTTCAAATGATATATTTTCAAAAAGATGTGCATTGTCAAAAGATTTAGAGATGCCCTCAACGTTTAATACGTCATTACCTGATACGCAGGAGGGAGTGAGCTTTATCTTCATCTCGTCGTCAACTTCTGTAGGCTTTTCGATACGCTCGATCTTGGCCAGCATCTTTTCCCTACTCTCGGCACGCTTGATGGACTTTTCTCTGTTAAAGCTCTTAAGCTTATCGATTACGTCCTGCTGGTGCTTGATTTCCTGCTGCTGATTGATGTAGGCATGCCAAGCAATGGCGCGGCGTTTCTCTTTTTCTGTAGCATAGAAGGAGTAGTTGCCGTTGTAGATGCCGGACTTGGTCTGGTCAATCTCAACGATCTTGCCTGCTATCTTATCAAGGAAGTAACGGTCGTGGGATACGATCAGTACTGCGCCCTTGTAGTTGAGAAGGTAGGTCTCAAGCCACTGAATTGAGTTCATATCAAGGTGGTTGGTGGGCTCGTCAAGGATGATGAGGTCAGGCTTTTGCAGAAGGAGTTTACCAAGGGCAACCCTGGTCTTCTGGCCTCCTGAGAGAGTGCTGATGGGCTTTCCAAACTCTTCATCAGTAAATCCAAGACCTCTTGCAACGCCCGCAACTTCGCTCTGCCATGCATATCCGTCGATAAGCTGGAAGTGGTGAGTCATTGCGGTGTAGTCGTTCATGAGCTTTGTGAGCTCGTCCCCTGTTAAGACCTTCATCTTGTCTTCAGCTTCACGGATCCTCTCTTCAAGCTCAATCGTATCCTTTTTTACAAGCTTAAGTTCATCATAGATTGTGTTAGATGAGTCTATATTCTGGTTCTGCGCCAGATATCCAAAACTTGTATCCTTAGCAAAAACAACTTCGCCTTCGTCTGGAGAAAGCTGACCTGTGATTATCTTAAGCAGCGTAGTCTTGCCCGCTCCATTGATGCCGACAATAGCTGCTTTTTCATTGGCTTCTATATGAAAAGAAACACCTTTTAAGATATCTTTTCCATCAAATGATTTACATATATTGTGACATGAAAGTAACATGATATACCTCGTTATTTGTAGCTCATTACGTAGAATTGCACCAAGGATTATATCATATATATTACTCAACTTAAACTTCGCGCATATAAAATATGCTAAAACCTCAGGAATATGCGACAACCTAGCCGATTTATATGCGCGAGTTTACGTTTATAATATTATGGAAAACTCTAAAAGCCGCACCAGCCGCGGATTTGCGAAGATGCGGGATCTGAGGAAAACTGTATATTTTTGATTGACTAAAGTTTAACGAAACGATACAATTAATAGAGTGATACAAAATTAACAATAATAACAGATCAGGAGGAAGGCGCATGGATAAGGAAATATCCCAGGCAGTAGTCAGCCGCCTGCCCCGTTATTTCAGATATCTTGGTGAACTTAAGGCTAGTGGGGTTGAGAGGATTTCATCTCAGGAACTTTCAGATATTATGAAGGTTACTGCTTCACAGATCAGGCAGGATTTCAACAATTTCGGTGGATTTGGACAACAGGGATACGGGTACAATGTTGAGTATCTTTATGACGAGATCAGTAAGATCCTTGGCATTGATAAGAAGCATCAGCTCATAATAATAGGAACGGGTAATCTTGGTACAGCTCTTGCGGGTTATACCAATTTTTCAACAAGAGGCTTTGTATTTAAAGGCGCTTTTGATCACGATCCGTCACTTTATGGCAAGATGATCGGTGATGTTGAGATCCGTCCTGTAGATGAGATTGAGGATTTCATTAAGAAGAACAATATCGATATCGCTGTTCTGACTATTCCCAAGGATCAGGCAATTCCTATGGCAGACAGACTTATCAAGGCCGGTATCAAGGCGATCTGGAACTTCGCTCATGTAGATCTTGATGTTCCGGACAACGTTCAGGTTGAGAATGTTCATCTTTCAGATAGTCTTATGAAGCTTTCATACAACATCAATCGTTACGAGAGAGCTCATAAGAGCAAATAGTTTTTTCCTAAATAACAATGTTAGTAAAATGGCAGGCTGCGTATGGGTGGGATACATCCTGGCGGGCCTGTCATTTATGTTGAGTTTTATTATATAATGATAGTAGCGGACTATGTCTTTTTGATAAGCTGGAGCCTTTGCAGATATCTTAAGTTCTAATTAAATCAGGCGGTCTTGCCGAAATACTAAGTGGCTGTTTTCGTTGTTCTATATATCCTGTAATTCGTGCCTAAGAGGAAGGATGCTATGTCCAGAGAAGAAGATGTCTACATGCCGGCACTACTTGGCAAGAATATACCAATTGTAACAACTGATGATAAGTGGAAGATGCTTTTTGGCGAAGAGGGCGTGAGTGAAGAAATTCAGGCCCTTGCAACTGAGCTTAACAAGCTTATGGATTCGCAGGCTGCCTTTAAGCAGAAGATAAAAGATATAAAGCGCCTTAAAAAGACTCTTCTTGACGAAGTTATAGGAATTTCTGACAGGCTCAATAAGGGAGACAAGTCGGCTGCCAAGGAACTTGATGACAGAAAGAGGCTTATCGGCGACTGTAACACGCAGATCGAAGCTCTTGAAGATCAGCTTGTGGGCCTTCCAAGAGAGATATACCAGCTCAATTATAAAGTCATGGTTGCGTCCATGTCCGTATGTTATGAGAGGCTCCATCGCAACACGGATGAGATCAACGAGATCGATGAGTGGCTTTCCAATACGAGAAAAGAGCTTAAGAAACAGGTCATAAGGCTTCAGGAAGGTGAGATGGAGAACTTTAATCTGTACTCTTATATGCATGATATCTTTGGGCCTGAAGTTGTAGATATTTTCGATATGGAATATGATCCTGAGAGAAATCACAGGATCCGCACGCCAAGCGCAGATTCAAGGCAGCCTGGCGCATAGAATTATTGAACTTAACATGATGACCTTGATTTATGGAATCTTAAACTTGATAAGATGATCAGATAACTGGAAACGCCTTTTTTCCAGGCAATTTGGTAATTAGAGCTGAACACGACTTGTAAAGAGGGAATATATGCAGTATTTAGTTACGGCTAATGAAATGAAAACCTGTGATCGCAATACATCAGAGCACTTTGGCGTTCCATCCATAGTGCTTATGGAAAGAGCGGCACTTGCAGTTGCAGCCAGGATCGGTGAGTGGAAGAGGGCTTTGCATACGTCAAGAGCCTTTAATGTCCTCATCGTTTCAGGGCACGGCGGCAATGGCGGCGACGGAATCGCGATAGGAAGGATCCTTCATCAGCACGGATACAGGGTTCAGATAGCGCTTGTATGTGATAAGGACTCAAATCCGGATACGGTTCTGCAGAAAAAGTGTGCTGCGGCTTATGGGATTCCAATGGACACTTTTTCCAATGTAAGAGCCACCAAATCACAAATGGAATGGGATATCATAGTAGATGCTGTTCTGGGAATAGGATGCACGCATGATATAGAAGGCGAATACGGCGAAGCGATCATGTACATCAACGAGTGCAAGAAACTCAAGGATGAATCAACTCTTGTGGTTTCTGTTGATATGCCATCCGGAATAGATACTGATACAGGAAGTGTTCACCAGCTGGCAGTTAAGGCTGATATGACAATTACGTTTAATTTTGCCAAGATGGGACAGCTTTTATATCCCGGTACTGAGTACTGCGGACAGCTTTTTGTTGAAGACGTTGGTATTACTGTTGACGGCTTTATGGGCAATCTTCCGGAGTACTTCTTCTTTGATGAGGGGCCTGAAGATCTTTTGCCAAGGAGAGTTGGATATGGTAATAAGGGGACGTTCGGTAAGGTTCTCGTGATAGCCGGCAATGACATGGTCAGCGGCGCTTGCCTCCTGTCTTCCAAGGCGGCTTTTCATTCAGGTGCCGGAATGGTCAAGGTGTTTACAACGCCTGCCACTGCTGAAGTCATCAAGCAGAGCATTCCTGAAGCTATGTTTAGCTGTTATGCCAACATAGAGACAGATGACAATATCAATAAGATAAAAAATATACTTGTTGAAGACTTAAAGTGGGCCAGTGCAGTTGTTATAGGTCCCGGCCTTGGAACTGGAATGGTCGCAAAGGCAATCTTTAGCATTGTTCTTGAAAACTATGACGGCTTCCTTGTTGCTGATGCAGATGCGCTGAATTTACTTGCAGAAGATAAGGAGCTAAGCCAGCTTGCAAGAAAATATACAGAGTCTGAAGATAAGCTCCTCGTCCTGACTCCTCATGTTGCAGAGTTTGCAAGGCTTTATAATGCGGCATTTGGAGATGAGCAAAGTGAGCCTGCATCTGTATATGACATTAAGGAAAACATCCTGAAGTGGCCGCAGGTCCTTGCGGATCATTACAGCTGTGTTGTAATATGCAAGGATGCAAGAAGCGTTGTAGCTGGTGGCGGTAAAAAGCAGATGTATATCAATATATCCGGTAACAGCGGTATGGCTACTGCAGGATCGGGAGACGTTCTTGCAGGAATCCTCGGGGCTCTGAGCTCAAGGAAGCTGGGAGGCTTCCAGACAGCCTGCATCGCGACTTTTATACACGGCCTTGCCGGTAACCGCGCGGCTTCCAGAGTAGGGGAGTATTATATGACAGCCAGTGATATAATAAAAGAGCTGGCAAATGTTCTTCCGGAAAAATGAGTTTGAAATTAAAATTTCAAACTCTACGACGTGGTGTCGTAAACGCCACCACGTCCATAAATTACTTGTATCATAATATACAGAAAGTGTAATCAATAAAATGAATTCACATGAAATAGTTAGTAGACTTAAGCTTTCAGAGAAGATGGCTTTAAAATATCCGAGAGTATGTGCTGCGATCGATCTGGATGCTATTCTTTCGAATATGCGTTCAATGCATGATAATCTGAAGCCTGAAACTAAAATGATCGCAGTTATCAAAACCGACGGATACGGATTTGGAGCTGTTCCGATAGCTAAGATGCTTGAAACAGAGGATTATATTTGGGGGTATGCTTCAGCTACTGTAGAAGAAGCAATGGAGCTTAGGGATAACGGAGTTGTTAAGCCTATACTTATTCTGGGATATACATTTCCATTTTCTTACGATACCCTTATTGATAACGAAATAAGACCAGCCGTATTCAGATACGATCAGCTTGAGCAGCTTGAAGAAAGAGCTTTGCTTAAGGCTAAGACCGGCTGGAACGGTAAAGTTAAGGTTCATATTGCTGTTGATACATCCATGTCCAGAATTGGCGTTCGCCCTGATGATGAAGGAGCTGCGTTTGTAGCAAAAGCTCTTTCCATGAAGTACATTGAAGTTGAGGGAATCTTTACTCATTTTGCCAGAGCGGATGAAAAAGACCTTACGGATGCTATTTCTAAAAAAGATATATTTGCTTCTTTCATTGAAAGAGTTGAAAAAGAAAATAACTGCAGGATCCCGCTTCACCACTGCGCAAATTCTGCAAGTATAATACAGATCCCGCAGGCTCAGATGGATATGGTTAGAGCAGGTGTTACAATGTACGGAATGAAGCCATCTGAGGATGTTCCTACAGATAAGGTTAAGATAGGACCTGCCCTTGGCCTTTACAGCCACATCGCCTATATTAAAGATGTACCTGCAGGCGTGCCTGTAAGCTATGGCGGAACCTTTGTGACCGACAAGCCCACCAGAATGGCTACAGTCCCTGTTGGATACGGCGACGGATATCCAAGAAGCCTTTCCAATAAAGGCTACGTCCTTATCCATGGCAAGAAAGCTCCGATACTCGGCCGCGTGTGCATGGACCAGTTCATGGTTGATGTAAGTGACATTCCGGAAGCATTAGAGAATGATGAAGTTACCCTCATAGGCTGGAGTGGTGATAGTCATATATCAATTGAAGAGCTTGGAGATTTAAGCGGACGATTCAACTACGAACTTGCCTGCGACCTTAATCCCAGAATTCCTAGACTCTATATTAGAGGATGATTTTAGGATTATGAAGGCTTTAGAAAGCTGATCTGAATATATCTATTTTGTATTTTGACTATATTAGATAAGCTTATTGTTATAAGAAAAAAGAACTGTATTGTTATTGATCAGTTTTACAACACGGGGTATATATGCTTTTTATAAGTGTACTTGTTACTATTTTCATGACTATACTAAAAGCATACGTATGGTTGCTTAAACAGATGTTTAAGCTTATTTGGAATGTTTATAAACTGTTTGTGTGTCTATTTCCAGCTGCCGGTATCGTACTGGCAGCTCTTGTTGTATTTGAATGTGCAGGCTTTGTAACAGGTAATGATTATATCGGCAAGGCATCAGATTTCGTATCTCAGTACGTCCATGCAGCAGCTCCGACTCCCCTTGATAATGCAGTAAATGGGACAAGCCAGAACACCGACATCTCCAAAACTGCCAGTGACGTATCAGGCTACGCATCAAGCCTTACAGATAACTTAACATCAGACCTTCAAAAGAACATCGAAAGCGGAGTAAGTGACATCTCTGAACAAGTCACTAAGACACTCCTTCAGACAGTAACCTCCTGGTGGGAAGGAATCCTTGAAAGGAGCGAGCAGAAAGCCTATATGGTAATCGCCTGGGCTATAACTATCCTCATAGGAATCCCCATCTTCTTAGGCTTATTATTCTTATCAGCCGCCGCCAGCGGCTTCCACTTCATCGGGATAGCCATAATCTGCGACCTTGTCCTCTACATAGCAAGAAGCATCTTCGGAATGACAACCCCATTCAGACAGTTCAGAAGAAGATACTGCTTCCTTTTCCACACCAAGCCCTTCTACGACCCCAAGTACGAAGACTCTTACCAGGACTGGCTCAAACGCCACCACGACGAATTCGAAAACGACACCTTCGGAACTTGCAATGCCTACGATGACGACTACGATCCTGACGAAGACTACAACAGAGTAGGAAAACGTGACTTCGAAGGAAGGCGCGTTACAAGAAAAGAAGCCAAAAAACTTGAAAGATTAAGAAAACGCCAGCAAAACTACGACGATTACTACGAAGACTACTACGACCGCCTTGAGTCTCAGGAAGATGAAGACGACGATTACGACTCTGATTACGACCAGATAGACGTAGACGAACCCGAAGACGAAGAGTATGAAGATCGCAGAGACTACAAAGATTATAGAGATTATAGGCAGAGTCGTCGAAGAAGCAATAAGTACTCTCGAAGCCGCAGCTATGACGATTACTATGAAGACGAGGAAGATAACGAAGAAAAGTATAGTCGTGCGAAATATGGTAACAAGTACAGTCAGGCAGATGATGAGGAAGCTGAGGATGACTATTACGAAAAGTCATATAGAAGAAATGGGTCATCTGGTAGCAGTTCCAGATCGTCGAGAAAATCTAATTTTGAAACTTTCGATTTCTTCGCCGGCTGCCGATCAAGAGACGGTGTAGTCAAGAAGTACCACTCTCTTGCAAAACTTTACCACCCTGACAATCTCGAAGGCGATTCATCAGCAATAACTGAAATCAATCGCCAGTACAAAGAAGCAATCGGAAAATATAAATAAATATCGAACGATTCGCTTTCTTACGAAATCCGCAGTAAATGCGGATTTCTGATTCAAAGTTGCGAAAATATATTCGCTTTCGCAACACGAAATCCCACTTGTGTGGATTTCGCCCCCAATGAATCTAAAACAAATCTGCAATGCGTGAACCGTCAATATCGCCAATATCCCGGTGGAAGATTGCGGAGAAAGTAGATTCTCGGAGCGTTGATAAATAAACTCAAAAGCCGATTTTAAAAATTTTCCCGGTTTTTGTTAGGCTCTTCGGAGCGAAAGTACAGCGTGCCCACGACAGCGGAGAAGAGCCTTACAAAAACCAGGAAAATTTTTACATGAGGCTTCTGAGTTTATTTATCAACGCCCCGAGCGCACATCCCCCACTCATCCCCCGCGCCTTGACGATATCCCCCCGCAATGCTATAGTTTAAGTTGACATTTTGTGTGCATACTGCGCCGAAGTGTCTTGCGAAAACAATTATTTTCTAAAAGGAGATGAATTTATATGGATGATGGCGGACCCTCTGCCTTTTATTTTATGGGACTTGCACTCCTCCTGATACTCGATGTCATCGTGTACGGCTTTGGCGCAGCCCTTCATAATCTAAAAGCAGAAGACCTCTTTGGCGAAGCTTTAGAGGAAGGTGAAGAACCATCCGAAGAAGAAAATGAAAAGGTGAAAAGTTCCGGCGATGCCTTTTTGTCAGGACTTATCAGTAATCCGACAGACTATGTCAATACTGTTCAGCTTTTTGTTTTTATATTGAATATCATCATCGGACGCTTCTATGTTGAACGTTTCGGAATAATAGTTGGAAGTGCGTTTTCTGTGTTTGATGAGACTCTGGCTCATATTTTAGGGCAGCTTGTAACTGCATTTCTTCTTTTATACGTGTTTTTGTCGATCGGTGTGCTTCTTCCCAAGAAGCTTGCCAGAAGACAGCCCAAGGGATGGGCTAAAATCCTGAGCCCTTTTATCAGGGTGCTTATGGCTGTTCTTAAGCCTTTTACCAAGCTTATCGAGCTTACAGTACATGGGATCATGTATCTGTTTGGCATCAGGGATTTTGATGATGACACGGATGTGACTGAAGAAGAGATAAGATCCATGGTTTCTGAAGGTCAGGAACAGGGCGTACTTCAGGATTCTGAAGCCAACATGATCACTAATATCTTCGAGTTTTCTGATAAGGAAGTTCGGGATATTATGACTCATCGTAATGATATATGTGGAATTGATGGTACCATGAACCTTGAAGATGCAATAAGCTTCATGCTTCAGGGTAACAACTCAAGATTTCCTGTTTTTCTTGATAATATCGATCATATAATTGGTATAGTTCATATCAGGGATGCAGTCCAGAAGGACTCTGAACCTGATAATGAGAAAAGAGAGATCAGGCAGATACGAGGCCTTATGCGTCAGCCTATGTACGTGCCTGAAACAAGGAATATCGAATCTCTTTTCCACAGCATGCAGTCAACCAAGACCCAGATTGCGATAGTAATCGATGAATATGGCCAGACTGCAGGTCTTGTATCAATGGAGGATATCCTTGAGGAGATCGTTGGTAATATCATGGATGAGTACGATGAAGATGAGAGCTTCATCACTCCGTCCGGTAAGCCAGGCGAGTTCGTTGCTCTTGGAAGAACTCCTATAGAGACAGTTGAGAAGCGCTTTGGAATAGATCTTCACGAGGATGAGTTTGAAACTCTGAATGGTCTTCTAATTTCAAAAATGGACAGGATACCTGAAGAAGACGAGAAGTTTGATGTGACGATCGATGGTTATAACTTCAGCATTATTTCTGTTCAGAATCATATGATCACCAGTGTGGCGGTCAAAAAGATAATTGTTTAAAACGCGAGGCAGATAGCTTCGTAGTAATATATTTTTTTACGGAAGGAAAGGTTTTAAAGATGTCAGGACATTCAAAATTTGCAAACATCAAGCATAAGAAGGAGAAGAACGACGCTGCTAAGGGTAAGATCTTCACAGTAATCGGACGTGAGATCGCAGTAGCTGTTAAGGAAGGTGGTCCGGATCCATCCAACAACTTCAAGCTTGCTACAGTAATCGCTAAGGCTAAGGCCAACAACGTACCTAACGATACAATCGAAAGAGGTATCAAGAAGGCATCCGGTGAGAACGGTGGAGTTGATTACAAGGCATTCACATATGAAGGATATGGTCCTGGCGGAACAGCTATCATCGTTGAGACTCTTACAGATAATACAAACCGTACAGCTGCTAACGTTAAGAGCGCATTCACAAAGGGTAAGGGTTCTATGGGAACACCTGGATGTGTATCTTTCATGTTCGATGAGAAGGGTCAGATCATCATTGATAAGGAAGAGTGCTCAATGTCAGCTGATGACCTTATGATGTTAGTACTTGATGCAGGCGCTGATGATTTCAAGGAAGAAGAGGATTCTTTTGAGATCCTTACAGCTCCTGATGCATTCCAGGGCGTAGTAGAAGCTCTTAACAACGCTAAGATCGAGACAGTTTCTGCAGAAGTTACTAAGATTCCTCAGAACTATGTTCAGGTTACAGATGAGGAGAACGTTAAGTGCCTTAGAAGAATTCTTGATATGCTTGACGATGATGATGATGTACAGAACGTATATCACAACTGGGATGAGCCAGACGAGGACTGATTTAGCATAATTGTAGGGAGAATTGCAGGATTAAATTTCGGCATGGAAGTGCATGAGGCATTTCTATGCCGGTAATAATTATATAAAAATGGGGGATCGGAAATGATACTGAAGAAAGATGTATCTTCGTATGTTATCTGGGCATTATTTGCTGCATTTAATGTATTACTGATTGCTTTATTTGGGTTATATTCCGGTCTCTTTCCTACTTCGGATACAACTGAAACGATGCTTTTTGCGGGACTGTTTACGGTTCTCGTTGGAGGTACGTGTCTTGTTGTATCCTTTTTAATTGACAAACTTTCGGTTTACTTTATGCAAGACAAACGTATTAACTCTAATCTTATTTACTGGATATTATTTATACTTGTCCTGATTGGGGGAATTGGCCTTAGAAGTTATATTCTCTATAGCGAAGGCTTTTTTGTCAGATCAGGAAACATTCTGTTTGAGACAGCAACAGTTACAAATGGGGGCATTATCAAAGCTGATTCTATCTGGAAGCTTTTCTACCTGATGGGAATGAGGACGGTTCTGTATTTGACAGGCGATGTTCTTACTGCGGCTTTGATCTATCAGCTGGTTATAAGGATACTTTTCTTTATCCTTATAGCAGTAGCAGCAAGGATAATGACCGGGAGGGTTTCATCTGTTATAGTTCTTTCACTTCTCATGTTCCTTCCGCCATTTATAACAGTTCATAGCCTGGACGCTGTTTCGTTTTTTGAATTATTCGTGGCACTTGAGCTTACATTCCTTGCTCTGTACTTTAAGTGCATGACAAGGGTTAAACCAGTCTCTGTAGGCGGATACTTTTTGTTTATCTTACTTGGAATTGGCCTTGGGGCTATGTTTTATATGGATGCCGGAACTGTTTTGTTCTGGAGTCCGATGCTCCTTCTGCTTTTCGTATTTAAGAAGATAAAAGAAGTTCTTTTGAGCTTTTTGTGCATACTTCCTGGCGCAGTAGCTGGATTTATGCTGATACTAATCTGCTGGGACGGCTACAATGTGATCGTTCCTGCATTGAACAGGTGGTCTTCGAAGTATTTCGCGGATATTCTTTCTATCGAAAGCTTTGAAGTCATCGGCGAGTCGAGTTCATCTTCCTATGCGGTTTTATATCTCGTTCTTGCAATAGTCATGCTTTGTTCGACTTTTGCATTCCTTTTCCATAAAAAGACTACGCGTCTGTCACCTGTTATGCTTCAGGCACTTCTGGTATGTCTGGTAGCACCTGTTATGGGAGAGACCAATGTTAATACTCTCAGAATGATGACTCTTATGTGCATTTTAGTGATCGGAGGAGGAATTGCCTGCATGCTTACTTCTTATGATACTTCTGATTTTGATGTACTACTTGGCAAGGAAAATGATGAGCCTGCTGCTGAATTTGATGATTGGGCTGACCTGGAAGATGCTGATTCTGACTATGCACTGCTGAAGGGCTCGGGCGATGATGACTCTAAGTCTGATGATGCAGGAGCAGAGGATGCCCAAGAGTCTGAGAATAAAAAGACTATGAAGGTAGTAACTCCTGAGAAGAAGGAAGATGGAGAGGCTGAGAAAGCATCCTCTGAGAATGAAGAGATTGAAAAGGTAGAGTCTGAGAAAGCATCTTCTGAGAATGAAGAGACTACAGATTTTGATAATACAGATTCAAAAACAGAGTCTCTTGAAAAAACAGTTATAAAATCAGAAGACTTTGAAGAAAACAAAGACAATTCTTCAGAGCCACTTGCAAAAACTGATGATCTATTAGAAAATACAACAGAAACCATAGTAGCAGAGGCTAACAGTACAACTGTTGATAATTTTGCATCAGATAATATCAGAGAAGTATTGTTTGACACAGAAGAAAAGTATGATAAAGATTTTGATAAGAACTCTGATATAAACTTTGATAAGAACTCTGATAAAAGCGTTGATAAAAGCTCTGCTGTAAGATTTGTTCCTGAAGGAATGGTAGTTCCTATGGATACAGAAGAGGATGAGGAGACTCCAAGGCCAGGCAGACGCGATATTCTTGAAAGACGCCGCAATATGGCCAAAATGCAGAGCCCTTCCGGCAAGCTTAAGGTTGGACGCAAGGTTATCGTTAACAGGGAATTCGATCTTGAAGCTACAGATGGCGATGATTTTGATCTGTTCTGATAATTTTGAAAATTTCTTATGATAGTTTTAAAAATACATTTTTATAGAAATATAAAAACTTGTTATGAAACAAAAATATATAAGTAACGAAGGGGTAGTAAGATTTTTATGACAGTAAATGAATTGACAGCTTATGAGGTTCTGGAACACAGAAGAATTGATGATCTTGGAACTGATAGCTATATTTTAAGACACAAAAAGACAGGGGCGCGTGTAGTTCTTTTGCCAAATGAAGATGAGAACAAGGTTTTCTACATCGGATTCCGTACACCGCCTACAGATTCAACAGGTGTAGCTCATATCATTGAGCATACAGTACTTTGCGGATCCAAGGATTTCCCTGTTAAGGATCCTTTTATCGAACTTGCCAAGGGTTCACTTAATACCTTTCTTAATGCGATGACATATCCTGACAAGACAGTTTATCCTGTTGCAAGCTGCAACGATGCTGACTTCCAGAATCTGATGCATGTTTATCTTGATGCAGTATTCTATCCGAATATTTATAATACAGATAATATATTCAAGCAGGAAGGCTGGCACTACGAGATGGAGAGCGCTGATGATGATCTTAAGATCAACGGCGTTGTTTATAATGAGATGAAGGGTGCCTATTCTTCACCTGATGATATCCTTGATAAGGGTATCATGAATTCTCTTTATCCTGACAATACTTATAATATTGAGTCAGGCGGAGATCCTGATTTCATCCCGGATCTGACATACGAGCAGTATCTTGATTTCCACAGAAGATACTATCATCCTTCAAACAGCTATATCTACCTTTATGGAAATATGGATATGGCCGAGAAGCTGACTTATATCGACGAGCACTATCTTTCTAATTTTGATTATCTTGAGATCGATTCCAGCATTAAGCTTCAGGACCCTTTCAAGACACAGTCAGTTGTTCACAAGGATTATTCTATTCTTAAGACAGATGATCTTAAGGACAACACATATCTGACAATGAACTGGTCAGTTGGCACAAGCCTTGACAGAAAGCTTTATGTTGCTTTCGATGTCCTTGATTATTGCCTTGTTTCAGCTCCCGGAGCTGTTGTTAAGAAGGCTCTTATCGATAAGGGAATCGGTAAGGATGTTTACAGCGAGTATGAAAATGGTGTACTTCAGCCATTTTTCTCAGTGATCGCAAAGAATGCCAACGCTGATCAGGCAGATCTTTTCAAACAGACTATCATGGAATGCCTTGAAAAGACTGTAAAAGAAGGCCTTGATAAGAAAGCCCTCGAAGCAGCCATCAACGTTGATGAGTTTAAGTACAGAGAAGCTGATTTTGGAAGATTCCCTAAGGGACTTTTGTATGGCCTCCAGGTTCTTGACAGCTGGCTCTACGATGATATGAAGCCTTTCATCCACATTGAAGCAGGCGATACATACAAAGAGCTTAGAGAAGAGGTTAAGGGCAGATACTTCGAAGACCTTATCCAGAAGTATCTTATTGATAACACTCACTCCAGCATGTTCATCATGGATCCTGTAAAGGGCCTTAATGAGGAAAAAGAGGCTGCGAAGGCTGCTGAACTTCAGAAGTACAAAGAAAGCCTTTCAAAAGATGAGATAGATGAGATCGTTCGTAAGACTATAGAGCTTAAGGAATATCAGGAAGCGCCTGACAGCGAAGAAGACCTTAAGAAGATCCCTATGCTTACAAGAAAAGACCTTAGAAGAAGCGTAGAGCCATATATCTATGAGGAAAAGAAGGTTGGAGATAATGTACTTTTATTCCATGATATTTTTACAAATGGTATAGATTATCTTAACTTTGTATTCCGTATGGAAGATGTTCCTTATGATCTTTTCATTTACTCAGGAATCCTTAAGTCAGTACTTGGACTTGTAAATACCAAGAACTATTCTTATGGAGATCTTTATAATGAGATCAACATGAAGACTGGCGGTATTACTGCAAGTGTTGGAACATATTCAGACAGACGTAACCTTGATAACTTTGCTACAACATTTGAGATTACTGCCAAGGTTCTTCCATCTAACATAGACAATGCGTTTGACCTGGTATCAGAGATCATAAGAACTTCTAAGATCGACGACTACAAGCGTATGAAAGAGATCCTTGATGAGAAAAAGTCTCACATGGAAGTTGACCTCCAGACAGCAGGCCACAGAGCAGCAGCTCTTAGAGCTACATCAGGATTTTCAAAGGCAGGCTGCGTATCTGAGAATCTGTCAGGTATTAGCGGATATCGCCTTGTTCAGAAATACGCTGACAATTATGATCAGGCTGCGCACAAAGAGCTTGTAGAGAAGCTTTCAGAGCTTATGAAGGTTCTTTTCCGTAAAGAAAACTTCCTGTTAAGCTTTACTACAGACAAGAATAATTACGGTGAAATTGAAGAGAAGATGGCTTCTTTTGCCGAGAATCTCTATACAGAAGAATGCCAGAAGGGGCATCTTGAATTTGCTCCTGTTAAGAAGAAGGAAGCATTCATGACTCCCGGACAGGTTCAGTATACTGCACTTGCAGGTAACTTCAGAAAGAACGGACTTGAATACACAGGAGCTCTTCGTGTTCTTCAGGTTATGATGGGTTACGACTTCCTCTGGAACAACATTCGTGTTAAGGGCGGCGCTTATGGCGTTATGGGAGGTGCTTCTCCAAATGGTGACTCCTACTTCGTAACATATCGTGATCCTCACCTTAAGAGAAGTCTTGACGTATTCCACGAGGTTTCTGATTTTGTCAGAAATTATGAGGCTGATGAGCGCACACTTACTGGATTTGTGATAGGTGCTATCGGCGAGCTTGATACACCTAAGACTCCAAGCGCCAAGGGTACATACGGCCTTACTGCTTATATGTGCCATGCAAACCTTGAGAAGATGCAGCTGCACCGTGATCAGATGCTTGATATAACTGTAGAAGACATCAGAAAACTTGCAGATTATGTTGATGCATTTGAAGCTGATGACAGCGTATGCGTTGTAGGTACAGGTGAAAAGATTGAGCAGCACAAAGATCTTTTTGACAAGATCGAAGAGCTGTGACCATCAGAAAGTATAAGAGTGAATAGATAATTTATGGATAGTAATAGTTTTAAAACAGGATTTATAGCACTTGTGGGACGTCCCAATGTTGGTAAATCCACACTTATGAACAATATGATAGGGCAGAAGATTGCCATCACATCCAATAAGCCTCAGACTACAAGAGGCCGTATTCAGACTGTGTATACGGATGAGCGTTGTCAGATGATCTTCGTAGATACGCCAGGAATCCATGAGACCAAGAATAAGCTTGGTTCTTACATGCTCCATATAGCCCAGAAGACTTTAGAAGATGCAGATATGATCCTGTGGCTTGTTGAGCCTACTGATTTCATAGGTCAGGGAGAAAAATATATAATCAAGCAGCTTAAACGCTGCAAGCAGCCAATCGTCCTTGTTATCAACAAGATCGATACTGTTAAGAAGAATCAGCTTCCAAAGTTTATCGATACTTACCAAAAAGAGCTGGATTTTGCAGAGATCGTACCTGTTTCTGCAAGGAAAAGAGAGAACATCGACACTTTAATGGATGTGATCTATAAATATCTTCCATATGGTCCTGCTCTTTATGATGAAGATACTGTAACAGAAGAGCCTGAGCGTGATATAGCTGCTGAGATCATCAGGGAAAAGGCCCTTCGCCTTCTTCAGGATGAAGTTCCTCACGGAATAGCAGTTACCATCGAGAGAATGAGAGAAAGAGAAGGCTATCTTTCTGATGACGGTAAGCCCCTTCTTGATGTTGATGCCACGATCATCTGTGAGAGAGACTCACACAAGGGCATTGTTATCGGCAAGGGCGGCGCCATGCTCAAGAAGATCGGAAGTCAGGCCAGAGTCGATATCGAAGATATGACTGAGTGCAAGGTAAATTTGAAACTATGGGTTAAGGTTCGTAAGAACTGGAGAGATGACAGTTCACAGATGAAGCATTTTGGCTATGATGAAAGAGACATTTGACTCAGATAACAGACTTATTGTTAATGGAATGATCCTAAAGCACAGGCCTGTTGGCGAATATGATTTTGCCGTTACGATCCTGACCATGGAGCGCGGTAAGATCAGTGCTTTTGCAAGAGGGGCAAGGAAACCGGGAGGAAAGCTTTCCGGCAACGTTGAGCCCTTTTGCTATGGGTCTTTTGTCATGTATGAGGGGAGAAGTTCTTACAACATAATCGAAGCTGATATCATCAATTATTTCGAGCCATTCCGCCGGGATCTGGAAGCTACCTGCTATGGGACCTATCTTCTGGAACTGGCGGATTATTATGCAACAGAAAACAGTGATGAAAGTAGGCTCCTGAAGCTTTTGTACCTCTCCCTTACAGCATTTACCAAAGACTGTTTTGACAAAAGACTTGTAAGATGCATCTTTGAGCTAAGAGCACTTGTAATAGACGGTCAGTATCCGGGATTTCCGGAAAGAAGAAACTATTCGGACGCCTGCAGGCTTGCAATGCAGCATATAAGTGGTGCGGAGCTTAAAAATCTTTTTACGTTTAAGTTAAGTGAAGAAGCACTGGGAGAACTTGTGGAGATAACTAAGATCTATAGAGATATGTTCGTTGACAGGCAGCTTAAAAGCCTTGATATGCTCGCTACGCTTGAAAACGGGAGTTTGTAAAAGCGCCATTGCTTTATAATTTGAGGTGCAATTTATATGTGTGAAGTTGTAGATGTATAATGTTGAAAAAACAAAGTACCTCTATTATAATCATGTAATGTGCGCGGTTTTATATCGGACCAATTGAGGTCAGGTAGCGACAATAAATTTGATTCATATGAAAAGACGGGTAAAAGATTATGATCAAAGAATCAAAAGATTTAAGACAGTATGTGCGCAGATCTGCTGCTATGTTAATGCTTGCAGCATTTGTCCTTTCGGGATGCGGCAAGAGCAGTGATGTTACAAAATCTGAGACCACAGCGATCTATGTGGGCAAGGATGGTAAAGTGATCAATACCATAGTGGAGGATTTCTCAGCTTCCTACTATAATCTGGATGAAATGAAAGCGCAGATCGAAGAAGAGGTCAGCGAATACAATTCGACCAAGGGGCAGGATCTTATCACACTTCAGGATACTGTCAAGGAAGATAAGAATGTGCGCGTTGTAATGACATACAAGGACGCGGCATCTTATGCGGACTTTAACGGTATGCTCCTTTTCTATGGTTCATATAGTGATATGAAGGCCGCTGGATACAACCTTCCTTCAACACTTGTTGATTCTAAAGGCGGCAAGATCGATATCTCGAAGATCGCAGATGACCAGATGGTCGTTGTTATGGAAGAAAAGATAGGATTCTTTTCCTCAGGTAAAATAGCTTATGCTCCGGCAGGAACTGTCTGGAACGGAAGTAAAAATGTAGATTTATCTGCAACTCAGGATGATTTGTGTTATATTGTACTGAAAGCAGATTAACGAATAAAGATACAGGAGATTAAGGAAATGAAAGCAGAAGAGAAGACAATGGACAAAGTTATTGCACTGGCTAAGGGCAGAGGATTTATTTTCCCCGGTTCTGAGATTTACGGAGGTCTTGCAAATACTTGGGATTACGGTCCACTTGGTGTTGAATTCAAAAATAATGTCAAGAAGGCATGGTGGAAGAAATTCGTACAGGAGAACAAGTACAACGTAGGTGTTGACTGTGCTATCCTTATGAACCCTCAGACTTGGGTTGCATCAGGACATCTTGCCGGCTTCTCTGATCCTCTTATGGACTGTAAGGAATGCCACGAGCGTTTTAGAGCAGATAAGATCATCGAGGATTTTGCACAGGAGAATAATATAAAGCTTGAATCATCAGTTGATGGCTGGAGCCAGCAGCAGATGATGGATTTCATTAACGATAACAACATTCCTTGCCCTACATGCGGCAAGCACAACTTTACTGATATCCGTCAGTTCAACCTTATGTTCAAGACATTCCAGGGTGTAACTGAGGATGCTAAGAACACAGTATACCTTCGTCCTGAGACAGCACAGGGTATATTCGTAAACTTCAAGAATGTACAGCGTACAACTCGTAAGAAACTTCCTTTTGGTATCGGCCAGATCGGTAAGAGCTTCCGTAACGAGATCACACCTGGTAACTTCACATTCAGAACACGTGAGTTCGAGCAGATGGAGCTTGAGTTCTTCTGCGAGCCTGGTACAGACCTTGAGTGGTATGAGTACTGGAAGAACTTCTGTAGAGATTTCCTTGTAAGCCTTGGCATGAAGGAAGATGAGATGCGTCTTCGTGAGCATGATCCTGCTGAGCTTGCATTCTACTCAAAGGGAACAACAGATATCGAGTTCAAATTCCCATTTGGTTGGGGCGAACTTTGGGGTATCGCTGACAGAACAGATTATGACCTTGGCCAGCACCAGACAACATCTAACCAGGATCTTACATACTTTGATGAAGAGAAGAAGGAGCGTTACATCCCTTACGTTATCGAGCCTTCACTTGGTGCAGACCGTGTTGCTCTTGCATTCCTTTGCGCAGCATATGATGAAGAGGAACTTGAGGGCGGCGATGTAAGAACAGTTATGCACTTCCATCCTGTTCTTGCTCCTGTTAAGATCGCAGTACTTCCTATCTCCAAGAAGCTTTCTGAGAACGCTGAGAAGGTATTCGATCAGCTTTCCATGAAGTGGAACTGTGAGTACGATGACAGAGGATCAATTGGTAAGAGATACAGAAGACAGGATGAGATCGGAACTCCTTTCTGCATCGCTTATGACTTTGATTCAGAAGAAGATCACTGCGTAACAATCCGTGAGCGTGATACTATGAAGCAGATCGAGTATTCAGAAGGCAATGTAAGATGGCCTATCGCTGAGCTTGATAAGTTCTTTGAAGAGAAGTTTGCTTTTTGATGATAAATAGTTGGAGGAAATAAGATGAAACAGTTTACTGCTAGTGAGCTTCGTAAAGCATGGAAGCAGTTTTATATTGATAGAGGACATGTGGACTGTGGCGCCGTTTCACTTGTATCTGACGGATCAACAGGTGTTATGTTCAATGTTGCAGGTATGCAGCCGCTTATGCCTTATCTTCTTGGTAAGAAGCACCCTATGGGAACACGTCTTTGCAACGTACAGGGCTGTGTTCGTACTAACGATATTGATTCAGTAGGTGACAAGAGCCACGGTACTTTCTTTGAAATGATGGGTAGCTGGTCTCTTGGCGACTATTTCAAGAAAGAGCGTTGCCAGTGGAGCTTTGAGCTTCTTACACAGCTCTTTGGTTTTGATGCTGATCACCTTGCAGCTACTGTATTTGCAGGTGATGAGAACGCACCTCGTGATGAAGAGGGTGCTAAGTATCGTATTGAATCCGGATTTAAGCCTGAGAACATCTATTATCTTCCTGCTGAAGATAACTGGTGGGGACTTGAATATGGTCCATGCGGTCCTGACAGTGAGATGTTCTATGTTAAAGACGTTCCGGATTGCGGACCAAACTGCGGACCTGGATGTCACTGTGGCAAGTATACCGAGATCGGTAATGACGTATTCATGCAGTATGAGAAGCACCATGACGGTCATCTTACACCTCTTGCACAGAAGAACGTTGATACAGGTTGGGGACTTGAGAGAATCCTTGCTTTCCTTAACGGAGTAGATGATGTTTATAAGATCGATCTTCATGCACCTGTTATCGCTTATATTGAAAAAGAGAGCGGTATCAAGTATGAAGCTGATGAGAAGACAACAAGATCAATGAGAATCCTTGCTGATCATACTCGTACATCAGTTATGCTTATCGGTGATGAAGCTAAGCTTCTTCCTTCTAACACAGGAGCTGGCTATATCCTTAGAAGACTTATCCGTCGTGCTGTAAGACACGCAAGAACTCTTGGACTTAACAAGGATCAGATCCTTGGAGTAGCTAAGATCTACATTGATGAGTATAAAGAGAGCTATGAGCATCTTAACAAGAATCAGAAATTTGTTCTTACTGAGCTTGAGAGAGAGATCGTTCGTTTCGAGTCTACTCTTGAAAACGGTATGAAGGAATTCAAGAAGATCCTTGATAAGACTACTGCTGAAGGCAAAAAAGAGATCAGTGGTAAGGATGCATTCTTCCTTTATGATACATACGGCTTCCCTGTAGAGCTTACTGTTGAGCTTGCTCAGGAAGAGGACCTTACAGTTGATGAGGAAGGCTTCAAGACTTCTATGGAAGAGCAGAAGCAGAAGGCAAGAGATAACCAGAACTTCTCTGCTAATCTTGAGGCTGGCAAAGGCGTATTCGATGGACTTGATGAGTCTGTAAAGGTGGAATTCCTTGGCTATGATGCTCTTGGCTGTGATGGCACAGTTGTTGCAATGGCTGGAGCTGAGGCTCTTACAGATGAGCTTACAGAGGGTCAGCAGGGTACTATCATTACAGATAAGACTACTTTCTATGGCACAATGGGTGGCCAGGTTGGAGATATCGGTGAGATCCTTGGTGCAAACGGCGCTAAATTTGAAGTGGCTGAAGCTATCAAGGTAGCTGGCGGAAGAACAGCTCATGTTGGTAAGGTTGTAGCAGGAAGCTTTAAGACTTCTGATAAGGTATCTCTTAATGTAGATGCTGCTAACAGAGCAAAGACATGCAGCAATCACTCTGCAACACACCTTCTTCAGAAAGCACTTCAGGAAGTTCTTGGAGATAGCGTAGAGCAGGCTGGTTCTTACCAGGATCCTGATAAGACAAGATTTGACTTCTCATATCATCAGGCAATGACAGCTGATGAGATCAAGAAGGTTGAAGATATTGTTAATGCTAAGATCTATGAGGGACTTTCAGTAGTTACAAAGGAAATGTCTCTTGAAGAAGCTAAGAAGACTGGCGCTATGGCCCTTTTTGGTGAGAAGTATGGCGACAGCGTAAGAGTTGTTAACATGGGCGACTGGTCAATTGAGCTTTGTGGTGGTACTCACGTTTCTAACACAAGAGAAATCGGTCAGTTCAAGATCCTTTCAGAATCCGGCGTAGCTGCAGGCGTTCGTCGTATCGAAGCTATTACAGGCAGTAACGTAATTGAATTCTATAAGGAACTTGAGCGCAACACTAAGGATGCAGCAGCACTTCTTAAGGCTACACCTGAAACTCTTGCTGATCATATCAAGAAGCTCCAGGAAGAGCTTAAGGCTCTTAAGAGCGAGAATGAATCCTTAAAGAGCAGCGCAGCTAAGGATGCTCTTGGTAATGCAGCAGATGACGCTGTAGATGTTAAGGGCGTTAAGTTCGTAGCTAAGTCTCTTAAGGATGTAGATATGAACAGCCTTCGCGAGCTTGGAGATTCTCTTAAGGAGAGCCTTGGCGACTGCGTAGTAGTTCTTATGAGCGATAATGATGGCAAGGTCAGCATCATGACAATGGCATCAGATTCTGCTGTTAAGAAGGGTGCTCATGCAGGTAACCTTGTAAAAGAGATAGCTCCTATGGTAGGAGGCGGCGGTGGCGGTCGTCCTAACATGGCTCAGGCTGGTGGTAAGAACCCTGCAGGTATCGCAGATGCTCTTAACAAGGCACAGGAAGTACTTGCAAACCAGATCAAGTAATTATGTAAATATGCGCTTGACGATTACGAAAAAGTAGTATATAATTCTATATGCTGTGAGTTAAAATAATTTAACTTAAGTAAATAACCCGATCAGTTCAATAATGTAACGGGACTGAAGGGAGGGTAGAGAATATATGTCAACAGTTATAGTAAAAGAGAATGAAACACTTGACTCCGCACTTCGTCGTTTTAAGAGAAGTTGTGCTAAGGCTGGTATCCAGCAGGAGATTCGTAAGAGAGAACATTACGAGAAGCCTAGCGTAAAGCGTAAGAAGAAGTCTGAAGCTGCTAGAAAGCGTAAATACAACTAAAGAAATACAGCCCTTGGTTTTTGTATAAAATCAAGGGCTTTTCTTTTGATTTTATTCCCGTATAATAGGCGATAGAAGTAGAAAAGAAATATACGAAAGTTGGACACAGTATTGCTGATCACCATTTTAGAAGTTCTTATATTATTATTTGTCATTTTTGCATTTATAGGTGTTGCTAACAGTGCCTATAATGCCAAGAGATTTGTCATAAGTAAATATAATGTTAAGAGCTCTAAATTAAAGAAAAACTTAAGAATATGTCACCTATCAGACCTTCATGGCTGGCAGTATGGAAAGGATAACGCTGATCTTATCAAGGCGATAGATGAGCTTTCCCCTGATATGATCATTTTTTCAGGAGATATTCTTACAGGATCGCTTCCATACAAGACATGGCCTCTTGAAACTAATCTCCTTAAGGAGCTTTCTTCAAGATATCCTGTATACGCAGCCAATGGCAATCACGAAAGTGAGCTTAGATGGTTTTATGAAGACTTTCACCGCTTTTATGATACCTATATCTCTGACATGGACAAGTTCGGGATCAAGCTTTTGAACAACGAAAGCATGAACCTTGATGAGTATGGCATTAAACTTACAGGACTTGAACTTCCTCATGAGTATTTCAGGAAGGTCATCATCCGTAAAATGCCGGCTGAATATATGAAAGAGACAATAGGCGGGCCTGATCCTGATAGATTTAATCTCCTGATAGCACATAATCCTCAGTATTTCCCCAGATATGCAGAATGGGGAGCTGATCTTACGCTGTCAGGTCATATACATGGCGGGATCATCAAACTTCCCGTTCTCGGAGGCGTTGTATCTCCGGCATTTTATCTTTTCCCAAAATATGATGGGGGACTATTTAAGATCAAAGATCGTACAATGGTTCTTTCAAGAGGACTTGGAACACATACGATTCCGATCAGGGTTTTCAATCCCGGAGAACTTGTTGTCATCGATCTTGAGGCTGAAAATGGGGAGGCTAAGTAATGGCACTTGAAGTTAAGCTTAAGGCTTTCGAAGGCCCTTTGGATCTGCTTCTGCATCTTATAGATAAAAACAAGGTCGAGATCTATGACATCCCGATCTCAACAATAACTAACCAGTATCTTGAATATATCAGCCTTATGGAAGAAGAGGATATGGATGTAACCTCCGAGTTCCTTGTTATGGCTGCTGAACTTATGGATATCAAGTGCAAGATGCTCCTGCCTCGCGAAGTTAATGAAGAAGGCGAAGAAGAGGATCCCAGAGCAGAACTTGTTGAAAAACTTCTCGAACATAAGATGTTTAAGTATCTTTCTGCAGAGCTTGCAGAAAGGTTTGACGGCTCTGATATGTATTTTTATCGTAAACCTGATATCCCAACTGAGGTCACGTCTTATGAAGCTCCTATAGATTATGAGGAGCTTGTCGGTGACAATAATCTTAAGAAACTTAATGATATATTCCAGGAACTGCTTCGAAGACAGGAAGACAAGATCGACCCTGTAAGAAGCACATTCGGCCGAATTGAAAGAGAGTCTGTTGATATTGATGAAAAGACTCTTTTTATCAAGGCATATATCAGAAAGCATAAAAGCTTTAGTTTTAGAAAACTTCTTGAAGCGCAGGCAACCAAGGCTGAGATCATCGTTGCTTTCCTTGTTATCCTTGAAGAGATCAAGCTTGGAGAAGTTACAGTAGAACAGGATGGAACTTTTGCAGATATTACCATCACATCCAAAAAGTTCGGAGAAGAACTGGATGAGGAAGAAGCTATAAAGTCTGCACAGGAACTTGCAAAGGAGCAAAACTGATATGAAAAAGAAAGAGGGAGCTGCCGCAATAGAGGCGATTCTTTTTACAATGGGAGATTCAGTTGAGATTTCCAAACTTGCTGAAGCTCTTGAAGAAAGCATAGATGAAGTTAAAGAACAGATAGAATATCTGAAAGAAAAATATAATAAGACAGATAGCGGGATTGGTCTTCTTGAGCTAGAAAATTCTTATCAGCTGTCTACCAAGAAGGATTTCTATCCTCAGCTTATCAAGGTTGCAAGTACGCCCAAGAAATATGTACTTACAGAATCGCTCCTTGAGACTTTGTCCATCATAGCTTACAAGCAGCCTGTTACAAAGGCTGAAGTTGAGCGTATTCGTGGCGTTAATTCAGACCATGCTGTTAACAGACTTGTAGAGTTTGAACTTGTAAAAGAGCTTGGCCGTATGGATGCTCCGGGACGTCCAATCTTGTTTGGTACTACGGAGGAATTCCTTCGTTCATTTGGCGTAAGATCAGTAGATGATCTGCCTTCAGTCGATATAGATCATGCTGAAGAATTCAAAAAAGAAGCTGAGCAGGAAATTGATGTGAAGCTGGATATATAATTAGTAAATATTTGGATCAAAGATAAAATACTTGAGTTAGTTGAAAAAACTATTGTTATCAGATTGATAAAAACACGAAACACGCAGCAGATGCGTGTTTTTGTTTATTTGGGGCAAAGATATATTTATAGTTATCTGTTATAATAGTCTGTGATTAGATAGTTTTTAGAAAATAATATATTTTTAATCCGTATATTTGTAAAAATCACTATAAATTCTGTGTTATTTCCCAATTGTTTATGATACAATATTATTTGTGAAAAGTTTGGCATTATCAAGTTTTAAGACATGTAAGGGGTTTTATTTCACAAAAAGTTCAATATGTTTCAACTTGCGAGTGCTTTAACGTCAACATATATTATACGGAGGTAAGTAAATGAGTAGTACTTCACAGGCGAGTCAAAGAATTAATGCTTTACTCGATGAGAACAGTTTCGTCGAAATTGGTGCTATGGTTACAGCAAGGAGCACTGACTTCGGTCTGAAACAGTCAGAGACTCCATCCGATGGTGTTGTTACGGGATATGGTGTCATTGATGGTAACCTTGTGTATGTATATAGCCAGGATGCAAGTGTATTAGGCGGATCCGTTGGCGAAATGCATGCAAAGAAGATTGCACGTATCTATGATATGGCAGTCAAGATGGGAGCACCTGTAATCGGTCTTATCGATTCAACAGGTATGCGTCTTCAGGAAGCAACTGATGCTCTTGCAGCTTTTGGCGAGATCTACGCTAAAGAAGTTGAGGCTTCAGGAGTTGTTCCTCAGATCACAGCAGTATTCGGTGGCTGTGGCGGCGGTCTGGCACTTGTACCAGCCCTTTCTGATTTTACATTCATGGAGAGCAAGAACGGTAAGCTGTTCGTCAATTCTCCTAACTCCATTAAAGGCAATTACGAAGAGAAGTGTGATACAGCAGCAGCTGATTTCCAGGGCGCTAAGGCTGGAATCGTTGATGTTGCAGGCGATGAAGAGACAATCTACAACGAGATTCGTCAGCTTGTAAGCCTTCTTCCTTCTAATAATGAAGACAGCGACTTCTATGAAGAGTGCGCTGATGATCTTAACAGATCACTTGAGAATTTTGATGGCGCAGTTGCAGATCCTGCACTTGCACTTTCAATTCTTTCAGATAATGGCGTTTTCTTTGAAACCAAGAGAGAATTCGCTAAAGAGATGGTAACAGGATTCATCAAACTTAACGGAGCTACAGTTGGCGTTGTTGCTAACCGCAGCGTATTATTTGATGAAAACGGCAAAGAGAAAGAGAAATTCGAGCCTGTTCTTACAGCAAACGGTTGTGAGAAGGCAGCTGATTTCGTTCGTTTCTGCGATGCTTTTGATCTTCCTGTTGTTACATTCACAAATGTAAAGGGCTTCCTTGCTACAACATGTGAAGAGAAGAGACTTGCCAAGAAAGCAGCAGCACTTGTTTCTGCATTTGGTTCAGCTTCTGTTCCGAAAGTTAATGTTGTTACAGGTAAGGCTCTTGGTAGCGCATTCGTTATCATGAATTCTAAGGCAGATATCAATGTTTGCTGGCCAGATTCCCAGATCGGAACAATGGAAGCAGATATGGCTGCCAAGATCATCGGTGATGGTAAGAGCGCAGAAGAAGTTAATGAGATCGCAGCTGAGTATGCTAAGCTTCAGAACAGCGCTGTAAGTGCTGCAAGAAGAGGCTATGTTGATGAGATCATTGAGCCTGCTGATACAAGAAAGTATGTTATCGGCGCATTAGAGATGCTTTTTACAAAGAGAGAAGCACACCCTGCAAAGAAGCATGTTACTAAATAAGGAGGTAAATGATGGAATTTATCACAAGTTCTTTATCTTATCTTCCTATAGCTCTTGAAGCAACTGGTTTTAAGGTTGATGTTGATGCACTTGCTGATGCGGGTATCAATACACTGCTTGGAATGGGAACTGCATTTGCAGTACTTATTCTTATCAGTCTGATCATTTCTCTTTTCCCTATGATCGGAAAGATCGGTAAGAAACAGCCTGCTCCAGCTCCTGCAAAACCTGCAGCTCCTGAAGTAGTTGAAGAAGAGGATCTTTCTGATGACGAAGAGCTCGTTGCAGTTATCGCAGCAGCTATCGCAGCTTATGAGGGAAGTACTTCAGCATCCGGTGATGGATTCGTTGTTCGCTCTATTAGAAAGAGACGTTCCGGAGCCAGAGCATAACTGATGCCTCACGGCAACACAAGATAAGAATTTACAGGATTCACATAAAATTTCGAAGCCGTTATACATACGGCAGGAAGGGATAAACATGAAAAACTATACTATTACCGTTAATGGCAACGTATATGATGTTACAGTAGAAGAAGGTGCAGGCGGCGCAGCTCCTGCAGCAGCTCCAAAGGCAGCTCCTAAGAAAGCTCCTGCAGCTAAGAAGGCATCAGCTGGTGCTGGTTCAATCAAGGTTGAAGCTGGTGCAGCCGGCAAGGTTGTAAAGGTTAACGCTAACGTTGGACAGGCTGTTAAGAAGGGCGATGCTGTTGTTACTATCGAGTCCATGAAGATGGAGATTCCTATGGTTGCTCCTTCAGACGGAACTGTTGCAAGCATTGACTGCGCAGTAGGTGATTCAGTAGAGGCAGGAGCAGTTCTTGCAACACTTAACTAATAGTTTCGTATTCTACTGGAGGAACAATAATGGAAAAAATCGTTGAAACATTTTCGAATCTATGGGTTGAGACAGCTTTCGAGAAACTTTACTGGGGCAATTATGTCATGATCCTCGTAGCGTTCGTATTTCTTTATTTGGCTATAGCCCATGATTTTGAACCACTGCTTCTTGTTCCAATCGCATTTGGTATGCTTCTTGTTAATATCTATCCTGATATTATGCATGAGATATCAGAAGACGGAAGCGGCGGTGGATTATTCAGGTATTTCTACAAGTTGGATGAATGGTCAATCCTTCCTTCAATCATATTCATGGGTGTAGGTGCCATGACAGACTTTGGTCCGCTTATTGCTAACCCTAAGTCATTCCTGCTTGGTGCAGCAGCACAGTTCGGTATTTTCTCAGCTTACTTTATGGCTATCTTTATGGGATTCTCCGGAACAGAAGCTGCTTCTATCTCCATCATCGGTGGTGCTGATGGTCCTACATCTATCTTCCTTGCTACAAAGCTTGGATGTACAGGCCTTCTTGGACCTATCGCCGTTGCTGCATATTCGTACATGTCACTTGTACCGCTTATTCAGCCTCCGATCATGAAGCTTTTCACAACAAAGAAGGAACGTAAGATCCGCATGCTTCAGCTTCGCCCTGTATCACAGCTTGAGAAGATTCTCTTCCCTATAGTTGTTACAGTTGTTGTCTGCATGATCCTTCCAACAACAGCTCCTCTTATCGGTATGCTTATGCTTGGTAACCTCTTCCGTGAATGTGGTGTTGTACACCAGCTTCAGGAGACAGCTTCCAATGCTCTTATGTACATCGTAGTTATCCTTCTTGGAACATCAGTTGGTGCTACTACAAAAGCTGAAGATTTCCTTAGGCCTCAGACTCTTAAGATCGTAGTTCTCGGACTTATAGCATTCGCTGTAGGTACTGCTGCAGGTGTTCTGTTTGGTAAACTTATGAATCTTTTCAGTGGTGGAAATATCAATCCGCTTATCGGTTCAGCCGGTGTATCAGCCGTTCCTATGGCTGCACGTGTATCTCAGAAGGTTGGTGCAGAAGCAGATCCTTCCAACTTCCTTCTCATGCACGCTATGGGACCTAACGTTGCCGGAGTAATCGGAACAGCAGTTGTTGCCGGTACATTTATGGCGATATTCGGAATCTAATTTTTAAAAGGAGAAAACTATGTCTGATATTGAAAGAAAACCGGTAAAGATCATGGAGACAGTCCTTCGTGACGCTCATCAGTCCCTGATCGCTACAAGAATGCCGATAGAGCAGATGCTCCCTATTGTTGATACAATGGACAAAGTTGGCTATGCCGCAGTAGAGTGCTGGGGCGGCGCTACATTTGATTCATGCCTGCGTTTCCTTAAAGAGGATCCATGGGTAAGACTTCGTAAACTTAAAGAAGGCTTCAAGAATACACCTCTTCAGATGCTTCTTCGTGGTCAGAACCTTCTTGGTTACAGCCACTATGCAGATGATGTAGTTGAGTCATTCGTTGCTAAGTCAATTGAGAACGGTATTGATATCATCCGTATCTTTGACTGTCTCAATGACCTTCGTAACCTTGAGACTTCTGTTAAAGCATGCAAGAAGTATGGCGGAAAAGCTCAGATCGCTCTTTCCTACACACTTGGCGGTGCTTATGATGATGAATACTGGAAGAGAATTGCCGGTGAGATCGAAGCACTTGGTGCTGATTCACTCTGTATCAAGGATATGGCAGGACTTCTTCTTCCTTACGAAGCAGATAAGCTTGTACGTGCTCTTAAGAGCGGTACAAAGATCCCGATCGAGCTTCACACTCACTACACATCTGGTGTAGCCAGCATGACATACATGAAGGCTATTGAAGCTGGTGTTGATATCATCGACTGTGCAATCAGCCCATTTGCTCTTGGTACATCACAGCCTGCTACAGAAGTTATGGTTGAAGCCCTTAAGGGAACACCATACGATACAGGTTATGATCAGAAGATCCTTTCAAAGATCGCTGATCACTTCCGTCCTTACAGAGAAGAGTGCCTTGAGTCAGGACTTATGTCTACTAAGGTTCTTGGTGTTGATATCAAGACTCTTATGTATCAGGTACCTGGTGGAATGCTTTCAAACCTTACTAAGCAGCTCTCTGATCAGGGCAAGCTTGATAAGCTTGAAGATGTTCTTCAGGAAGTACCGAGAGTTCGTAAAGACCTTGGTGAGCCACCGCTTGTTACACCTTCATCACAGATCGTTGGTACTCAGGCCGTTATGAATGTACTTATGGGCGAGAGATATAAGGTTGTTCCTGAACAGACTAAGGACCTTGTAAGAGGTAAGTATGGTCAGACAATCAAGCCTATGGACCCTGAAGTAGTTAAGAAGTGCATCGGCGACGAAGAGCGTATCACATGCCGTCCTGCAGATCTTATCGAGCCTCAGATGGATAAGTTCAGAGAAGAGTGCAAACAGTGGGCTACATGCGATGAGGACGTTCTCTCATATGCATCATTCCCTCAGGTTGCTACAGACTTCTTCAAGTATCGTGAAGCTCAGAAGAGCGGAGTAGACCTTTCTAAGGCAGATACTAAGAACGGAGCATATCCTGCTTGATCTTTAGTTCATAGAAGTACACATATGTACTGTTGAACATGAAAAAGTATAATACACCTCGGATTTCCTAAAGCGGTTTTCCGAGGTGTTTTTTTGTGTTAAACTATAAATGAGATTTTGCGTTTAAAAACGTTTACCAACTATACTTAACAGCACACTAAGGCGGATGTTTTTTTCACCTGTAGACGGAAAGGTTTTTTATGCAAGAGTTCAGAAGACGCAGAGTAGAGAAAAAAGTACTCAGAGAGCATCGCGGTATTGAATTTCGTAAGATGGATCTTAATCGCCAGATGCTTGCACTTGATGAGATCAACGGTTTCAGAATAAGACCCGGTTATTATGAAATGAACGGGGCAACTGTTATCCCTGATGGTGTTAACTTCACATGTTATTCTAAGGGAGCCAAGTCTATTACACTACTTCTGTTTCACAGAGGCGAATCTGCTCCTTACGGAACTATCCCTTTTCCCGAATCCTATAAAATTGGTAAGACCTATTCGATGATCGTATTTGGTCTTGATATAGAGAACATAGAATATGCCTATTCTGTTGACGGCCCATGGGACCCATCAAGAGGACTTCTTTTTGACAAAAAGCATCTCCTCCTTGACCCTTACGCTAAAGCAGTAAGCGGCCAGCGTATATGGGGGCAGAATGACAATAGAAATGGTATATACAGAGCCAGGATCGTTAGAAACAATTTTGAATGGAATGCTACCAAGCAGCTTGAAACTCCAATGGAAGATTCCATCATATATGAGCTTCATGTAAGAGGCTTTACTAAGGATCCATCCTCAGGCGTAAGATATCCCGGAACATTTGAAGGTCTCAAAGAGAAAATTCCATATCTTAAGCACCTTGGAATCACGGCTGTAGAGCTCATGCCCATTTTCGAGTTTGATGAGACTAGAGATAAAAGAGAAGTCAATGGCAGAACACTTCTTGATTACTGGGGATATAACACAGTAAGCTTTTTTGCTCCCAACACGGCCTATGCATCAGTTGGTGAGTACAACTATGAAGGCCTTGAGCTTAAAAATCTTATTAAGGAGTTCAAGGATAACGGAATAGAAGTAATCCTCGATGTAGTATTTAACCATACTGCTGAAGGTAATGAGAACGGACCATTTATTTCTTTCAAAGGATTTGATAATAATATCTATTACATGCTGACACCGGATGGCAAGTACTATAACTTCTCAGGTTGCGGCAATACAGTTAACTGTAATAATCCTCTGGTACAGGAAATGATAGTTAATTGTCTGCGCTACTGGGTTGAGGACTATCGTGTTGACGGATTCCGTTTTGATCTTGCAAGTATCCTTGGAAGAAATGAAGACGGAACTCCTATGGACAGGCCGCCTCTTATTCAGAGACTTGCCTATGACCCGATCCTAGGCAACTGTAAGCTTATCGCAGAAGCGTGGGATGCAGGCGGAATGTACCAGGTAGGAAGCTTCCCTGCATGGAACAGATGGGCAGAGTGGAATGGTAAATACCGCGATGATATCCGCTCTTACTTAAAAGGCGAGTACTGGTCAGCTCCTGAAGCTATTAAGAGAATCACAGGTTCTATGGACCTGTACGGCGGCGAATATGTCGGATATAATTCATCTATTAACTTTCTGACCTGCCACGATGGATTCCCGCTTTATGACCTTTATTCCTACAATGGCAAGCACAATGAAGCCAACGGCTGGAACAACACAGATGGTACAGATGATAACAGAAGCTGGAACTGCGGCGTAGAAGGCGAAACAGATGATCCTGAGATCATCAAGCTTAGATTCCGCATGATGCGTAATGCTATCACGATACTTATGTGTTCCAGAGGAACTCCGATGCTCCTTGCAGGCGATGAGTTCGGCAACACCCAGTTTGGTAATAACAATGCCTATTGTCAGGATAATGAGATTTCATGGCTTAACTGGAATCTCATGAAGAAGAACCACGATTTCTATGATTTTTATAGAAATGCTATACAGTTCAGAAAAAGACATCCTGCCATCAGAAAAGATCTCCAGCCTGCAAAGTGCGGACTTCCTTTCGAAAGCAGTCACGTAGAAGATCCTTACAATGGAAACATTACCAAGGACAGCAGGATGATAGGCATCAGATTTGCCGGCTATTCAAGAGATAAGGGCCACGACGACGTTATATATATCGCTATCAACGTTTTCTGGGAAGACATCCCGATCAAACTTCCCGGACTTCCGGGTGGCGGCTACTGGGCACTTGCAATTAATACCGGCGCTCCTGATGAAAAGTATTTTCATAACAGACCTGTTCCACTTACAGATGATGGCTGGATTCTTAAAGCCAGAAGCGTATGCGTATTTGTAGGTAACTTCCCTACAGATTATTCTTAAAACTTTGGCGGATATTATCTTTGAGGTAATATCCGCTTTTCTTGTAACCGCATCTTGATTTTGAACATATAATAACCGAAATATAAGTGTGATATATATGTTTTTTAAAGTTGACGCTTATATATATTTTTTGGGAATCGGCTGATGTTCGCCTTCAGGAGGCTGTAATGGCAGATGCACGGGATGCGGTTGTACCGGGAAAAAATACTGAGCCTGTCAAAGAAAATAATGTAGAGACTGGAAATTCACTTGAGGTTGGCGGTTTTGTTTTCAGGACCAAAGAAGATGCTGACAAAGCAAGAGTTGATGCCAGAAAGATAGAGTACCTTGAGTCGCACGTTAAGCTCAACAGTCTTGCTAACATCAAAACAGTCTATACTAAATCTATACAAAACAAGGTGTTTGGTACGCCCCTTGGCTGGAGCTTTTTGTCTTTTCTTAGAAGACAGATCATGATTCAGGGCGGTGATACATCAGATCTGCCCACTATTGATCTCAAACATATCTATACTCATACCACATCTCCGGACGACTATGTTCCAAAGGTAGTAGTCAAGGAAGAACCTAAGAAAAAAACAAATGATAAGTTTTTCAAGTATTCTCTTTTCCTGAATATATTCCTTATAATCCTTGTTATTGGTATGTTTATAATAGCTGCCAGCAACAACTCAACAACGGTGCTCAATTATAAAGAGACGATCACGGATGAGTATGAGGCTTGGGAAGAAGAGCTTACTGAGCGCGAAAAAGCAGTAAAAGCAAAAGAAAAAGAGCTTGGCATGGAAGTAAAACCTGATTTCAGAGAAAATACAGAAACAGATGACAAAAACTGATTTCAGATAAAATTCGGGAGCTGAATGTTTTTTCACAAAATAGACATAATATGGGGGTAAGCTAATATATAGAAAGTATATCTTGCTATATTAAGGTAAGTAGAAGAAATTTCTATTAGTGCTTAAGATAAGTGCCATGCAGATTTTGAGATTGAGAATCTACGGATCACTCACATTTTTGATAGTATAAGGAGGCCAGACCGTATAAGAACCGGTTTGAGTAAGGGGAATGGACAGACTTAAAGTTTTAGTAGTAGATGATGAAAGCAGAATGAGAAAGCTTGTCAGTGACTTCCTGACAAAAGCTGGATTTGACGTGATCGAAGCCGGCGATGGAATGGAAGCTGTTGACAAGTTTTTTGCGGATAAAACAATTACTTTGATAATCCTTGATGTCATGATGCCCAAAATGGACGGCTGGGAAGTGTGCCGTGAAATAAGGCAGTACAGCAAGGTTCCGATCATAATGCTTACGGCAAGGTCTGATGAGCGGGATGAACTTCAGGGATTTGAGCTGGGAGTTGATGAGTATATATCAAAGCCTTTCAGCCCTAAGATACTGGTAGCAAGAGTAGAGGCTATATTAAGGCGAAGCCTTCAGACTTCAAATGAAGATGTGATAGAAGAAGGCGGGATCAGGATCGACAGATCGGCTCATATTGTTACGATAGATGGAAAACCTGTGGAGCTGTCATTTAAAGAATTTGAGCTTCTTGCCTATTTTCTTGAAAATAAGGGAATCGCACTTTCGAGGGATAATATTCTTAATAATGTCTGGAATTATGACTACTTTGGCGATGCCAGAACCATTGATACTCATGTAAAGAAGCTAAGATCAAAGCTTGGAGACAAGGGCGACATGATCAAGACCATATGGGGTATGGGATATAAGTTTGAGGCATGAATACTGTGAACAAAGAAAATAATACTAAAAAAATAAAAAGACCGCTGCGCCGCGATTTCATGCTTATTTTTACAGTTCTGCTGGTAGGCATGGTTGGCGGCGTTTTGCTGTTTAATAATACGCTTCTTGAAAAATACTATATCAATAATAAGGTTGAAGCCATTACATCTGCTTACGAGAGTGTTAATGATGCCATGAATTCCGGGGATATTCTCTCAGATTCTTTTAACATAGAACTGATGAGGATCTGCGAGCGTTATAACATAGACGTAATAGTCGCAGACGAAAATTCGAATGTTGTAAAATCGTCATCCCCTGACTATTTTTATCTTCAGCAAAAGCTCTGGGGCAATATGCTTGGCTTTACAGATGATAACGGCAAAACAATTATATTGATAGAAAAAAACAAATACATGCTCCAGATAGATACTGACGAAAGAACAGGAACCGATTACATGGAAATGTTCGGCTTTCTTGATAATGGAAATGTATTTATGATAAGGAGCGCGCTGGAAGGAATAAAGGACAGTGTTCGAATTTCCAATAATTTCATGACCTATGTTGCGTTTGGAATACTGATCATAGGAAGTGTGCTTTCCTATTTTCTTGCAAGAAGGATCACAAAACCGATCAGCAAGCTTACAGAGATATCAAATCAGATGAAGGCGCTGGATTTTGATGCAAAATATACGAGTAAACATAGAAATGAGCTGGACCTTCTTGGAGAAAACATAAACGAACTTTCGGAGACGCTCGAAAAAACGATATCAGAACTTAAAACAGCAAACCTTGAACTTAAAAAAGATATTGAGTCAAAAGAAAAGATAGACAAAATGAGAAGCGAATTTCTTTCCAATGTGTCTCATGAATTAAAGACGCCAATTGCGCTTATCCAGGGATATGCGGAAGGTTTGCAGGATGGAATTGTTGATGATGATCCCGATAGCAGGAAGTACTACTGCGATGTAATAGTGGATGAAGCCGGCAAGATGAATAAGATGGTCAAACAGCTCATGACCCTTAATGAGCTTGAATTTGGCAAAAATACCATCAACATGGAGCGATTTGATATCGTAACGGTTATTCAGAATTATCTGAAATCTGCCGATATATTAGCGAGGCAGAAAAATGTCACTGTGCAGATGCAGGACTTAGGCCCTGTATATGTCTGGGCAGATGAATTTAAGACCTGGGAGGTTTTGCAGAATTATTACAGCAATGCCATCAATCATATAGGCGGAGACCGGATCATTAAGATCTCTCTTACAAAGGGTGACGGCGTAGTGAGGGTATCAGTATTTAATACCGGAGATCCGATACCGGGTGAAAGCCTTGATCATATCTGGGAAAAGTTTTACAAGGTTGATAAAGCAAGGACCAGAGAGTATGGCGGAAGCGGCGTTGGCCTGTCCATAGTAAAAGCCATTATGGATTCGATGGACAGGAAATACGGCGTTATCAATCATGAAGATGGTGTGGAATTCTGGTTTGAACTTGAGACCAGATCCATTGATGAACAGGTACTATCGAATAAAGCTGAATAACACTAAGGATTTTTTCTCACGAAAGCAGGAAGATGCCCATGAAGAAAAAATTATCAAAAATTATTGCGACCATATTGATGCTTACAGTATCCATGATCATGTCTGCGTGCGCTACGGATGATGCTATCCCTATCTCGAAAGAGGAAAACAGGGAGGAATACGATCAGGTGACGACTTATGCAGCAGAACTATTGATGAAGTATTCCTACAACATAGTTGATGATCTGACCTATGTAGCTATCAAGAATTCGGAAAAAGGCGACAAATTTGATGAGAAGAATAGTAGCTCTTCATCAAATGCCTTTGCCGGGATGGCTATAGAGGAAGATACAGATCAAAACATTGATGTAGCAAATAGTGGAAGTGATGATCAGACGCTTACAGATGGTCAAAATACAGATAATGGAAATATCGATGATCAATCCGGAAATGGTGACACCTCTGCAGTAACTGATGATACATCCGGAAATGGAAATTCAAGCGATGAGTCTTTGACGGGTGCATCAGACGATACTTCAGGAACAGATGGAACTGATGTAGAAGGACAGGATAATGGTGGCACAGAAGGACAGAATGAAAATGGGCAGACGCAGCAGGCTTCTTCTCAGGATACGGTAGTAGCAGATGACGAGCTCTCTGATCTTGATTCAGAACTTGGAGGACTTAAGCTTTCATTTAACGGATATTCTGTAATGAATGCTTATCCGAGCATGAATGCGCAGGGCGGTGTTACTGCCAAGGATGGAGAAAAGGTGCTTGTACTTAACTTTGTGCTTAGTAACCCGACTTCATCATCTATTTCGCTCAATATATTGAACAGAAATGCTACTTTCAAAGTTGCTGTTAATGGCAATAATGTTGGATATACCAAGGTAACTATGCTCATGAATGATCTGAGCAGCTATGTTGGAACAGTTTCGGCCGGATCAGAAGAGCAGTTGGTTCTTCTGGTTATAGTACCATCTGCGCAGGCTTCATCTATTAGCAATATAGCAGTTACATTTGATATAAATGGAAAGTCATACACGGTACGGCTTGAATAAGGAATACATTTTTGAATCATAGATTCAAAAATGCAGCAATAGAGCCAATTGAGTTCGACTTCGTCGAAGGCTCTATTGCCAACCGATTCATCGAATCACGAAACACGCAGTAAATGCGCGTTTCTGTAATTTACATTTAAGAAGTCATGATTTATGGTTTGGTAGAAAAAAGGTTTTTCGTATATTAGCAATATATGGAGCCGATCTACAAGCGGCTCCTTTTTTTGAGGCGTTTTGCGGATATAAAACAATCGATAATACGACACATAACAAATGTTAAAATAATTGTTGACGAAGGCCTTGTACTGTCATATAATCAATTTCGCTGTCGCAAAAAAGCGAGCCTAAAAACAAGCGAATATCACTACTGAAGCTGGTTGCAAGATCATCCTCGTATGAATCTGAAGCAAAGCGAATGAATTAAAAAGTAGTTGACAAGCACAGCAAAATGTAGTAAAATAAAATATGTTCCGCTAAAAACGGAATGTACAGCACTTTGACAACTTAACAGTAATGCAACCCTGAAAATTCCAGTTCTTCTTAATAAGAAGGACAGAATGTTCAGAAGAACAAAAACCAAAGTAAATTTTTGATGGTTTAGCCACCATCAAGCTGTCGAGAGATCGACAGAGGAGCAGAATTATTCTGATTAAGTCAGTGTAAGTCTGAACCGGAAAGAACAAACATAAAAGTGAGAGTTCGATCCTGGCTCAGGATGAACGCTGGCGGCGTGCCTAACACATGCAAGTCGAACGGAGTTATTCGCTGATGAAGCTTCGGCAGAATCTTGAATAACTTAGTGGCGGACGGGTGAGTAACGCGTGGGTAACCTGCCTCATACAGGGGGATAGCAGTTGGAAACGACTGATAACACCGCATAAGCGCACAGTGTCGCATGACACAGTGTGAAAATATTTATAGGTATGAGATGGACCCGCGTCTGATTAGCTAGTTGGTGAGGTAACGGCCCACCAAGGCGACGATCAGTAGCCGGCCTGAGAGGGCGGACGGCCACATTGGGACTGAGACACGGCCCAAACTCCTACGGGAGGCAGCAGTGGGGGATATTGCACAATGGGCGAAAGCCTGATGCAGCGACGCCGCGTGAGTGAAGAAGTATTTCGGTATGTAAAGCTCTATCAGCAGGGAAGAAAGACCTCGTAAGAGGGGATGACGGTACCTGAGTAAGAAGCCCCGGCTAACTACGTGCCAGCAGCCGCGGTAATACGTAGGGGGCAAGCGTTATCCGGATTTACTGGGTGTAAAGGGAGCGTAGACGGTGTATCAAGTCTGAAGTGAAACCCCACGGCTCAACCGTGGGCTTGCTTTGGAAACTGGTAGACTAGAGTACTGGAGAGGTAAGCGGAATTCCTGGTGTAGTAGTGAAATGCGTAGATATCAGGAAGAACATCAGTGGCGAAGGCGGCTTACTGGACAGCAACTGACGTTGAGGCTCGAAGGCGTGGGGAGCAAACAGGATTAGATACCCTGGTAGTCCACGCAGTAAACGATGAATACTAGGTGTTGGGAGACATAGTCTTTCAGTGCCGGCGCTAACGCAATAAGTATTCCACCTGGGGAGTACGTTCGCAAGAATGAAACTCAAAGGAATTGACGGGGACCCGCACAAGCGGTGGAGCATGTGGTTTAATTCGAAGCAACGCGAAGAACCTTACCAAATCTTGAGATCCAGATGAATGATGGGTAATGCCATCAGTCCTTCGGGACATCTGAGACAGGTGGTGCATGGTTGTCGTCAGCTCGTGTCGTGAGATGTTGGGTCAAGTCCCGCAACGAGCGCAACCCTTGTCCATAGTAGCCAGCAGTAAGATGGGCACTCTATGGAGACTGCCAGGGATAACCTGGAGGAAGGTGGGGATGACGTCAAATCATCATGCCCCTTATGATTTGGGCCACACACGTGCTACAATGTCGTAACAAAGGGAAGCAACCCTGCGAAGGTGAGCAAATCCCAAAAATAACGACCCAGTTCGGACTGTAGGCTGCAACCCGCCTGCACGAAGCTGGAATCGCTAGTAATCGCAGATCAGAATGCTGCGGTGAATACGTTCCCGGGTCTTGTACACACCGCCCGTCACACCATGGGAGTCGGAAATGCCCAAAGTCAGTGGCCTAACCGTAAGGAGGGAGCTGCCTAAGGCAGGTCGGATAACTGGGGTGAAGTCGTAACAAGGTAGCCGTAGGAGAACCTGCGGCTGGATCACCTCCTTTCTAAGGAAAATAAAGAAGGAAGAAGTAAGGAGTTGCATTACTGTTTAGTTGTTAAAAAGCTAAAAAACGAACAAAAAGCTTTGAAAAAATCGAGCTTGACAGGATAAATACTGAAGAGTAAGATAGCAAAGCACTGAACCTTAACAACAAAACATTTCTGGTGGCGATGCGCTTCGGGGAAACACCCGTTCCCATCTCGAACACGACGGTTAAGACCTTAGCGGCCGAAAGTACTATACTGGTAACGGTATGGGAGGATAGGTGGCTGCCAGATTTATAAAAAAGTTTTAAATAGCGATGAGAGATCAGAACAAAGTTCCGGTTTCTGATGACTGTTTAAAACAGTCTTAGGGTTTTAAATCTTGTATTTAAAACGCATTGTTCCTTGAAAACCGAATACTGAAATATAGATTATATCCAATCATTCCAAATGATTAAGATATGTTCTATGTCCAAACCAAAATCAAGACATCAAAAAGGTGAATTTATTCATCAATTAAAAACCATTTCTAAAGAAATGGGCACTGACTATAACATATCGCTGTGTTATAGATCAGAAGAGAATCCAGAATGATCGAAAGATCAGGACTGATTCCTACGTAACTGGTTAAGTTATGTAGGGCGCAGGGCGGATGCCTTGGCACTAAGAGCCGATGAAAGACGTGATAAGCTGCGAAAAGCTGCGGGGAGAGGCAAATACTTCATGATCCGCAGATATCTGAATGGGGCAACCTAACTAGGAAGTACCTAGTTGACCTTAACTGAATCCATAGGTTAAGGCCGGGAACCCGGTGAACTGAAACATCTAAGTAGCCGGAGGAAGAGAAAACAAAAGTGATTCCGTAAGTAGCGGCGAGCGAACGCGGAAGAGCCCAAACCAGAGAGCTTGCTTTCTGGGGTTCGGACTGTATAATCGATTCAAGTCTGCTAACAGAAAGGTCCTGGAAAGACCTGCCAGAGAACGTGAAAGCCGTGTATGTGAAAGTGGATGAGACGAGACAGTATCCAGAGTAGGACGAGACACGTGAAACCTTGTCTGAATGAGCGGGGACCACCCCGTAAGGCTAAATACTACTTAGTGACCGATAGCGCATAGTACCGTGAGGGAAAGGTGAAAAGGACCCCGGGAGGGGAGTGAAAGAGAACCTGAAACCCTGTGCCTGCAAGCTGCGAAAGCTCTATATACGAGTGATCGCGTACTTTTTGTAGAACGGTCCGGCGAGTTATGTGTACCGGCAAGGTTAAGTATCTAAGATACGTAAGCCGAAGGGAAACCAAGTGTGAATAGTGCGACTAGTCAGTATACATAGACCCGAAACCGGGTGATCTATCCATGGACAGGATGAAGCGGCCGTAAAAGGCTGTGGAGGTCCGAACGCACATCCGTTGAAAAGGGTGGCGATGAGCTGTGGATAGGGGAGAAATTCCAATCGAACTCGGAGATAGCTGGTTCTCCCCGAAATAGCTTTAGGGCTAGCCTTGTAGCGTGCCTGTTGGAGGTAGAGCACTGAATATCCGCGGGGGCTTCACCGCTTACCAAAGATTATCAAACTGCGAATGCCAGTCAGGTTTAGCACAGGAGTCAGACTGCACGAGATAAGTTGGGCAGTCAAAAGGGAAACAGCCCAGATCTACGGCTAAGGTCCCAAAGTACGTGTTAAGTGGAAAAGGATGTGGGATTTCATAGACAGCTAGGATGTTGGCTCAGAAGCAGCCATACATTCAAAGAGTGCGTAATAGCTCACTAGCCGAGAGGTCCTGCGCCGAAAATTACCGGGGCTAAAACACGACACCGAAGCCTAGGGATTGCTTGTATCTACGGGTATAAGTGATCGGTAGGGGAGCATTCATAAGAGCGTTGAAACTGTACCGATAAGGAGCAGCGGAGCGTTATGAAGAGAGAATGCCGGAATGAGTAGCGAGATGAGGGTGAGAATCCCTCAGGCCGAATATCCAAGGATTCCAGGGTAAAGCTGATCTGCCCTGGGGAAGTCGGGGCCTAAGACGAGGCCGAAAGGCGTAGCCGATGGACAGCAGGTTGATATTCCTGCACCAGATATCATCAGAACTGTGGGGACACAGGTAACAGGGACAGCCCGGGAGAGCAGCCCGGGGCAAGCATGGCGCGAGGCCAGGGAGAAATCCCTTGGTAGGATCGTGCTGTGTGATGCGGAGCGAAATAAAGTAGTGAAGTGTCCGGAGGACCTGTCGAGAAAAGCCGCTATAGTGTGATATCTGCCCGTACCGTAAACCGACACAGGTGGATGAGGAGAGAATCCTAAGGCCGACGGAAGAAGCATTGCTAAGGAACTCGGCAAAATGTACCCGTAACTTCGGGATAAGGGTAGCCTTCATGTATGAGTACATGAAGGCCGCAGAGAAGAGGCTCAAGCAACTGTTTAGCAAAAACACAGGTCTATGCGAAACCGAAAGGTGAAGTATATGGGCTGACGCCTGCCCGGTGCTGGAAGGTTAAGAGGAGAGGTTAGAGCAATCGAAGCTTTGAATTTAAGCCCCAGTAAACGGCGGCCGTAACTATAACGGTCCTAAGGTAGCGAAATTCCTTGTCGGGTAAGTTCCGACCCGCACGAAAGGCGTAATGATTTGAGTACTGTCTCGGCAATGCATCCGGTGAAATTGAAGTGCCAGTGAAGATGCTGGCTACCCGCGCCAGGACGGAAAGACCCCATGGAGCTTTACTCCAGCTTGATACTGGGATCCGGTATTGTATGTACAGGATAGGTGGGAGGCTAAGAAGTGATGACGTCAGTTGTCATGGAGCCGCTGTTGGGATACCACCCTTACCGTACTGGATTTCTAACCATGGACCGTGAAACCGGTCCGGGGACAATGTCTGGCGGGGAGTTTGACTGGGGCGGTCGCCTCCGAAAGAGTATCGGAGGCGCTCAAAGGTTCCTTCAGGATGGACGGAAACCATCCGAAGAGTGCAAAGGCATAAGGGAGCCTGACTGTGACACCGACGGGTGGAACAGGTACGAAAGTAGGACTTAGTGATCCGGTGGCAGAACGTGGGATTGCCATCGCTCAACGGATAAAAGCTACCCTGGGGATAACAGGCTTATCACTCCCAAGAGTTCACATCGACGGAGTGGTTTGGCACCTCGATGTCGGCTCATCACATCCTGGGGCTGTAGCAGGTCCCAAGGGTTGGGCTGTTCGCCCATTAAAGTGGTACGCGAGCTGGGTTCAGAACGTCGTGAGACAGTTCGGTCCCTATCCGGCGCGGGCGTAGGATATCTGAGAGGAGCTGTCCTTAGTACGAGAGGACCGGGATGGACGGACCGCTGGTGTATCTGCTGCGAAGGCAATCGCATAAGGCAGGGTAGCCAAGTCTGGCAGGGATAAACGCTGAAGGCATCTAAGCGTGAAGCCCCCTCAAGATGAGATATCCCCACGCAAGTGGTAAGACCCCTTGGAGAGTACGAGGTTGATAGGCACAAGGTGTAAGAGTGGTAACATTCTCAGCTGATGTGTACTAATAGGTCGAGGACTTAACCAATAAGTCAAGAAGTTTGGAAATTCAGTGTTCGGTTTTGAAGGAATGATCAAGGCTCTGTGCGTTGCATGGAGCTTTTTTTGTACTTAAAAATATATGCTTCATGCTTTCACATGAAGTTTTTTCTATAAAATAATATCTAATTTATATATTACTAATAATAGCGTTTCTTTAAGACCTTAAATATAACAGGTCGCGAGGAGCGTTTTTTATTGGTACAAAATATACTACTAATATATTTGCCAATATCATCCGATATCTCTTATGCAATACTGTCAAAAAAATATTTATTTTAAGCCTTAAGTTATGAGATTCTAAACCGATATAATAAGCGAGCCATTATTTATTTCATTGCGAGGTGATAAGATGGAAAGTAAAATTCTGTTGGAAAATGGTACTAATGAGCTGGAGGTTTTGGAATTTAAAATTGATGATCACTGTTATGGAATAAACGTTGCTAAGATAAAAGAAATTATTACTTATCAGGAAGTAACGCCTGTTCCGAATGCACATCCAAGTATCGAAGGCATATTTATGCCACGTGACATGATGATCACCGCAATTGATCTTCGTAACTGTCTTCAGAGAGGAACATCCAAACCGGGCGGTCTTTTCATAGTAACTAATTTCAACAAGCTGGATATAGCATTCCATGTTGATTCCGTTATCGGAATTCACCGTGTATCCTGGGCTGATATCATTAAGCCCAATGCTACTATTTCTACAGCTGAACAAAGTATTTCCACAGGTATCATTAAATTTGAAGATCGTCTTATCATCATCCTTGATTTTGAAAAGATTGTATCTGATATTAATCCTAATACTGGTCTTAATATGGATCAGATCAAGGATATCGGACCTCGTACAAGAACAGATGTACCAATTGTTCTTGCAGAAGACTCACAGCTTCTTAATAAGCTTATCGTAGATGCTCTTAACAAAGCCGGTTATTCAAATGTAAGACATTTTGAAAATGGTAAGCTGGCATATGATTATATTCAGGAGCTTAAAAAGAGAGAGAAGCTTGATCAGGTTAAATGTATCATAACCGATGTTGAGATGCCTATCATGGATGGCCATCGTCTTACAAAGCTTATTAAGACAGATGATGCAACAAAGGATATCCCGCTTATCATCTTCTCATCACTTGTTAATGAAGAAATGAGAAGAAAGGGAGAATCTCTTGGAGCTGACAGGCAGCTGTCAAAGCCTGAGATCGGTAATCTTGTTTCAGTAATCGATGAACTGGTTCGAATTACTGATGCCGAATAATATAAGTATATATGAATAATGACTCCCTTTGCAGGTGCAGGTAGGATAACTACATTGTTATTTGCAAAGGGAGTTTTTAATTTGTATTGATAGTGCTATTAACGGGGAGTATTTCGAACTACAATTTTCACTGAAAGGCTAATAGATTACATTCTATGTACTTAGCTTTTCTAAACATGTATAATAACTTCCTGGAAATATACATAGAAATACATAAGAGTTCTTGATATAGCTCTGTATGTCTTTTTATGTACTAACTACATTCTTATATTAGTAAAAAATATAGAGGTTCAAAATGGATAATATTCTTGCAGCTGCGCTTGGTCAGACTAAAAAGGTTTTAATAGGATTAGGAGAGGAGTGGTCCTATGATTATAAAAATATTACAAATGATATAGCTTATAAAAGCCTGTTAGATCAGGCCAAGGACGGCTATGATTGGCTGATTCCTTTCATTGAGTATCATTACATGATAAATCATGAGGATTCCAGAACAGAAGCTTTTAGAAAGCTCTATGAGCTTATTAAGGATAAAGACTATTACATTGTTTCTACCATATATGATTATAGTAATCCTGATAATCTCTTTAATCCTGACAGGATCGTTTTTCCATGCGGTAATATAGAGCTTCTTCAGCAGAAGCATAATGCAAATGGTGAGCTTATTCTGGCTGCAAATTCGGATGAATTTGCACAGTTAATGGCGCAAATAGATAAAATACTAAAAAATAATGGGAAACTTGCCGAAATAAAAAGAGTAATATACTGCGATGATGAGCTTATATTTAATCAGAAAAGGCGTGAATGGCGTGATGAGCAGTATAACGAGCAGGCGTATCTGCCTAGATGGAGTGATTATCAGAACTGGCTGTCAGGGACTTTGTCGGAAGATCTACTGATTCTGGAACTAGGAGTAGGACTGGAATATCCGGCTGTAATTCGATTCCCTTTTGAAAAGATAGCATATATCAATAATAAAGCTTATATGATTCGTGTTCATGAAAAGTTGTATCAGTTGACTGAGCAGATTAGTAAGAAGGCGGTTTCTATACAAGGAAATTCGATGGATTACATAAAAGAAGCATGAGGACGTTATGGCATCGATCGATAACACAAGCGAAATTGATGCATTATCGAAATTGGCAGGCAAAGCGCCAGCCGGGTCTTCTGATGCTCAAAATGCTATCGATCTGGATAATGAAGACTTAAAAGAGATCAATCAGCTTTTAAGTAGTATCGACAAAGGCGAGATCATCGATCCTCATCTTGCGCAGGTGGCTGAAAGCTACAAGGCTGCAGAAGCCTCAAGTGCCAATATTCCTCAGTATACAGTTGGTGAAGAGTCTCCTGATTTTTTTGATATAGATGAAGAGGAGCAGGATCTTGACCAGGCCATAGCTGCTATTGAAGAGGCTATGCAGAAGATGGAGGAAGGTTCTGCTGATATACAACAAACTGAAGAACCAGAAATACCTGAAGATGCAGAACCGGTTGATGAAACTGAACCGGTTAATGATATAGAAACACCTGGAGATACTGAAACACAGGATGCTCCAGAAGAACCGATAGTGGATGAAACTCCTGAATTGGAGGAAGGTGCACCTATGGCAGATAACAATGTACCAGAAGTGCCAACTGCATCAGATGATCCCAATAAGCAGCTGTCGCCTGAAGAGATAGCAGCTATGTTTGCTGCGGCCGGAGGTGGAGACAGTGCGCCTGAACCAGAGCCTGCTCCAGAACCTGCACCGGCAGCACCTGATCCCGGGGATGATCCTAATAAGAAGCTGTCACCTGAAGAGATAGCAGCTATGTTTGCTGCGGCCGGAGGTGGAGACAGTGCGCCTGAACCAGAGCCTGCTCCAGAACCTGCACCGGCAGCACCTGATCCCGGGGATGATCCTAATAAGAAGCTGTCACCTGAAGAGATAGCAGCTATGTTTGCTGCGGCCGGAGGTGATAGTGAGCCCGCTCCAGAACCAGAACCAGCTCCTGAGCCAGAGCCTGCTCCGGAAGCTGAGGCACCTGCTGACGATGCTCCATCTCCTGATGATATTCTTAAGTCTATGCAGCCTGCAGATGATGATCCTAATAAGAAGCTGTCACCTGAAGAGATAGCTGCTATGTTTGCAGCAGCGGGAGGTGACGATGCTCCTGCTGATGAAGGCAGTGAAGAGGCTACTTCAGAAGAAGACGGTGCCGAAGAAAGCTTAGAAAAAGCCACAGAAGGCGGAGAAGAACTATCAATAGATGAAGGCGATTCAGGAGAAGGCAGTACAGAAGAAGCCACAGAAGGTGAAGAATTATCAATTGACGAAGGCGCTGCAGAATCAGAAGAATTGTCTGTCGAGGAGCCTTCTGAAGAAGCAACAGAAGAAGGTGGAGGCGATGAGCTTTCGCTTGATGACATAGAAGAGACACCTGCAGATGCAGGTGAAGAAACTGCAGCAGAAGAAACTGCAGCAGAAGAAACTACAGCAGAAGATAGTGCCGGTGATGAAAACGCTGATGCAGATCTTGATTCTCTTATGGATTCTCTTGGAAGTGATGACATGGATTCACTGGAGAATGGAGAATCTGAGGGTGCGTCCGATGGCGGCGATGATCTTAATATAGAAGAAGGCGCTGAAGGCGGTGGCGAAGAGCTTTCACTTGAAGAACCGTCAGATGGTGGAGACGAGCTCAGCCTTGAAAATGAGGGTGAGGGCGATGATCTTATGTCGCTTTCAGAAGAAGGTGCAGAATCTGAAGAAGCTCCTGAAGAAGAGGAAGAGTCTGCGCCATCTAATGATGAGCTTGATGATATAGAACTTGAAGCTAAGGCTTCTAAGGGTAAAAAAGGCGGAAAGAAAGCCAAAGAGAAGAAGTCAAAAGAAGATGGAGGCGAAAAGAAAGGATTTTTTGCCAGAATTCTTGCAGCTCTTTTCTCAGAGGATGAAGAAAGCGAAGGCGGCAATGTAGAAAATAATGAACTTGCATCTCTGACGGACGAAAATCAGGCTGTTCTTAATGAGATGGAAGGCGAGAAGAAGAAAAAGAAGGAAAAGAAGGAAAAAGAGCCTAAGCCTAAGAAAGAAAAGAAGCCGGCTAAGAAGAAGGAGAAAAAGCCGAAGCAGCCTAAGCCTCCAAAAGAAAAGAAGGAAAAGAAGCCAAAAGTTCCGGATGGACCGCCTCCAAAGCCGATTCCGCCGAGGAAGTTTATTCTTGCTTTCCTTTTAGTTATACCAATTGGAATAATTTGTGCACTTCCGGCATACACGATCCCAGAGAAGGCACTTCATCAGGAAGCGCAGGAGGCGTTCCTGAGTGGTGATTACGAAGAAGCGTATAGGGATTACTATAGTTTGTACCGCGCAGGTAAGCTTGATGAAGACGACCAGATCCTTTACTGGAAGGCAAGATATATCTCCCAGATGAGGCATTATTACAAGCAGTACGAGGTATTTGCAGCTGCAAATCTCCCTGTTGAGGCTTTGAATGCTCTTGTTAAGGGAGTTGAGCAGTACGAAGAGATCATGGAGGATAATGAAAGGCTGAAGGAACTTGAGCTTGAGTACAAACCGGATTCGATACCTGATTCTTTGGTTGAAAGTGAAGTCAATATAGCGTACTATAATATACAATCGGCGCTCGAGAATGAATACGGCCTTACTATAGAAGAAGTTTATGAGCTGATCTACATTGATAAGGATGTTGAATACACCAAGCAGCTCCAGATAATATGCGGCCTTAGAGCAGCGCCCGAGTAGCAGTTGTATAGGCAAAGAGGGAGGATGGTTTTTTGGTCGCTATATTGGATTATGATGCCGGTAATATCAAGAGTGTTGAAAAGGCATTCAGGTATCTTGGAGCAGATGTTGTAACAACAAGGGATGAAAAGGAGATCTTAAGTGCGGATCATGTAGTGTTGCCTGGAGTAGGTTCTTTTGGCGACGCTATGGCTAAGTTAAATGAATACGGACTTGTGGATGTTATTAAGAAGACTGTAGAGTCTGGCATCCCGTTTTTAGGAATATGCCTGGGCCTTCAGCTCATGTTCGATTCAAGTGATGAATCGGAAGGAGTTAAGGGTCTGGGTATTTTTCGTGGAAAAATAAGAAAGATTCCTGCTGATAGTGGTCTTAAGGTTCCTCAGATTGGATGGAATGATCTTTCTTATGCTAATAAGGGACGCCTTTTTAAGGATGTTCCGGAACATTCATATGTATATTTTGTTCATTCATATTATCTGGATGCAGAGGATAAGGGCATTGTCACGGCTACTACAGATTATGGCGTACGTGTAGAGGCTTCTGTGGAAAAAGATAATGTATTTGCATGTCAGTTTCATCCGGAAAAAAGTTCGGAAGTTGGAATGCAGATCTTGAAGAATTTTCTGGAGGTATAAAGATGCTGACTAAGAGAATAATACCTTGTCTTGACGTAAAAGACGGAAGAGTTGTTAAGGGAATAAATTTCGTAGAGCTCAGGGATGCAGGAGATCCTGTATCTGTTGGAGAGGCTTATAGTAAGGCCGGTGCAGATGAGCTTGTTTTTCTTGATATTACTGCAACATCTGATGCGAGAAATACTGTTGTTGACATGGTAAGAAAGGTTGCAGACAGAGTTTTCATTCCTTTCACAGTTGGAGGCGGCATAAGAACTGTTGATGACATGAGAGCGATCCTTCGTGAGGGCGCTGACAAGTGCGCTGTTAACTCAGCTGCCATAAACAGACCTGAGCTTATTTCAGAAGGCGCTGATAAATTCGGTAGTCAGTGCGTTGTAGTTGCTATTGATGCAAGGAAAAGAGAAGATGGCTCAGGCTGGAACGTTTATAAAAACGGCGGCCGTATCGATACAGGACTTGATGCTATAGAATGGGCTAAAAAAGCAGATAAGCTTGGCGCAGGTGAGATCCTTCTTACAAGTATGGACGGAGATGGAACTAAGGCTGGATATGACATAGAGCTTACAAGAGCAATTGCTGATGCTGTAAGTATACCTGTTATAGCATCAGGCGGAGCAGGAACCAAGGAGCATTTCTATGAAGCTCTTACAGACGGAAAGGCTGATGCTGCGCTTGCAGCTTCTTTGTTCCATTATAAAGAGCTTGAGATCTCTGAGGTTAAGGAATATCTGCGCGATAGAAATGTACCGGTAAGACTTTAATACGAGACTTTGATCAACGAGGACATAAAATGGGAGCAATTAGTGGAAACTGGGCTAAGGCTTTGGAACCTGAGTTCAGAAAACCTTACTATACTGATTTATACAAATTTATAAAAGAAGAATATTCTACACATGTGGTATATCCGCCGTCAGAAGAGATATTTAACGCTCTTCATCTTACAGATCTTCATGATATAAAGGTTGTTATCTTAGGACAGGACCCTTATCATGAACCCAGACAGGCGCATGGTCTGTGCTTTTCAGTAAGACCTGATGTGGATATTCCGCCTTCACTTGTTAATATCTATAAAGAGCTTCATGATGATCTTGGCTGCAAGATCCCAAATAACGGATATCTTGAGCATTGGGCTAAGCAGGGCGTGCTTTTATTGAACACGCTTCTTACTGTAAGGGCTCACCAGGCTTTTTCCCACAAAGGAAAAGGATGGGAGAACTTTACGGATGCAATCATAAGAGCTGTCAACAATGAGGACAGGCCGATCGTCTATATGCTGTGGGGAAGCCCTGCGCAGAAGAAGGCTGAAATGCTTAATAACCCTAAGCACCTTATATTAAAAGCGCCACACCCGAGCCCATTATCAGCTTACAGAGGATTCTTTGGCTGCAAGCATTTTAGCAAGTGTAATGAGTTCTTGGAACAAAACGGGTTAGAAAAGATCGATTGGCAGATCCCTGACATAGAAATGCATCCGGAGTTCTTTTAAGAACTCCTAATTTCTGGACATGTCTGGACTACATCCTGTAGTAGGTACATAGAAATGCATCCATGCATTTCTAAGCATGTACGAACTACATCCTGTAGTTCGGGGATATCCCTTAAAAGTTTCCTTGTGATATTAATCAATTCAAAAAACTTAATATAAACTCTGTACAAGTGGCATATTTTATGGTACTTTACTAGAGTAAATGGTCAAATTGTATACAAAGATACAATTACACAAATAGAAAGGCATGAATTTAGATATGAAAAAGGCTTTTATCAGCAAAGAACAGGCAGAAGCAATTGCCAGAGAGTACCCCACACCTTTTTATATTTATGATGAAAAGGGCATCAGAGAGAACGCACGTGCCGTAAACAAGGCATTTTCATGGAATAAAGGTTTCCGCGAGTATTTTGCAGTTAAAGCTACTCCAAACCCTGAGATTCTTAAGGTTTTGCTTGAAGAGGGATGTGGATTCGACTGTTCATCAATGGCGGAACTTGTTCTTTCAAGGGCTGTTGGTGCCAAGGGCGCAGATATAATGTTTTCTTCCAACGATACACCGGTTGAAGAGTTTGTATATGCAGGTGAACTTGATTCTATCATCAATCTTGATGATCTTACTCATGTAGACTATTTTATCGAGAATAATATTCCTTTTAAGGAAACTATGTGCTGCAGATTTAATCCGGGCGGCGTGTTCAAGATGAGTAACGGAATCATGGATAATCCTGGGGATTCCAAGTATGGAATGTCTGAAGAGCAGATGGCCGAGGCTTTTACCAAGATGATGGAGCATGGCGTTAAGCACTTCGGTATTCATGCTTTTCTTGCAAGTAACACTGTAACTAATGAATATTATCCTCAGCTTGCCGGTCAGCTTTTTGAGCTTGCAATAAGGCTTAAGGAAGCTACAGGCGCTGATATTACATTTATCAATCTTTCAGGAGGCGTAGGAATTCCTTATACTCCTGATCAGACTCCTAACGATATCGCTGTTATCGGCGAGGGTGTTCACAAGAAGTTTGATGAGATCATGGTTCCTGCCGGACTTGGCGATGTAGCTATTTTCACAGAGATGGGCAGATATATGATGGGACCATTCGGAAGCCTTGTTACAAGAGCTATCCATGAGAAGCATATCTACAAGGAGTACATCGGAGTTGATGCCTGCGCAGCTAACCTTATGCGCCCTGCAATGTACGGCTCCTATCATCATATAACTGTTTTGGGCAAAGAAAACGAGCCTTGCGATCATCTTTATGATGTAACCGGTTCTCTTTGTGAAAACAACGATAAGTTTGCTATAGACAGAAAGCTTCCTAAGATCGATATGGGTGATCTTATCTATATCCACGACGCCGGTGCCCACGGTTTTGCTATGGGTTATAACTACAATGGTCGTCTGTGGAGCAGCGAACTTCTGCTTCAGGAAGATGGAAGCGTAAGATGCATCAGAAGAGCGCAGACTATGAGAGATTACTTCGCTACATTTGATGAGCTGCCTGTATTTAACGCTATTGAGGACGCTATTGAAGAGTCAGGCCAGCAGTAATGGTAGTTTATTAAGGTGTTTTATTTTTGTATTTTTGTTTAGGTATTTTTATTTAGGTATTTTGGTTTAAATATTTTTATTTAGGTATTTTTATTAAGGTATATTATTTTGGAAGGTGGAGATATAAGGCAATGAAGAATGCAAAGAATGTGAAGAAGTACACAGAAATGTCAAAGGAGGAACTCACAGCAGAGCTTGCTTCATTAAAGAAAGAGTATGACAAGTATCAGGCTATGGAGATGTCTCTTGATATGAGCCGTGGTAAGCCATGCAAAGAGCAGCTTGATCTTTCTATGGGAATGATGGATGTTCTTAGTTCAAATTCTGATCTTGCTTGTGAAGATGGTACAGATTGCCGTAACTACGGTGTGCTTACAGGTATTGATGAAGCTAAAGAGCTTCTTTCCGATATGATGGAGAATAACCCAAGCAATATTATCATCTTTGGTAATTCTTCTCTTAATGTTATGTATGACTGCATCAGCCGTTCATTTACACACGGTGTTATGGGCAATACTCCATGGTGCAAGCTTGATAAGGTTAAGTGGCTTTGCCCTTCACCCGGATATGACAGACACTTTGCTATTACAGAGTATTTCGGCATCGAGATGATTCCTGTTCCTATGTCTCCTGAAGGCCCTGATATGGATATGGTCGAGAAGCTTGTTGCAGAAGACGAGAGCATTAAGGGTATCTGGTGCGTTCCGAAGTATTCAAATCCTCAGGGATATTCATATTCAGATGTAACAGTAAGACGTTTTGCTAACCTTAAGCCTAAGGCACATGATTTCCGTATTTACTGGGATAATGCTTATGGTATCCATCATCTGTATGATACAGAGCAGGATTATCTCATCGAGATCCTTGCTGAGTGCAAGAAGGCTGGCAATCCTGACCTTGTTTATAAGTTTGCTTCAACATCCAAGATCACTTTCCCTGGATCTGGAATTGCAGCTATGGCAACAAGCCTTAACAACATGGAAGATATCGTTAAGCAGATGAACTTCCAGACAATCGGTCACGACAAGGTTAACCAGCTTCGCCATGTAAGATACTTCAAAGATATCCATGGTATGGTTGAACATATGAAAAAACAGGCTGATATCTTAAGACCTAAGTTCGAAGCAGTAGAGAGTATCTTCGATGAGAACCTTGGCGGTCTTGGAATCGGTGAGTGGACTAAGCCAAAGGGCGGTTACTTCATCAGCTTTGATTCCATGCCTGGTTGCGCTAAACAGATCGTGGCATATTGTAAGAAGGCAGGAGTTAAGCTTACAGGTGCAGGATCAACATATCCTTACCACAAGGATCCTACAGACAGCAATATCCGTATTGCTCCTACATATCCTTCACTTGCAGACCTTAAGACAGCAGCAACTCTTTTCACACTCTGCGTTAAGTATGTAAGTGCTGAGAAAATCCTTGCAACTATGGATTGATAAATATAGATCGCAGAAGCAGACACCAGATGTTTGCTTCTGCGATTTTTTGTTTTATGTTATTCAAACTTCGCACATGTAAAATGGCTAGGTTGTCGAGTATTCCTGAGGTTGGCAGCCTATAAATGATTTTGTTGTCATGAAAATAATATAAAATTCAAGGCATGATATCTGGAGCTTTCTATTCCCAGGGGGCCGAAACTCGCTACGCTCAAACATACGGCCCCTAAGCGGGAATATAAATCTCCATATATCACGCTCTTGAATTTAATATTATTTTCAAAGACAACAAAATCATTTATAGGCTGCCAGCCTCAGGAATATTCAAAGCTTTAGTATATTTTATATGTGCGAAGTTTGATTTATGTTATTTACAAATACTAAAATTTATATGGAAAAAATAATCTTGATTCTTTGAATTCACATTATATAATTAATGTAATTACGTATCTTTGGTTGGTTATATTAAGTCAAAATGGAGATAATCCATGGAAGATGCAATTAACGAATTCATATCTTATCTGGGGAACGTCAGAGAAGTAAAAGAAAATTCGCTGTTATCATACAGACGCGATCTTACGCGTCTAATGATGGCGATGAAAGAAGAGAACATATATAGCTGGTCTGAGGTGAGCGAAGACCAGCTTTCTTCGTATGTAAGTAACATGACAGAACACCTCATGGCTGACACAACCATATCAAGGCACATATCGTCCATAAGATCCTTCTGGCACTTCATGGTTGAAAGCGGAGAACTTGAAAACGACATAACAGAAGGCCTAAAAGCCCCTCACATAGAAAGATCTCTCCCCAAAATCCTCACAGAAAGAGAGATCGCCATGCTCCTAGATCAGCCTGACCTAAACACCCCAAAAGGCAAAAGAGATAAAGCCATGCTGGAGCTCCTCTTTGCCACCGGAATCCGTGTAAGCGAAATAGCCATGCTTAAAATAGACGACGTTGAGTTTAGACTCAACTGCATTGACTTCAAAAACTTTGGCCAGGATAGAATAGTCCCCTTCGGCCAACACGCAAGAAGCGCCATTATGGACTACTTAAAAGGCGGAAGACTAGCCCTCCTTGGCGATACCACAGACGAAGGAATTTTATTCTTATCAGCCACAGGCGGCAAAGCCATGAGCAGACAAGGTGTATGGAAGATGATTAAAAAGTACGGCAAAATGGCAGGCATAAAATCAGCCATTACCCCATTCTCTATACGACACACTTTCGCTTCTCATATGATAGAAAATGGCGCAGATATACAAGTAGTACAGGAAATGCTAGGGCATCAGGATATAGCATCAACCCAAAGATATGCTGATAATAAGCATAATTATATTAGAGAAATCTATCAGAGAACTCAACCCAGATAATCTTAGAAATGAAACAATATTCGAGTATACTGAAAGTATATTATTGAATTGTATATGTTTTCGCAACTTTGAATCAGAAATCCGCATTTACTGCGGATTTCGTAAGAAAGTGAATCGGTAGGTAAATAGGCTAGGCACCGAAGGTGTTCTCAATTGGCCTATTTACATGACTTTTGGAACGAAGTGACAAAAAGTCATAAATAATTAGAATAAATAAAATTTCGTATATATAAAACGTAAACAACACCTTGAAGATTCCCGAGGCTGGGAGTTAACAAGTGATTTTTTTGTCTTTGAAAAATATATTAAATTCAAGAGCTTGATATATGAAGGATATATTCTGTTTGGGATTTATCTGTCTGAGCGAAGCGAGTTTATAAATCCCAGAATATATCCTTCAGATATCATGCCTTGAATTTTATATTTTTCACGACAACAAAATCATTTGTTAACTCCCAGCCTCGGGAATCTTCAAGGTGTTGGCAGCTTATAACGCTTGCATCAGCTGAGCTCTGCGATATCGTAGAGAAGCTTTTCTGTTGCATCCCATCCAAGGCATGGATCTGTGATGGACTTTCCGTAGATTCCTTCGCCGATCTTCTGAGCACCTTCCTCGATGTAGCTCTCGATCATTACACCCTTAACAAGCTTTCTGATCTCATCTGAGTGCTGACGGCTGTGAAGTACTTCCTTTACGATTCTAACCTGCTCACGATATTTTTTACCAGAGTTATTGTGGTTTGAATCAACGATAACTGCAGGGTTCTGGATATCCTGCTCCTTGTAGAGCTGGTTTACAAGACTTAAGTCTTCATAATGGTAGTTAGGAATGTTACGTCCGTTCTTGTTCTGTGAACCGCGGAGTACGCAGTGAGCAAGAGGGTTACCGGATGTAGTAACCTCATATCCTCTATATAAGAAAGAATGAGGATGCTGAGCTGCATAGATTGAATTCAGCATAACTGTAAGATATCCGCTTGTAGGATTCTTCATTCCGGCAGGAACATCGAAGCCGCTGGCAGTCATTCTGTGCTGCTGATCTTCAACGGAGCGGGCACCTATTGCTACATATGAAAGAATATCTTCAACATATCCCCAGTTTTCAGGGTAGAGCATTTCGTCTGCGCTGGTAAGACCGGATTCTTCGATTGCACGGATGTGCATGTGACGCATGGCGATAAGTCCCTGTCTGAAATCAGGATTTTTCTCAGGGTCAGGCTGTGAAGTGATTCCCTTATAGCCTTCGCCTGTAGTACGTGGCTTGTTAGTGTAGATACGAGGAATGATGATAAGCTTGTCCTTGACCTTATCGTTAACCTTGGCAAGTCGTGAAACGTAGTCGATAACTGCATCTTCATTATCAGCTGAACATGGCCCTACTATAACAATAAATTTATCACTCTTACCTGTAAAAACATCAGCGATTGCTTTGTCTCTTTCCTTCTTGATTGCTTTAAGTGATGCTGCTACAGGGAATTCTTCCTGTATTTCCTGAGGTGTTGGAACCTTCTGAATGTACTCGAATGACATGGTGCTCCTTTCAATGGCGGCAAACTAAGTAAACTCTATTTGTTTTTTGCCACACAAAATGCTTTTATACGTTGGCGCTTTAAAGCGTCGATATCAAGTATAACATATTTTCTACAAAAATAAAGATGTAATTAATTATTTTAAGGAAATAACTAAAAGTCAAGTAAATAACAAAAAAGTAAGGTTATTTTGTCGTTCGTCGTATATTTATAACGTTTTGTCAGTTTAAATGTGTTATTCTTATAGACAGTGTTAAATTATAATCATCAAAGAAAATACATGAGGTGTGTGTTAATGAATGTTCAGATAAGTAATGAAGATTTTGCCTGGTCACAACAGGCTATTGGAAAGCTTTCAAGATATTTCGAGCAGAATGTCGTTGGACAGAAGCTCCTTGAGAGATCTATGATAGCTGCGCTTCTTGGTAATGGTCACGTACTTGTTGAGTCTGTTCCGGGACTTGCCAAGACTACAGCAGCCAGAGCACTTGCAGATGCTATAGGAGGTAAGTTTTCAAGAATTCAGTGTACTCCTGACCTTTTACCTGGTGATATTGTTGGTACACAGATATTCAGACAGGATTCAGGTAAGTTTGAAACAGTTCTCGGACCTGTATTTGCCAATATTGTTCTTCTAGATGAGATCAACAGATCAAGTGCCAAGACTCAGAGTGCCATGCTTGAGGCCATGCAGGAGAAGCAGGTAACAATTGGTGGTAACTCATACCATATGCCTAAAGATACATTTTTTGTTATAGCTACACAGAACCCTATCGAACAGGAAGGTACATATCCGCTCTCAGAGGCTCAGGCAGACCGTTTCCTTATTAAGGAAAAGATTTCCTATCCTTCACTTCAGGAAGAGGTTTCTATCCTTAATATGATGGAAGCTATCGAGCATGACATAAAGATGGAAAAGCAGCCTGCAGTTCTTTCTATTGAAGAGATAGCAAGACTTCAGAAGATCGTTTCAAATATTTACTGTGATCCTACAGTTAAAAACTATATCGCTGCTATTGTTGCAGCAACAAGATGCGCTGATCAGTATCTTCCTGCAAACCTTAAGGGTTATGTAAGCCTTGGTGCCAGCCCTCGTGCGACTATCGCTTTCCTTAAGATGAGTAAGGCTCTTGCTCTTATGCAGGGAAGACTGTTTGTAACACCTGATGATGTTAAGAGCATTTCAAGACAGGTTCTCAGACATCGTATATCACTTCGTTACCTTGCAGCAGCAGATGGAATCAATGAGGACATGATTGTTGACGGTATTGTCAGAGCAGTCAGAACTCCGTGAAAGGAATAAGACCATATGTTGGGTAAAAAGCAAAATGCCAATCCTTTAAGGCTTCGTCCTAACTATGAGGCACTTAACCTTCCGGCAGCAGAAATTCATTTTAGTAACTTTGGTAAACAGGTTGGTCGCGCGGATGGTGCTTTCAGATCTGTTTTCAGAGGCAGAAGCATGGAGCTTGAAGATCTGAGAGAGTATGTCGCTGGTGATAACCTTCGAGATATAGACTGGAAATCATCTTCAAGAACCGGCGAGATCCTTGTCAGAAACTATGTTGCAGACAAGAAAAGAAGATTCATGTTTGTGGTAGATACAGGCAGGAATATGCTTGGTGCTATGCCGGATGGTCATTCCAAGACGGCAGCAGGTATCATTACAGCAGCAAGTGCAGCATATATGTGCACAAAAGCCGGTGCTGAATATCAGATCATTGGTGGTATGGAAGCCGGAAGACAGGAAAGATTTTCATGCGGCCCCGGCTTTTTAGAGGCTCAGTTAAGACGCCTTGAAGGCTGCTATAATATGAGCGTTCAACTTGCAGGAAAAAAGAAAGCTGCACTTACCGACGAGTTCAATATGCAGCTTAAACGTATAGTTGCTTCTCCAATGAGAAGTGTATCTCTTTTCCTTATAACAGATCTGTATGGTGTGTTAACACTTGATGACAGGCTGATAAAGAGCATATGTACGGTTCGAGATCTGTATGTGATCCTTATGGAAGACGCAGATTGGGGAAGCAGTCATATTTACAATGCTCAGACAGGTGTTGCGGTATCCGAATATCTGTCATATTCTTCAGGAATGGCTGATGAGATCAGCAATAAGAAGGCTGATCTTCAGGCTAAAGCAATGAGAAACCTTCGCGCATGCGGCGCTTCATATGAAGTTGTAAGAAGTACGCAGGATATAACAGAATCAATAATTAAAGTATTAAACAGGGGGGTGGGCTAATGGAATTCTCAGTTTCGCTTCAGGATGCATTATTTGATGATAAATATTTATATATTATATTGATATCTTTGCTTTTGGCATCACTTATATGTTTTGTTACTTTCTGCTTTATCAGAGTAGAAAAGACTGCACGAGTAGTTGCAGTGAAGAAGGCACCTGATAAGACTCCTGAAATGATCGAGAAAAAGCGAGTTGAGACTCTTACAAGACTTAATGACCTTGATAATAAGTACAAGAGAAAAGAGATCGGTGTCAGAGAGACAAGTACGATCATAAGCATAACAGTAAGAGACTTCCTTTCCTATGCAACAGGTAAGGAGATGGATTGTAGTACACTTACAGAAATGTACAAATGGAACAGCAGAGATCTTACAAAGCTTATTGGATGTCTGTATGGTGCAGAATTTTCAAAATATTCAGCAAAGGATGCAGCTAATTTCTTAAGAGATGCAAAAAAACTGGTGGCAGCATGGAGATAGAACTTAGAAACGAAATCCTGGCAATGTGGGTCATGATTGGAGTGGCAGTAATAGTTGCCGGGATATTCGGAATCAGGGAATATAAGAAAAGAAAAGCTCTTTCAGCAGATGAAATGAGCAAATACATGGGCTATGGCGCCATGTGGATGGTTAATAACATGAAGGGCTACAGGATCAGAAAAATGGTCCACACAGTTCTTAATGTAGTGGGTATTGCAGGTATTTCCCTTGGCCTTTTATCATCGGCTTATCTTATGGGAAGACCTTCTTATACAGAGGAAGTAACTACAGGTATTCAGAGACGAGATATTTTCCTGTGCCTGGATGTTTCATATTCATTGTATGGCCTTAACTACGATTTTGTAAAAAACTTAAAGACAGTAGTTGAGGGGCTTGACGGAGACAGAGTCGGTATTTCAATTTTTAATACATCATCTGTTCTTTATATGCCTCTTACTGATGATAAAGATTTTGCATGTGAAAAGCTTGATAAGCTGGAACAGTATTTTGTTAATCAAAAGAGATATTGTGAATTATATGATAAGTATTATGACGGATTAACAGATGCTGAAGAAGAGGAAATGTACGAGGTTATTGATGAACTTCTTGAGTTCGAAGCTGGAACTGTTGTAAATAGTGATGAGCTTGGTAGTTCACTGATAGGTGAAGGCCTTGCAACATGCCTTTATGATTTCCCTTCTCTGAAGGATTCAGAAAGAACAAGAATAATCCTTATGGTTACAGATAATGCGGAGAATGCTTTCAAGAAGCCTTATGTAAGACTTCCTGAGGCAGCAGATCTTTGTGCAAAGAATGATGTTGTTCTGTTTGGTATTTTCCCGCCTGAGGATAAATTCTATGAGCTTAATTACGGATACGATTTTGATGATCTTAGTGAAGAGCTGAGAGATTCAAGTGTCAAGACAGGTGGAGCATTCTATGTTGCCGATGACAATTTTGATACAAAAGGTATAGTCGAAGCGATCCAGTCTCACGAAGCAATGCAGGTGGATGAGATCACAGAGACAAGAACATATGATATGCCTAAGACACCATTTATATTTATTTTAGTAGGAATACTTGCACTGGCTGCTGCAAGGGCAGGAGGTGCGTGTTGACAACAAATCCGATTTTACCGATTATTGTAATCTTACCAATAATTGCCATGGTCTTCGCAGGTCTTTTTATAGGAATGATCAGGTCACATGGAAGTGTTTGGAAGAAGACCATAGAAACTGTAATTACAGTTCTTATCTGTATATGCATATATGTAATCAACTTAAGAGTAATGGTACCTTCAAACGAGGCTACAGTTACCGTTCCAAGTCTCAATGTACTTTTTGTAGTCGATTCTACTATCAGTATGTGGGCTGAGGATTATGACGGTGACGAAAGCCGTATAGACGGAACAAAAGAGGCCTGTAACGCTATCATGGATGAATTTACAGGAAGCTCTTTTGCTCTGATAACTTTCTCAGACAAAGCGGAAGTACAGATTCCTCTTACACCTGACAGGCAGTCCATAACAGATGCACTCGATTATTTGTATGAACCGAGTATGTATGCGGCTAAAGGTAGTAATATGAACAGCCCTGTTGATGAGATGGACAGAATAATTCAGCATATGAAGGCTGAATATGAGAACAGAGAGACAATAGTATTCATTTTTTCAGATGGAGAAGAAACTCTGGAATCAGATAAGGCTGATAAGTCTTCAGATGAGGATACCGATGAAGAGGAAGATGAGGAAGATGATGAGGATAACGATTCATCAGGTAGCAAATATTCCCCATATTCCAGACTCCTTGGAAAAATTGACGGCGGAGCTGTTATAGGTATCGGAAGCGAAGACGGAGCTACAATGAAGGATGGAAACGGCCTTGATATTTACGATCCCCAGACTGGTGATCTTGCAGTTTCCTGCATTGGAGAGGAAAGTCTTGAAGCCATAGCTTCTAAAATGGGAGTAGAATATATTCACATGGAAGAAGTAGATGATATAGATGATACAGTTGAATCTATTATCACAGATGCCAAGTATGAAGCTGAACTTAGAGAAGATGTAGAGAATAAGGATGATACATATTTTTATATGCTTCCTGTACTGATGGTTTTGCTTGTATCTGAGATTCTATTATTTAGAAAATGACGGTATAATAGCGAGGTATAACAACATGAGAAAAATAAAATACGGATTTTTGGGAACTGCTCTTATAATTGCAGCATTTGCTGCAGTGGTTCTTTACAGAGTTGGTGGTAATCACATCTTTGCAAAAATGGTAAATTCCGGAGATTATTACATACTTATGGAGAGTATGGAGGATGAAGAGCGTTATGTGGAAATGGAAGAAGACGTTCTTGAAGTGCTTCCATATGATGCATATGTAATGAATTATAATCTCGGTAACGCTCACTATAAAGATGGTGACTATTCCAAGGCTCAGATCTATTATGAGAAGTGTCTTGAATTCGAACTTCCTGAAGGTGAAGAGTGCTGTGTTCGTATTAACCTCACAATGACCAAGATCCAGCAGATCGATTTTAATACGATCGATACCGGATACGAAGCTTTCAAAAACAATGAAGAAGTTGATCTTGAAGCACTTATCGAGAAAATTGATGAGGTTATAGACCAGCTTAAAGCCGACAGAGAGATACTTACTGAGAAGAACTGCGCAGGTGCTGAAGATGCTAATGGTCACAGCCAGGATGCTGAAACTCTGAAAACAGATATCGATAACAAGATCGAAGAGCTTGAGAAGATGAAAGAAGAGATTCAGCAGAAGATCGATGAGCAGAACCAGGAGCAGAATCAGGACCAGAATCAGCAGGATCAGAATCAGCAGGATCAGCAGGACCAGAGCCAGGATCAGCAGAACCAGAACGATCAGAATCAGAACAATCAGAATCAGAACCAGTCTGAGCCTGATGATGTTGATGATGATCGAGAAGAAGAGATCAGAGAGCAGATGAAAGAAAAAGAGTCAGACGCTCGCGAAGAAAGAGAAGAGACTCAGCAGGAAGCTGAGGAAGATAAAGAAAGTCAGGGCTATTGGGATAGCTATTATGGAGATGGATCTCCTGAAGAGAGTGAAGAAAGGGTCTGGTAATTATGAAGTGTCCTAATTGCGGAGTCGAGAACGACGAAAACGCGCTATATTGCTACTTTTGCGGGCGAGTACTTCCCGGCAAAGCAAAGAGCACGAATTCAAGTCCGGATTCTGATGTCAAAAAGAAAAAATCCAATACTATCTTAAAGATCATGCTGGGTGTATTAGGCGGCCTTTTGGCCGCCAGCCTGGCTTTTCTTGTTGTAATGGTGGTAAAAGACAGTAAGAGCGACCAGAAAGGTTCGGGAGATCTTGAGGAGATCGCGGATGAGCTTTTTGAGGCACATGATTACATGACGGCAGCAGCAAGATACGATCAGCTGCTTGAGCAGGATCCTGATAATGATGATGCCGTATACGGATCTGTAATGTCCAAGCTTTATTTTGTTTCTGAAGAACTTGGAAGCTTTATTTCAGATGAAGAATATGTGGAAGCTTCGAATTACATGAGGGATTTCAGAATAGATGACTTTATAGAAGAAGCTAAGGATATTGGCATTGAATTCCCTATCTTATGTGAGACCAATTATGGCACTGTAGGATTTTATCTATATGGAGAAAATGAGTTTTATGCCTATGTTGGTGAATATGAGGATGGCGAAAGAAATGGAAATGGCTGTGTTGTAGCAACTAACGTCAGCGACTTTCTTCATGGTAATTTTGACTGCTATGTTGCATATGGCGATTGGGAGAATGATAAGCCAAATGGTCATATGGAAGTTATAAAAGATAGTAACGTCGGCACTTATGTATGTATGAAAGGTAGCGTTACTGACGGAATATGGGATGGAGACGTCGAGTTTATAGGCATTGGTTATAGTGATGAATATACCTTTGAGCTTGTTTGCGAATTTAATGATGGAATAGCAGTAGCTCAAGAGCTGATTAAAAATGAAGAAGGAAAATTCTATAGGATCAGTAAAGATAGTGACGAATCTGATGTATATATTACACAGCCTGTTGACGCTGCTGATATGATATATGGCATTATTTCATTTGCAGATATTATGTAATGAATCAGGCGCAGATTAGTTGAAGGGGAAAACAATTAGTTAACGCTATATAAAATTATACAAAAATAGACAAAAAGAAAAAAAATAGTCTATCTTTTTTGTGCATAATGTGATACATTATGTATTAGTTGAGGTTGGATGATCTAATACCGACCAAAAAAGAGGGGATGCTTCCACTATAGAGAAGCAGAGGGTGAGAAAAAAGTGAAAAATTATATGGAATTGATTACCGCGAGTTCAGGATCAATTATTATTGATAATGGATTTGTACTGGCTGCATATTCAGATGGGAACGGAGCAGTACAGATAGGGTTAGAAAGCGTTGGTGTTAAGAGCCGTAGTGGCATCAGGAATAAACACAACCTTGAAGCCATACTCGAAGCACTTTCATACATGATGGAACATCCGGGGGAGGATAATAATCTTTCGTCTGTTGCAGATAACCTTCGCATAGATCTTCACCATGCAGATGGTGGAGTTACAAGCATAGGTAATGCAGTCTTATATAATGCCCGTCAGAATAATTTCTATTTTGTTGGTCTTGGATGTGATTCTCCTTTTACAGAGCTTTTTTATCGCTTCATGGAAGAACATTGTGCAAGAATGCTCGATGAGGTTCCGGGAAGAATGGGAGGCTCTATGCTTCCTGATAAGCCACTTCCAAGCGGATTTGATGAAATTCAGGATGAAAGATTCCTTAAAGCAATTCCACACCATAAACCTCGTAAAGATCTTAGACTTAGAAGTGCCTTTGATTATGTAAGTTCAGGCATTTTTGTATTTGCATACACTAAGGAAGAAGAGAAGTATATTCACCGCTTTGCTCAGATCACAGGTATTTCTGATGCAAGGATCAAAGAAGGAATGTATGAATTCTACCCTTATGTAACTATTCAGGATAGAACTATGGTTCCTGTAAGAAATACAAATTGGGACAACATAATAAGCTGCAGAGCATTACTCTGCAGAATGGGTGATTCAAAACTATTCGATTAAAAAATAGTGGGAAACTGGGCTAGCAGGATTCGAACCTGCGAAGTGACGGAGTCAGAGTCCGTTGCCTTACCGCTTGGCGATAGCCCAATAGAGATTATTATACCAAATTTATTTTGGCAGATGGATATGATTTCTTTTTGGGTTCAGCATTAAAAATATAACGCTTAGAAATTGGAATCATTCGATATCCATTCTCAGTGTCTTTTAATTCATATTCCTGATGGCAAATCTTGTTCAGAACATCAATTGAATGTGTCTGTCTGGTACTCTTCGTAATACTCATTTACTAATTACCTTAATTACCCTGTGTGACCCCTAATATCAATCCACCTATGTCATTATACATAACGTGTTTGAAAAGTCAATACATCCGCGATACGATCGCAAAATATTATGAAAATTCATTAATAAAATACATAAAGAAAATTCCCTTTTTAGTCGATGTAGTTAATACAGAAGTTGTTTTTGGTTTGTTATATGACGGAAGGGATGATTTGCATGGAAGTAATTATTGCCGGAAGTATACTTATCATAGCTGGAGTTTTAGTTTGCTATTTTAATTACAGGATTGAAAACAAGATACTGGATGATGCAACTGGTAAAAAAGGAAAGATAGTAAAGTTCCGTTCTCATAAACGCAGATTTCGCTTTATGAAAAAGAAAAACAAAGCTAAAAGATCAAAGAAAGCAAATCAGTATGGCAGAAGAGTGAACTCGTATTAAAACTTGTGTTTAACTTGTATTCGGTCTGAATTCGTGGTATGGTAAGATAGATTCAGACCGATTTTTTGTTGTCTGAACGTAATTCCTGAAGTGTTTGGGATTTATAAAATTTAGAAATGATAGAAAAAGTCCTTGGTATTTGTGCATATTCACTATAAAAATAACGTTTTATAGTGACATGTTATGACATTTTACATTGATTGTAATGCTTTATTGGTATATTATTATTAAGGACTCGTGCGAATTTTGTGGATAATTACAAGAGGTTTTCAGATATGGATACAACAGTATATACTAGTTCTTCAGCTGTTAAGAAGAGAGAACATCATTCTGCTCCTGCGGCTAAAAAAGTGAATAAGCTTACTATAGCTAAGTGGGTTGTAGCAGCTGCACTGGTAATTGCTTTTACAGTTTCAACAGAAGTAATTAAGCATCCTGGCTTGTTTTTGTATGTCATACTGGCAGCCGGTCTTATAGTTCTGTTCCATAAAGAGTTTTCGATTAAGGCTTTTGGCAAGACTTACATCAGTGGATGGAAGCCTTGGGCATGGACGGCAGTTTGTGCATTACTTGCATTTGGTGCAGTTCAGCTTAAGACATATATTTTATGGGATCTGTTCTTTGGTAAGGATCCAGGTCTTATTTCTCTTTTCCTTAAAGAGAATTATTTTGAAGAAGCTTTTTATGCTATCACAATGATGGTTTTACTTCCTGTTGCAGAGAACCTTTTCCTGAGAAAAGGCCTGCTTTCAGGCAATAATAAGGCTTTGATGGTTGTGTTTACTATTGTCAGCCTTGTTGGTAGTGCGATTTTATTTGCTCATGGTATTCCTGGAATAGTATATTATGTGATTTTGGCAGCTCCATTTACAGCTGTATACCTTATCACTAAGAATGTATATATAACTATTACAGCTCAGATCATTATTTCTGCTTATATATATATTCCTGATATTGCTTACGATATTGCAAGAATGATGCTTAGATAAGTTATCTACTTTTGAACGAAAGTCAATTTTTCTTGGGGGGAATCGTGAAGAAAAAAAATCTGATTCTTTTTATAGCTGCTACTGCCGTGGCAGCTATTTATATAGGGGCAGCTATATTTTTCTCATTTCATTTTTGTCCCGGTTCAAAACTTAATGATCAGGATATATCCTGGATGACTATTGACGAAGTCAGAAGCCTTGTTAACTCTAAGGCTTCCAGTTATGTTCTTGCGATCTCCGGTAGGAAAGATCTTGAGGAGAAGATCACAGCTGCTGATATCTCATGGACACCTCAGTTTGATGAAGGTCTTAATGATAATCTTGGCTTTTTAAATGGTCTGAAATGGCCTGTTTCTATTTTTTCTCACAAAGCATATACAAATGCAGACCTTGCATCATTTGATGAAGGGCAGCTTCGATCAAAGATAAGCGCTATGTCTTTTTTCAAAGAAGAGAACATGGTGGAACCTGTTGATGCAGAGCTTGTGTTTGATGAAAGCGCTGCAGAATATACAGTTGTTCCGGAAGATTATGGAAGCGAAGTAGATGATACTGCATTTTATAGTGCTGTAACGAATGCGCTTTCTACTATGCAGTCAACTCTTTTACTGGATGAAGCAGGAGTTTATGTAGAACCTACAATCTTTGCTGATGACGAGAAACTCAATGCTGAATGCAATAGTCTTAATCAGTATGCTTCTGCCAAGATAACTTATACCTTTGGTCAGGATGTGATTACGGTTGATGGTAATTATATAAAGGACTGGATCAGTTATGACGGAACAACAACTACTCTTGATACCGATAAGGTTAATGAATTCGTTAATTACCTTGGAAGAACATATGATACCTTTGGACGTGACAGGACATTTACTACATCTCTTGGTCAGACGATAACAATATCAGGTGGTGATTATGGCTGGTGGATGGACAGAACCACCACCTTTAATGAGCTTGTAGAGGCTATAGAGTCTGCAAGTATCTGTGACATGACTCCGGCTTACTTTGGTACAGCGGCACAGTATGGAGCTCAGGATTATGGCGATAGCTATGTTGAAGTTGATCTTGATCACCAGCACGTGTATGTATACGAGGATGGGGTTCTTGTAATAGAAACAGACTGTGTTTCCGGTAAGGTCACCAAGGACAGAGTAACTCCTACAGGAGTTTTCAGTATCACATATAAAGAGCGGGATGCTACTCTTAAGGGTGATAACTATTCTTCAGATGTTAAGTACTGGATGCCATTTTATGGTAATGTTGGTCTTCATGATGCAAGCTGGAGATCATCCTTTGGCTCAGATATATATGTGACAAACGGATCACATGGATGCGTAAATCTTCCTCCGGATGCCGCTGCAGTTGTATTTGAACATGTCGAGAAGGGCGAAGCAGTTATCGTCTATGGCGGAATACAACCGGATCAGGTAAAAGACTATCTTAAGAATAAAGAGGGAAATGACTCATCTGAAGATAGCACAACTCAGGAAGAGGGAACTTCGGAAGAGAGTACTTCTGAAGAAAGCATACAGGCACCAGAAGCTGTTGTGCCTGATGATCAGAATCAGACAGTGACAGAGGAAACGACAGAGACTACACCTGTAACGGAATAAATGACATAGAAGTTGCATAGGAGTTCTTTACAGAACTCCACAATTCTTAACATGTCTAAACTACATCCTGTAATTGGTACATAGAATTACATCCATGTAATTCTAAACATGTACTAACTACATCCTGTAGTTCTTGAAAAATAATTGCGAAAGCGCCGGCTCAACTTAATGAACCAGCGCTTTCTTTTTGCCGAGTACTTAAAAACAGCAGTGCTGTTATTTTTGGGAGGAGGGACGGACTGATGGGGAATCAATCCGTCCGGTATGAAAAAAGTTTTGTTGGGGAGTCAGAAACAATTGACTGTTTCTGATGTTTTATATATTACATTGAATTTGTGTCTTAAATTTGGCTAAATTCTAAAGGCTTTATAAAGTAATGATAAAAGAAGAACAAAGAAATATATTATCAAAAATATGTAAACCAATACTATGATTTTTTGACTATTGGTTCAAAAATGAATTTTATTGCAGCTTTTTTGGCAAAATAAAGGGCTGAAATCGAATGAAATGATAATTTAGAAATACGCATTATGTGGTAAAATGTCTACATATAAATAAGTTTTATGTTGGAGGAATCGAATATATGGCAACTCAGGAATACGAATGCCCTGCGTGCGGCGGAGTTATGGAGTTTGACGCCCCTACGCAAAAACTCAAATGTTTGTATTGTGACACCGCTATTTCTATTGAGGAATACAAAAAGATCGTTTCTAAAGGCAATGCTTCTTCTGCAAATGAAGGGGCACAGGCTTCAGATAATTCTGATAAGTTATCGGATGAGGAAGCAGAGACTTATGGTTTTGGTAAAGACAAGAACGTCTATATCTGTAAGTCCTGCGGTGGTGAGATCATTGCCGATAAGACACAGGGAGCTACCCAGTGTCCATTCTGTGGTAACAATGTTACCTTCAAAGAGGTCTTTACTAATGGTAGAAGACCTGATTTCGTAATCCCTTTCCAGCTTACCAAAGAGCAGGCTAAGCAGAAGTATAAGGATTACATCAAAGGGAAAAAATTACTTCCAAGAACTTTTTCAGCTGAAAATCATATTGATGAGATCAAGGGCGTGTATATTCCTTACTGGCTCTTTGATACCAACATGCATGTGGCGCTTAACTGCGAAGCTACAAAGGTCAGGACCTGGAGCGACAGCAAGTACAGATACACTGAGACAAGCTTCTATGATGTATATCGTGAAGGTGATGTTCCTTTTGTTAATGTTCCTGTTGATGGTTCAAGTAAAATGCCTGATGATCTTACAGAGTCTATAGAGCCATTTGATGCAAACGGACTTAAGAAATACGATGATGCCTACTTCGCTGGTTACATAGCTAATCAGTACGATGTTGATGAACAAAAGTCCAGACCTCGTGCAAGAGAGCGTATGACTAACAGCGCGATTAATGAAATAAAGAGCAGCGCTCAGGGATATTCTACAGTTACTGTACGTAATCAGAATATTCAGGCATCAGGTGAAAAGATCAAATATGCACTCTATCCTGTATGGCTTTTATCTACAACATGGAATGGTCAGAATTTCCTTTTTGCAATGAATGGACAGACAGGTAAATTCGTCGGAAACCTGCCTGTAGATAAAGGTGCAGCAGCAAAATACTTTGCGATCAGTTCTGTTATCTTTACTGCGATCTTTGCAATATTGGAACTGATATTCCGTATTTGAGACTGGGGGATAGAAAATGAAAGGCTTATTTAAGAATAAAAAGATATCGATGATAATTGGAGCTGCGGCTATAGCTGCAAGCTTTGTAGCTTCACCGCTTGCTATGACTGTATATGCGGACGGAGCAGAGGTTATATCCGGTGACTATGGATTTGTTTATGATTCAAGTGATCTTCTGACTGACGATGAAGAAGAGACTCTTCAGAAAAAACTTGAAGAGATCGGTGAGGCTCATGATGTTCAGATCGCTGTAGTTACCACAGATTCTTATTCTCAGTATACTATTCAGGAATATGCTGATGATATAAGAGATTATGGCGAACTTGGCATGAAGAGAGGCAATGATGACAGCGCTATTCTTCTTGCTGTATGTATGAGCGAAAGAGAATATTACACAAGTACAAGAGGTGAAGCAATCCAGATCCTTACGGATGATAACCTTTTAAGTCTTGAAGATAAATTTGTTTCATATCTTAGCGACGGTGATTATGCTAAGGCATTTGATAAGTTTGCTGATGGATGTGACAAGTTTTGTACTGCATATGAGAATCGTGATAAGATTCCTGCATGGAAATGGCTTGCGTGCCTTGTTCTCGGCCTTGCCGCAGGCGGTGTAACAGTAGGTGTTATGGCAAGTGGTATGAAGAATGTTAAGCAGAACAATAGTGCCGCAGACTATGAGCAGAGAAATAATATTAGAATAAATGGTCGTTACGATAGGTTCATCAGAAAGAGTGTTAACAGAGTTAAGATCGATAATGACAGTTCCAGAGGCGGATCTACTGTTCATCGCTCGTCTTCCGGAAATACCAGCGGAGGTCATGGCGGTCACTTCTAAGTAGTATATGTTTTCGTAACTTTGAATCAGAAATCCGCATTTTCTGCGGATTTCGTAAGAAAGTGAATCGGTAGGTAAATAGGCTAGGCACCGAAGGTGTTCTCAATTGGCCTATTTACATGACTTTTGGAACGAAGTGACAAAAAGTCATATATTCTTAGATACATATTTTAAAAAGTCATAATTTTTAAAAAGTACATTTTGTATATAAATAATATACATGAAATATGATCAAGAATAGTTAAAAATATAAAAATAAAAAATATCAATAAAAAAACTATTAAGTCGATTGTATTTCTTACATAAAAACTTTAAAATTTTGAATCAGAAAGCTGTTAATATACAGCTTTCTGATTTTTTATTCATAGTTAAAAATGCTCCGCTACAGATGCAAGTTGATATTTAGGGCCAGGGAGCTATGGGAGGAAAATGTATGAGACAGACGACTTTAGATGAAGTCAGAAAGATAGCAGCGTCAGGCGATTACAAGCTTGTACCTGTCAAAAGAGAAATCTTATCTGACTTAAGAACACCTTTAGAAACACTCAGAGCACTTCAAAACGTTAGTAATCACTGCTTTTTGCTTGAAAGCTGTGAAGATAACAGACAGTGGGGAAGATACAGTTTCCTTGGCTATGCCCCTGACATGACTATCACAAGTAAAGATCACGAACTTACTATTACAAGCAAAGAAGGTACAAAGACAACCAAATGTGATAATCCCGGCGAGTATATCAAAAAAATAGTTGAAGATAATAAAGCACCCCAGGTAGAAGACTTTCCAACATTTACCGGTGGACTCGTAGGCTATTTTGCCTATGAATATATGCAGTATGGCGAGCCATCCCTTCATTTTAATGCCAAAAATGAAAATGATTTTAATGACATGGATCTCATGCTATTTAGAAAGATCATCTGCTATGACAACTTCAGTCAGAAGATTCTCCTTATAGCAAATGTAAGAACTGATGATATTGAAAATTCCTATAATAGTGCCTTAAAGAGCCTCGATGAAATGGAACACCTGATAAGAGGCGGCCTCCAAAAGCCTGTTATGAAGGGAAAACTTAAATCAGAGCTTAAACCCAAGTTCAGTAAAGAAGAGTTCTGTGAAAAGATAGACAGGATCAAGTATCACATTACAGAAGGCGACATATTCCAGCTTGTATTCTCAAATCCCATGGAAGCAGAGTTTGAAGGTTCGCTCCTTAATACATATCGCGTACTCAGGACCACCAATCCAAGCCCATACATGTTCTACTTCTATGGCGACATGGAGATAGCAGGAGCATCCCCTGAAACTCTTGTGAAGGTAACAGACAGAACCATCAGAACCTTCCCACTTGCAGGTTCCAGACCAAGAGGTGCTACATTTGAAGAGGATCAGGCTTTGGAAAAAGAGCTCCTTGCTGATGAAAAAGAAAGAGCAGAGCACAACATGCTCGTAGACCTTGGACGTAATGACCTTGGCCGCCTTTGCAAGTTTGGAACTGTAGAAGTTGAAAAATACATGGAAATAGAAAGATATTCTCATGTAATGCATATAGGTTCTGAAGTAAAAGGCGTTTTGAGAGACGACTGTGATTCGATCGAAGCAGTAGACTCAGTTCTTCCTGCAGGAACCCTTTCAGGAGCTCCCAAGATTAGAGCCTGCGAGATCATAGATGAACTCGAAGACAGTAGAAGAGGAATATATGGCGGCGCCATAGGCTACGTAGACTTTACCGGCAACCTTGACACCTGTATTGCCATTAGACTTGCATACAAAAAAGGAAATAAGGTATTTGTCAGAAGCGGAGCCGGAATCGTAGCTGATTCCGTACCGGAAACAGAATATCAGGAGTGCATCAACAAGGCTAAGGCTGTAGTTCTTGCAATCAAGGAAGCGGAGGAAGAATAAATGATACTACTTATCGACAACTATGACAGCTTTACCTATAACCTGTATCAGTATATCGGAACTCTTGAACCTGATATCAAAGCAGTAAGAAACGACAAGATAACACTTGATGAAATTAAGGAGCTTAATCCAAAAGCAATTATTTTATCCCCCGGCCCAGGTAAACCAAAGGACGCTGGAATCTGTGAAGACGTTGTAGCAAGATTTGGAGATAGTATCCCAATCCTTGGCGTATGCCTTGGACATCAGGCAATTTGCGAATACTACGGCGGAACAGTAGATCATGCTACAAGACTTATGCATGGTAAGCAGTCTGATACCAAGATTGATACATCATCTCCCCTTTTTACCGGAATGACTGATATAATAAAAGTAGCAAGATATCATTCCCTCTCACTGAAAGAAGGAACAGTTCCGGATTGTCTTAAGGTAATAGCAAGAGCCGACGACGGCGAAATAATGGCAGTTCAGCACAAAGAATATAAAGTCTTCGGCGTTCAGTTCCATCCGGAATCCATCATGACACCTCAGGGAATGGATATATTAAGAAACTTCGTACATAGAATTACATCCGGAGTTCTGTAAAGAACTCCTTAATTCTAAACATGTACTAACTACATCCTGTAGTCTCCTCAAATTAGCGTAAGATTCCTTTTGAAAATCAGGAATACAGGCTAAAAGGGCACGTTATGTGGAGGTTTTTATGAGTACCGGTAAAGATGAGAAAAGTAAAAAATCCAGGCTAAGACCCATTATTGTTTATACTCTGGTAGCAATCCTTGTTTGCATCATAGCGTATGAAGGATATGACATCTACGAAGAAATTCACGAAAGGCAGATCGCAGTTGAGGAGTATGACGATATAGCTTCTAAAGCGGTATCCACCAATCCTGAAAAGGATCCGGATACAGGAAAAGAAAGTGTTGTAATTGATGAAGATACAGGAATCCCTGAGCTCTTTGTTGATTTCGATATGCTTTCTTCACAAAATCCTGATTTCATCGGGTGGCTTTACTGGGACTTCGACGTAGAAGGCGATAAGTACGACTTTACATTAAACTATCCCATAGTAAAAGAAAATTACGCCAACCAGTACCTGCACGTAACCTTCACAGGAGAGCATAATTCATCCGGTTGTATTTTCCTTGATGAGTATTCTGATGAGACTTTCATGGGATATAACGACTTCCTCTTTGGGCACAACATGCGTAATGGATCCATGTTCGGTTCTCTGGATTATCTTTACAAGGCGCCTAATAAGGAAGAAACAATGGATGAACCGTTGTATTTCTATGTATATACAAAAGAAGCGACCTTTAAATACGTAGTCTATACATATGAAAGCACTAACAATGGTAACGATACTGTGTATGCCATAATTGATAACGACGAGGACTATGATAAGTATGTAGAAAGGCTCAAAAAGCTCACAAACTACAAATGCCCAATTGATGTGTCATTTGAAGACAGACCGGAAATTCTTAATCTTTCAACCTGTAATGGTCAGCGCGGATCATCCAAACGATTTGTGATCCATGGCGTAAAGGTCGATACAGTACCAAATGCTACAGATCAATAATCCCAGAAAAACTGGCATTATAACCAAAAAACACAGACTCGATTTATACAAAAAACAAGAATCTTTTTAACGAAAAAAGGTTCTTGTTTTTTATTTTGTTGACGATATAAGATTAGGAGATAAAGTGATGAAAATCAGAAAAACATATCATAAATAGCACATATATATTGAAATATGATAGAAAATATGATAGTATAATTACAAATAATGAAACCATGGAGGAATTCATTATGAGAAAAATAAGGGATTTTAAAAAGATAGTATCAGTGCTGATGGTAGCACTTATTGTATTAGGAACAGCTGCATGCGGCTCCAGAGCAGACATCGGAGATGCTGCTTTCCGTGCTGCGGGTGAAGGCGCTGGCGAAATATGGATTGATGAAGGAAAGATAGCTCTTGCTAATGAGCTTAAATCAAGTGAAGAAATTCAGGCTGCACTTGATGAGGCACTTGTTTTAGTAAATGCTCAGAGAACTGCTGCAGGACTTCCGGCACTTGTAAGGAATCAGGGACTTGAAGATGCAGCCAAGGTTAGAGCACAGGAGATCACAACCTACTTCTCACATACAAGACCTGATGGATCAAGCTGGTGGACAGTAAACAGTACACTCCAGTATGGCGAGAACCTTGCAAAGCTTTATCAGAGTTCATCATCAGTTGTTAATGCATGGATGAATTCTCCTACACATAGAGCCAACATTATGGATAGCTCATTTATCTCAATTGGAATGGCAATCTATCAGACAAGTGATGGCTCATGGTATTGGGCACAGGAATTCGGATATTAAATCTATAATGAAACAGTAACCTCCTTATCGGAAAACCGGTAGGGAGGTTTTTTAATGAGAAAAAAGACTGGAGCTTACATGTAACACAAAAGCACCAGTCTTTTCTTACGTAATATTATATTCGCCTTAGCACTGACCGCGATCGAAGTCTGAATCATTCATGCTATACTTCTCGTCGCAGTATTTGCAGCGATAGATCTCATTAGCTTCATCCGCAAGATAGAAGATATGCGGAAGCCCCTGCTCGATAGAAGTGATACAGCGGGGATTGTGGCATCTGAGCACGCCCTTGATCTCTCTGGGAAGGACCAGAGCTCTTTTTTCAATGATCTCGCCATCTTTTATAACGTTAACAGTGATATTGTGATCGATGAAAGCAAGGATATTAAGGTCCATGGAATCGATATCACATTCAACCTTCAGGATATCTTTGCGTCCCATCTTACCGGAACGGGCATTCTTGATGATAGCAACAGTACAGTCAAGGCGGTCAAGACCGAGGTGATGATAGATCGACATGGCTTTACCGGCCTGGATATGATCGAGAACAAAGCCCTCATCTATTTTTCCAACATTAAGCATCGTATATTCCTCCAATGATTTGAGTGTGTTTATAATTACAGTAGTATTATTTAGAACTTGCGTAACAGGCCTTCATTTATATGAGCGTCTGTCATATCTAATAGTGTAAGTATCAGGGCCATTCTTACGTAGAGACCATACTGAACCTGCTTGAAATATGCTGCTCTTGGATCGTCATCAACTTCAACGGAGATCTCGTTAACTCGTGGAAGAGGATGGAGGACCTGCATGGTTTCTTTGGCCATATCCAGCTTCTTTTTATCAAGAATATAGAAATCTTTGAGTCTTATGTAGTCTTCCTCGTTGAAGAAACGCTCTTTCTGAACGCGGGTCATGTAAAGGAAATCAAGGTCTGAGATAACATCTTCGAGTTTGATCACTTCACGGTAGGAGATTCCCTTGGCATCAAGCATTTCTGTGATGTAATCAGGGACTCTTAGCTCTTTTGGTGAAATGAAGATGAAGTTGATGCCTTCGTATCTTGTAAGAGCATTGATAAGAGAGTGAACGGTACGACCGAACTTAAGGTCGCCGCAAAGGCCGATAGTGAAGTTTCCAAGACTTCCATGAAGAGATCTGATGGTGAGAAGATCTGTAAGTGTCTGGGTCGGGTGCTGGTGACCGCCATCGCCTGCGTTGATAACAGGGATAAGTGATTTGGAAGCAGCTACCATGGGAGCACCTTCCTTGGGATGACGCATTGCACAGATATCGGCAAAGCAGCTTATAACGCGAATTGTATCAGCAACGCTTTCGCCCTTGGCAGCAGAAGAGTTGGAAGCATCGGCAAATCCTAAAGTCTTGCCGCCAAGTCTGAGCATTGCTGTTTCGAATGAAAGACGGGTTCTGGTACTTGGTTCATAGAAGCATGTAGCAAGGATCTTGCCGTCACATGCATGTGAGTATTTGTCCATATTGTGTTCGATGTCATTGGCTACATCGAACAGATCTTCGAGTTCTTGCACGGTGAAGTCCATGGGGCTCATAAGATGACGCATTGAATTCATAGTATTCCTCCATTTTGAACATAATAAAAGAGATATTTATTTTAAAAAATAAATATCCCTTCATAATTTACGTTTATTAAAAAACTGAAGCTTATTAGAAAAAATAGAAATAGAAGAAAGTCGCTTATGGCACATCGGTATTTTAATGTCTGATGTCTGAAAATGTCGCATACTCTCTCCTCGTAAAGCTGTGGTTTTTCGTTATCTAAGGTATGATAACATGTCGGCTTCAATAGTTCAACAGATTTTTTAAAATCCTGTTTCCATCCAGTTTTTATCGAGCTTCTATCGAAACTAACACTTGAGTCTTCACAAGTAATGCTGATTTCAACTATAATTAACAGAAACTGGGTTTTATGGGAGAGAAAAATGGATTATAAAGATCAAAGTTTTATTTATAAAGTTCACAAGAAGACATCCTGGACCAAGGAAGAGTTGGATGAGATTGGTGCTGACAGCAGGATGTTCCTGGCAGGAGAAATTATTACTAAAGGTATAATCGTGCTGATGTATGGATTTTTTGCTGCAATGCTTGCTTTTGTGGTGATTGTATCTATTGTGTCGAATGCTCTTATTAGCATGCTGCCAATAATATTTATTATGGCGTTATTGCTTCTTGGATATATTTATATAGTCAACAGTACTATGGACGCAAATTATACAGTATATCTTGCAGATGATAAGATATATTTTCAGAGAGACAGGCGATTTATTCAGGGGATCGGCAGCATCAAAATAAATTATAATAATATCCATTGCGTATATGAAGCGCCAAAGTGCCCAAGAGAGCTGATCTTAGGCTTGAAGGATAAAAAATCTTTGTATAGTGAAGAGTTTTTGAGCATATGGACTGCTTTTAATGGGAATTATATTGTTGCTGAGAATAAAGAAGGTAGAGTTTTATGCGGACTTAGGTATAATGAGGAGGCATGGAACAGACTAAAGGAAAAATGTCCGGAAGATACGATCTTTCAAACTTATGAGGAACATAAAACTTATAAAGAAGAACAGCGCCGAATTATGCAAAAAGCAGATGAAAAGATAAAAAACTATGACGGATACATAAACTAAATGGGGGACTAGCATAGAAGATAACGGATGTTAAAAAAAATCTCTAAAAAAATAAAACCGATCACTCTTTTCCCGGTACTTATTAATAGAATCAAGGAAAGGAGAACGCAGTTTGCCAACTGCAGATCGAAAGGTGATAAGGACAATGGATGAACAACTGATAAAAGCCATAAATGATATGGCTGAGGGTAAAGAAGAGGGCTTTAATGCTGTATATTCTGCAACATATAACTATGTATATTTCAGAGCGAGACAGCATACTAAAAATGATGCTGATGCCCAGGACTTAACGCAGATAGTTTATGTTGAGGCGTATAAGAGCATAAAGAATCTTCAGAATGCAGAGTCGCTTTTTTGGTGGTTGGAAAAAATCTGCCTTAATCAGGGAATGAAACTGTTACGAAAAAATAGGGATATTCTGGCGTCTGATGATGAAGATGGAAGAAGCGTTTTTGACATGCTTGAGAGTAATGACATTTCTTCCATGCCGGAATTATCAACAGAGCAGAAAGAGACAAGCAAGATTATTCAGTCTTTTATAGAGGAATTGCCGGAGCTTCAGAGAGTAGCTGTTGTTGCTTATTATTTTGACGGATTATCAGTTGGTGAGATCGCGCAGATGCAGGACTGTTCTGAAGGAACTGTAAAGAGTCGTCTGAATTATGCGCGAAAATTCTTAAAAGACAAGGTTGAGGGTACAGAGAAACGTGATGGCATAAGACTTCATGTATTTGCACTGCCTACTATATGGTATGCTATCAAGCTTATGTCCGAAAGAACTATACTTTCAGATCAGGCGGCAAATGATGTTTATGCAAAGAGCTGTGCGGGTCTTGGACTTATACCGGGAGCAGTCGCAATAGGCGGCGCCGGCGCAGGTGTTTGTGCAAGCCTTGTATCATCAGGTATGGTCCAGGCTGGTATTACAGGTATAACAGGGGCTGGAACAGCAGCTGTTACTGGAATGGCGGCTATGGAAGGCACAAAGATCGCAACAGGATCATCTTCAACTGCAAGTGCTGCAGCTGTCGGAGGTGAATCTGCAACGGGAGCTGCTACAGGAGCTGGGACTGCATCTGCGACGGGAGCTGCTACAGGAGCAGGAACCGCATCGGCTGCAGGAACTGCGACAGGAGTAACTGCAGGAACCACAGCTGCTACAGCGGCTTCGACAGGGCTTGGCATAAAGGCACTTATAATTGCGACAGTAGCTCTTGCAGGAGTGGGTATTGGCACCGGGGCAACTTATGTTGCTACACACCAGGATGATTCTGAAGATGCTGTAATAGAAGAAAGTGATGCAGCGGAGGACAACTCCATTGTAGTTGCTGATGCAGAGGATTCGGATGATGCAAGTGCTGAATCTTCGGAAGAAATTGATGAAGATGCTATAGAAATTTTGACTGACGTAACAGTTACCGGAGAAGTATTCCTTTGCCAGGATGTAGAGGAGTATATGGAAAAATATGAAGAATATAGAGAGCAGTATGATAGCGTTGGTTATTACATGTATGGAATCCGTTTTGATGAGCCATTGAAAATCATAGATGATGGAGTAGTAAAAGAAATAGATGAAGCTGCATTTAGCTGTATGAATGGTTATATGGAAAGTTTCGTTGGACAAACTATTACAGCAGAAGGATTTTTTGCCCACCATGTTTCTGAAAAGGTTTATGATGATCTGTACCGTGAAGATCTAGGAGGATATACTTACTTCCCAAGCGGAGAGTTTGAATTCACGATCAGAGACTATGAAGATATTTCTGAAGTAGATGGAACAAATCTCCAGGAAGCAAACGCAGACTTCACACTTTCCGAAGAAGCCAAGATACAGATTGCTAATGCCATAGGTTTTTACTCATATTATGGATTGCCGGATGATGGCAGGTATGTTTATGATGCTCGTTATTACATGATACATATGCTTTGTAACAGCCTTGATGTGGATGCGGTTTTACCATGGGAAACTGATGGAAAGTTAACGGCTTCGCAGATAGAGGACTTTTGGAAAGCATTTGGAATCACGTTACCTTATGATTATTCATTCAATGATAACGGCGTAACGCCGAATTCTGATTATGATGATCAGCATTTTACAGGAGATGTAGAACTTATCACATTTGGTTATGAAAGCCTTGATATTAAATACAACGGCGATGGAACTTTCACATTAAACGGAAAATTTAAATGGGCTGCAGATGGTGATGATTATTATGAGATAGTTCCGTTTACTGCAACTGCAATAAGAGGCGGAAGTCCTGATGTATTTGACGGCCTTATAATAAGAGATTTTACATCTGATTATGACTCAGCAGAATATTTAGAGATTGCAAGACAGGAAACAGTGTTTGATTATGCTCTTATGGCCCAAAAAGCATCTACGCTTATGAAGACAAAACAGGCTGAAGGCGTTGTTGATAAATATGATCCTAGATATTTTGTATATGATATAACAGGTGATGGTATTCCTGAACTGTTCGTACAGGAAGGAACCTGTGAAGCTGATTATGTCATTAATATATACGGTTGGTACGGAACAGAATGGCTTTGGAGCGGCACTTTCGGAGGAGGACATTTGGCTACTATGTGGGGGAAGAATTCTCATGATGGAGTTTACTTAAGCGTAGAACAAATGGGATACCAGATGGTGTCTGAGTATGATCAGGCAACCGGAACTCAGACGTTCATATATGAAGGCGAGATAGAGTATTACTATGATGATAATGACAATTTTATTGGAGATAACGGCTATGTACCTGCTGATGTAACACAGTTAAATGATTACAGAGATCTGTCCGCTGATGCCGTTCAAAGAGCACTGGAAACAGGAAAATAACTATATCCAGGTGACTTTAGATATATCGAAATTACAGCCTTAAAAAATTTATAGAAAAAAAATAAAAATTTTTTTCTAAATTATAAAACCGAATAAGTATTGAGTGGTACTTATATATAGAACAATAAATCAGAATCCCGGAAATCTGCGACGGATGCGGATTTCCGGAGAAAACACTCATACTTAGGAGGAAATAAAAATGGCAGAGAAGTATTTTGATTACAACACAAATGAATGGGTAGTAAGAGAAAGAGATGGACGTATCAGACCGGCAACTACTTATGAAACATCACTTGGAGATGATATCGAAGCCGGTTTTAACAGATATGGCAAGTATGCAGCCCGCTTTATGGCAGGAGGCTTAACTGTAGAAAAAGGCATTATTGATAAGCTTGCGGATAAGTATCTAACCGATGAAGAAAAGGCAGAACTTAATGCAAAGGTTTCCAAAATAGAAGCAAAGCCCGATTATCTTTCAAAGGCAGCAGATATGATGGGATCAGAAATGCTTCACAACATGGCAGTGTCTCACAGAGTTTCCCAAACAGGCGACAAGGCACTTCATGCGCTGATCAGGCATTTCTTCAGAAGTTTGACCGGAAGAAATAAAAAGAATTAAGAAACGAGAGATTTCTAACAGAACTATAAAAAAGTTTGAACTGTTCACAAACACTTATAATGATAAAACAAAGGGATTGCATAAAACAGGCTATGGTTTTATGCAATCTCTTTGTTTTGGCCGACAAATATCCGGCCTATATGTTATAGCATGAAAACTGTTATAATTATTGAAGTATATACAAATATGTGCCATAATAGGTCATTCGGAAAAAGTTTTTCATGTTACTGATACTGGCAGGCAGTAACGTTTTACGCGGGGAGATTTAATGAGTTTTTCATATATAGATACGGTCATTTACGACAACTTTGGCGAAATGATTTCAGGCTGGAATGATCGCTATCCTGATAAGACGGCGATCAGGTATTTTGCCAAAGATACCATAACAGATCTTAAGTACAGGGACGTAATACAGCATATCTACAACCTGTATTCTTATTTTGGTGAAAAGAAATTAAGCGGGCAGCACATAGCCATAGTTTCTGAGAACCGATTCGAATATATCACCATTTACCTGGCAGCAGCGCTTGATAACGTAATAGTACCACTGGACAAAGAGCTTGATAAGGAAACTCTTAAAGACATGATAAAAGACTTTGATGTCGACGTCCTTTTTTATACCAAAAAGACAGGCAAAAAAGTTTCCGACCTTCTTGAAGATCCTTTGATCAAAGCGATAAATATCGATGATGAATACGAGAAACTAAGCACAGGTTCGTATCCTTCTGAAGATTTTTTTATCAGAATAAAAACTATTGATAAGGACAAATTCTCTGTTCTTGCGTCAACTTCAGGTACTGACGGCAAGATGAAGGGAGTAATGCTGTCCCAGTATAACATCGCAACTAATGTTCGGGGAACTCTTGAAAATAACGTCCTAAAAAGTCCGACACTATCACTCCTCCCCATGAATCACACCTACGGCTTTAATCCGGGAATTCTCGCAACTTTGTACAATGGAACAACAGTATGCTTAAATCTCGACCTGAAGTACCTTTTAAGGGATATCAAGGCATTCGATCCGTTTTTCTTCGAGGCTGTTCCCATGGTCTTTGAAGGAATTTATAAAAATATCGTTCGCGAAGCTAAGAAAAAGAACAGATATAACCTTCTTTGCAACATGATAAAGGTAAGTAACTTCCTGTTAAAGTTCCACATCGATCTAAGGCACATCTTGTTCGGGAATATATTAAATAAAAGGTTAAGGCTTGTCGTAAGCGGCGGAGCAGCCTTAAACCCCTATTATGTTGAGAAATATGAAGAGCTTGGAATAAAGCTCTTAAACGGTTATGGCATGACCGAGTGCTCACCTACGATCGCGGTAAGCAGGGCAGCCAATAACGTAGTTGGAAGCGCCGGAACCATCATGAGACATATCGATGTCAGAATCTCCGATGAAGGAGAGATAATGGTCAAGGGTCCTTGCGTTATGCTTGGATACTACAAGAATCCCGAAGCCACCAGGCAGAGCATGGAAGGCGAATATTTTAAGACGGGCGATCTTGGCTATGTCGCAGACGACAAGGTCATCTTCGTTACAGGACGCAAGAAGAACCTGATAATCCGCAGTAACGGCAAGAATTTTTCTCCTGAAGCTGTAGAGAAAAAGATATTGGAGCTTCCTTACGTTAACGAATGCATCGTAACAAGCAGAGCCGTTAAAAGTAATGAGATCATAGTAGCCAAAGTCTATATGGAAAAGCCTGCAGACACCCTTGATGAAGATATAAAGAAGATAAATAAAGATCTTCCCGGCTTTATGAACATAGATAAGGTCGAAGTCATGGACCAGGAATTTGAGAAAAACAGTACCCGCAAGATAAAAAGAAATAAGTATGAAAATTGAAAAATCATACCCAAATTTGTGTCGCAAGCTTCAGTAACTAGAAAAATTAGTTATTCGTTTAACTTGCGGCAGGAGGTTAATTATGTTAGATGAATTTAAGAAATTAATGAAAGAACAATATGATATTGATAATATAGAGCTTTCTTCTAATTTTAAGACGGATTTTGACCTGTCATCATTTGATTTTATCGAACTTATCTGTCTGGTTGAAGAAAGATATGGAATAGAGATGGATGAAGATGATTATAAATCACTAAATACTGTCGAAGATATGATCACATATATCCAGGAGAAAATAGTATAAGGTTATGGAAGTAATAGAAGTTAAAGATCATAAGGAACAAAAGCTGTTCCTTGATTTTAGAAGAAAACTATATAAAGAAAGTAGTCTTTACGTAGACAACAACCTGTTCCTGATACAGGAACTTTTCTCCGGAAAGACAAGCTTTGTTAATGATAAAGAGATATACGCCTTCAATGTAAAAGATTCAAATAATATAGTGTGTCAGGGAATTGTTGTATACGCAAGTGACCTCTCTGATTATATCCAGCTTTGCTTTTTCGAAAGCCTTCCAGGCCAGGATGAAGCTGCAAAGCTGCTTGTTGATAAAGCTATCGAAATAGGTAAAAAGCATAACTGCAAAAAACTTGTAATAGGCTTAAATGGCCATGTTAACTACGGCCTTGGGCTTTTATGCGATCATTATGATGAGAAGAACACTTTCTCATCTGCTGCAAATCCAAAGTTCTATAATGACTATTTTGACAAAATGGATCTTGAAAAGGTATATCTTTGCACCTACAGGTCCGTGACCGATCACACAAGGATTGAGAGATACGCAAGCCTTCTTAGAAAGATCAAAAAGAATTATGAATTCAAATCTTTTGACAAAAAGAATTTTGATGAGTATTCAAAGATATACACTGACCTTAATAATCAGGCATTTGAAGGCCACAGATACTATTACAAAAGAAACTATAAAGAAGATAAAGAGATGCTTAAAGAGCTCTTTTTGTTCATGAAAGAGGATTCGCTTATTTTCGCATTCAAAGACGGAGAGCCGGTCGGATTCGTCATGTGGTATCCGGATTATAACGAACTTGCAAAAGGCGGAGAAGTGTTTGGTGTAAGGCACTTTTTCAGGAATATCTTTATGGGCAGGAAGATAAAATACGGAAAGCTGATGGAATACGGCGTCCTTCCGCAGCACAGGAAGAGCGGTCTTGTTATGGGACTTCTTGATCAGGTATATATCTCAATGCAGGGTCATGGAATACAAAACCTTGTATCATCCTGGGTTCTTGAAGAAAATGTCGATTCAAACAGCGTATGTCAGGCCCTGTGCGATGAGAAATACAAAAGGTATGTAGTGTATGAGAAAGAGATCTGACCAAGACCTTATCATAAGAGAAAAAAGTTCTGATACTAGTCTTATGGTAAGGAAGCTGAGCGAAGTCCCTGAGGACATCCAGGCACTTATAGATGGGCAGGCCAAAGAGCCTTTTCCTTTTGAAACAGAGCTGCTTAGACTATGTAAGAAAGAAAACCTCTTTGAACAGGAATACTACCATGTACAAAAAGGCAGTTCCAAAGCTTTCATAATTGTATATAAGATGAACCTTAACATTTTCACCTATGGAAAAATGGACTTATCGCTTAGTACAAGCGTCATTGGTTATCCATGTTCCTTAAGTGAGCCGGGATTTATCACAAATGATACGGATCTTGTACTTGAATTTGCAAAAACATTGAAAGGTCCTGTACTTATCCTTAACACAAAAGAGCATAGACCCCACAAGGACTTCGTTTTGGGGCAGACACTTCCTACCTGCGTCTTCCAAAACAGATTTAAGACAGAAGATGAATATCTATGCGCACTGAGAAGTCATTACAGAAGGCGCATAAAGCTTGCTATTAAAGCGTGTTCCCATTTGACAGTAAGAGAGATCACAGATGACTCTATAGATGTATACCAGTTATATCTAAATACATACAATAAGTCAGACTACAAACTTGAAAAACTGGAAAAAGGTTTTTTTGACAAGGTAGATGCTACCAAGATCGTATTCCTGAAAGAAGATAAGCCTATAGGCTTTGTACTTCTTAGAAAAGCAGAAGATAAGCTCATCTTCATGCTGTGCGGAATGGACTATTCGGAAGATACCACGGATCTTTATTACTATATGCTTTTTCACATAATAAGGTATGGAATAAAGCACGGATGCAAGACCATAGATTTCGGTCAGACATCGGAAGAAACCAAGCTTAAGTTTGGCGCAGCGCTGGAAAAGAGATATTTCTACGCGCATCATTCAAACGGGTTTATAAACTTCCTGGTGAAGCACGGAAGATATCTTCTTGAGTACAGATATGCCTTTCCGGATTTCTGCGTATTTAAAGATTTGAAAGAATGAGTACTTATTAAGGAATGCAAGATTTTCTTTGATTTTATAAATAAATATTTACATCAATCTATACCATCTGTCAGAGGGAAATTCATTTGAATGTGGTTTCAGTTGATTAGAATTTAATGAGGTTGTTATGAAAATTGTTTTATTTAGGCCAAGGCCCCATAAGGAGACGATAGGACTTCAAAACGTCATGATCTGCGAGCCCTTGGAACTTGAATATATAGCGTCCAATGTTGAACCACTGGGACATGAAGTAGTCATAGTAGACATGATCCTTGAAAAAAAGAAGATCGCCTACTTTTTGGAGAAACACAAGCCCGACGTAGTCGGCGTTACCGGCTATATTGCTCATGTAAATATCATTAAGGACTACGCAAGGCAGGTCAAAGAGTACAGTAAGGATATAGTAACAATAGTTGGCGGCGTCCATGCTGAAGTTAATCCGGAGGATTTTGAAGATCCTAATATCGATTACATTATAAGAGCTAATGGAATAAAGACTTTTATTTCGATTCTAAAAAAGCTTGAGAATCTGCATGAAATAGACACAGTAAAAAATAGCATTATTTCTAAAGAAGATATAAATGAGAATAGAAATGATGATGGAAGTGAAGATAGTAAAGAAAAAAATAACGAAGCTGGTATAAAATCTCAAGAAGACTTATTACCTGACCGGAAAAGTATCGTAAGTAAAGAATTAAATAATGCGCAGGAAGCCGTTTGCCAGGATGACAATCCCCTCGACTGTGTCTATACAAAAGGCGTAAATAAGGCGGTAAAAGAGACTACCTTCAATTATCTTTTTCCAGACAGGGACAAGGTTTCAAAATATAGGAAACACTACTATTACATGTTCCACAGAAACTGCAGTCTCATTAAGACATCCTTTGGATGCCCCTATAACTGCAAGTTCTGCTTCTGCAGGCAGATAACCGATGATAAGTACTTCGCAAGAAGTCTTGAAAATATAATAGAAGAGCTTAAGACAATTCCGCAGACAGAAGTATATATAGTCGATGACGACTTTTTGTTTAATGCAGAAAGGCTAATGGAGTTCTGCGACCTGCTTGAAAAGAACAACATTCACAAGAAATATCTTGTATACGGAAGAGCAGACTTTATCGCAAACAACGAAGCAGCCATAAAGAGGCTTAAGGAAGTAGGCCTAAGAGCCGTTATCGTAGGCCTTGAATCCTGCAGTAGTAAAGACCTTGATACCTACAATAAGAGAACTCAGGTTTCCATCAATGAAAAAGCTGTAAGCATCCTGCAAAAATACGATGTCGAATGCTATGGAACCTTTATCCTGGGTCTTGACTGGACCAAGGAAGACTTTAATGCTCTTGGAAGATGGATCAAAAAGCTCGGACTTATTTTTGTAAATCTTCAGCCATTAACGCCACTTCGCGGAACCGAGATGTACGAGCAGTACCGCAAGGACTTTATTATTAGAGAAGATGAATACGAGAAGTGGGACCTTGCCCATCTTGTTGTTAAGCCCATGAACCTTTCAGTCAGGAAGTATTACTGGTACACCATGGTCCTGTATTACAAGATCACAGCCAATCCCAAGAGCTGGTGGTATATGGTCAAAAAGTACGGACTCTATGACACCCTTAAGCTGACCGTAGGCGCTGCCAAGGTTAATATGCAGTATTTTAAAAAGTTATTATAAGTTTAAAAGGAATATCGATCATATTCTTAAGATCGAATTTGATCGTATAAGTTATACATTTAAGGAATTAAAAATATGGAAAATGGTATGAAAAAAGAAATAAAGGTCCTTCTGATAAGACCAAAATATTCATCAATCGTCGCACACCTCGAGCCTTTAGGACTTGAGTATGTGGCAGGACTTTGCAGAGATATGAATATTAAATGTGAGATCCTTGATGAGTTTCAGCATTCCTGGTTTTTCAGGCTCGAAAGGATCAAAAAGAAGATCAGAGAAGGCGGATATAACGTAGTCGGTTTTAATGCTAATGCCAACACGGTCGATTATATCCTTGACAGAGCTGCCCAGCTCAAAAAAGAATTCCCTGATATCTGCATTCAGGTAGGGGGACCTGAAGCAGAGCTCAATTACACTGACTTTTGTAAGGATCAGATAGACATTGTGTATTACGACAACGGCCTTAAGACCCAGAAGAACATATGGGCAGCAGGCCTTGATCCCGAAGTTTTGGACAAGCAGACAGGCATCTGCTTTAAAAAAGACGGCAAATGGGTGGTAAAAGAAAAAGGCGAACCCGTAGACTGCTTCATCGTTAAGCCTGACAGAACAGAGTTCTACAAGGGCCTTAAAAAGAATTTTATCTTTATGAAAGGAAAATTCGCTTTATCAAAAGCTTCTTTTTCCTGCCCATTTAATTGTAACTTCTGTTACTGCACCAAGATGAACAGCGGCGTATACACAGAGATAGACCTTGATTCTGTAATAGAAGAAGTCGAATCTATTAAGCACGACAAGATATGGTTTGTTGATGACACATTCTTTTTTAACAAAGAAAGAGTTATTAGCTTTTGCGAAAAGATAATCGAAAAGGGCATCAAGAAGCAGTTCATGGCATATGCAAGAGCTGACTTTATAGCAGAAAACCCTGACGTACTCCCGCTTGCATATAAAGCCGGATTCAGAGACCTTCTCATAGGTCTTGAAGCAGTAAGCGATGCCCAGCTCAAGGAATATAATAAGCAGACATCCAGAAATGATAACATCCTTGCGATCAAGCACTGCCATGAGAACAATATCGTATGTAACGGCCTGTTCGTAGTAAGCCATACATCTACCAAAGAGGATTTCAGGAATCTTTTGAAGTTTATCAAAGATAACAATTTGTTATGGATGGTATTTGGAATTTTCACTCCTTATAAGGGTACTGATGCATATGAGCAGTACAAGGACAAGCTCGTTAACTTTAAATCCAAGAACAGAGACGGCCTTCATGTTACAGTTCCACCGGAACACATGAGCGCATTTATGTTCCAGATGCGCTACTACTGGCTCCACGTTGTGACATACCCCAAGATCATAGTCAGGACACTCTTTGGAACAGCTTATGACACCAAGAAGACTGGTTGGTTTTAATGCTTTGAAGATTATTTTTGTAAAAAGAATTATCGCAGTCTCATTATTATGATTGTGAGATATGAGGTTGATATGAAAGATTTAAATTATATGTTCGTTCGCGTCCATTATGATGCGAGAGTTGCAAGCCTTGAGCCACTTGGCCTTGAGTACATCATGACCGTGGTTAAGCAGGAAAAGAAAAACTGCATGATTTTTGATGAAAGTCTCCATAGTCCTTTTTTCAGATTCCAGAGACTTGTTAAGCACATTGAAGAAAATAATATATCATTTGTAGGTTTTTCCATCATATCCTATACAGCAGGATATGCCCTTGATGTGATCAAGAAGCTTAAAAAGCTAAAGCCTGACATTAAGATCATGGTTGGCGGAGCTGAAGTTAACATCAATCATCAGGACTTTATGATCGATGAGATAGATTACGTGTACTACGACAACGGCCTTGAATCCCTTAGAAATGCAGTAAGACATAACTTTGAAGTTTCTGTATTAAAGGATTCCACAGGACTTGCTTATAAAAAAGATGGTAAATGGTTTGAAAATGAGAAGTGTCCGCCCATCAGCAGCTATGGCGTAAGACCTGACAGAAGCATCTTTTATGAGAACAGAAAGAAGTTCAGAGTTCTTGCCAAAGGTTGTTTTTCACTGATGAGAGGCTCTTTTTCCTGCCCTCAGGAGTGCAAATTCTGTGTTTCAAGAACCTTTAATAACTGCACCTATAAGGAAAGAGATATAGATGATGTTGTTGATGAGATCGTGGAACTTGACAACGACAAGATTTTTTTCGTAGATGATGATTTCCTGGTAAATAAGGAAAGAGTCAAAGCTATATGCAAGAAACTTCTTGAAAGAAAATGCACCAAGACCATCATGATCTTTGCAAGAGCAGACAGCATCGTTAACTGCGAAGATATCATGCCACTTTTATATAAAGTTGGATTTAGGGATATGCTGGTTGGACTTGAAGCAGTAGAAGATACCACCCTTGAAAAGTACAACAAGAACTCCAGTGTCATGCTCAACAAAAAGGCTGTAAAGATCCTCAGGGATAACAACATGGTCTGCGTCGGCCTCTTTGTTATCAACTACGATTTTAAGCACAAGGATTTCATGAACATCAACAAGTTCATCAAGGAAGAGAAGCTCATTTGGGTTCTTTTCAGTATCCTTATCCCCTTCAAGGGAACACCTGTTTATGAGGAAAATAAGGACAAGCTCATCCGCTATGAATACAAAAGAACAGGTGGAACCAGCGTCCTTATGAAGCCCGAGCACCTGCCGGCGTGGTTTTTCAAGATGGAGTATGATTTCCTCTACTATGTCAACTTCCCAAGAATCTACATGGCAGGACTTCTTGGAACCTTCAACAGGAAATATAAGAATAAGGGCACGGAATAAAATGGGATCGCGGGGGATTCCTGAGGACTGGCAGTTTATAAATATGTGAAGTTAGTTAATCGTAAAATGCATAGCTTTGAAAAGAGAATTTAATGAGTAATAAAAAAATTCTATTAATACAGCCGACACCATACGATCAACATGGGGTGCTGGTTAAAAAGAATAAACTCTACTTTGTAGGATTGGCGCTTCCCCTTCTGGCTGCGCTTACTCCTGAAGGCTTTGATGTTGAAATATGCTATGAGACCATAGAAGATGTTCCCTTCGATACAGATGCTGACCTAATAGGTATCAGTAGCATGGGTCATGCTGTCATGAGGACTATCGCTATAGCTCAGGAATTCAAGAAGAGAGGCAAGACAGTAGTTCTTGGCGGATACATGGTAAGTCTTATGCCGGAAGAAGCGCAGAAATACTGTGACAGCGTAATGATAGGCGATTCCGAAGAGACCTGGCCGCAGATGGTCAGAGACTTTGAAAATGGTAATCTTCAAAAGGTATACAAGAAGAAGCTGGAAAAACTAACTTATCCGATACCCAAGTATGAGCTTATCCTTAATAAGAAAATAGGAAACTTCCTCCCTGTTCAGGCTGGAAGAGGATGCCCTAAAACCTGCAGTTTCTGTTCCATATACTGTTTGTATAAAGGCCAGTACCTGAAAAGAGATATAGATGAAGTTATAAGAGATATCAAAAAGATTAAATCTCTTGGATTCAGGCAGTTCCTTCTTCTTGATGACAATATCTTTTCCGACAGAGACTATGCTATAAAGCTGTGTGCTGAGATCAAAAAGCTTAAGATGTACTGGATGACCCAGTGCTCAATTGATATAGCCAAAGATGAAGAGCTCCTTGATACTATCGCAAAGAGCGGCTGCTATATGCTGAGCTTTGGACTTGAAAGTATCAGCAAGGAAAGCCTTATAGGCATGCATAAAGCATGGGCCAAGCCTGAGAACTATTCCGAGCAGATCAATATCATAAGAAAACATGGAATTGATATATCTACCGAGATGGTAGTAGGTGCTGAGGGAGATACACTTGAGTCCATCAAGGCAACAGCAAAGTTCGTGGCTGATAACCACATAGCTGTACCCAGATTCTATATCCTGACCCCGATTCCGGGTACGGAATATTATGACGAGATGAAAAAGGCAGACAGGATCTACAATACAGACATGTATTCCTACAATGCCTGCGAAGCAGTTCATTATCCCAAGAACATGACGCCGCAGGAACTTACCAAGGCATATTGGGATCTGTACAATGAGGTCTACTCTATAAAGAGCATCTTGAAGAGAACGATATTTACAACGGCATTTTTAAAACGCCCTTACAATGTGACTTTCTATTTTCTCGTAAATTTGTTCTACAGAAAACAGATCAAAAAAGGAATCGTGCCGAATATCATTTAAAAGCGAAGTGTGTATAATATATACAGGAGGGACAGATATGAATCGTTTTTATAGAAGATATATATCGTTTGTTCTGGCAGTAATAGTATTAGTATTTACACTCGCTGGGTGTGGTAAGATTCTTGACCTTGGGTACAACAGCGGAGAGTCTGAAAAGCAGGATCAGCAGAATCAAAAGAAGGACCCCAAAACAGACGTCCCAAGTGAAGGGAAATCCGGTAAGGATGCTACAGATAACGGCGATAGCAAAAATTCTGCTGATACCTCTTGGGCCGGAGACCTTGTCAGTTTTCAGTATCATCCCGGATATAGTGATATGAATGGTGGCCATCATTATCAGACTCTTGCACAAAGGGACGGAGAATGGATCATCGAATGTTGTGATCAGGAGGAGCTAGGAGAGCCTGAAATTACGACTATATATTCGGTTTCTGAAGAAGACGTACAGGCTTTTGGGGATTTTTTAAAAGAAAAGCACGTAGATAAGCTTATGAACAGGGAAGACAGCGATGACTTCGTGACGGATTACAGTGCCTGGAGCTACTCTATATCTTTTGTTGATCCCACAGGGCAAAGTAAATATATCGAAGTACGCTTCGACGAGTACAAAAAATATTCTGATAAAGACTATGAACTTATAGGGGAAATTCATCAGAGGTTTGATTCCCTAAAGACAAACATGGTGTCACAAACCGAGGAATTTGACGACTAAAAGCGTTGAATAGAAGTAATAATTCTTCTCTATATAAACTGGTATTATATAAAAATATATTTTTGGTAATATCAATGATGCCAGTTCAGTGCTATATTAGCAAAAAACAGAGGAGGACTATTATGAAAACATCACAGAAAAACAAGAGACTTATCAAAATCGCATACGCAGGTCTTATGGCTGCGCTTTGCTATGTAGGTTATGCAGTATTTCCTGCTATAACTACAACAGGAACCAAGATTCATATCGGAAATGCTTTTGTTGTATTAGGAGCGCTTCTCCTTGGTGGAGTATATGGTGGATTCGCTGGTGCAATAGGTCTTTCCATAGCAGATATTCTTGGAGGTTATGCAGTTTCAGCTCCTAGAACATTCATCTGCAAATTAGCTATTGGACTTATAGTTGGACTTGTAGCGCACAGATTTGCCAAGATATCTCATAATCATCAAAAGAGCTATATCGTGAAATGGTCTATTGTTTCAGCAGTTGCCGGACTTGCATTCAATTGCGTATTTGAACCCTCTCTTAAATACATCTGGTATACACTTCTTACACCAAATTCAGAGAAGGCTGCATCAGCAATTAGTGCTCTTATTGCGATCACAACAGCCGCAACCGTCGTAAATGCAGTTATCAACTCCGTGATCGGTGTCATCGCTTATCTTGCCCTTCGCCCAATACTCTTCAAAACAGGACTTCTAGGCGAAGTAGACGAAGATCCAGTTCCCATACAAAAGGCAGTTTAATTAAGGTGAAGATTCCTGGGGATGACTGTTAATAAATGATTTTGGGGTCATGAAAATTATATAAAATTCAAGGCATGACAGAGGGAAATCTATATTCCTAGGGTTTGAAAACTCGCTTCGCTCAAACAGTCAAACCCTAAGCAGGAATATAAATCTCCCTCTATCAAGCTCTTGAATTTAATATATTTTTCAAAGACCCCAAAATCATTTATTAACAGTCATCCCCAGGAATCCGCTACATACTCAGTATTATTCCATAGGATTAAATAAGCTCGGAGGCTGGGATCCGTCGATAGGCATGTGGTACATACGAGTGTTGTCCTTGGCTGGCGTGTAATATACATACTGCGACGTCAGGCTTATGTTGAAGAAGATTCCCTGATGTACTGCTACATCACTAGAACCGTCCAGAGTCATTACATGCAGCGCCGGAGTCAGCGACTCTGCTACAGAGTAGAAGATATACTGGTCATTAAGATTGAAACATTCAACCCTGTTATTGGTCAGCTTCTCAACCTTCATGGTCGAAAGCTCCATACGCTTTAAATGGTAGTTATCAACGGCATCCATGTAGTAAATGTAGCCATCATGGTATATAGGATAGAAGATATATCCGTCAGCGATCTTTGTGATCTTATCGCCGTTTAATGTGTCCATCATATACAGATTATGATCTTTAGTTACACCGGTAAAATAGATCTTGCCATCACAGAAACCGCAAGGATCGATATATTCGTCAGAAATGGTGGTGAGATTGGTTTTGTCGTTTTTTATTTTTAAAAGAGAACCACCATTAGCATCTTTTACCTGGAAATAGATGTAGTTACCGCACATAGCCTGGGCAGCAGTACGGCCCCTGTAGAGGCACTTTTGCTTGGTACCGTCAAGACGGCACTGGTAGACTCCATAGTATTTTACAGTAGTACCGATACCGCTTGTTGAAAGCGACAAGTGCTGAGAATCCATATAGAAATAAAGGTAATTGCCGTTTCCGCTTATAAAGTAGACATTCATGGTGGTTACGGGCTTTATATCAGTCTCATCAACATTCATGCTGTACATACAACCATTGTCGTAGTTGTTTCTGAAATAGACCTTTCCATCCATCTCACAAAAATACCCACCATTATAAAGATTGCCGGTAGTGTTGCCACCAACAGTAGGATCCACTTCAGGAATCATATTAAGATAGAAATAAACAACAACGGCTGCTCCAACCGCAACTGTGATAAGAATGATAATAATTATGTTCCTTATCTTAGCCATAATTGCTTAATTTTCCTTTCTTGCGCCAGCTATCAATCCGCGGTATTATTCTCTTATACTGGCCATGACAATAATTTGTCAGAATACTGTATCATCATAAAGTCATGACTTTTGTCACTTCGTTCCAAAAGTCATGTAAATAGGCCAATTGAGAACACCTTCGGTGTTGGGCCTATTTACCTACCGATTCACTTTCTTACGAAATCCGCAGTAAATGCGGATTTCTGATTCAAAGTTGCGAAAACATATTCTTATATTATTATCGGTCAAAAATATGAAGCTATTAATAATAATTGGTATATAAAATACTTAAAAAATAGTTGCACTATAGTTGGAGGTTTTAATGGATTTACAGGAATTAAGAAAAAAGCTCGATGAAATCGATCCCAAGATCGTAGAGCTTTACGAGCAGAGAATGGATGTTTGTTCACAGGTTGCGGATTACAAGATAGGAACTGGCAAAAAAGTCTTCGACCCTGCCAGGGAAAAAGAGAAGATAGATACCGTAAAGGGCCTTACACACAATGATTTTAACCGCACCGGAGTAGAAGAACTCTTCGAACAGATAATGGCCATGAGCAGAAAGCTCCAGTATCAGAAGCTCACAGAGGCCGGAGCATCAGGAAGGCTCCCCTTTATCTCAATTAATTCCATAGATAAAAAAACCTGCCGCGTAGTATTCCAGGGAGCAGAAGGCGCATATTCACAGGCTGCCATGTTCAAATATTTTGGAGAAGGCGTACATAACTTCCACGTAGATACCTTCAGGGATGCAATGATAGCAATCGAAGAAGGTGCAGCAGATTACGCCGTCCTTCCAATCGAGAACTCCACAGCAGGCATAGTTTCTGAAATCTATGACCTTCTTGCAGAATACGAGAACTTTATAGTAGGAGAGCAGATAATCAAGATAGAGCACTGCCTTATAGGTCTTCCCGGAGCTGAGATCAAGGATATTAAGACCGTTTATTCCCATGCCCAGTCCCTCATGCAGAGTGGTAAGTTCCTTTCAGACCATCCTGCCTGGCGACAGATCAGCATGAAGAATAATGCTTTTGGTGTTCAGAAGATAGCAGAGGACGGAGACAAAACGCAGGCGGCTATTGCAAGTGAATATGCAGCCAAGTACTATGGGATGAATATTCTGAAAAAAGGTATTAATAAGTCTGAGACTAATTCAACCAGATTTATAATTGTTACCAATCAGAAAGTTTTCCTGAAAAAGGCAAATAAGATAAGTATTATGCTCGAAATTGGAAATGAGGTGGGAGCGCTGTATCACATTCTGTCTCACTTCCACTATAATCATGTGAATATGACAAGGATTGAATCCAGGCCTATCGGGGACAGAAACTGGGAATACAGATTCTTCATAGACTTCGAAGGAAACTTGGCAGACAGCTCAGTCAAGAACGCACTTCGAGGGCTGCGCGAAGAGGCGAAGTCGCTGCGAGTTCTTGGAAATTATTAAGACTGTGCCGATTCCGGAGGATGGTAGTTAATAAATAATTTTCCGGTCGTGAAAAATATATAAAATTCAAGGCATGATATTTGAAGATTTATATTCCTAGGGTTTGAAACTCGCTACGCTCAAACAGTCAAACCCTAAGCAGGATTATAAATCTTCATCTATCAAGCTCTTGAATTTAATATATTTTTCAAAGACCGGAAAATCATTTATTAACTACCATCCTCCGGAATCCTGAAAGTAATTATTAATTATCATATAAAATATGGAGATGGTATAATGGTAGAAGAACTGATTTGCTTCAGGAATCTGGAAGATGAAGAATTGCTCTTTGCTATGTCAGATCTTATGGACAAGTATACAAAGGGGAGCTTTTCTAATATAAATAGCCAGGATAAAGCACTTTTGTATGAGTGTATGTCGGAGCTTGTGGAATTCGCGGGTAGAGGCGGATTTTATGGGAATCTGTGGCATGATTATCTGGCATATTTGCTTGTTAATAGTGAGAATACGTATTCGCTTGCATGTGAGATGAAGGGGCAGGTTGAGGGGACTATAAATGACCTTGTTCTTCATGATATGGAAGTGTTTAGGAAGTTTTTTGACTATGATTTTACAGAGCTTTTCGAATGTTTTGGGGCACAGAATTTCGAGAAACTTTTTGATTATAAAGCAGGGAATTCGGATAGTAAGATTTATAACAGAAGGATAAGAGATCGCATATGCAGGCTCGCCTGTGACCTTGAAAAGGCAGCAGATGAGAAAGCTATGAAAGACTGCCTTACTCTTTTTTACAAGGAATATGGCGTTGGGAAGTTTGGGCTTCATAAGGCTTTCCGCGTGGGACATAGTAGCGACTCACTAAATACTGAATACAGCGGCGTCACAATTGAGCCGATCAAGAATATAAGACATGTGAAGCTTGACGACCTTGTTGGCTATGAGATCGCTAAGAAGAAGCTTGTGGATAATACGGAGGCTTTTCTTGCGGGGAGGCCGGCTAATAATTGCCTTTTGTATGGCGATGCGGGTACGGGCAAGTCTACATGTATCAAAGCTCTTGCTAATACTTATTTTGACAAGGGGCTTAGGATCATTGAGGTCTATAAGCATCAGTTTAAGGACTTGAATGATGTTATTGCTCAGATCAAGGGCAGGAGCTATCGTTTCATAATCTACATGGATGATCTTTCATTCGAAGATTTTGAGACGGAGTACAAATATCTGAAAGCTGTAATTGAGGGCGGCCTTGAGAAGAAACCTGAGAACGTCCTTATTTATGCTACGTCCAATAGAAGGCATCTCATAAAGGAGAGCTTCAAGGACAAGAAGAGTCTTTCAGATGACGGAGATATCCACGCAAGTGACACGGTTCAGGAGAAGATATCTCTGTCCGATAGATTCGGTGTGTCCATATATTTTGGAAAGCCGGATCCAAAGCAGTTCAAAGAAATTGTTACCACGCTTGCGCTTAGAAATGGTATCAGGATGCCGGAAGATGAGCTTTTGGCTCAGGCGAGTAAGTGGGAGCTTCATCACGGCGGCCTGTCTGGAAGGTGTGCTCAGCAGTTCATTGATTATCTTCTTGGGCAGGAGGCTTGAAATAATTTTGATATAAATATTTTGGAAAAAGATTCAAAATATAAATAGGTGAGGGTGTTTATGAGCGAAACTTTTGCAGCGGTTCATGTGGGATCATATGAGCTTACTATGAAGATTTTCGAGATATCCAAAAAGAACGGTCTTAAATGTCTTGATCACATAAGGCACCGTATCGATCTTGGATCTGAAACCTATGCTACAGGAACCATTACAAGTCAGCATATGCTGGAGCTTACAAGAGTTCTGAAAGAATTTTCAGAGATCATGAAAAGCTATGGCGTAGGAAGCGTTAGAGCATATGGCACAAGTGCGCTCAGAGAAACTCACAATATCAACATAGTTGCAGCACAGATCGAACAGAGAACAGGGATCAAAGTAGAGATCATTTCAAACTCAGAGCAGAGATTCCTTGATTATAAGTCTATCGCCCTGCAGTCAGCAAAGTTCACGGAACTCATCGAAGAGCCCACCGCCATCGTAGATATCGGCGGAGGTTCAATTCAGGTATCCCTTTTTGATAATGATAAGCTCGTTACAACTCAAAATATGAAGCTGGGCGTACTGCGCCTTCGCCAGACGCTGGAGCACCTTGCTGAAGGTAAGGACAGATATCATGAGCTCATAGCAGAGCTTGTTGATTCACAGCTTCGCGTCCTTTCCAAGTTCTATCTTGGAGACAGAACCTACAAGAACCTTGTAATTATCGATGACTATATGTCACCGGTACTTCAGAAGATATCATCTCCCGGCTTTGAAAAGGGTTTTATTACAAGTAAGGACTTTGATAAGCTTCTTGACAGGTTTTCCAAAACTTCCAATGACTATATAGCAAAAGAGCTGAGTATATCAAATGAATATGTACTCCTTGCTTATATATCTGGAATTCTTGTAAAAAGAATCGCATTAACACTCCAGTCACAGCTTTTGTGGGCACCGGGTGTTACTCTTTGCGATGGTATAGCATATGAATATGCAGAAAACAAAAAGTATATAACTCCAACTCATGATTTTGAAGCCGATATCCTTGCCTGCGGAATGTCGATCGCAAAGCGCTACGGTGGAAGTAAATCAAGGGCCAGAACACTTGAATCCATCGCACTTCCTATTTTTGACAAAACTAAAAAGCTCCACGGTCTTGGCCACAGAGAAAGGCTTCTTCTGGAATTGTCCACGATCCTGCACGACTGTGGTAAGTACATAAGTCTCATGAATATGGGCTTTTGCTGCTACAACATCATCATGTCGACAGAGATCATAGGTCTTTCCCACAGAGAGCGTTCCATTGTTGCAAACGTGGTAAGGTTTAATCACGAAGACTTTTTGTATTTCGACGATTCGCCGGACTGCTACAAGGGTCTTACCAAGACAGACTATCTTACTATAGCAAAGCTCACTGCGATACTAAGAGTAGCCAACGCCCTTGACAGAACCCACAACCACAAGTTCAAGGACGTAGCGGTCACAGTTAAGGACGACGAAGTGCAGATACTTCTTGATACAACTTCAGATATAACGATAGAAAAAGGCCTTGTTGGTAACAGAGCAGCTTTCTTTGAAGAGATATTTGGAGTAAGACCTGTTATCAGGCAAAAGAGGCAATTCTAGAAAAGTAGGCCATTAGTAACTCGTTTCACTCGCGACATGAGGTTAAATCTATGGGTAAGAATTCTTTTGACAAGAAAAAAACAGACGAGATCGATTACGAAGATCCCAAATACTACATGAACAGGGAATTGTCCTGGATCCAGTTTAATAAGAGATGCCTTAATGAAGCAAGAGACAAGAATACTCCTTTGTTTGAAAGGCTTAAATTCCTGTCCATAACTGCGTCAAACCTTGATGAATTCTTCATGGTTAGAGTTGCATCCCTCAAGGACATGATCCATGCGGACTATACCAAGCCTGATATTGCAGGGCTTACTGCAACCCAGCAGCTTGACCTTGTGTCAGAGGCTCTTCATGAATTTGTAGATCTTCAGTATGACACCCTCAACAGGATGCTCAGTCCTCAGCTTGATGATAACGGACTTCACATTTTGAGAAGCCATACAGAGATGACGGATAAAGAGTGCGACTACGCGGACAGATATTTCCGCGAGTTCGTATATCCTGTTCTGACCCCGATGGCGGTTGATTCCTCAAGGCCGTTCCCTCTTATCAGGAACAAGTCTTTGAATATCGGCGCCTTGATCAAAGCTAAGAAGTCAGAGACGGTACATTCAGATGATAGTAAGAGTTCCGATGGCAAAAAATCCTGCAAGAAAGCCTATGACTTTGCCATGGTTCAGGTTCCTGACGTACTTCCAAGAATCCTTGAGCTTCCTTCTGATGAGAAGTCGGGCCACAGGGTTATCCTTCTTGAGCAGATAATTCTTAGGAACATGGATATGCTTTTCCTAAACTACAACATAGAATGTGCCTATACATTCCGTGTTGAGCGTAATGCCGACCTTTCAATCGACGAGGACGAGGCAGAAGATCTGTTAAAAGAGATCGAGAAGCAGGTCAAGCAGCGCCAGTGGGGCGAAGCAATAAGACTTGAAGTTGATAAAAAAATAGACAAGCGTCTTATGGATCTGATCGTTGCAGAAATGCACGTTACAGATAATGAGATATATAGAATTGATGGACCGCTTGATCTGACTTTCCTTATGAAAGTCTACAAGATACAGGGCTTTGATGATTTTAAGGAGCACGGCTACCTTGAACCACAGCCTGTACCAGAACTTAGGACCGACGAGAATATTTTTGCCTCTATCAGGAAAAAAGATATTCTCATGCATCACCCTTACCAGACCTTCGATCCTGTAGTAAGATTTATTTCTGACGCAGCTCAGGATCCAAAGGTTCTTGCTATCAAGCAGACGCTTTACAGAGTAAGTGGTAACTCGCCTATCATCGCAGCTCTTGCCAAGGCTGCAGATAACGGCAAGCAGGTAACAGTTCTTGTAGAACTTAAAGCACGTTTTGACGAAGAGAACAACATCGTATGGGCAAGGATGCTTGAGCAGGCAGGATGTCATGTTATCTACGGACTTGTAGGTCTTAAGACTCACTGTAAGATCACTCTTGTTGTTAGAAGAGAAGATGATGGTATAAGGCGCTACGTTCACCTTGCAACAGGTAACTATAACGATTCCACAGCCCGCCAGTATACTGACGTTGGTATGTTCACCTGTAAGGATTCCTACGGCGAAGATGCAACGGCTGTATTCAATATGCTCTCAGGTTATAGTGAACCTCTTGCATGGAACAGGCTTTCAATTGCGCCACTTTGGCTCAAAGACCGTATCCTTTACATGATAGAAAGAGAAGCAGAGAATGCCAGAAAAGGCGAGCCTGCAAGGATCATAGCCAAGATGAACTCCATCTGTCACAAGGATGTTATAGCGGCTTTATACAAAGCCAGCGCTGCAGGTGTTAAGATAGACCTTATTGTCAGAGGTATATGCTGTCTTCGTACAGGAATAAAAGGCGTATCCGAGAATATAACAGTAAGATCCATCGTTGGTAACTTCCTTGAGCACAGCCGTGTATTTTACTTTGAAAATGCGGGCAAACCGGAGTATTATTGTTCAAGTGCCGACTGGATGCCAAGAAACCTTGAAAGAAGAGTAGAGATTCTTTTCCCGGTGGAAGATTCTGACCTTCAGAAGAAGATATGGCATATACTTAATGTTGAGCTCAGCGACACAGAAAAAGCCAGCATTATGAACGAGCACGGCGAATATGTTAAGATTGATAAGAGGGGCAAAGAATCTGTAGACTCCCAGAAGAAGTTCGGCCAGGAGGCGCTATCCTATGCACAGGAAGCTGTAAGGCAGGTCAAGGACACAAGGGTCTTCACGCCGGAGCGCAGCCCTAAGTTCGACTAAAACGTCAGTTGTCGAAGATTCCTGAGGCTGGCCGTTAATAAATGATTTTATGGTCGTGAAAATTATATAAAATTCAAGGCATGATATCTGAAAATTTATATTCTAGGGTCCGAAACTCGCTTCGCTCAGACATGCGGACCCTAAGAAGAATATAAATTTCCATCTATCAAGCTCTTGAATTTAATATAATTTTCAAAGACCATAAAATCATTTATTAACGGCCACCCTCAGGAATCTTCAAGAAATTGATGAGTTATATAATAAAAAAGAAAGAGAAAGAATGGTTAATGGCACCAAAAATTATTTTAGCATCAGGAAGTCCCAGAAGAAGGGAACTCATGCAGCAGGCTGGCCTTACATTTGAGGTTATACCTGCTCGGGGAGAAGAAGTAATAACAAGCGAAGAGCCCGCGGAAGTGGTAAAGCAGCTGTCTTTTCAGAAGGCAGCAGAGATCTTTTCTAAGGAAACTGGTATAAACCTTGAAAATGAACCACTTGAAACGCTTTCTGTAAATGGCAATTTTGACAAAAAATCATCCGATAACTTTGGAGATTTTTCGAAGGAAGATATTGAAAGTCCTGTTGTAATAGGCGCTGATACCGTTGTATCATATAAGCAGAAGATACTTGGTAAGCCCAAAGACAAAGAACAGGCACGCAAAATGATATCCGGTATCCAGGGTGAAGAACACAAGGTAATTACCGGAGTCACTGTATTGTGGAAGCAGGGCGGCAAAGTCCGTTCAATAGTTTTTGCAGAAGAGACGCAGGTTTTTGTATATGATATGACAGACGAAGAGATCGAAGCTTACATCTCTACGGATGAACCTTATGACAAGGCCGGCGCATATGGAATACAAGGTATGTTCGGCGTGTATGTAAAAGGCATACACGGAGATTACAATAATGTAGTCGGACTTCCGATCGCCAGACTTTATCAGACATTAACGTATTACAACCTGGTAGTACATTGAAGAACTTATAAATCTTTACTTGAGATTTGTTTTTCAAAGATATACAGTTTTATCCTATAACTGGTAATGTTGTGCATAATCATGGGCGGTTGGGTGCCCGAAAGGAGTAGACTATGCATGATTTTGATGATGACGTACTGGATTTTTTTATTGAGAATCAGAAACAGCTTTTCCCTGAAGATGTTGCATCTTCCAGAGAAGAAGCCGAAGCTTTCCTTGAAGACTGCTGTGCAGTTGTCGTAGATTCCGTTGACGAAGTTATTGAATACTTCGAAGAAGCCGGAGTTGACTTCGATTCAGACAGCATTCTGGAGGCATCTGAGGTTTTCGATATTGGAGACGGTCGTTTCCTTATTGTTGAAGGATAACAGTAGGGTTATCATTTAAATTATATTTATTAAAAAAATATACCGCAGCAGGCTTTGCGCTTGCTGCGGTTTTCATGTATTTTTTAGATAGCTCCTTCAATAAATGGAGCCAGACCGTCATGATCATTATCAGTATCAGTGATCACATCAGCATTTTCTTTTACCAGGTCAGTTGCATTAAACATCGCAATGCCTGTACCTGCAGCCCTTATCATACTGATGTCATTTTGCTCATCGCCTGCTGCAAGAGAGTTTTCAATCGGTATATTCAGATATTCACACAGACGTACAACTGCTGAACCCTTGCCCGCTTCCTTTGGGAAGATCTCAAGATAGTAAGGGTTTGAATACATCACTGAAAGCTTATCCGGTGCAAGCTCTGAAACTTCCTTCCTGAATTCCTCCATCTTGTCATGATCATGAAGTTCAATAGCTATGCATTTGGACGGCCCGAACTTAAGCTCTTTAAAGATATCATCTGTGACGGTAACAGGAGTTTTAATAACGCGCCTGTAATAATCCATGCACTCGCCGGTTTTCTTTGTCAGAATATGATCATCATTATAAGTATGGATGTGAACACCGCGGCGCTCTGCAATTTCAAAGCATCTCCCTACAAGCTCAAAAGGAATCTGAGCCCTGTAAACGATCTTATTTTTTGCACAGTCATAGATCTGCCCGCCGTTATAGCCTATAAGGAATGTCCCCTGGAAAAATAGTCCCAGCTCCTTTTGAACATCCATAGCTGAATCTATTGCGCGTCCCGTGCTTATGGCAAAATAGTTGCCTGCATCAGTAAAGTGTTTCAGAGCATCCATGGTTTTGGGTGTGATCTTTTTTTCACTATTTAGTAATGTACCATCAAGGTCGAAGAAAAATATTTTTTTATTCATAAAGTACATGATGAACCAGAATCCGCATTAAGTCAATTTCCTGCGATGAAATCAATAATCGGCATTTATCAATTTCCTACGAAGAAATCAATAATGGGACTTTATTCAATTTCTTCGAAGGAATCCAGAATATCCTCCATATCGGCAAAAAGGTCGATTTCTGCATCATCGTAATCTATCATGATTATGTAATAGACATTCTCATCATCCATGAATAAAGCGGAGTAGAAGTTGTTGGTTCCATCGTATTCTATAGTTCCTCTGGATGTAATTGCAGGGTATCCGGCAATATATCTTTCTTCGGGCTCTTCCACCTCAGGAGATTCGAATAGTATTTCCATTGCTTCTTCATTTACTCTTTTGAGAGCTTTGACGCACTTTTTGTAAGTGGAAGTATCTTCTATGTCCAAGGTGTATATAGGGTCATAGAATATGTAGATTACCGGGAATATATATTCACCTTCTGTATATATGTACATGTCGCCTTCGTTGTCATAAATATCGCACCAGAAATCCGGAACTTCAAAAGAATAATTCATATAAGTCAGCTGCGTTACGTCTTTTTTGTCAGATGACTTCTTTGAAGTGGAAGGCCCTCTGTCTTCCGGAGGTACAGAACCTTTATCTAAAGTGACTGAAAGATCATATTTGCCGCCGTTATCAACATCCTGCCAGCCCGGGCATATCACGATATAGTATATGCCTTCCTGGACTTCATATTCTGCTTCAATATCGAAGCGAAGAGGAGAGCTGGTGTCGTCGCTCCATGCATAAATTTTGTCCTGATCAGTGTTTTCGATATAACCATCTTCAATTTCGATTTCTGTAAATGGTACATTTTTACCTTTACGATCAAATACATACATGTTTACATTTGGCGCCTTGATCGACAGATAGATAGACATTACATCATCATCTGATGCTGCAATCTTATATAGGTCAAACTTGTTGTCTTTGGTGTTGCCTTCGTATTCTTCATCGCTTTCTATATCCATTCCATCTTCAGGATCTACTGCGGTATATATTCCTGCAATATATCCGGAAAAAGACTCTTCTTCATACAGGTAAGAAAGTTCAGGATCATCTATCTCGTCGTCGGAAAGTGCGGCTGTGATGCGATATGGTCCGCCATAAGTAACATCCTGCCAGCCAGGATTAACTACGATATAATACGAACCTTTTTGGATCTCGTAAGTTACGCACATATCAAATCGAAGAGGAGAACTGGTGTCATTGCTCCAGGCATATATTTTTTCTGTATCATCTTCATTTTCGATATAGCCATCTTCTATGGTGACTGTATCGTAGTCTACGTATTTACCTTTTTTATCAAAAAGATATATATTTACACATTTAAACTTGCAGGAAAGATATATTGTTAGAGTATCTGAGCCATCGGAAGAGATTTTGTACAGGTCAAAAGGCTCTACCGAGCTGTCGCCCTCTAAAGTCTCGCCACTTGTAAGTTCGGTGGCATCTGCCGGATCGATGTCTGTATATATACCGCCAATGTAGTTTTTAAAAGCTTCATCTTCATCTTTTTTGGCATTTACATTATAGGGACAGATGAGCAGAGAAAAGATAATGGTAGATAGGAAAATGCTGAGAATTCTGCGGTGAGTTTTGCCTTTTTTCATGTGGAACCTCCTTGGTAAAAAAGAGAATAACATGTGTATCAGTAACGTATATATCGGATATTATGTAGAGGGAATTTAAAGATTTTGAACAGATAATGATATATGAATAATGATTTTTGAGATCATAAAACAAAACTCGTCAACAAGAGCACAGTCTCTTGCTGACGAGTCTTTTTATATCAATTATTCAATTATTTTAAATGAATCCAGTATGTCATCAATGTCATCAAATATTGCAGACCCTGAATCTTTGTAATCAATCATCATGAATACATAGATATTTTCATCATCAATAAACTGGGCTATGAAAGCATCATCCTCACCATAGATGTTACAGGTTCCCTGACGGGTGATCGCGGGATTATCTGCTATATATGTAGATGTAGAATCATCGAAGTCACTTGAATTAAATACATAGTCTATAAAATCATCAAGACTTTCATCAAGAATCTTCACATAGTCTTTGTACTTAAGGTTGGATTTTTTGTAATTTTCAGTGTAATAATCCTTTGGAGCATATGTCAGATATAAGAGTGGAAGCGAGCCGTTTTCGCTTACAAAGTACATCTCGGTGTCAACCTGCATCGGTTCACCCCAATACTCAGGAATTTCGAAGGCGTAGCCATTGTATTCAACTTTGATAACATCAGTATCTTCGGTGCTTTGGACACTGCTGTTTGCTGAATAGCCCATATATTCAGTTGTTCGTGTGCGTGCACTCGAAGTGCTTGGAAAAGCCAGCGCAGAAAGGATTACAGTGGTTAGTGTCAGACATACTACTTTGCTTAATCTTTTTACTACCATAGAACCTCCTTGTTCGATCAGACTAATTGACTGAAAGCTAAAACCTTTTTCGGAGACAGGGACAGTAAAATATAGTTAAAATAATTATTTATCAATCTTAATGGTTTAAGGTAGAAATACTGCGACATAGCAAGTGAAAAGCCCTATTTACGAAAATGTATTAAGGCCTTACAAATGAGAGTATAACTGGGTTTGAGAGATTGTATCCATATTTGAACAATTATGAATGAAATGTTAATAAATTTTCTTAAATGGATTAATTATTGATGCGGAAAGAACAAAATATAATTTTATAAGATCAAATTTGCTTGTGCGTCATTATGTCAATCATATGCATTGTGCTATACTAATGTACGGCAATTGACATGGCATAGCTGACCGATTTTTTGACAAATAATAAAGTCAATTTGCATGGTGATATCAGATTTGTTTCTAAGTGCCGTAAATAATTGAAAGAAGAGGATATAAATGAGACCAGTAGATTTACATACACATTCAACCGCATCAGACGGTACATATACACCCGCGCAGCTTATAGATTATGCGCATGAAAAAGGCCTTGCAGCTATTGCACTGACTGATCATGACACAACTAACGGCCTTGCAGAGGCTATGGAGCAGGGGGCAAGGTACGATGACCTTGAAGTTATCCCTGGAATCGAGTTCAGTACTGATTATGAGGGCAAAGATATTCACATAGTTGGCCTTTACATGCGATATGACGAGCCAGATGTACAAAAGAGGCTTCAAGAATTCGTTGATTCAAGAGTCATGCGTAACAAAAAGATGTGCAGGCTCTTAACTGAGCACGGCGTACCAATGGATTTTGACGAGCTTCAGGCAGCTTTCCCTGATTCAGTGATAACTCGTGCCCACTATGCAGCATACATGCTCGAAAAGGGTTATATAAAGTCCAGACAAGAAGCCTTTGACAGATATATTGGAGATCATTGCGAGTGTTTTGTTGCAAGAGAGAAGATAACTCCCGCTATGGCAGTTAAGATGGTCCTTGATGCAGGCGGTGTTCCCATACTTGCACATCCCATACTCTACGGAATGTCTGATGATAAGTTAAGAACTCTGGTAAAAGAGCTTAAGGATACAGGACTTGTAGGCATTGAAGCTATCTATACCACTTATACAGCGGCTGATGAGCGTCAGATAAGAAAGATTGCAGAAGATTACGACCTTCTTATTAGTGGTGGTTCAGATTTCCACGGAGATAACAAGCCTGGAATCGATCTCGCGGTAGGATATGGCAAACTTTTTATTCCGGAGACTGTTCTTGAAAAGATTAAGAGTGCAACTATATTCTGGCATTGACAATTGTTAGGAGAACGTGCTTTAATAAATAAAGCACTGCGTTAATGGATTAAAGTATAAAAGCAGAGAAGCACGCAGCCAAAGGGGGACACCACATGAGCGAAGAAAAAAAGATTCCATACAAAATATATCTTAGTGAAGATGAGATCCCGAGACAGTGGTACAACGTAAGGGCAGATATGAAGAATAAGCCTGCACCACTTCTTAATCCCGGAACACTCAAGCCAATGACTTTTGATGAGCTTCGTCCTGTATTTTGTGATGAGCTTGTAAAACAGGAACTTGACGATACAACACCTTATATCGACATTCCTGAAGAGATCATGGATTTCTACAAGATGTACAGACCATCACCTCTTGTAAGAGCTTATTTCCTTGAGAAGGCTCTTGGAACACCTGCAAAGATCTATTACAAATTTGAAGGTAATAACACAAGCGGCTCACATAAGCTTAACTCAGCTATCGTTCAGGCATATTATGCCAAGAAGCAGGGCCTTAAAGGTGTAACAACAGAAACAGGAGCAGGTCAGTGGGGTACCGCTCTTTCTATGGCATCTGCTTATTTTGGAATCGATTGTAAGGTATACATGGTTAAGGTTTCTTATGAACAGAAGCCTTTCAGACGTGAAGTAATGCGTACTTATGGCGCAAGCGTAACACCTTCTCCATCAATGGAGACTGAGATCGGACGTAAGATCAACGCTGATCACCCAGGAACAACAGGATCTCTTGGATGCGCTATCTCTGAAGCAGTAGAAGTTGCAACTCATACAGAGGGCTACAGATACGTTCTTGGAAGCGTACTTAACCAGGTTCTTCTTCATCAGACAGTTATCGGCCTTGAAGCAAAGGCTGCACTTGATAAATACGACATAACACCTGACGTTATCATCGGATGCGCAGGCGGCGGATCTAACCTTGGCGGACTTATCTCACCATTCATGGGCGAGAAGCTTCGCGGAGAAAAAGACTATCAGATCATCGCAGTAGAGCCTGCAAGCTGCCCAAGCTTTACAAGAGGTAAATATGCATACGACTTCTGCGATACCGGAATGGTATGTCCTCTTGCTAAGATGTACACACTTGGAAGTAACTTCATTCCATCAGCTAACCACGCCGGCGGACTCAGATACCACGGCATGAGCCCGATCCTGTCACAGCTTTATGATGACGGCCTCATGGAAGCAAGAAGCGTTGAACAGACATCAGTATTTGAGGCTGCTCAGCAGTTTGCAAGAGTTGAAGGTATCCTTCCTGCACCTGAATCAAGCCATGCTATCAGAGTGGCCATCGATGAAGCCCTTAAGTGCAAGGAAACAGGAGAGGAAAAGACAATTCTCTTCGGCCTTACAGGAACAGGTTACTTCGACATGGTTGCTTATCAGAAATTCAATGACGGCGTAATGACAGACTACATTCCTACAGACGAAGAGCTCCAGAAGAGCTTTGATGCACTTCCTAAAGTAGACCTTTGATGCGTAGTCTGATATCTATACAGTTGTTAGACAGATTCTTTATCTTACAGGAATAATAGTAGATATCTTGCCGCCTGCCCATAACTTTTAGTATGGGCAGGCGGCTTTTTGCTTTACATTAAGAAGTTTTTTGTGTACAATACGCAGTGGTGCATTTTTGGTATTCAATTAGGTAATTTTAAAAACGCAGCATTTTTTATATGAGGTAAATTATGATTCAGGCAAACGGAGTAACACTTAGAGTCGGTAAGAAGGCTCTTTTCGAAGACGTTAATATCAAGTTCACAGAAGGCAACTGCTACGGTATCATCGGAGCTAACGGTGCAGGTAAGTCTACTTTCCTTAAGATCCTTTCAGGTAAGATCGAGACTACTAACGGCGACATTTCAATGACACCAGGTCAGCGTCTTTCTTTCCTTGAACAGGACCAGTTCAAATATGATGACAATCAGGTTCTTAATACAGTAATTGGCGGTAACGCTCGTCTCCTTGAAGTTATGGAGGAAAAAGATGCTATCTACGCCAAGGAAGATTTCTCTGACGAAGACGGTATCAGAGCATCAGAGCTTGAGGCAGAATTCGCTGAGATGGACGGATGGGAAGCAGAAGCTAACGCAGAATCACTTCTTAACGGCCTTGGAATCGAGACAGAGCTTCATACAAAGCTTATGAAGGAATTAAATGGTGCCCAGAAGGTTAAGGTTCTTCTTGCAAGAGCTCTTTTCGGTAATCCTGATATCCTTCTTCTCGACGAGCCTACTAACCATCTTGATCTTGACGCTATTGCATGGCTCGAAGAGTTCCTTATTAACTTTGAGAATACAGTCATCGTAGTATCACATGACCGTTACTTCCTTAATAAGGTTTGTACATATATCGCAGATATCGACTACGGCAAGATCCAGCTCTATGCCGGTAACTATGACTTCTGGTACGAGTCATCACAGCTCATGATCCGTCAGATGAAGGAAGCTAACAAGAAGAAAGAAGAGCAGATCAAAGAGCTCAAAGAATTCATTGCTAGATTCTCAGCTAACGCATCAAAGAGTAAGCAGGCTACATCCAGAAAGAGAGCCCTTGAGAAGATCGAGCTTGATGATATCAGACCTTCAAGCCGTAAGTATCCTTACATCGATTTCAGGCCTAATCGTGAGATCGGTAATGAAGTACTTACAGTTGAGCATCTTTCAAAGACAGTAAACGGAGTTAAGGTCCTTGATGATGTTTCATTTGTGATCCAACATGATGACAAGGTTGCATTTGTAGGTGGTACAGAGCTTGCAAAGACAACTCTTTTCCAGATCCTTATGGGTGAGATCGAACCTGATGAAGGTACATATAAGTGGGGTGTAACAACATCTCAGGCTTACTTCCCTAAGGATAATACAAAGGAATTCGACAACGATTATACAATCGCTGACTGGCTCACACAGTATTCTGAGATCAAGGATGCTACTTATGTAAGAGGTTATCTTGGACGTATGCTTTTCGCCGGTGAAGACGGTGTTAAGAAGGTTAAGATCCTTTCCGGTGGTGAGAAGGTTAGATGCCTTCTTTCCAAGATGATGATCTCAGGTGCTAACTGCCTTATCTTTGATGAGCCTACAAACCACCTTGATATGGAATCAATCACAGCTCTCAACCAGGGTATGATCAAGTTCAAGGGTGTTGAGCTCTTTGCCTGCCGTGACCACCAGGTTGTACAGACAACAGCTAACAGAATCATGGAGATCCTTCCTGATGGATCGCTTATCGATAAGCGTACAACTTACGACGAATATCTTGAAAGCGATGAGATGGCTCGTAAGAGAACCGTTTACCAGACAACAGAAGAAGACGAAGAAGACGATTAATTTACGCAGAGCGGCGACATGCCGCTCTGTTTTTTATAGATATTTTTGATATACCGTCTTTGAGGGATTTGACATTGATAGGGGGAGGGTCTGATTGTATAATAAAACAAGGTATTAACATGGTTTATAAGCATTCATGAGTTTTAAAAAATAAAATATAGGGGGAGAACGTATGAAGCTTAAGCTAAACTATGGGAGAACGGTTCTGATTGGGTTCGCCTTTATGTCGATCTGCATTTTCTGGCAGTTCTATGACAATGAGATTCCAAGAATACTTAAATACACATTTGGACTTGGTGAGGGTATCACAGGTTTTATTATGGCGCTTGATAATATTTTTGCGCTGTTTCTTCTTCCGATATTTGGTACGTTGTCGGATCGCACCAATACTAAAGTTGGTAAGAGGATGCCGTTTGTGCTTATTGGAACGGTTTTATCAACTATTCTTTTTCAGCTTCTTATAAATGTTGCAAATGTTCCGGGAAGGCTGGCGTTGTTTATTGTCATACTTCTTCTTTTGCTTGTTTCGATGGGTATTTACAGGTCGCCGGCGGTTGCTATGATGCCTGATCTTACACCGCCGCCGCTTCGTTCACGTGCTAATGCAATCATCAATCTCATGGGTACGGTTGGTGCTGTGTATACTCTTGCTATGATTTCTATACTTTTAAAAGATGCGGATGATCAGGCGAAGACTAATTATACACCGCTTGCACTTGCGATCAGTGTTGCAATGGTTATCTGTGTTATCATTTTGTTTGTTACTATCAAGGAAAATAAGATTCGTGATGAAGTTACCAAAGAGGTTGAATCGGCAGGTCTTTCAATGAATGATGCTGATGATGAGGCATCTGAGAAGATTGCAAAGGCTAAGGAAGATGGAAGCTTTGACAAAGAAAACCATTCAGAGCCATCTGTAAAAAGAAGTCTTAATTTCCTTCTTATATCTGTTCTTTTGTGGTTCACAGCATATAATGCAGTAACAACCGCTTTTTCCAGATATGTTGAAGAGGTATGGGGGCTCAAGAACGGAGCTTATGCTAACTGTCTTATGATCGCTACGGTAGCAGCAGTTGTTTCATATCTTCCTATCGGATGGATTTCATCCAAGATAGGGCGTAAGAAGACTATTCTTATGGGCGTATCGGTTATGAGTATATGCTACCTTGCAGGAGCATTCGCAACGGGATATTCTGGCGCGATCGTAGTCATGTTCGTTCTGATCGGATTTGGCTGGGCGTCGATCAACGTTAATTCATATCCTATGGTAGTGCAGATGTCCAATGCATCTGACATAGGTAAGTATACAGGTTATTACTATACTTTTAGTATGGCTGCCCAGGTGTTTACACCTATTGCATCCGGAATACTTCTGGAATATGTATCTTATAGAACGCTTTTCCCATATGCGTGTGTATTTTCAACGCTGGCATTTATAACGATGCTTATGGTAAAACATGGTGATTCCGAAAGACAGGCATAAATAGAATTCATTAACCTCTGGAGACTTGTTCTTCAGAGGTTTTTTAATATGGCGTCAGAGCTCTTTAATTGCAACAATAAATACTAATAATAAACATGGTCATGTAAAAATACACAAAAAGAACATTGAAATTTTGTACATAATTAGGAGTGGAATCCTGGTAAAATCTGTATTCGAATTTAAAACAAACGCTTGCCATTAAAACGCCTATGTATTAAAATAAGCAAGTGGCGTTTGTGAGGATTTTCACAAATTCTTTAGAGGTTGGTAAAAAGTAATGAGTTCTAAGAAAATATTGCTGACATTAGCATCTATACCGGCTGCAATTGGGGGACTGTATCTGGCTGCTGTAATGCCAAGAATAATTAAAAAACCTTCCAAAAAGCCGTTCGTTGGCAAATTATACGCACATCGTGGTCTTCATGATAATCATTCCAATGCACCAGAGAACTCAATGGCCGCCTTTAGGAAGGCAGTAGAAGCCGGATATGGCATCGAGTGTGACGTTCAGCTCACAAGAGATGGTATTCCGGTGATTTTCCATGATTTTACGCTTGCCAGAGTTGCCAGATATGACAAGGGTTTTGAGTCACATTATCCTATTCATAATCTTGATGGCAGCCTTGGAGTAAGAGGTAAGATCGGTGACTATTCTTATGAAGAATTGCAGCATTTTCACCTTCTGGATTCAGAAGAGAAGATTCCAAAATTCGAAGATTTTCTTAAGATGGTCGATGGGAAGGTTCCGCTTATAATAGAGCTCAAGATTGAAGCTTTTGATACAGGCGTATGTCCTGTTGCAGACGGTCTGCTTAGGAGTTACAAAGGAGACTATTGCATAGAATCCTTCAATCCTCTTGGACTTATCTGGTACAGGAAGCATCATCCGGAAGTTATGAGAGGTCAGCTGGCAGAAGAGTTCCTTAAGGACGAGAAAGATGAGTTTCATTCCAAGATATGGAAGGTGCCTTCGAATCTTCTTCTTAACTTCATAACAAGACCTGATTTTGTGGCTTATAATTACAAACACGAAAGAAATATGTCAAGGCGTATTGTTCACAGGCTCTATCGCAATACAGCAGCTGCCTGGACCATCAAGGATCAGGAAGCTTTGGACAAGGCCAGAGGCAAGTTTGATATATTTATATTTGACAGCTTTATCCCCGACATGAAAGAGAAGGCGGAGAATATGAAAGAAAAAGCTGATCAGTTTATTGAAGAGGGCACGCGTGAATACACGCAGCTTTAATAATTCTTGATAATATCTGTATGATTAAGGTTCTGTTCAGGAACTAAATGAGATAAAAGAGAATTTAAGTTCGTATTTTGTTTCGTCCATTCGTTTCTGGACAGGGTCTTAAATTGTGCAGATGATTATAAAAAATGTATAGGGAAATTGCAGTTTTACAAAAAGCTGCAAAGAAAGGGAAGAAAATGGCTAATAAGTGGGTTTATACCTTCAAAGAAGGTAACATGTCCATGCGCAATCTCCTTGGTGGAAAGGGCGCTAACCTTGCTGAAATGACTGAGATCGGACTTCCGGTTCCACAGGGTTTCACAATCACAACTGAGGCTTGTACTCAGTACTATGAGGATGGTCGTAAGATCAACGACGAAATCATGGCACAGGCAATGGAAGGTGTTGCTTGGATGGAAAAAGAGAACGGAAAGAAGTTCGGAGACCTTGAGAATCCTCTTCTTGTTTCTGTTCGTTCAGGTGCTCGTGCATCTATGCCTGGTATGATGGATACAATCCTCAACCTTGGTCTTAATGACGAAGTTGTTGCAGCAATGATCAAGGGCAATCCTGATCCTGCATTCGAGCGTTTCGTATATGACTCTTACAGACGTTTCATCCAGATGTTCTCTGACGTAGTTATGGAAGTTGGTAAGAAGTATTTTGAGCAGCTCATCGACAAGATGAAAGAAGAGAAGGGCGTTAAGTATGACGTAGACCTTACAGCTGCTGATCTTAAAGAACTTGCTGAGCAGTTCAAGGCAGAGTACAAGAACCAGCTCGGTACAGATTTCCCTTCAGATCCTGTTGAGCAGTTAAAGCTTGCTATCGAGGCTGTATTCCGTTCATGGGATAACCCTCGTGCTAACGTATATCGTCGTGACAACGACATCCCTTATTCATGGGGAACAGCTGTTAACGTAATGCCTATGGTATTCGGTAACCTTAACAACCAGTCCGGTACAGGTGTTGCATTCACACGTGATCCTGCTACAGGTGAGAACAAGCTTATGGGTGAGTTCCTCATCAATGCACAGGGTGAAGACGTTGTTGCAGGTGTTCGTACTCCTATGCCAATCGCACAGATGGAGAAAGAGTTCCCTGAAGCATACGCTGACTTCCTTAAGGTTTGTGAGACTCTTGAGAATCACTACCATGACATGCAGGACATGGAGTTCACAGTAGAGAACAAGAAGCTCTACATGCTTCAGTGCCGTAATGGTAAGAGAACAGCTCAGGCTGCTCTTAAGATCGCTTGCGACCTCGTTGATGAGGGACACAAGACAGAGGCAGAGGCTGTTGCTATGATCGAGCCTCGTAACCTTGATACACTCCTTCACCCTCAGTTTGATGCTGCTGCTCTTAAGGCTGCAACACCACTTGGAAAGGGTCTTGGCGCTTCACCTGGAGCTGCTGCTGGTAAGGTTGTATTCACAGCTGATGATGCAGTTGCTTGGGCTGAGAGAGGCGAGAAGGTAGTTCTTGTACGTCTTGAGACATCTCCTGAAGATATCACAGGTATGAAAGCTGCTCAGGGTATCCTCACAGTTCGTGGTGGTATGACATCTCACGCAGCAGTTGTTGCTCGTGGTATGGGTGAGTGCTGCGTATCTGGTTGCGGCGACATCAACATGGACGAAGAGAACAAGAAGTTCACACTTGGTGGCGTAGAGTTCCACGAAGGTGATGAGATTTCTATCGATGGTACAACAGGTAACATCTATCAGGGTATTATCCCTACAGTTGATGCTACTATCGCTGGTGAGTTCGGCCGTATCATGGCTTGGGCTGACAAGTATAGAAAGCTTAAAGTTAGAACAAACGCTGATACACCTGCTGATGCTAAGAAGGCTAGAGAGCTTGGTGCAGAAGGTATCGGTCTTTGCCGTACAGAGCACATGTTCTTCGAAGCTGACAGAATCGCAGCTTTCCGTGAGATGATCTGCTCAGATACAGTAGAAGAGCGAGAAGCAGCTCTTGAGAAAATCCTTCCTTACCAGCAGAACGACTTCGAAGGACTCTTCGAGGCACTTGAAGGTAACCCAGTTACTATCAGATTCCTTGATCCGCCACTTCACGAGTTCGTTCCTACAGAAGATGCTGATATCAAGAAGCTTGCTGAGGCTAAGAACAAGAGCGTAGAAGAGATCAAAGCTATGATCAATTCTCTTCACGAGTTCAACCCTATGATGGGTCACAGAGGATGCCGTCTTGCAGTTACATATCCTGAAATTGCTAAGATGCAGACAAAGGCTGTTATCCGTGCAGCTCTCAACGTACAGAAGAAGCATGCTGACTGGAAAGTTGTTCCTGAAATCATGATCCCTCTTGTATGTGATGTTAAAGAGCTTAAGTTCGTTAAGCAGGTAGTTGTTGAGACAGCTGATGCTGAGATCAAGGCTGCTGGTGCTAACCTTGAGTACGAAGTTGGTACAATGATCGAGATCCCAAGAGCTGCTCTTACAGCTGATGAGATCGCTAAGGAAGCTGACTTCTTCTGCTTCGGTACTAACGACCTTACACAGATGACATATGGTTTCTCTCGTGATGATGCTGGTAAGTTCCTTAACGCTTACTATGATACAAAGATCTTCGAGAACGATCCATTTGCTAAGCTTGACCAGACAGGTGTTGGTAAGCTCATGGAGACAGCTATCAAGCTTGGTAAGCCTGTTAATCCTAACCTTCACGTTGGTATCTGTGGTGAGCACGGTGGAGATCCTTCATCAGTTGAGTTCTGTCACAAGATCGGTCTTAACTATGTATCTTGCTCACCTTTCCGTGTGCCGATCGCAAGACTTGCAGCAGCACAGGCAGCTATCGCTGAGCAGAACTAATTTAAAAAATTGTTGTTTTATCTGCGCTTATGATGGAGATAAAACAGTTGGTAGGGAGCCCGAAAGGGCTCCCTATTGTATTAGTTGAGAGAGTTGGTGGTGACTTCTATGTTTTCGCACCAAAAGACAATAAAACAAACAGACGCCCATTGCTACCGAGTAGTGGGATTCACGTCATTCCTTTAATGCGTCATCTATCCGCTAAAGACTACCTTCTATCGTATTTCCAACACAAAGAAAACCGTTAATGCTATACTCTATCAAAATGCCGCAAACGACATTATAACCACCTTAAGTCGTTTACACATCGAACGAGAATAGGAGACAACATGAAAATAAAAACAACCACCGCGGTACTAAGCATAGTATTGATGGCAACAGCACTTACAGGGTGTTCTGTGCCCGAAAACCTTGGATCAACAATAGAGCTAGGCGGCTCACAAAAAAGCACTGCCAATCAAACTGAAACAGCCAGAGACTTAGATCAGGATATCACTGAAGATAATTCTAATGACAGCTCCAATGACAGTTCCAAGGCCACTTCAAAGGACACTTCTAAGAATAGTTCTGATGACAGTTCCGATGATACTTCCACAGAAGGAACAGCAAAGACACCGACATTTTCAATTGCATACAAAGATTACTCAATACGATACGATGGCGATGCCACTTTTGACGAATCCAATGAAAACTCAGTGGATTATTCTAATGGCATCCTGTTTGAAGGCAGTTACCAATTCCTGATGATGGACGATGAATGGGAGGAAGATTATCCCCAGTTATATGAAGCTGTCAATTCCTATGCCAGAGAATCTATGGCCCAAACAGATGGTTATGCCAATAACATGGCAGATGAAGCCCGTCAGATGCTTGAAGAAGCAGCTGAAGGCGGATACAGCTTTTGGGGACCATATACGGAAGACTACTTTGTATCAGTAACGAGAATAGATGATGCTGTTCTAAGCGTATACAACTATTCCAGTGAATATACCGGCGGGGCCCATGGAATGTACGGAGCAGCAGGAGATAACTATGATGTAGAGACAGGTGAGATGCTTGATATCTCCGATGTTCTTGACACTGATGAGGAAGAGTTTGAAGAAGTCCTTAAAGATGAGATCCTTGCCCTGGCTGAATCTGACGATCAGTTCCAATATATCGATGAGGCACTTGAGGATTTGAAGTTTGATGCGGAATATGACCCGGATAACGAAGTATATGAATTTGGGTACAAATGGTATTTTGCCTATGACGGACTTCATGTGATCTTCAATCCATATGAACTTGGCTCATATAGCGACGGAATGCAGGATGTAGTCATCGGATATGATGAATATCCTGATATGATAAAAGAAAAATTTGTTCCGGCCCAAAATACTGACTATATCTACAAAGACAGAATATACTTTATAGCGGATGAATATGATTATGATAATAATCCGGATTTGCACTTTAGATATACACCGTATGATGGCTACCAAGGCGATATGGTCTCCAGTAAATTCGAGCTTGTCAAAGACGGCAAGTCTGCCCAGGTCGACGGCGGCTTTTATGTAAATGATGAAAATGACTTTGATATATACAGAGTTGTAACCGCAGATGGTCGCGAATATGTATACCTTTTTGTCCCCACAGAAAGTGATCACCTATGGCTGGTTGTATTTGATATCACAGGCGATGTCAAGCTTGTAGATACCCAGGGCTATTATCAGCTGTATAGCGGATCTGATGACGGATATCATCTAGCGCCAATTCTGACAGATCCATATGACATGCGCCTGGGGCACCTTGGTCAGAACTTCGGATCATATATATGCTATGGTGATTACGAAGTTGGCGCTGACGGGCTTCCCAAGGAGATAAGTGAGTTCCATTACATATTAATTGGAAGCGAAGAAGCATACTCCAAGGCAGACATCAAAGTGGATGTTGTTGATACTAATGGAGAAGTGCTGGAGCAAGGCGTTACGATTCCAAAGGGCCAGCATTTTGTCCCTTATAGAACTGATGCGGAATCTTATATGGACCTCTATCTTGATGATGGCAGAATCGTAAGACTTACATATGAGGAATTTGATTCAGGAACAATTCCTGAAGGAAAGATAGGAGACCTCTTTGAAGGCCTTAAATGTTTTGGTTAGAATTATTTTGGAAAAAATATTTTGAAAGCAGGAAAGAATAAGCGCCACATTTCAGCTGATAGCAACTGGAATGTGGCGCTTTTGCTTGAACGGAATAGAGAAATAATTGAAATGATAGGAGAGAACGCGGATGAATCTCTTATGTCAGTCAATTATTTTTAAAATATCATCTATTTTAAAATATAAGATGTGATAAGCTTATAAGGTAATTTAAATTAACAAATCGGCAGTTGTAGGGGGTAATATGCCACACGTACCAATTAAAGATATTCCAGAAAACGACTGGAAATCAGAAGTCTGGGATAAGGATATAGCACCAGATTTCAATGAGTTATAAAAAAACCAGGTTATTATTGTGAAGAGGAATAAGTAATGGAAGAGTGTATTTTTTGTAAGATTGCTTCGGGTGAAATACAGGGGCTAAGAATATATGAGAACGATGAGACGCTTGCGTTCATGGATATAGCAAAGGATGTGGATGGTCATATACTGGTTATTCCTAAGAAACACTGTAAGAACATTTTGGATTGCGATGCCGATACTCTTTCTGCGGTTACACAGACTGTAAAAACGGTTTCAAACCATCTGACTGAGAGATGCGGATATGACGGTGTTAATTTACTTAATGCCAGCGATGAAAGTGCCGGACAGTCAGTGCCTCATTTTCATATTCATATAATTCCTAGAAAAACAGGTGATGGGATAGATGCATGGCCAAAATTTGAAGGAGCAAAGGAAAATATTCAAGCTATATTCGAGAAGGTAAAGGTTAAAGAATAAATGAGACTATATTTGGCAAAGCCTGACTTGATCTATTTTGAGCAGTTCAACGAGATGATGGAAGAGTGGTGCGAGAGTGGCACACAGATCGCACCATGGTTTTTGGATAAACCTTTCGAGTCTATAGAAGATTTCGAGAAGTTTATAAAAATGCTGGATGACTGCGAGCATGGAATTGTTGATAAAAGATTCAGTGCCACAACATCGTTCTTTGTAGTAGATGAGAGCGGAAAGTTAGTTGGAGCATCGAGTTTGAGGCATTATTTGACATGCGAAGGCTTAAATACTTGGGGACATATCGGATATGGAATCCGCCCTAGTGAGAGAAGAAAAGGATATGCCACTGAAGTTCTTAAAATGATGCTCGAAGAGGCAAAAGCAAAGAAAATATACAAAGTATTACTGGGTGCTCATGAAAACAATAGAGGCTCATGGAAGACTATAGAAAAGTGCGGAGGAATACAAGAAAATACAGTTACTATTGATGGTGATGATGAGCCAATCCGTAGATACTGGATTGATGTTTTTAACTTAGAAATACAAATCGGCAGTTTGTAGTGCTCTTTCATAAGAGAAAGAGCTCGATAACTTCAAATTTATAGAGGTGACAAACTATTAGTAGTCAATAGGTTTTAGAGAAAATTTTGAATTTATTGACTTGAGGGTAACTTTAATAAAACATCTGAATACACCGTATTTCAGATGGTGACCGGGGGTCATGACATTTGATATTAGCGAAGTTTTTGAGAATTGAAGTCTATGTTTTGCTTTTCTAAAGCAAAGATAACTCGTAAAAGTTTCTTTGCAACGTGGGTTATAGCTACCCGATGAGGCTTACCTTCATGACGCTTCTTGGCATAATAAGTTGCAAAAGTCATATCGAAGCGAATTAAAGGAAGACAGCAGTTTAGCAAGACATATCTCAATGGAGATGATCCGTGCCTTACCATCTTTCCGCCGTGAGATTCAGTTCCTGAATCATTTACACTTGGTTCAATCCCGGCAAAAGCAAGCATTTGTGCAGGAGATGAAAAGTTGGAAATATCTCCGTATTCTGCGTAGATTACTGCAGCAGAAATAGGACCAATTCCTGGAATGGTCATAAAGTGTGGATGGACTTCGTTTATGAGCCTGATAATCTCACTCTCAAGCGTATTGATTTCTTTGACCAAGGATTTGTAGAGGGACAGTAAGCTTTCAAGTTCGACATCAAATATGGAATTATTGATGCCAACAGTATCAGTAGCTAAACGCTTCAACTCAAGGAATTGTTGAGGAGAAAACTTACCATGAGATACACAACGGATTTCATTATAGTCAGTTTCATTCATGGCAGACATGTTTTCAGCAGAACCGTAGTTTTCTAATAGATATAGAGCTGTTTTAGAAAAACGTTCATTAAAGAATGGCTTGAACTCCGGAAATGTATGATCAAGAACATTTGTGAGTTTAACAAGATATAATGATCTTTGACGAACAAGCCTGTCACGGAGACGAGTTAATGACTTTAAGGAATAAGCGTGATAAAATCCTTTTGAATGGGGTTTGTACTCAACAGTCATTAACCATCGAGCAATGGATTCACAGTCAACAGAATCGGTTTTTGTACGCCTTAGAGTGGTCGATTTTTTATATTCCGATATCAAGACTGGATTTACTTCCATGAACGTTAGCGAGGCGTTTTCAAGGAAAAGCTCAAGATTCAGGGCATAATGAGATGTTGATTCAAACCCTATTCTTATGTCCTCGGGTGAGGATAAAGAGTTAATAGTTGTGAGCAGTTGATCAAATCCTTCTTTATTGTTTTTAAAAGTGAATTTAGCAACTACAGATTGATCGGCTGCAGCTATAATGCAGCAATCATGTTTGTACTTGGAAATATCAATTCCAGCAAAGTACATAGACATTAGATATAACCTCCTGATTATTATAGTTGGCACTGTTGTCTACCACAGAGAGATCGACTGTGTAATCACGTAAATCTAAACGTCAAGCGTTAACAAACTAATTACCAGTATTAGACGAAAAGCTGTGGTCTGAGTCACCTCATACCAGTCAAAGCTGTATCGATTTAGAAACAGATCCACAGTGCCTAAATAAATATATCAGAAAAGGATTAGAAATAGCCCAGAGAACCTGGGAGAAAGGAATAATCCAATCACTTTTCTAACATGATTGGATTATACGTGAAGATTTGAAAAATGAAATAGTATTATTTGAAACAAAGGATCAGGAGATAAAGCTTTCTGTTCCAGTGAATAAGGGAAATGTTTGGCTTAACAGACAACAAATGGCGGATTTATTTGATCGAGATGTTAAGACAATTGGTAAGCATATTAATAATGCATTAAAGGAAGAACTTGATAATTCAGTTGTCGCAAATTTTGCGACAACTGCTAGTGATGGAAAAAGCTACAATGTTGAACATTACAGTTTGGACATGATTATTTCTGTTGGTTATCGTGTAAAATCCAAACGTGGTATAGAATTTAGACGATGGGCTAATGATGTTTTAAAACAATACATCATGAAAGGCTATGCAGTAAATGAAAAACGTTTAGCTGCTTTGAATAAAACCGTTGAGATTCAATCAAAGATTATTGCAAATACGTTAGATATTGAGGAAGCAGAAGTCCTTAGAGCGGTTAATCTTTATACAGATGCACTGCTTCTTTTGGATCAGTATGATCATCAGTCACTGAGTAAACCGGAAGGAAATAAGCCGGTATATCGAATTACATATGACGATTGTAGAAATATGATTAATCATATGGAGGACAGTTTTAGTTCAGATGTATTTGGCGTAGAAAAAGAAGCTGGAAAAGTAGAAGGAATTCTTGCAGCAGTATATCAAGATGTATTTGGCGGTGAGGTATATCCATCATTAGAAGAAAAGGCTGCAAATCTTTTGTACTTTATGATAAAGGATCATCCATTTGCTGATGGATGCAAGAGAATAGCAGCATCACTTTTTCTAGAGTTCTTAGACAAAAATGATGCGTTAATACGAGATGGTCAAAAAGTCATTAGCGATGGAGCTCTCGTTGCTATTACACTTATGATTGCAGAATCAAATCCAGAAGAAAAAGATATCATGACAACATTAGTCATGAATTTATTGAAGATGTAGGCAAATCGGCAGGTTGTGGAGGTAATGGGATTCCAATAAAACAGCAGTGTATGAATTGAATTGTCGCTTGCTCGAAGCATGTTAAATCGAGGGATTGGAGGGGAAACCATGTTAGAAATATTAAAAGCGAGGTTTCAGGATAATAAGAATCTTCATATGGAACTGAGTTGGCTTGACGTGGAGAAACGTTTGCTTGAGCATCCGGGCTCCATGGACGTTTTGAGAAGGATGGAGGAGAGCGGCGGAGAACCGGATACCATCGGCTATGACGAAAAGACGGGAAAGCTAATTTTCTGCGACTGCGCAAAGGAGTCTCCTTCTGGGCGCAGAAGCCTGTGCTATGACGAAAAGGCATTACAGGGGCGTGCTAAAAACCCGCCGTCAGGCAGCGCCGAATGGAAAGCAAAAGAAATCGGCGTTTTGATCATGACGGAGGAACTCTATCGCCGACTGCAAAGTCTCGGGGAATTTGATTTGAAAACGTCAAGTTGGATCACTACGCCGGATGATATTCGCGACAAGGGCGGTGCATTGTTCTGCGAACGACGTTACGGAATGGTTTTCACATTCCATAACGGGGCGGATTCGTACTATTCCGTGCGCGGGTTCAGAGGTTATACGCTTATATAATTAGACATAGAACAGTACACATATCTGGGTTCACCACGCAAGCTGATATGCCAGTGTTGTGGCATGCCACTGGAAGATTCGATTATTGGCAGAAACAAAGACGGCTCTCTTAATGAGGATTACTGTAAATGGTGCTATGCTGATGGAACTTATGTCAGAGTTTAGCGCAGACAGATGTTTTGGGATCCTTGCAAATATGGATTTCATAATGATATGCACATATGAGGCCGAGGGAGCAAATCCGGAACTTGTCCTTTATAAGAAAAGATGAATCATAAGATTATAAAAGTGTGTAGATATTCCTAATTTACGGCATGTTAAGTGGTTTTGACATGGATAAAAAACGTAAATGTCAAAGCCTTTTGATGGAAACTAAATCAATATCTCGGTATTCTAAGCTGGAAAGAGAGACATTTTCAAACTTAGAACCTTACATAGGCCAGTACACTGGGGTCACCCAGATTGTACTGGTCTATTTTTAAATATAATAGTTGACAATAGCAACAATTGATATTATCATTTATATTCAAAAGGAGGTTTGACTATGGATAAAGTAAAAGTGTTTCGAGAATATACCAGAGAACTGGAGCGTAATCTTGATAATATGAATACTACGGATTGTTGTAAGTGCCTTGTTACCACTTCTCAGTGCTTTCTTGTAGTTGAGATTGGACGTAGTCCCGGAATCTGTGTAAAAGAATTGGCAAAAGTACTAAAACTTGATAAAAGTGCAGTAAGTAGAGCTGTAGAAGAACTTGTGCAAAAAGGTTTTGTCATTAGAGAACCTTCTAAAACAGATCGTAGAAGCGTTGTTCTTACACTGACCAAAGAGGGAGAAGCTCGTTTCAATAAGATCGAGAATGATATGTATGAGAAGTTCAAAGAAGTGTTCTCAAGAATTCCAAAAGATAAGCAAGACCAGGTTCTTGAAGCATTAAGAATATATAACGAAGCATGCGATAAAGTGGAGGACAAATGTTGTGATTAGACCAATGATTGATAATGACTGGGAAAGAGTATCAGAGATTTACAAGCAGGGGATGGAAGGCGGTACAGCAACTTTTAATACAGAGTGTCCTAGTTTCGAGGAATGGGATAAGGGACATATTAAGGATTGCAGATTTGTATATGAAGAAGATGGTAAGGTGATCGGCTGGGTTGCAATCAGTCCCACATCAAGCAGATGCGTTTATAAGGGCTGCGTTGAAATGAGCATCTATGTTGATCAAGAATACCGAGGACATGGCGTTGGAACTGCACTTGTAAATGAGTTAATTAAAAGGTCAGAAAAGGCAGGATTTTGGAGTATATATTCAGCAATAATCTCTATTAACAAGGCAAGTATCGCATTACATAAGAAGTGTGGTTTTAGAGAAATCGGATATAGAGAAAGAATTGCGAAGGACAGATTTGGAGAATGGCAGAATACAACCTTGATGGAATATAGAGCTTCATAAGGTGAAGAAAGTGGTAGGTGTTGAAAGTGATAGGCGATTTTTTTATGAAACAGATACTTGGAATGAAGTGGCTAAATGAACTGATAGGTGATTTCCTTTCGTTAATAGGAGCTGATTTAGAATCAAGACTGGGAGGCGGAATACAGTTCTTTTTATATGATGTAATAAAGATAACAATTCTCTTGTGTGTTCTTATCTACTTGATTTCTTATATTCAAAGCTATTTCCCACCGGAAAGAAGTAAGAAAATCTTAGGGCATTTTCATGGTATTTGGGCAAACTGTATTGCAGCACTTTTGGGAACCGTGACACCTTTTTGCTCCTGTTCCTCAATTCCTCTATTCATTGGATTTACCAGTGCCGGACTCCCTCTTGGTGTGACTTTTTCGTTTCTGATATCTTCGCCTATGGTAGATGTTGGAAGTCTGATTCTTCTTATGAGCATCTTTGGTACAAAGGTGGCGATTATCTATGTTATGCTGGGACTTGTGGTCGCAGTAATCGGAGGGACTTTAATAGAGAAGCTTCACATGGAAGATCAGGTAGAAGAGTTTATTCGAAAGGCGTCTGCTGTAGACATTGATTCACCATCCCTTACACAGAAGGAACGCCTTATCTATGCAAAGGATCAGGTGCTTGAGACTTTAAAAAAAGTTTTTCCATATATTGTCATAGGTGTAGGAATTGGAGCTGTAATACATAACTGGATACCACAAAGCTTTGTCGAAGGAATACTTGGTAGAAAGAATTCATTTGGTGTGATGCTGGCTACCATAGTTGGTATTCCGCTGTATGCTGATACTTTCGGAACTATATCTATTGCTGAGGCATTACTATATAAGGGGGCTCAGCTTGGAACTGTGCTTGCATTTATGTTAGGTGTGACTACGCTTTCTCTTCCGTCACTAATCATGCTAAAGAAAGCGATCAAAACAAAGCTTCTGATTGTTTTCATTACCATGTGTGTAGTTGGAATTGTAATAGTAGGATATCTGTTTAATCTAATGCAAGGGATGATTCTGTAGGAGGAAAAGAAAATGGCTTTATTTAGTTTTGCTAAGAAAAAAGAAGAGGAGAAAAAGACTTCATGTTGCTGCGCATGCAATTGTACTACGGAAAACATGCAGGCTGCGGAAGAAGAAAAAAGTCTAAAAGGAGTAAAGATCCTTGGCGGAGGCTGTGCAAAGTGTAATGAGCTAGAAGCAGCAGTTATTGAGGCACTAACGGAACTTGGTATGGATACGATCATCGAACATGTAAAAGAGTATGAAAAAATAGCCGCCTATGGAGTTATGACAACACCTGCATTGGTTGTAGATGGTAAGGTTGTATCTTATGGTAAAGTACTTAAGAAACACGAAGTCGTAAAGATTTTGAAAGACGTTAGAGGATTGTGAAGAGTTTGAAATTTTTTCTGTAAATATGGGGATTCTATGATAATTTAGATTTATGAGGGAGCAATCAGATTGGTTGCTTCCTTTTTCTGACTATACATTTATTAAAGATATAAATCAATATCAGTTTGTGATTGTACCAAGGATTGTAGTATGATTATTTGCATATGCATATGTTCTTTCGTTTGTTTCGATTTTCTTTTGTACTGTCTTTCTTGTGCTCCTGATGTATAAATGGGTGGTGAGTTATTTGAAAGAGGACAAAAAGAGCAGTCTCCTGGTTGCCTCTGCAGTTTCTTTTATAGCGGGGATCACAGCCGGATTTCCGATCATAACCGGATTAACGATTGTAGTAAAAGGGTATATAAGCTTCTGCGAATCAAGGGGAGGATATGATCCCATATATGCTTTCTTGAGAGGACTGTTAGACTTGGATTGGCTGAACATATTTGGCCTTGAAATGGTAGTATTATTGCTTATTCCGAATATTAAGTATGCATTACAGAACAAACATCCGGAAAACAAGTCTACTAATATGTTCATGAATGTCATGGAACAGATAGGCCGTTATGCATGCATGCTTTTTATGATCATTATTTTGGATTTTGCCGTGACCGGCTTTTTGTCCGGTTTTGTGACCGCTGTTTATTTTCTGGGAAATCTTGTACTTATGGTTTCTTATTGGGTTATATGGTTTCTGTATTCTGAAAAGCAGGAATGTTGGAAACAAATGGCACTTGCAATTATTCCCACAGCCTTGTTTTTATTAAGCTGAATAACCATGCTTAATATCCCGTTGATAGTATCTGCAGTCATATTTGGAGCAGGTCATATATACGTAACCCGGAGGGCATAATGATCTTGATAATCTTGACAGGTACTTATTTGAGCCTGAAAAACCGGCTCTTTTGCACGGAGACCTGTGGTCGGGAAATTTCATGACGGATGAAAAAGGTGACCCACTGCTGATTGATCCGGCGGTCTATGTAGGATGTAATGAAGCTGATATTGCCATGACTGAGCTTTTTGGCGGTTTTGACAGACGGTTTTATGAATCGTATTTTAGTGTAATCGATCAGGTGCCGGGATATCGCGACAGAAGGGACCTGCATAGATTTTGCCAACAATAATCTGTTTGTGCCGTTGAACCTTCCTGAGCGAATAGCGCATGGAGACAGCTCCAAAGAAGATCAGTTTGATTTTTTCATGAATAAGAATCCAAGGAAATATGAATGGTACAGCGACCCTCGGGGCTGCGTTACTGCGGGCTGGGGATTATGTATGTCAGCGAAAGATATGTCTGTAATCGGCGCTATGGTGTTGAATGATGGCCTGTATAACGGAAATAGAATAATCTCAGAAGAATATCTGAAAGATATGCTTTCTCCCCATCTCAAGCTAGGCGAACGGTTTGGCTTCATGAACTATGGCTACTTATGGTACAAACCCTATGATGATAAAGAGGTATATGCGGCGATTGGTGACAGCGGAAATATCATCTATATAAACAAAGAGAAAAAAGTATCTGTTGGAGTGACAGGTACGTTTAAGCCGAGGATATTTGACAGAGTGGATTTTATCGAGCAAAAGGTATTGCCTGCCATTGACGGATAATCGGCTAAGGTGGAGAAAAGAAATGTATATTGAAACAGATAGAACGATTATAAGATCCATTCAGCGTGGAGATGAAAAAGCATATGCTGAAATGGCTAAGGATGGCAGTCTTTCCGAAATAGGATTTGATGAGAATTTTTCTGGTTGGGCGGAGAAATGGATAAATGAGGCTGTTGAACTAACAGAAAAGGATGATCCGAGAGTCGATTATATACCGTGTACCATAATACTCAAGTCTTCAAGTGAAGTGATCGGAAACGTTGGATGTACGTATTATGAGGACACGGGTAAAATTGGGATATGCTATTTTGTTGGGACCGCCTACCGAAGAAATGGATATGTCAGTGAGGCTGTGAATGAGTATATTTCATACTTCTTCAATCATTATGATGAGAGGGAGATAATAGCGACAATCAAGGATGCAAACGTACCATCTTGGAAGGCGGCTGAAAAATGTGGATTTAAATTGATGGAAACTAAGATGTATAAGGACATCGATGACGAGAAAGAAGAACTATACAGATTCTACGTGGTAAAAAGATAATAGGGAAAATATATTCCAGGTTTTATAGATGATGACAAATCAAAATTTGTCGACCTAATTGAATATTGAACGTTACATAGCAGTTATCTCAATCGAGGTAGCTGCTTTTTTGGTGAAAAATAGCAGTATTTGGGCAGTGTACGCTTTGTTTTGAAGAGTATATTGTTTGTTGATTTTATAAAATAAGAAGTGAAAATAGCAATTATACTGGAGGTTGAATCATATGGGCAACTGGGGCGAAGACGCTGATTTTGAAGCAAAAAAGTTAAAGGACTATCAAGGTCGTTTTACGATTAACTTTAAGAAAATCTTTGTAGATGTTGATGAGATATCTCAGAAAACATTGGAGATTACTGATAAGCATCCTAAAGATTCACTTTTAAAACTGTGGGCAGGAACGATAGTGGGGCTTTTCATTTTAATGTTATGTTGCTATCAGGTGTTTGCGCTTGTGATGGTTCCGTTTATTGCGTTCTACTTAATAGCGCTGTTTAGAATATATAAATGCTGGAAGGAATTCAAATATAGTAAGGGGACGTTCTGGGGGATGAGTGTAGTCGCTATTTGCGCGTCTCTGGTACTTTCACAGCTTTTACAGCATGTGATAGTTAATACCTTGTTGTAATATATATGACGTTTGTGGTAACGGGAATGGATGAAATATGCCATTCCTTTTTTGTATTACTCGAACTTAACGCTGAGTTGCTGAATTATGACAATTAACGTAAATGTGATAATATATTATTGTGTAAACGTAATAACGTATGCTAAAAACGTAAAGATCACTGATATGCTTTACATTAATTATGCAAAGGAGGTAATTCCATATGGGCAAGTTACTATTAACAGGCGTGGACGGTAATCTCGGCGCTGAGGCTGCAAGAGTGCTTCTGACACTGGAAGACAAGAGCAATCTGATCTTCTGTGGCTATAGTGAGGATTCTCTTAAGAAGTTTGCCGAGCAGGGCGTAGAGACTCATGTTACAGACTTCAATTATCCTGATGGACTTGTAGAGGCATTCAAAGGAGCAGATGTTCTTGCACTTATTTCAATGCCTTTTGTTGGAGAGAAAAGACAGAGTGCCCATAGGAATGCTGTAGATGCAGCCAAGAAGGCAGGCGTTAAGAAAATCATTTATACATCACTTGTAAATGCAGGAGATGAGACCAATCCTTCAGTTGAAAAGAAAGATCATATTTTCACAGAGAATTACGTAAAAGAGGCTGGGCTTGATTATATCTTCCTGCGTAATTCCCAGTATGCTGAAGCTATGATAACCAACTATTTTACCTATGTACATGCAAACGCACCGCTTACAAACAGCCAGGGCGATGGCCTTATGGCATATATTTCAAGAAAAGACTGTGCTAAGGCAGTAGCCTATGCTCTTCACCGTGCATCTGAGTATGATCATGCTACTCTTGATATCAACGGAAAAGAGCTTATGACGATCACTCAGTTTGTTAATATCGGAAATCAGCAGACCGGTAATAATATCAGTTATAAAGAAGTTACTGATGAAGAGAATTATCAGATCTTCGATGCAATGGGCGTACCAAGAACTACAGACGGCCTGTTTAAAAAGGGCAGCGAAGCTCCATTCTCAAGTGATGGTATGGTAACATTTGCTCAGGCAATCCGTGAAGGCAAGATGGCGGTTCACACGGACGATTTCAAGAAACTTACAGGTGATGATCCGATCACAGTAGAGTACATGTTCGCTCATAGTGATGATTTCCAGATCGGAGAGCGTCACTCCAAGGATAAGAAATAGAAAATACATCTATGCCGGAAAATTTCAGCCATTAGCAGGTAATAAATGGTTTTCTTGTCTCAAAAGTATTATAAAGTCAAGGCATGATATCTGGAATCTTATATTCCGGGATCCAAACTCGCTTCGCGGGGACATGTGGATCCCAAGAAGAATATAAGGTTCCATTTATCAAGCTCTTGACTTTTTTAATACTTTTGAAGACTCGAAACCATTTATTACCTGCTAATTGCTGGAATATGCCATTCTCTTTGTGTTATATTACTATCTATATGATTATCTTGTTGGGAGGGCAGGGAACGATTATGAAGATAGAGCATATAGCGATGTATGTTAATGACTTAGAGGCAGCCAGAGAATTTTTTGTGAAGTACCTTGGTGGTAAGTCTAATGATGGCTACCATAATAAAACAACTGATTTTCGCTCCTACTTCATTAGTTTTGATGACGGAGCAAGGCTTGAACTAATGAATAAACCTGGATTATTAGATATAGACAAGCCACTAAACAGAACCGGATATATTCATATTGCTTTTTCTGTAGGCAGTAAAGAGGCTGTTGACGATCTTACTAAGAGATTAAAAGACGATGGGTTCGAAGTGGTAAGCGGGCCAAGAACTACAGGCGATGGTTACTATGAAAGCTGCATCATAGGAATTGAAGGCAATCAGGTTGAGATTACTGAATGATTATAAAGATATTACTAGAGAATGAATTGAAAAGCGAAAAGAAAAAATTTTTAAAGAATGGATCATGTAATAATGAATTATGATAATAAAAAAATTTACAGCGCATACCTGATGCCATCACTTGTGCTGGCTTTGATCGTTGCTATCGTAGCAGTGATGCTGGATTCTATAGGTATAGAACTTGGTTACACATCTCCAGTAGGACTTATTCTTATAGCACTGGGAGGCATTTCAACAGCTTTCTTTGGAGCACGGTTTCAATACAAATACAATAATAAAAGTATAAAAGATATAGTATCAGATTTCTTTTCTATTAAGCAGCCACCAATATTTTACCTGCTTGTGATACTGTTTCTCTTCCTGGACTTTGTTGGAGTAATAACGGGATTAGGGTTTGAAATTGACAGTCCGGTTACTCCTTTTCTTATTTTCCTAAAGGCAATTCTCTTTGGCGGAATAGAAGAAATCGGATGGCGATACACCTTCCAGCCTGAAATGGAGAAGAGATTCTCATACAAAGTTTCGACTTTCATAACTTTCCTTGCCTGGAGTGTATGGCATATCTTATATTTCTGCATTGATGGAAGTATCTATTTTTATTCGGGTAAAGAAATTGTATTTTTCCTGATAGGACTTCTTACTAATTGCTTTATACTTTCGGTCATTTACAAAAAGTCAGGAAGTCTGTGGCTTTGTGTTATGACTCATGCACTTATAAACACTGGAGCGCAGTTGTCACCATATGTTTGGCCGCTGGTTAGCGTTATATGCAGTCTGACATGTATCAGACTTGCATGTGTCATAGCTTCCGAATCTAAAAAAATAGATGTCAAAGGGTTAAGTTCAAAAGATGCGGCAGAATTTTTTTGCAAGTATAAAAGAAGAACACTGAGAAAATATCTTATTTCAATAGGATTATTGATAGTTGGAACACTACTACTATTTATTATTAGCGCTTTTAGTGAATCAGGTTATTTATATTATTTGGAATTGACTTATGATATGCCGTGGCTGGATCTGATAAGGGTTTATTCAGTTAATCTTTTTATTAAAGTCTGGAGTTATTCGCTTTTTGGATTGATAGTCGTCCTTCTTTTACGTAGGGAGATTAGATGCCAACTGATTTTGGGTAAGATTTTGTCTGAAGACCTGGAGCCTCAAAAATATATAGAAGTATTTGAAAAACTTCAAGGCAATCGCAAATTCTATAGAGGTAAGATCACAAAGTATTTTTATTTCACTAATTTCTATGTGGCTTCATTCATTTACGAACAGGAATATGACACGGCACTTGAAAAGATTGATTTAATGCAAGAGAGCACCAAAGGTAGAGCATATCAGCTTGCGGGTTGTGAATATTATAAAGGTGCGATAGCAATTGGCAAGGACAATGTCGAAGAAGCTGAGAAGTGTTTGGAGAAGATAAAAGAACTTGTCGGAAATAATAAAGGCATAACAGCCAAAAATTCCAGGGATATTATCATTGGACTTACCGGTGAAATTGCCTTGAAAAATAAAGACTATGTAAAGGCAGAAGCTTTGATCAGCCAAAGGCTGGCCGGCCGTAAAGACAGAATCTCAAAAATGAGCCTTACCTATGGCCTGGGAAAAGCTAAACAAGGCCTTGGCAAAGAAGATGAGGCAAGAAAGTGTTTTGAAGAAGCTGCAAAGCTGGCAGGCGATGCAACCTTTAAACTGGCAGATAAGATTCGAGAAGAATATAAGAACTGTATAAAGACAAAACCATAAAGAAAGCGAGATAAGAAATGACAGGATACATGGCTGAAATGCGAAAACTTGTAGGACACAAGACAATAATACAATGTGCAGCGAGCATTATGTGCGTTGACGATAAGGGCCGAGTACTTATGGGTAAGCGTTCCGATAACCATATGTGGGGGTATTCTGGCGGATCTGTAGAAATTGATGAATATGCCGAAGACTGCGCCAAAAGAGAACTTTTAGAGGAAATGGGATTAATCGCAGAAGAACTTGAATTCTTCTATGTCAATTCCGGTCCTGAAACACATTATATCTATCCAAACGGCGATGAAGTATCCAACTTTGAGATCATTTATATATGCAGAAAGTGGAGCGGAGAGCCCAAATCAGTCGATGGTGAAATGACAGACCTTAGATTCTTTTCCTATGATGAGATTGATATAGATCAGATTTCACCTCCAATCAGACCTGTTATTACTAAATTTATTGAAAAGATGAAATCAGTAAAATAAGATATTCCTTTATCAGAATTGCGTGGCTAAGCAAAAAGCACTGACCTCACTTATGAGGCAGTGCTTTTATTTGCGTTCTTCATCGTTCTCTTCATGACATACATTCGTTCATCGGCAAGGCCTATAGCTTTACTGATAGTCTCTTCGCCGCGCTTATAAGGAAGTGAGCTTGTTCCTATGCTGGCAGAAACTTTAAAGCCAAGTTCATCACTGGATTGCTGCAGCTTTTTTTCTATTTCGGGAAGAATTCCATCGATATCATAATCACCGATCAGAAGAGCAAGCATTTCATCGCCGCCGGTTCTTACGCAGATAGCTTCTTCAGGGCAAGAGTCTTTAAGAGCAGTAGCAACTGCTTTTATGGCTTTGTCACCTGCCATGTGGCCCAGATTGTCGTTTATCTTCTTAAGGTCATTAAGATCCAGCATTATTATGTTGACTTTTTTGCCAAGAATGCCGGTTGCGTGGATTCGCTCATCAATCTTGGATAGGAAAGCAAGTCTGTTGTACAGGCCGGTAAGAGCATCGTTCTGATACATGGTGCTAAGCTTGTCACGAAGGTACTTCTGATGACGGGTCAGTACATAGCCGCCAATACTCATTTCAAAGCAGTTGGTGAGATTTGAAGTCTGGTTATAATCGATGAGCATGGTTCTTGGATATGCGTAGCATACAAAGCCGCAACATTTGCCCATATATACGAGACTATTGAAAATAAGCGGTTCGCCGCTTTCCATAAGCTTATCAAGATGTGGAACGATCGTATTAGGATCATATGGATATGGATTGTAGTCTTCAATGTAAGGATCGAATACAACTAGCCTGTCACCCTTTTCAACATCGTCATAGAAGTAGTTTTGCTCCAGGTCAAAACAGGATTTTTCTATTACAGCCAAAGCATAATTGCCGTGGTTTGCCTTGAGATAATAGATATTTTGCAGAACATCCTTGTTAGTCATGACCTGGGAGATGATATTCTGATATACATGAATCTCATCTTCATGATGGTAAAAAAGGTTATTAAGTTCGCTGACAGTTGACTTTTTATGTAGCTCTTTTCTCTGACATCCACAGGATTCATTTGGGATGAAAACAGGCTCTACGAGTTTGGTTTCATTCGCATGTCCTGATAGAGATTCCATAACTGATTCAAATACAGCATTAGCAAGCTCGGTATTGTCGCAGACAGCAGTAGTAATACCGGGAGTTGAGAGGAATGCTTCATCGATCCCGTCAAAACCTGAAACGATCACATCTTCAGGAACTCTGATGCCTGCTTCAGATAGAACATCACATACATTGATGGCCATGATGTCATTGGCGCATATGATCGAGTCGGGAAGTACGTCTCTTTTCAGAATCTCCTGAGTTGCAGTCCTGCAGGGAAGTGCCCAGAAATCGCCATAGCTTACCATACTGTCATCAAAAGGCATATTGTTTTGGGCAAGAACTTTTTTGAATACTTCAAGTCTTTCATTGGAAAAAGAATTATTTTTATGACCTGCCATGAAATGAGGCTTTTTGACCTTGTGATCTTCGATGATATGCTTTACAACATTTTCAAAGCCCTTGGCATAGTCGTATCTTACCATGCTGACATTTTCAAATTCGCCATCAACTACGACTACAGGGATATTGTTGGAAGATGCTCTGTCAATAATACTCTGTGATACATCACGAACCTTGATCTTCTCGTTCATGATCACAACAACATCAATCTTGTCATAGGGAATCAGATCGAAAACTTCGATTTCAGGTGAAGTATCAGTAGCAATGCCAATTTCAGAATTTAAGGTATAGATAAAAAGATGACAATTATTACTTTTTAGATTTTCGCTAAGCTCAGAAATGAAAGCAAATTCCTGAGGCTCATATATTCTATAAGTGCAAAGTGCGACAACTTTTTTCCCGTTGATCATATGGCAGTAACTCCCCCACAAGAAGAATGATATTATCCCATAGTTATTTTAATGTTTTTGAGAAAAAGATGCTAATAAAACATTTATATCGAGACAGGATAAATATTTCAATCAGTATAGCGCATTGTGACTTTTGTATGTGCTTTTGTATTAACAAAATCCAGTATTTATAGGCACTTGAGACGGGGGGTGATAGCGAAAACCGCTTTGCGCCTGGATAAAATTGGTAAAAAAGATGAATTTTCGAAAATGTGAAAATATATATAAATCTGCTCCTCTCCATGATATAGGTAAGATAAGGATTTCTGATGCGATTCTTAATAAAACCGGTAAACTTACACCTGAAGAATTCGATATCATAAAAGAAGAATCAGGAACGCATTTTGATCCTGATATAGTCAAGGCTTTTTTTGCAGTGTCTGATGAAGTCCTGGAGACTGCAAAGAAGCAGAGCGGGAGTTAAGTTATATTTAAGTTTAAATAAAGCTTGCTTTAAAGATAGGTAATTATAGTGTACTTCGAAGATTAACGTGAACTATTTTTCGGAGGCTATAATGAAGGATTACGAATTAGATGAGCAGGCAATAGATAATAACGGGATATATAGCAATGTGGCTGACGGTGATGGAGATATTGCTAATGAAGATACCAGTAGTGAGAGCATTATTGGAGAAGGTGACATTCTTGAGGATAGTAGCAATAAAGATCTGATAGACGAAGATAAGATCTACGAGAAGATGATAGGTGAGGATCTTATTGGCGAATATAATATCCATGATGATATGCTGAGTGATGAGCTTGCGGATGAAGATTCGATCAATGAAGATATACCAGATGAAGACTTTGCCTGTGAAGATGAGATTGTAGAAGATGCTTTCGAAGATGGCAAGTCCAATGGATTAAAGATAAGCCCTAAAGCAGTTCTTATAAAGTGCGGCAATGGTATTAAGTCTCATAAGAAGATGGTCTTTGCTGCAATTGCTGTATGTCTTGCCGGCGCTGTGGGAGTATCGGCGTTGTCCTTTGCTAAGGCTAAGGGTGAAGATGTGGAGGCTGTTCCGGCAGCTACAGAGCAGATCATCAAGCAGGATCTGTCCAAGTCCATAGCAGTAAACGGAACTATTGCAAGCAGTGCAAGTTACAGTCTTTCTAGTGAAGTGACGGATGTTACGGTTAGTGAACTCAATGTGTCTGTCGGTGACAGGGTCAAGGCAGGAGATGTCATCGCAGTTCTTGATACTACATCTTTAGAAAAATCCCTTGAAATTGCTAACAAGAATCTTGAGACTACCAAGGAAAAAAATGAGCTTGACGTAGATGCTTCAAAGAGAAGCTATTCTAATGCCACAGAGTCAGCTTCTACTCAGAATGAGAGAGCCAAGGATGATGTAGATAAGGCGCAGGATGAACTTAATAAGTCTACTAATGACATGAATACTGCAAGTAAAGATGTAGATACCACCAAGGCTGACTCTCAGAGTAAGGATGCTGCAGTAACAAGTGCCAAAGATGATGTTACAAATGCTACTAAAAATGCAAACAGTAAGTCAGATGCAGCTACTAAGACTCAGAAGGAGTATGACAATGCGGTAAGTGCTCTGTCTGATGCCCAGGCGCAGCTTGATACTGCCAAGGCCAATGCTCAGACTGCCATAGATGCTGCCAAGACCAAGGTAGATACAGCACAGGCTGCATATGATACAGCTCTTTCTGACAAGAATGCTGCCCAGAGTACTTATGATACTGCCAAGAGTGCCTATGATACAGCTGCAGCTGAACTTGAAGACCTCAGATCTCAGAAAGATTCAGAGAATCCTCCGGAAGATATAGATACACAGATAAGTAATAAAGAAAGCGATGTTGCAACTAAGAAGGCAGATATGGATACAGCCAAGCAGACGCTTGATGATAAGACATCTGCCTATGATACAGCTTCATCTACTCTTGACAGTGCTAAAACTGAGCTTAGTAATGCTCAAAACAGCCAGGAGTTAAAAGATGCTCAGGCCAAATATGATGCAGCCCTTGAAGCCAAAAATAAAGCAGAACAGGCCAATGACACCGCACAGACAGATAGTAAGAATGCTCAAAGAGACCTTGAAAGTAAGCAGTCAGCTCTGACAGAAGCCCAGACAGCTCAGTCTGAAGCAAAGAGTAAACAGTCAGAAGCTCAGTCCAAGTATGATACTGCCAAGTCTCAGACTAAGACCAATCAGGAAAGCCTTGATAAGGCCAAAGAGAATCAGGAAGATACCAAGAGAAGCAGTGATAAGAGCGTTGCAGACAGCGCTGATTCTGTAACTAGCAGTAAGCTTTCGGCAGAGTCTTCTGAGCTTACAGCTCAGCAGGAAGTTGACAAGATCACAGCTCAGATTGAGAAGGCTACGATCACTGCTCCTTTTGACGGAGTTATCACAGTCCTGGATGTAAAACAGGGAGATACCTATAAAGGAGGAGAGCTGGCTCTTCTTCAGGATGATAGCGGATACAAGGTATCAGCTACAGTAGATCAGTATGACATAAGTGATATCTATGAAGGTATGAAGGTTACTATTAAGACTGATACAACAGGGGATGAGCTCATGGACGGAATCCTGACTTTTGTATCACCTGTTCCTAAGGCTACAACAGCATCTTCCTCTACCAATGAATCTGCAGGTACATCCGCTAGTACAGACTATCCTATAGAAGTTACCATCACTAATCCAAGTGACAGACTTCGTATAGGTATGACTGCCAAGCTTACTATCATCCAGCAGGAAGTTACAGATGCTCTAACTGTATCAGAGTCATCTGTTCAGATTGATGATAACGGTCAACCATATTTAGAAGTAGTGACAGGAACAGATGCTGACGGCAATCAGACAACTCAGAATATATCAGTATCATATGGGCTTAAGACAGACTATTATGTCCAGATAATAGGAGATGGAATCTCTGAAGGCATGGAAGTTAAAATGCCTGATCTTATGACTGATACAGGCAGCAATGAGGATGCGGGAGACTTTACGGAAGGCATGTACTGATGAGTGATATTATGATCGATGCAAGAGGCATCATTAAAAGATTTAATATTGGTAAAGAAAATGAGCTTGAGATACTACATGGAGTTGATCTTAAAGTCAGAAAAGGTGAGTTTGTATCCGTAGTAGGTCAGTCAGGATCCGGCAAATCTACTCTTATGAATATAATAGGTATACTGGATAAGCCTACGAAGGGCTCCTATATACTTGACGGAATTGATATAGCCAAGGCCAAAGACAATCAGCTATGTGCAATACGTAATCAAAAGATCGGTTTTGTATTCCAGACTTACAACCTGATCCCCAGAACGAGCGCTCTTAAGAACGTGGAACTTCCCATGCTCTATGCAGGAGTCAAGGCAAGAGAGAGAAAAGAAAAGGCCATGGAACTGTTAGAACTTGTAGGAATGGGCGAAAGGACAGATCATAAGCCTGATGAGCTTTCAGGTGGTCAGAAACAGAGAGTTGCTATAGCAAGAGCTCTTGTCAATGATCCAGCCATAATCCTTGCCGATGAGCCAACAGGAGCTTTGGATAGCGCGACCGGAAGGGCTGTCATGGATCTTTTTCACAAATTAAACGAAGAAAAAGGGATAACCATAGTCTTCATCACTCACTCTAATGAACTGGCAGAAGAGACAGGGAGAATCCTGACACTTCGTGATGGAATGATCATAGGCGAAAGACAGGGAACTAATCAAAATTCCTATGTTAAGGCAGCAAGTAACTTTTGACCGACTGTATTATTTTTTCATACATAATAAGGAAAAAAAATAGAAATGATATTAGAAAATATAAAGCTGTCTCTTTCAGCTCTTTATGCCAATAAATTAAGAACATGTCTTACGATGCTGGGAATAGTGATAGGTATAGCTTCTATGATAGCTATCATGACAGTAAGTGATGCTATGAATAAGTCTACTATGAATTCCATGGGAGATATGGGTGCCAATGTAGTTAGCGTATTCCTCACTCAGAAAGCTGATGAGAACGGAGAATACGATGAGAATGTCCGCGCTATGAAAGACAAGGACTACGTTTCGAGCCAGATGCTTGAAGGCATCCGGAAGACTTTTGGCAGCAGTATAAGTGGCATCTCCATATCTGCAGAAGTAGGCAGCGTGAAAGTCACTGATAAGAAGAACTATGCCAATATAACCCTTATTGGAAGCAATGCCACAGGTATCAAAAAGAACAATCTTACAATGCTTGCAGGAAGAAGTTTTGTATCAAAAGACTATGAAGATGGCAAAAAAGTCATCCTTGTGAGCGATAAATATGTTCAGAATATGTTCAGTGGTGATAATGAAGGCGCCCTTGGGCAGAATGTCGAAGTTGTTATAAACGGCAAATACTACAACTATACTATCGTAGGAGTATATGAATATCATGATACCGGATATAGCAGCGGCACCAGCCAAAAGGACATCCAGACAGGTGCATATATTCCGTATAAGACAGCTACAAGGCAGCTTCGTGACAGCGCCAGGATCACAAGCTTTGATGTTCTGACCAAGGCCGGAGCTGACCCGACTCAGCTATCCTTCGATCTTACTGATTATATGAACGAGAACTTCTATAAAAACAATGATGCTTATGAAATCTATGCTTATAGCATGAAGGCTGAGCTTAAAGAAATGGAGAATATGCTTAATACTCAGAAGATGGCCTTCATGGCAGTTGGCGCCATATCTTTACTGGTAGGCGGAATCGGCGTTATGAACATCATGATCGTATCTATTACAGAGAGAACCAGAGAGATAGGCACCAGAAAAGCTCTTGGAGCTACCAATGGTTATATAAGGCTTCAGTTCATTACAGAAGCAGTAGTCGTATGTTTTATCGGCGGAATAATCGGTGTGATACTGGGTATTGTATTTGGAATAGCTGCATCAAATCTCATGAACTATCAGGGAAGCCCGTCGGTAACAGGTATCGCCGCATGTCTACTCTTCTCTATAGTATTCGGAGTGTTCTTTGGATATTATCCGGCAGGCAAGGCTGCAAAGCTCAATCCTATTGAAGCGTTGCGGTATGAATGAGGTTACGACTTGCGATTTATATACAGTCCGATCCTGCATCTTCTTTAGAGATATAGAATTGCCCATGTGAGAAGATCACATTAAATATGATCAAGCAGCAGGTTGATAATATAAGAAAAATCATAAATGTGGAAATTAATTATTGCAAAAGCATATATTTGAGATTAAAATACAAACATCTGTTTGTTTGATGTTTTTTAAAGGATTAAGGTTTTAATGTTGAGGATAAGATACGAAGCACAGGAAACAGTTAAGTTAGTCGGAGCCAAGATCATGGCATCCAGACAGTTTCAGGAAGCAGATCTCCAGACACATCATCACGTTACCACCGTTGCAAGACATAGCTTCAGAGTTGCATGCATATGCTTTTGCATATGTCATTTCCTTTATGTTGTCTTCAAGATAAGGACTAACTGGCAGCTTCTTATCGTATGCGCCCTCTTGCATGACCTTGGCATTATAGGCAGACACTTCAAGTATGCAAGTAACTCTGAGTGTTATACGAAACATCCTGTAGATTCAGTTGATATAGCAGATAGTCTTCTTGGTGGACTTGATGATACCGCAAGAGATATCATAGGCAATCACATGTGGCCTGTGACTCCCACACGTCCTCGTACTATTGAGGGATTTATAATAACTGTAGCTGATAAGTACAGCGCAATGACAGATTTCATTCCTATGAATCATAGGCAGATGCTTGTAGAAGCTGCTATTTTATGATAAATATTTTTTTTGCCGTCATGTAAAAGTGGCGGCTTTTTTTCACATAATACATATGAGGTGATCTGCTTCTTGAGTATATTATTGCAAATGATGAATTATGAACAGGCACTAAATTACATTGAATCAATCGAGAAGTTCGGCATAGACCTAGGAGAAACCAAATAAAGGAGTTTTAAAATATAATGATCAGGATTGATGGGAAAGATGTAGATGTTTCAAGGATATTCTATGGAACAGCCGCCGAGCCTTTTATGTCAGGTGGTGATGGTAATGATCTTATCGAACAGATGGTAAACATGGGAGTTACTGCAATTGATACTGCCAGAGTTTATGGTCATGCAGAAGAATCTGTTGGAAGATGGCTTAAGATTGGCAATAACAGGCAGAGGGTAACTCTGCTTACCAAGGGCGGGCATCCGGACATGCTCTGGAGGAGCCGCCTTAGAGAAAAAGAGGTCAGGAAGGATCTTAAAACATCCCTTGATAAGCTATGTACAGATTATGTTGATATATACTTATTACATAGAGACGATCCGGAAGTTCCTGTAGGCGAAATCGTTGAACTTCTAAATGATCTTTATAATGAAGGTAAGATAAGGAGTTTTGGCGGATCCAACTGGACTCATGAGAGAATAGAAGAGGCCAACAGGTATGCAAGTGACCACGGCCTTATACCTTTTGCCGTATCAAGCCCATGCTTTAGTATGGCTGTTCCGACCAGGGAGCCTTGGCCGGGGTGCATCACTATTGCAGGTGATGACAATGAAGACGCAAGGAAGTGGTATATAGACAATCAGATGCCTGTCATAGCGTACTCTGCCATGGCAGCAGGCTTTTTTAGCGGCAGATTTAAAAGTGAAGATTATAAAGGGGCCAAAAAAGTCATGTCATCTGACAATTACAAGACCTATGTAAGCGAAGAGAACATGGCATCTCTTAAAGTCTGCGAAGATATTGCAAAAGAAACCGGCTTATCTGTATCACAAGTTGCCTTTTCCTGGATATACGGACAGGATATGAATGTGTATGCTGTTGTCAGCACAAGGAGCGTAGAGCGCATGAAGCAAAATGTGGATGCAATGTTAAAAGCTCTTGGACAAAAATGAGAACCATAAGAAGAGAGTACATATGTACATAGGGGCTTTCGTGCAGGATGATGTTGATAATTTGATTAATTAATTAAAACTTCCCGTATTACAAGACGTAAGCGGGAAGTTTTATTATATAAAAATGTTTGAAAAGTTGAATGTTTACATAAAAAAGATTAGCTATTATATAGCAGTTCTTCCTTCGTTTTTGCCTATATTTATATAGTGATAGTATAACATTTCTGCATTAGGTCCGATAGCTTGTTGAAGATCCGGATATCTGGTGTAATAAATGTATGCATTAAACTCACTGTTATTTAATGGAGAGGTTAAAAGTGCATTTACATCTGCATTAGAAGAGGCAGAATCTAAGCTTTCAATTGTTGTAGATGGCACGAATGATGCAAATCTTGCAGCTGCCTGAGCAGCAGTGATATGTGTGATAAAACCTGTATTGTCTGCTCTTGACCACAGATCTGATTCGCAGGAAGACAGGCATGGCACGTATCTGCCATTCATAGATGAATATGTAACTGCAAAACGTTGTAATGTGGAAGAGCTGCTTTTTCGCTTAATTGTATCCTCTATATTGGGATCAAAAAGATATTCAGTTCCGCTTACTTTAATAATTGCCCATGCGTGATTTGTGAAATCACCGCTTGTAGTGCGGACATCTCCGTGGACAAAGTATGACGGAAAACCTAATCCCCTGCTAAGATAAACAAATGCGCGTGTATATCCATAGCAATCCATATATCCAAATACATCTGAATAATTTCCATATTCAAAATTTGTAATGATCCAATTGTAGACAGCCAGGAGTTTTTGATAGTTCGTCATATCAGCAGTGACTATACCTGCGAGATATGCTTGCACAGTTGTATTCAAGTCATTCTCAGACATAGTTGTCATCAGGTCGCCACAAAGTATACAACCATCCACTCTGTATAAAATACTATCAGCAGTAGGAGATAGGGTTTTGGGAACTAAGATTGCGTTATTAACGGCATCTTGAAAAGTATTTTTGGGTTTTGCATAAACATGTAAAGGTGCAAAACTACATGCAATGCATAACATCATGATAATTAGTGTTGAAGAAATGATTTTTTTCAATCTTGTCACCTCCATTTTGTATTCATATACAAGAATAGTTTCAATCTATAATATTTAGGCTTAAAAGAGTATCGTAAATAAAATGTGGGCATATCATTTTCGGAATTGAAAATAGAATATTTTTGAACTTCTTTATCTAATATAGCAGATAGCAAAAATAAGATAAAGAGGGATAAAACGATAGTAAATAATTGTTTTTATAAATTCTAAATCAAAATTCCCACTTACAAAACAGACTTCATCTCTTGGAGCTGCGCTAACATGGATGGTTTATTAAGTGTTGTCATGTCTTTAAATTATTATAAAGTCAAGGCATGATATCTGAAGTTCTTTAATCCTAAAGACAAACTCAATTTGCCAGATATGATATATAAAAATATTTAATTAAAAACATTGCATTATATTTTGCGCAGATTTATAATACCTTCATACGTAGTAATAAAAACTACATGAAATAGTTTCGAAATACAATGGAGGTAGGATATGATCAAAGGACTTAAAATTGGAGATAAAAGTAGCAAGTATCCCATCATTCAGGGAGGCATGGGAGTAGGCGTATCCCTTCACAGACTTGCAGGGACAGTTAGTAGGGAAGGCGGAATCGGAGTATTATCAGCAGCTGATATAGGCTACCTTGAGCCTGACTTTGAGACAAATCCCAAAGAGGCCAATATGCGTGCTATTAAGACAGAGATAGAGAAGGCAAGGAAGATCGCAGGACCTGATAAGATAATCGCAGCCAATATCATGGTCGCTATGACAGACTATGCAGGGCTTGTCAAGGAATTTGTAAAGCAGGGAATCGATCTTATTATTTCAGGAGCGGGGCTTCCGCTTAATCTTCCTGAATTTATAGAGGGTAGCAAGACTAAGATTGCGCCTATAGTTTCATCTCTTCGCTGTTGCCAGCTTATAGTTAAGACATGGCGCAGGAAGTACAATTATGTTCCGGATATGATCGTGATCGAAGGTCCTAAGGCAGGCGGGCATCTTGGATTTAAGCGTGAAGAACTATTTGCAGAAGAAGGATCAAAACCGGAGCTTGAAAAGATCACATCCGAAGTGGTTTCTTTTGTCAGAGAGCTTGAGAAAGAGACTGGAAAAGAAATCCCTGTAATAGCAGCTGGCGGCGTCTGGGATGGAAGCGACATGAACAGATTTATGCAGCTTGGAGCTGATGGAGTTCAGATGGCAACACGCTTTGTGGCAACCAATGAGTGTGATGCTTCTGATGCTTTCAAGAACGCATACGTACAGGCTACGGAAGAAGACGTACAGATAATAGACAGCCCTGTTGGAATGCCCGGCCGCGCTATACGAAATGAGTTCATCAAGCAGAAAGAAGAGAAGAAGCTGGCGATCACTAAGTGTTATCAGTGCATAAAGACCTGCAACGTCAAGGACGCTCCTTATTGCATAACTAAGGCTCTTATAAATGCTGTAAAAGGTAATCTAGATGAAGGACTGATCTTTTGCGGAAGTAATGTTGGAAGGATAAAGGAAATCGTATCTGTACATGACCTGATACAGGAACTGGTGACAGAATATGAGACTTTGGCTGTAAGAACGGCTTAAAGGGTAACTATTTCTTCGGCATATATTGCAAGTGTACTACATGAAAATTATAATCAAAGGAGATTCATGGCTGATAAATGAAATTTGCATCAGTCAGGCTGGCGGATATGAAATAAAGGATGCAACCAGAAAAGCAGTAAAAGCGATGCCCGATGAATTCCTGATAAAAGAGTTTCTTATAGTTAATCTTGAGGAGGTAGAAGGAATGCTGGATACCGAATATAATGAAGCTGAAGTAATGGAACTATTTAAAGAAGAGGGCAGAATAGAGGGAATATCTGGAACAGTTAAAATACTTAAAGATATGAAAGTTTCAGAGGCTGAGATTATTCAGAAAATATGTAAGCAGTATAATTTAACCGAAGAAAAAGCGAAAAAATATATGTGATAAAAAGCTCATGCCAGATTTTGTGGTATGAGCTTTTTTATAGCATAGCCTTTTTATAGGAGATACCTGTTAATAAAAAAATCTATTCCTTTTATCACAACAAATGAGAATAAAAAACAAAATCTAGATGATAGTATAAGATAATAAAGAGCATTTGAACCAATTCGTGAATTTGAGTTACAAGACTTCAATAAAAGATCACAAATAAAATGGATTAGTAAGGAGAAATACTATCATGCTTGATTGTACACCATACCCAAAACTTAACGTCGCTAATGTAAAAAGAGAAGGAGATTTTCTTACCCTAAACTTCGCTCAAGGTATCCAGAGACTGATCCCCGTAGATGACAGGAGCATCAGAGTTATCTACACGCAGGATTCAGAAATATCAGAAGAGTCTATAAATAGTAAACCTGGAATTGTAGAGATAAAGCCTTTCTCGGACTGGACATATGAAGAATCAGACGAGGAAGTTATCGTTTCACTTCCAAAACTCAAGGTAGTTATAAGAAAAGATGGAGCTGCATATACCTATTATGATGAAAATGGGAAGCTTCTTTTAAAGGAGAAAAGCGCTAGAAGTAAAGAGCTTGATAAAGTCCCTGTATATGCAATGAATGAAGAAAATATACAAAAAGAATACATAGATACAGCAGACGGAAGAAAAGAAATAATACGTCAGGCTTCAAAGATAAAGATAAGAGATGCCTATCGTACCCGCATGAATCTTGTGTTTGATGATGACGAAGCTCTTTATGGCCTTGGTCAGCATGAAGAAGGCTATCACAGTCTTAGAGGAAAGCGCATCTTTTTAAATCAGGGCAATCGAAAGATCGTAGTTCCTATGTTTGTATCCACAAAAGGCTATGGACTTCTTGTTAACACCTATAGCCCGGCTATTTTCAATGATACTGAAGACGGTTCATATTTCTTTACTGAAGCTGACAGCGAGATGGATTTCTTTTTTTTAGGTGGATCAGATGGGAAGATGGACGGCGTCATCAGTGAGTACAGGAAGATCACTGGCAAAGCGGTAATGCTTCCAAAATGGGCATTTGGCTATATCCAGTCTCAGGAAAGATATGAGACGCAGGATGAGATCCTTAGTATATCAAAAGAATACCGTGACAGAAATATAGGACTTGACTGCATCGTGCTTGACTGGTGCTCATGGAAGGATGGCCAGTGGGGGCAGAAGACTTTTGACCCTGAAAGATTCCCAAATCCTGATGCTATGACAGATGAGCTTCATGATAGGAACGTGCACTTCATGATATCTATATGGCCCAACGTCAATGAAGGTACTGACAATTATAATGAGTTCAAAAAAGAAAATGAGCTCCTTCCTGGTATCAATATCTATAACGCCCTTAGCCCTAAAGCAAGGGAGATTTACTGGAAACAGGCTGAGAGCGGCCTTTTTTGCCACGGAATAGATGCCTGGTGGTGCGATAACTCAGAGCCGATCGCGCCAGAGTGGAATTATACGGTTAAGCCTGAGACTTCCAAGATATACGATGAATATGTGAATCAGCTTCCAATGCATATACCGGCAGAAAAGACCAATGCGTTTGGCCTGTATCATGCGATGGGAATATATGAAGGCCAGCGCGGATATTATAAGAATCTTGCCGAATCAGATACAGATGATGCGGGAAAAGAGAATCAAGTAGAAACAGAAAAACTTTTTGAAAGAGAAAAGAGAGTTGTTAATCTTACAAGAAGTGGTTATCTTGGGCAGCAGCGCTATGGAACGATTCTCTGGTCAGGCGATATATCTGCAAGCTGGGATACATTCAGAAGACAGATCGCTGCAGGACTTCATTTTAGCGCAAGCGGACTTCCATACTGGACAACTGATATAGGAGCTTTTTTTGTCAAAAATGGTATTCAGTGGTACTGGAACGGAGATTATGACCTTGGACCAAAGGACCCTGCTTATTGCGAGCTCTTTACCAGATGGTATCAGTGGGCAGTATTTCTTCCAATATTCAGAGGCCATGGAACAGATTTTAGACGTGAACTCTGGCAGTTCCAAAACGATGCAGCGCCATTCTACGAAGCCCTTGTTAAGGCCAATCACCTTCGCTATGAGCTTATGCCTTATATTTACAGCCTTGCAGGCGCTGTATGGTATAATGATAGCGTGGTGATAAGACCACTTGTCTTTGAGTTTACAGAAGATAAGCGCACTTGGGACATCATGGATCAATATATGTTTGGCAAAGACATGATGGTATGCCCTGTGACAAAGCCTATGTTATTTGATCATGACAAAGATTGTAACTGCATAAAAATAGCTGATCAAAATGATACTATAAATATACGTAAAGTATACCTCCCCGAAGGCAATATATGGCGCGATTTCTATACAGGAGAAAGCTATGAAGGTGGTCAGTGGATAGAAACTCAGGCACCCCTTGACGTAATACCTGTATTTGTAAAGGCTGGAGCAATAATCCCTATGACAACTTTTAAAGGTCATGTTCAAAAAGAAGATGAGATTACTCTAAAGATCTTCGGCGGAGCAGATGGAAGCTTTGCCCTATACGAAGATGAAGGTGATGGCTACGACTATGAAAAAGGAGTCTACACCATCACTAATATAGAGTATATCGATACATCTAAAAAAGTTATTATTGATGGATCTGAGATTAGAGATAAAGATACAAGATTTGAAATACAAATGATTTGAATTAATAACTGAACTTAACATATAAAAAGCGCTCAACAACTTGAATATTCCTGAGAGTGATAGTTAGTAAATGATTTTCTTGTCTTTGAAAATATTATTAAATTCAAGAGCTTGATAGATGGAATTATATATCCTGTTAGGAATCCACATGTTTGAGCGAAGCGAGTTTGGATTCCGGGATATATAATTCCAGATATCATGCCTTGAATTACATAATATTTTCATGGCAAGAAAATCATTTACTAACTATCACTCTCAGGAATACGCGATAACTAAGACTTTAAGGAGCTTTCGGATGGAATATTCAAATATCACCCGCGGTACATTTATTAAAAGGCCGAATCGCTTCATTGCTGAGGTCAATATAGATGGCCGGAAAGAAATCGTACACGTAAAGAACACAGGCCGGTGTAAAGAACTCCTTGTTCCGGGGAGCGAAGTGTGGCTTACTGCTCCGGGGACACCGGGAAGGAAAACAAAATACGACCTTGTTGCTGTACGAAAAAGTACCGGAGTTTTATTTAATATCGACAGTCAGGCTCCTAATACAGTAGTTAAAGAATGGCTTCAAAAGCAGGATTATAGCCTCGTTAAACCGGAATACAGATATGGAGATTCCAGAATTGACTTCTATATGGAAAAGGATGATGAGAAATTTCTTATGGAAGTGAAGGGATGCACTTTAGAAGAGGGTGGCATTGGATATTTCCCTGATGCGCCTACAGAGCGTGGCGTAAAACATATAGGTGAACTCATCAAGGCCAAGAAAGAAGGATACCGTGCCATACTTTCTTTTGTCATACAGATGGAAGGCGTATCCGAAGTAAGACCCAACATCGCCATGCAGCCTGAATTTGGAGATGCCTGGAATAAGGCTTTAAAAGCAGGCGTTGAGATCTGGTTCCTGAAATGTAAGGTTGATAAGGGAAGCCTTTCAATAGTTTCATCCGTACCTTGAAGTAAGGAGTTCTTTACAGAACTTCGAACTTCAAAACAGGTACTAACTATATCCTGTATTTGCTATTGCTAAGATTTTATCTGCCAGCTCTAAATTCACGAGGAGACTTTCCAATGTGTTTATGGAATAATCTGCTAAAGTATAGGGCGTTATCGTAGCCAACGCTCATTGCTATGTCGTTAATGGTGTAATCTGTTTCTACCAATAATCTCTTGGCGGTAGAAAGTCTAATATCAAGAACATATTGAAGCGGTGTAACACCAGTGAAGACTTTAAACTTATGGAAGAAAGAATTCTTGCTAAGATTATTGTCTTTTAAATACTGTTCTATACAAATCTGATCGTGATAGTGTTCGTGAAAATAATCCATAGCATGTTCTATCTCAAGGCGAACTGTAGCAGGTATGCTCAGTTCCCTTTTTTCATGTATTCTTCCCATTAAAATAATGATCTGCATAAAAAGAAGTGCTGAATCCGTGTCATAATGAGGCCTTTTAAGCTGGAGTTCCAATATGATCTTGTTAAAGAGGCGTATATAATCGCTACTTACACCGACGGATAAAGTTCTATCGTCAGGATTAAGTCCATATTTTTTTAGTAGATATTCAAGATCAGCTCCGGAGAAATGAATCCAGTAAATAAGCGGCTCATCATCGCCATAATATATGTAGTTCTGAGTTTCATTGGGACGATATATCACAATGTTACCTGCAGGCACGACAATAGGTGAACTTTCATCGAAAATAAAATGCCCGCAGCCGGAATGGATATATATGAGCTGGTAGTCAAGTCGCCCTTTGGGTCTGAATGTAGGCATTCCCTTTTTGGTAATGAGCTTATATGTACCGCAGCTGTTGATCCACAACGGAACGCTTTTGTTTATATATCCTTCCTGTATATCTTCCTGATAATTTCCATAGTTTATATACATTTTAAATACCTCGAACGGTAAGAATGTGCATATATTATACATCTTTGTTTATGTTTTTTGTGAGATGCAATTGATAAAATGACGTAAAAGATCAAGAAACATATAGATTCAGGTCTTATCAAAATCCATATGTTTTGCTGAATTTAATTGGGTTTAAGGGAGGTGAAGTTTGAAAATAAAATTTTCAAACTTCACAAAGTGGTGTCGCGAGCTCCACCACTTCAACCATTAGTCACTCGTTTCACTCGCGACATGAGGTTAAACATGAAAAGAAGAGTAGGTTCACTTTTTATAGCAGCTATCCTGGGAATAAGTGCTATAAGCGGATGCGGCAAAAGCGGTACTGTGGCAGATGCTAAGACAGATTCAGGTCAGGCGTCTACGCAGGATAGTAATGGAAATAATGTTGCTGACATTGCAGGTAAAAATGAGGAGGCAGAAGTGACAGAAAGCCAAAATACTGATGTGACAGAAGTAAATACTGAAGTATCGGGAAGTAGCGATACTGAAGATGAAACATGGAAGGCGGCAATAGAGGGACTTTCTGATGATTTTATTTTCGGAATGGACGCTTCTTCACTTCTGGTGGAAGAAAATAGCGGTGTAAAATATTACGATTTTAATGGAAATGAGCAGGATCCCCTAAAGACCTTTGCAGATTCAGGAATAAACTATATCCGACTTCGTGTATGGAATGATCCTTATGATGAGAATGGAAATGGATACGGAGGTGGCAATAATGATCTTCCTACTGCAATAGAACTTGGATCAAGAGCCACTGAATATGGAATGAGAGTTATGATCGATTTTCACTATTCTGATTTTTGGGCTGATCCCAAAAGGCAGCATGCTCCAAAAGCATGGGAAGGAATGAGTGTAGATGAAAAGGCGTCGGCCCTTTATGATTACACCAAGGATAGCCTGACTCAGCTCCTTGATGCGGGAGTTGATGTAGGTATGATACAGATTGGAAATGAGATCAATTATGGAATGGCTGGAGAATATAACCAGGATAATGTAATAGAGCTCTTAAAATCCGGAAGTAAGGCCATCCGTGAAGTATCTGAAGAGTATGGCAGGGATATTGATATAGTGGTTCACTATACAAGAATTACAAGTAAAGGTGATGTCCTTGATCTTGTTGAAAGTCTTGTTGATGCACAACTTGATTTCGATATGATAGGAATGAGCTATTATCCTTTCTGGGATGGAGGAATGGATAATATGAGCCGTGTTCTTGAACTTATTCAGGAGCGTTATGGAAAAAAGGTATTTCTTGCAGAAACATCCTATTGTTATACAACAGAAGATGGCGATGGTTCAGGTAACAGTCTGACAGAAAGTGATCTTGTAAATGGATATCCTGCAACGCCACAGGGACAGGCATCTATAATACATGATATATGCCAGCATGTAAGTGATGTTGGAGGAATAGGAGTTTTCTACTGGGAAGGAGCATGGATACCTGTTGGACCTGCCAGTGCTGATAACTCATCTATTTGGGAAGAATATGGAAGCGGATGGGCCAGCAGTTTCGCATCAGACTATGATCCGGAAGATGCAGGTGTTTATTATGGTGGATGTTCATGGGATAACCAGGCATTCTTTGACTTCGAAGGGCATCCGCTGGAATCTATAAATGTATTTAATTATATGAGATATGGCGAAAAATAGAATATAGAAATATGGGTACAAAAATAGAAATACAGGGTTCATTTTTGAACTCCGTATTTCTATTTTTATTAAAAGTTGAGTATGTAATTTAAAGTATAAACTCATAAATAAATCACTGTCCCTTATCTCATTAAAGTGTGTGAAAAGTCTGTTTTTATAATAAAAAGAATGCTATTAACAAGAAAAGTATAGTAATCTGATTGTTTGAACAGACTAACAATGAACGAAATATTGATTATTAGTTATCAATAACTTACACTAAATAATGGAAACTTTTTCTCTCAAATGCATTGTTGTGGTTGAAGGTGAGGAAACTATATGGGTAATAAAAGGATGCGTAAGTTATTGTCAATAACCATGTCTATGGTCATGGCGTGTTCTCTTACTACAGGCTGTGGCAAGTTGTTAACAAGAGGCGGTGGTGCAGATTCTGATGACACCAGCGTATCTGATTCCACTACAAAAGATTCTGAAGTTAATCTATCTGAAACCAATTCTATAGAATCTAAAGAAGTTCCAAAATCTGATGGAACCTCAGATTCTTCTGATAATACCCCGATTCTTTTACTTCATACAGATTCCGACTACGCTGTGAACAGCAAGAATAATCCGGCGATCCATGTTAATTATAATTATCTGACTCTGGACAAAGAATATGCCCAAAGCCATGAAGCTCTTGATAAAGCACTTGAGAGCGCAAACGAAGAGATATTAGCGCTTGAAAGCGAATGTTTTGACCAAGCTAAGGAAGATTTATCAGGAAGCGATGATTATACATTTGATGCTAATTACTATACATTCTTTAGAAGAGCTGATGGCAAATATCTGAGCCTTATAAATGAATGTTGTACTTTCGGTACATTTGACTTTGACTATTATTCATTCATAGCCCATTCTTACTACGTAGAAAGTGGTAAGGAGATAGAACTTTCTGATATTGTGGCAGATGAAGATGCTTTTTATACCATTCTATCTGAGAAGGTCAAAGCCGTCGTAGATGATGATCTTTATATTTATATGGGCGAATATTCAAACAAGGACGCAGAGGATTTTGTAAAAGAGATCAAAGATAGCCTTGAAGACGGCACATGTTCTTTTACCCTGGACCCTCAGGGCGTAACTTTCTGGTTTGATTCTAATGTATTTTCACCTATGTGCGCCAGCGCTACAGTTTTATTCTGTGAAGATGCAGACAATACTATTTTTAACGAAGAGTTTTCAAAAGATATACCTGATGAATGGGTCATGCAGATGCCTACAGGAGATCGGACCTATTTTGATGCAAATGGTGATGGAGAAGAAAATAGCGTAATAGCATCAGTTACATATGGTTTTAACACCGGCGGTGAGTACGAGTATTTGTACGTTTCAGGATTTCATTTGGCATACGAAGAAGACAGCAAGTCATATAGCCCTGAATATGAAGGCAGCGCTGGCGATTACAATTTTTTCCTATATCATAAGGGTGATAAAAATCTGATCATCGAAGACCATGACGAATTCGGTTATGGGGAGATGAGCTGTTATATTCTTGAAGATGGCAAGATAAAAGATGGTGATGGCATAAATGCAGGACTTGCCTATTCTTGGGATAATGCAGAGGATTCTGAGGATATTGCACCGGTATTTCTTCCTGTAAATATGAATAAAGTTTTAGTGATCGAGGAAGTCGGCGGCGAAGAAGGAGAGTCGATCGCTTGTTATCTAAGTGTTTCTGAAGATGGTAAGCTTACCCTTACTGAAATAGATGAAGATGGTGACGAAGATAGCGAAGAAGCGGATAATAAAGGCGGCAAGTCTGAAGATAAAGAAGTAGATGTAGCCTGGGCCGGTGAAGCAGTATACTATAATGATCAGATTCTTTTCAGACAGTATTCATCAGATGCATATAGATACAATGCCCTTTGGGGTGAGCTTTCAAATAGTGATATGCAGTATATAAAAGGAAATCTTTGCACTTTTGATCCTAATGCTCCCGAGAATGGGATTAAGACTATATGCGAAGATGACGGCTTTGGCGATATGTATCTGATCGATGGGCAGTACATATATTCTCAGAAAGAAACCGGGTATAGTAATAATAGCAGTGATATGCGAAGGGTATACAAGACGTCCTTGCCGGATGGTGAGCAGGAAGAAATATGCACAGGAGCTATAGAGGGATTTTCGCCCGATGGAAAGCATTTTACTGTTTATAATTATACTCTCGATCCATATACCCATAATTTTTACATCTTTAAGGCAGGCGATGTTGACGTAGATCATGCATCTTACCAAACTGAAAAGACCACTATTTATCTGACCATGGATAATGATAATGCATATCTTATGGAAAAAGAGGATGATGATAAATATATCATTTTGCAGATAAATAATGAAGGTGATATATACCGCCTTGCCGAGTGCGATTTTAGTGATATGGCGGAATATGGCACGGTGTATCCTGAATATACGAAAAAAGGGTACGTAGATAATGGAAAGTTACATCTGCAGTTTGATTTTTATGAAGGCACAGGACATTTCTATTATGCAAGTGCAAAGGTCACAGTGCCGATTTGTGAAGATGAGGGATCTTTTGACGATGTTTTGTATGAAGCTGAAATAGAAGACTTTAGCGCTGATGAAGATCCTCAAACGCTACTTCCTGATAAACTTGAAGATATAGCTTATGACTATCCTGAGCAGGAATCGGGAAGTGCTATCGCAAATGTCCTTCAGTATTATAAAGTATTTGATGAAGGAATATTCTATACCATGGCCCAGTGTCACAGAGAGCCGCTTGATGATGTGGGATGGAGAGAATCTTACATGCTTCTTAACTGTACCTATTATTTTCTTCCGGCGGGGGCAAAAGAAGCATCGTCCTTATTTACCTTATTTGAAGCTCCCGGGTCAAGGGGAGATCTATACCAATACGAATATTATGAGAGGCAGCCTACAGTGTATGCTTATGCGAGATTCTATGCTGATGAAGATGGTCATCTTGTAGGAGCCTTCTATGAGACTGTATATACAGGAGGACCTGAAACGCCTACCGAAACTTCTGATGTTTATTATATGGGTGAGTTTTCGGATGATTTTAAATTTGAACATCCAAAGGATGATTATACTATAGAAGATTTCGTGGTTGAAGATGCAAAGGCATTGGAAGACCTGATAAGAAGTGAGTATAGTAAGGAAGATATCATAATTGATGACGGCGTATTTGATGAAAACGGACATCTAGTATATGAATCGGATAGGGTTTTTACAAGCGACGAGTACGTATACATGTGCCACATATGCTTCGACGCAGACGGAAAAATAAACTATATCCGACCCGTCATTATGGAGTGAGGTTGTCGAGGGGATTCCTGCGGGCTGGCAGTTTATAAATGATTTTCGTGTCGTAAAAGAATTTTAGGTTTCAAGGCATGATATCTGGGATTTTATATTCTGGGATTCAAACTCGCTTCGCTCAAACATGTGAATCCCAAACAGAATATAAAATTCCATCTATCAAGCTCTTGAAACCACAAATTCTTTTAAAGACACGAAAATCATTTATAAACTGCCAGCCCGCAGGAATCCACAAGCGACAGTTAGTGTTATTACTTGCTTGAAGATTTATAAGCTTTTGAATTATAGATTTAAAAGTGCGGGAATAGAGCAAATTTACTTCGACTTTGTCGAAGGCGTTATTGTTAAACGATTCATTGGATTATGAGTTACGCAGTAAATGCGGATTTTGTGAAGAATTGAATCGGTGGGTAAATGATGAAATATCAAAGAGGAGGTTAAGTTTATTATGAAAAGAAAAATAGTTGCAGTTTTCATGTCTTGTGCCATGGGAATGACGCTTCTTACGGGATGCGGTGATATAGCTTCGGCATTTTCTTCAGATGATAAAGAAGATGTTGATGAGAATGCAGATGATGAGTCAGATAAAAAAGATTCGGATAAGGAGGCAAAAGATGGTAAAACTGATGATTCATCATCAAAAGCTTCTGATGAAAAAGAAGATGATTCAAAGGATAATGACAACTCTGACGCTGAAGGCTTAAAGGTACCTGAGTCTGAAGAGGAGCTCTTTGCCTTCATGGAGGGCGAGTGGGATTTTGTTAATCCGGTTACGTTGGAAGATTATGCTCATATGGAGATTGATAATAAGGGCTCTTTTGTCTATGGGTATACGGGGAGTAAAGAAAGCTGTACTGGGGAGTTTGTGGCTAATCATTTATATGTAGAAGAGGATGTGCCGCTGACGTTTACGGTGAATGTATCAGGGCTTGATGGGATGACATTTGAATATAGTGGCTATGTGGTAGAAGACGAGGATTCGTCTGATGGCAAGATCTATTATGGAAGCTGTGATGGCGAAGACTATATTTATATGGAGGAAACAGGGAACGGCGATACATTTGCGGGTAGCGTGCTGTTCCAGGATCCAAATACGGTAGATGGATCTTTTCATATGGGGGCCAATTCTTATATCATGCATAGAAAAAGCGATGCTGATACTACGGCAGAACTTAAGGACGGCGAGTTCTATGCATGGGTATGGAAGGCTGATGATAAGGGACTTTGGGCTCAGGAGATGAAGCCAATTACGTGGGATGATGAGAATGAGTATACAGGTAATCGCTATACAGCGGCTGCATTTATGCCTGAGGAAATGGGATCGGCTTACTATGAGTATTCAAAAGATATAGACAAAAAGCTTCTCTTAAACGGCCAGAGACTTGATATGGAAAACCCAAGGTACATGTGCCTTCTTAAGGTATCATCTGATGGTGTTATCGAGGATATTCAGGAAGTTGATGATGCCTTCTACGGAATGTATGATCTTGGCGATCTTGATGCTGAGATATCCTATGATGGAATGATATTTACCTACAACGGAATAGATTATGATATTGCGGAATATGGCGGCGGTCTTAAGATTTCAAATGTATACCATGCTTATGGCAAAGAGATCATAGAATGCTATGTAACTCATCATGAAAACGAATATCTTGTTTTTGACAAATTTTATGGAGAGATAGTTGGCGAACCTATTGTAGGAACGAATCTCATATGGCAGGGCGATGACTTTACAACTGCTATATATGTAAACGGAACTGAAGTAAGAGATATGTGCGGCGATCTTATGTTCTATATTGATTGCTGGGAGATCGAGAGCATTGAGTTTGCAGATGATGGCGAGAATGTAAAGTGCACATACATTATTTATGATGAAGATAAAGAGGACGAAGAAACCAAAGAAGAGACTTTTGAACTTCCCGAAAGGCGCGATGGTGCTATGAATGCATACTGCGATTATGCAAATTCGGGAAGGGCAAGTGATTACAGAAGATTCAGGGAATATGTACCGGATGATGCAACTTTCTTTGTAATAACAGATCCGCAGCTGTGGACAGAGAGGGTATTTTACTCGATGGGTGCACTTGAAGAGAACGCTGTCAATCATGTAATGGTAGTGGCTCTTTCGGATAATACATATTTTGAGATAAAAGATAAGGACGGTGAACTTCTGGCAAGTGATTATCTCGACAAGGGAAGATACGAGATGTATATTATGACGATCGCAGAAGGTGAGCCGCTCTACACTATCTACGTAACGACTTACGAGGATGGCAAAGAAGTAAATAGTGAGTGGGGCGTAACCATGATCAGCGGCGAAACATATCAGCACTGCTTGTTTGTGGAGTGAGCTGGCATAAAGTGTCGTGATAGGACGGAAGATGTCGTGATAGGACGGAAGATGCCGCTGATATAATCCTCGGGCTACCTTGCCATTCGTCGTAGGGGCTGTGGCAGTTCGCGCTGAAGTTGTTGAAAACGAGAAGTGGCTTAACGATTTAACATACGATGCCCCTGGGCACTCCTCATACGGAATACGCCCGAGGATTATATCAGCGGCATCTTCCTGGCCTGTGGCAAGGCTTCAGTATGTTAAGTGGTGATTTTATATGATTTGAACATGACAGTGCATTAAGCGAGGAAAAGGAAGCGTTTATTTAGGTAATAGTTTTTGTTAATGAAGGGGTAATGAGATGAAGAAAAAAAGTGAATTGATGAAAATGGTAGCAATAATTTCCTTCACGTCACTTGTGACTAATGCAGTTGCGTGTGGGAGTTCGCTGAATTTGAGTGATACGTCTAACGAGGAATCAGTTGAATCAGAAGAGGGAGATAGTGGCAAGAGCGGTGCTACTACCCAGCAGAAAAACAATAACAAAAATAATAGTTCTGATTCAGAAAGTAAAGATGAAGTATCCATAGAAGAGATCACAGAAAAGTTTATAGAAGAGGTGGCTTCAAGCGCGGAGAGTGATGAGGAGGAAGTCAGGTACTATCTTGTAGATGATTTTGATGATGACGGCGCGTATGAAGGTTTTATGTTTGTAGGCGGCGAAGAAGATCCTGACTGGGGATCTGGTGATGGTACGGTGTGGTTTGTTAATGAATCTGGATGTGAGAAGATTCATGATGAGTTTAGCTTTTTAGTTGGTGAGAACGAGAATATTTTTTCCATACTTCAGGAAGAGGATAGAAATTTCGTTGTCTTCAGAGATCTGTATGCAACAGCGGATGTATCAAATATCTATTATGTGGATGGTGAGAAGTGCATAGAATCAAGAGTATCGTATCTTGGATCATCTTATGTTGGCAAGGAAAAGGGTGATCTTAATATAACGGTTAGTGCTTATGACATGTACTGCGATTTTGAGGGCGACGCAGAAGAAGGTACATGGACCGGACATACCTGGAAGCCGTATTACTTTTATTACAGTAGTGAGACAGGTGACTTTGAAGAGTACGGAGCGGTTGAGATCAGTGAAGATGAGCTTTCAAAACTGATTGAGAATGACCCTATTATAGAAATCAAGGAAGAAGGATATGCCATTGACCAGATCATCAAGAGAGATAATGGGATAATCAATATCAATTATCACATGGAAACTGAAGGATCAGGAAGAAATTATGAATATAAAAATGCAACGTATGATCTAAATACAGGACTGTACGTTAACGTCTGGGGTGATGGCGAAGCGGGAGTGTTTGATTCTGACTACGGCGGAATCTATTATCTGCAGCTTCTTGATGATGAAGATGAAGATTCAGAGTCTGCATTAAGTGGTGATGCCCATACTTATGAAGAGAAGATATATGAGCTTAGATCTTCTGCCCCTGTGATTCCTGATAACGAAGATATTCTTAAGGAAATGGCAGAGTGCGTTACGTTTTCCTGTATTCTTGATTACGAAGGCATAACCTTTGCTGATATGGACAATAGTGATAAGGTATCTCTTCGCTACCACATTGTGGATTATGTAACCTGGGATCAGAAGGGTATCTATGAAGATGTCTGCGAGACTGTTAATGACAAAACGGCAATTCCTTTGGATATTGCATTGGATATATTCAAAGATTTCTATGGTGAAGAGAACTTTACTCCAGGCGAACATGAGGATGTAGACGATGAGTATTATTATCCTCTTTATGCTGATGGAGAACCCTGGGAACTTGTCGAGCATATGCAGTTTTTTGAAGATGATGACTATATCCTTTACACAGGCCCCGGATTTTATGAAAGTAATGGAGGCGATGAAGCTTTTGTAGGCTATGCGGATATTCTTTTTGCCAAGAATAAGGACAGCAGATTTGGCGTGACGGTTGTATTTGGATGGTATCGCGAAGATACAATAGATGTTTCTTCTGTAGAGGCGTCTTCGACACTTTCTTCGCAAGGCGGCAATGATTATTCCGCTGATAACCTTATCGACGGCGACTATACAACAATCTGGGCTGAAGGCGCAAAGGGTACAGGCGTAGGCGAGACTATTACAATCCATTTGGACAAAGAGCAGCTCGTATACGGCGTACTTATCTGCAACGGATATACTGCAAGCTACGAGCAGTACAATAATAACGGACGTCTGACTCAGGTAAGCGTTGATTTTGGCGGTGGAAACGTGGTTAAAGGTGACGTAGATGGCTATGGCTATGAGGGATTTAGTTCAGATAATCTTGCTGATAGTAACAGGACCAAGATCGAGCTTGATGAGCCTGTTATGACAGATACGATAGTTATTACGATCACAGGTGCAGAGAAAGGTGCCAAGTACGATGATACCTGCGTTAGCGAACTGCTGGTTTATTGAGTTAAATACCTGCGTGAATGAGCTGCGGGGTTATTGAGTAAATACCTGCGTGAGTGAACTGCTTGTTTGTTGAATAAATACCCTGGCGAGTGAACTATTGATTTTAGTTTAAAGAGGATAGCGATATGATACGTAAGTGTTTTAAGACAATGAGCATAGTTTCGGCAATTGCTCTGTCGTTTTCTGTGGCTGGTTGCGGCGATATTGCTCTTAGCAAAGAAACAGATGGAGATGAAAAAGATGATTCGACCGTAGCTGTAACAGATGAAGATACTGCTACAACAGATGCTGCATCAGATGAAAAATCTGATGACAGTACAACGGATAAGACGGCTGATGAAACAGCTGAAGAAGCAGATCTTGGCGCTCCTATATACTATAACTATCAGAATAATCCATATAGTTTTGTCGCTGATGATAAAGAGCTTGCTATTGGCAACTACTATACCATCGAACTTGAAGAAAGCGATAAGGAGAACTTCCCTGAGCTTCAGAACAGGCTTGATGAATTAAACGACGAAGCCCAAGAAGAGATAGTGACTTTTTTTACAGATAGTGAAGATGAGATTCAGGAGATGATCAAGTCCGGATGGTTCCTTGCATATGAGCTTGATCATAACTATACTCCGGCCAGAGCTGACGGAAGAGTATTTTCATATTGTTTACTTGAGTATTTGTATCTTGCAGGTGCCCACGGCGTTACAAGCTATAAGACTTACAACATAGATCCTGTTACGGGAAAAGATATTTCTTTTTCTTCAGTAGTTGAGAATACTAAGGATCTTCCTGATATCATTGCGGACGAACTGCAGAAACAAAGCAAGGATCTGAAGGGCTATTTTGAATCATGCCCAAGTGATCTTCAAAATCTCAAAGACGGTATCCCAGGAAGACTTTCCAATGATGCAGAGAATCTGGCATGGACTTTAGATTATGACGGCATCACGATCTATTTTGAAGACTATGCAATGGGATCCTATGCTGCAGGCTCACAGTCAGTGAAGATAAGCTTTGCTGATTATCCGGATGTATTTACTGATACATATATCAATTATAGTGATAAAGATATTCCTGATATACAGACTTATGCAAAGGAACTTAAAGAAGCAGAAAGTACAGAAGTTGCAGCATCAAGTGATTTCCAGACAACATTTAAAGTTAGATACACTGTAACATCAGAAGATGTCTATGATTTTTCAGATACCAGGATCAATATCAATGAAGTTGACTGCGTAAGCACAGTAAATGGTGACGACGAAGGAACCAAGTGGCTCTATATAGACGAGGATACAGTATTTGATGAATCCTGTGAAATGGAGTATTTCGCATTCTATGAAGATGGAGATACGCCGCTTTCCTGGTTTAATAAGGTTAATGAACTAAGAGAAACTGATATTGACAGCTATACATCTATGGGACCAGCGCTGTTAGGAGTATTCGAGGTATCGATAAGCGGCGACCACATTGAAAGGATTTACGGTATCTACTGGTGGGACTAGTTTGAAAATATATAATTTTCAAACTACACAAAGTGGTGTCTAGGGCTCAACCACTTCACCAGGTGTATTAGATTTTGCAAGCAGGAGGGTTTGGGAGATGATATTGATTCCATAGTAGTTGTTGGAAGACAGGTTGGTAACAGCGTCATCTATGATGAAGAGGATCATATTGATGCGTTTACCTGCTATGAGAATGTACATAATACAGAAGAGCTTTTAGACTCAAATGATTTTTTTCGTCGCTAGGAATAGGGATCTTTGGTTTTGGCGCATCTATCGCTTTGATCGTAGGTGGAATCATAGTGGTGATCAAAGGGTTCAGATAACAAGAAGTTTTTATTATTTATAGAGATTTGATATAAAAAACATCGCGACTGTACGATATATATTTTGTTAAACGGGTTAATTATTTCTTTTTTATCCTTAAGGAGGGTAAAATTATGAAGAAACAAGTTTTAGCACTTATGTTTTGTGTCGTCTTAGCACTCACTGCTTGCGGCAAAACAGGCACAAACGATGCTTCTGCACAGGCTCCTAAGGAGGAGACAGTCGCAAAGACTGAAACTGTGAAAGAAGAGCCTGTTAAGGAAACAAAGAAGGAAGAAAAGAAGGTTGAAGAGAAGAAGGCTGAGGAGAAGGTCGAGGAAAAATCCGAAGACAAAGCTGAAGTCGCAGCATCATCCGAGTCTTCAAAAGACACCGAGAAAAAGGCTGAAGAGAAGTCTGAGACTGCAGCTGCAGAATCAACTACTCAGGAAATAACACAGGAGACCAACCAGGCTCAGAATACCGAGCAGGTTCAGATTACTGAGCAGACAGCTCAGACCGAAACTCCTCCTGCTACCCAGACTTATTCTACGGTTATCGAGCAATATATTGCTGATGGAGATTTTTCAGATTTCAGAGATTATGGTGCTGCTATTGGAGCTGATGCTACAAAGATTTCAGGAGATGAATGGAATATTGATTTCTATTTCAACGGATACATTGTGTCCCTTGGAACCAACCTTCAGGATCCTGAATATTCATATGTAGCTACTGGCACAATGAACGGCGACATGAAATATGCATGCATCTTTTCATATAAGAACGTTTCAACAGTTCCAGTTTCAGCCTCTGGTACATTTGTACCTGTAGACGCTTTAATGAAACTTGAGCAGACTATTAACTACATGAAACAGCATCCCGATGTTAATGCAAAACCTGACATTCCTGGTATGACCTGGTATTCATGGGCAGAACTTGTCGGATAATTAAAAATTCTTCAAATCAACCCGGCCCCCACTTTTATCACATCGTTATCTTCAAGGTCCAATATATCTGTGATACTATTCATGTATCCTTCTCCTTCGATATTTATTCCAAGAAACATCATAAGAGACGGAGGAAGTGTGGGGAACAATCCCTTCGTAAAAAGAACCAGGATTAGTTAGTTTCAATAACTAATTAATCCTGGCTTTGTTTATTATCACGATAGACCCTCAAACTATACCCTCAAAATGTTTGACCCTCAAAATCTTTGAATACCCTCCGAATTTCGAAGGCTGTCGCTTTGGTGCGGCAGCCTTTTTTAGCGCCTGCAATTGCGCCTGCCGAGCATATTAGGTATAATCGTTACTGTTTTAAGTCAGCAGGAGGCACTTTGCCACAGGCTGCACAGAATATGGATCGCATGATTCCTTCAAGATGATTTTTTACGGGGAGATTTTTAGTTTAGAAAATGAGTAACACGGAAGTTTTAAGTTTTAGTGGGAGAATCAGACGAAGTGATTTCTTCAAAGCAGTTCTTATCCTTGGGCTTATACAGGGAACAGCGTCTTTTGTCTTCCAAGGCGCCGGAACAGGATTCATTATCTTTATAAATCTTATATTTTCAATTATCACGCTTTCTTACCATGTTAGAAGATTACATGATATCGGAATGAAAGGAACTATAGCTATAATGCCTTTTATCGGTCTGTTTTTATTTATTCCAAGCAGTTACTGGGGAGGCTTCACCTTTTGGTTAATTCAGATTTACAGCGCCTGGTTTTTATATCTTGCTTTGCTTGATTCAGAGCCTTGTTCTAATGCTTATGGCGAAAGCCCAAAGCCCTTAGCTGATGATATGATAGTCTCTTCACAGATAAAAAACAGGCAGATGATATGGAAGGTACTTGCTATCGTCACTGTTTCTCTTACCATTTTTTCCAGCATATATGATTTCATCACTGGACGTCCAATGGGAAGAGCCTATGAATTTCAAACAGCTTTATACCCTTGGGGAGTGGCTATTCTTTTGGGGCTTATAATATTTGATAAAACCAAAAAGCAGATTCTTACGTATATATCTATAATTTACCAATTTGCACTAGAAATACCTCTTCATATATTTTTCTTGTGGTTTTATCCATGGAAGTATGACAATTACAACATTTTTAAACATATATCCATACAGGATTTTCTGATCAGTATAGTCGGGCGATTCTACACTGTCATAATCTTCATTCTATTTCTGTATATTATGAAAAAGATAAAAGAAGAGAAGGAATTAAGTCCGGTATTTTTCATGCTTCCTTCGGTGATTTCTTATGTGTGGGGGCTTTTCTTTGAAATATACAAAAATGGACTGGAATGTTTTGCGGAAGGAACTGGAATAGAAGGTTTTAACCGGGGGTGGCAGTCATTCCTATTTACCGGAGGTTTTAAATTTACATTTACTATTGCAATGATCTGCATTTATAACCGCATGAAGATGAGATTTCTTCAAAATCAAATTAAATAAAAAACAGGTGTATCACTGCAATATGCGCTCTATTAACTGAACGATTCAGTATATAGAGGCAACTTACAGTGGTACACCTGTTTTTGGTTTGTCTTTATTTTTTAATTAGTGCGTGCTCAACAATTAATAACCCTTGATATTGCTGAATTTAGATGCCGATCCGTCCAAGTGGGGAGTTTTTAGCAAATTATATTTTCTTTCATAAAATTTTTTATTGTTGCTGTCGATAAGTTTTATTGAGAGTGTGTTGTCTTTTTGAACACTCTTACCTTTGTTCACTTGATTCTGGCATAGGTTTATTATCAGAACAATCCAATTAAATAATAATGCTTTGGATGCTGGAGGATATTGTCTATGAGCACAAATTCTAATGGAAAAGCTTCTTTGAAACCAACTAAAAGCGTAAGCGGCAAACTTATGATGGTCGTGATACCGATCATTGCAGTTGTTATCGTAGGAGTTATTGCACTTATTACGATCAACGCAAGGAGTATCATAACAGTTCAGGCTAGCAACAGACTTATAGAAGAGTCAAGAGCTAATGCCAATTCTATCGGAGTAGAGATTACAGAGCTGGTAAAATATGCTGAATCTGTTGGTGATTCGTTGCAGGTTGCTGATATTGATTCTAATGATGATATCATGGCCTTTATGGAGATAGTAATAGCTAACAATGAGAATGCATCAGATGCATATTTTGCCATAGGAAGTGATACCTTTATAGACGGATCAGGGTGGGTTCCGGAAGATGATTATGATCCTACAACAAGAGCCTGGTACCAAAGAGGTATATCAAGTGACTCAGTTCAGATTGGAACACCTTCACTGGATCTTACAACAGGTCAGATGGCAGTGGTTCTGTCTAGAAAAGTTACGCTTGCAGATGGGAGAGAAGGTGTATTGGCTGTAGACATGCTTATAAGCAGTATAGCAACTCAAGTTAGTGAATATAAGCCGCTTGAAACAGGCGGAAGTATGATGCTTGACGGCGATATGATAATTTCATACTTCACTTCAGATTTTAATGGAACCAGTGTAACTGAGCATTCAGACGATACCTTCCTGACACAGGCTTATGAATATGCTCAGACAGGTTCTGAAGAATTTACATTGATAAAATCATATACTGGTGATACATATGGTGTTGTTGTTTCCAAGGTACCTGGCACTTCCTGGTCACTTATATCTTCTGTGTTAGAATCTGATGTATTTGCAGAGCTCAATAAATTCATATATCTTGTTGCTGCAGTTGCTGTTGTAGTTATATTGGGAATCGCAGCTATAATGTTCACTCTTATCAATTCTATAGTTGCAAAGCCTGTTAAGAGACTTACAGGTGATATTGCCAAGATCGCAGAGGGCGACTTTAGAGTTGATATTAAGACAGGTGGCAATGACGAGATTGGTAAGATGAACAATGACATGAGTGAATTTGTCGTTAATATGAGAAATACACTCGGAGATATTCAAAATGAGGTTAACAAACTCGCAGGCGAAGCATCTTCCAGTAAAGATGCATCTTATAAGCTCACCAATGAAGCCACTGAACAGGCTCACGGTATGCAGCAGATCAAGGATGCCATGAGCGGCATGGCTGATGCTGTTACAGAACTTGCCAATAATGCAACAGAGCTTGCAACAGAAGTATCAGATCTTACAGAGAAGGGGCAGGCTGCCAATGGTACTGTTACCGACCTTGTAGAAAAAGCTAAGAATGGTAAAGAAGATATGGAAGCTGTTCAGAAGGGTATGAGTAATATCTCAGCTTCCATGACAGATATGAATGAGGTAGTAGAAGTAGTAAGAGATTCTGCACAGAAGATCAATTCTATTATTGAGATGATCACATCAATTGCAGAACAGACCAATCTATTGTCACTTAATGCTTCCATAGAAGCTGCACGTGCAGGAGAGGCCGGCAAGGGATTTGCTGTTGTTGCTACAGAGATTGGTAGCCTTGCTACAGATTCTGCTGATTCTACAACGCAGATCGCTAAGATACTTGAGGAGATCACTCAGCAGATCAATTCATTGTCAGAGAAGTCTCAGATCAATATGCAGGAAATCGATACTAATGTTGAGGCTGTATCCAAAGCCGGTAACACATTTGCGGAGATATTCCAGAGCCTTGATGAGACAAGCGCTACTGTAAATGAGATGATCGATAAGATCGGCAAGGTTGATACCATAGCTACGTCAATGGCAGCAATTTCGGAGGAGCAGTCAGCTAGTACACAGGAAGTAAGTGCAACAGCTGAGAATCTTGCAGAAAGCGCTCAGGCAGTATCAGAAAGCAGTAAAGGCGTTGATGAAAGTGCAAGTACTGTTACAGAATCAGCCAACTCTATCGAAGGCTATGTCAAGAAATTTGTAATAGGATAAAAAATATTGCGGCAGTAGCGATCAAATTCGCTATTGCCGCTTTTTTTATTACTTGTATAATTATGAAGTAACTTATTTCTCAAAATGGTAATGATAAGATATTAGTGTATGAAGAAAAGCTTGAAGAAAGAAGGCAGGAAATAGGCCTTACTGATGAAATCTATGAGTTCGGCAGTGAATACCTGCCGGAAGATGAATAAAAGGGTAATCAAATAAAGGATAATCAAACTTTTTGAGGGTCTGGCATGAAATATACAGATGATAATAATTGGAATAGTGATTGCTATAGTAATATGGATAATAACGATACTAATGTAAATGATACAAATGACATAAATAGCAATGGCAATGCGAGAAAAGTACTGCTATTAGTTGGAGACGTAATACATGCTCCATTAATAGGGGGAGTAATAGGATTATTATTTAAAATAGTTTTCTTTATAATCGGCTTGTTAATAGGAACCGGAGATATTATTATCGCGTTTGAGGCATCAAGAAATGCCGGCTTTATTGTAATTGGTCTTCTAACTTTCATCCTTGCAGGCATGTTCCTTACTAACGGCAAGAAAAAAGAAGAAGCAGTAAATCCGGCCTTTAAAAGATATTTTGCAATACTAGGTTATAAAAGCGCTTTGCTTCTCATAATATTAGGCGTCATCATCGTATCTTTTGCGTTTGATTACTTATTATTCCACTGATAAATCTTCTGATTAACCTTCAGTTATACTTACAATCCATTAGCCCTACTGACTGATCATTAGCGTATTGCTACATTGATTCAAACTTCACGCTTGGTGATACTGCGCCGTCCAAGTGATAAGCCCAAATAAATGATATTTGAGCAAATACTTTCTGCTAGTAAAATAAGTGCCACTCCTTGAGGGGGCGCCGATGCAGGAAGTTTATAAAGCATTTTCGCGTTCTTTTGAAGGTGTTATAAAATTCAGGAGTATGATAGATGGAGTATTATATTCTGCATAGGGGCCGCATGTTTGAGCGAAGCGAGTTTCGGCCCCTAGAATATAATGCTCCAGATATCATGCCCTGAATTTATAACACCTTCAAGACGCGAAAATGCTTTATAAACTTACTGTATCAGCACCCCCTCAAGGAGTGGCACTTATTTTACTAGCGCGGCTTTGAGTTATTTGGTAGTACCGCCCTCAACGAAGCTTACGGGAAGGCATACAAGCGGAGGCTTGATGCTCATACTGTCCTGTAATAACAGTTCTACGCACATCTCTGCGATCTTGTCAGTGGGCTGAGCTATAGAAGAGCAGGTGTAGTCCTTGTTGCCATGAATCCTGACACCGTCAAAACCAATGATCTGCACATCTTCCGGGACCCTGATATCAAGCCCCTTTAGGAATTTTACAACATCATAAACTATAGCATCTGTAACGCAGAACATACCATCAAAATCAAGCTTACCATTATGAATATGACTCTTTAAGAATTTGAGGAATTCCTCGTCACTGTCTGCATCGTCTATTATCTTCATCTCATATTCGAGCCCCTTTAACATACAGCCGTTTTCAAAGCCGCCCCTTCTTTTATTAGGCTCATTATCAAGATTTGAGCCTTTTCGCAGGAAGGCCAGTTTTTTGCACCCTTTACTTGCCAGCATCTCGGCAGCAAGGTGACCACCGGCGAAGTTGTCACTGGCTACGCATGGGATGTTTGGAGCTATGATTCTATCGATAGATACAAAAGGAACATCATCCGGTATCTGAAGATTCGGATTATAAGTAAGTGCTATGATCCCGTCTACCTTATTCTGAAGGACCATATCTATATAGTCTTGTTCATGGCTTCTGTCATAGTCAGAACAGCTTAGAAGCATCCTGTAATTACGTTTTTGAAGTTCGATATTAATATAATGTGCCAGGTCACCGAAAAATGGAGTATAGGTGTTTGGAAGAAGGACCGCTACAGTATAAGTCTTGCTGGCCTTAAGTCCTTGCGCATAACTGTTTACATGATAGTCGAGCTTTTTGATGGCTGCATTGACTTTCCTTACATATTCTTCACCTGTTGGCTTACCGTTTATGACCTTGGATACTGTTCCAAGTGATACACCGGCTTCTTTGGCGACATCTTTTATAGTAGGTATATTTCTCTTTTTGTTCATGAAATCCTCCGAGCCTGTTTAGTGGCGGCGATCTAATGTCAGGTGCACAGATCCCGCACAATTACTGGGCTTGATAGTTATACTAGATGATTGTTTGAATGGGGTAAATATATCTTTGTTTATTATGGTTCATGAAATAATATAGCATATAATGAAATGAATTACAAATTTCATGAAACGTTTCGTAGTTGTCTTTTTTTACAAAATTTACATTTTATAATCTACAAAAGCGACAAAATTAACAACCATTTGGCGAAAACTATTGACGTGTATAACACAAATGGAGTATACCATAATTACATCAAAAAACGTTTCACGTAAAAAACGTTTCATAGACAGATCGGCAGATCCGGTATTTTATCTTGTATAAAATAATCTGACCAGGATATTGCTTATCAAAAGTAATTCTATGATACCTGGGTAATTGCTATTAGGGAGGTTGTATGAAAGAAAAAGTAGCAGTTGATTTTCGTAGCAAGCTAAATTATATAAAGCGCCATTGGCAGTTATATGTATTTTTTATGATGCCGGCCTTTGTACTGACTATCATCTTCAAATATATTCCTATGGGCGGAATCATGATTGCCTTTACGGAATATAACCCATTTAGAGGTATATGGGGAAGTGAGTGGGTTGGATTTGCTCATTTTAACAGATTCTTATCATCCCCCGATTTTATGACATATCTGATCAATACATTAAAACTAAGTGTGTATGGACTTTTATGGGGATTCCCGGTTCCTATTATACTTGCACTTCTTCTTAACAGGATCACGAGTGTCAGGATGAAGAAGAACATACAGCTTGTTCTGTATATGCCTAACTTCGTATCAGTTATCGTACTGTGCGGTATCGTTCGTATACTTCTGTCAATAACAGGTCCTGTGAATCTGTTCTTCCATTCAAGCATTAACTTCATGACAATGCCTGAAGCATTCAGAACTATTTACATTGCAAGTGGTATCTGGCAGGGAGCAGGATGGGCATCCATCATGTACACAGCAGCACTTTCCAATGCAAGTCAGGATCTTAGAGAGGCTGCCAAGATAGACGGTGCCAATATCCTTCAGCAGATCAAGGTTGTTGAGTGGCCTGCCATTAAGGATATAGTTCTTATCCAGTTCATCATGAGCGTTGGTAATATCATGAGTATCGGATTTGAGAAGGCTTATGCTCTTCAGACTGATCTTAACCTTGCTTCATCTGAGATTATTTCTACATATGTATATAAGAAAGGTCTTCTTGACGGAGATTATGGTTTTTCTACTGCAGTAGGTCTTTTCAATACTGTAATAAATATTATTCTTCTTATTTCAATGAATCAGGTTGTTAAGAAGATGAATGAAGGAAGGGGAATCTAATATGAGCACAGTAAGAGCACAGCTTAAAAAGAAAAGCGAATTTGCAAGATATTCAGGCGCAGATAAGTCTTTACTTATAACAGGATATGCCCTGCTTGCACTTTTCCTTGTAGCGATAATCCTTCCTATCATATACATAATCGTAGCATCCTTTATGGATCCTATAACCCTTCAGAACAAGGGTATAACCTTTGAGTTCGACAAGTGGACTCTGACAGCATATGAAAGAGTATTGAGCAATAACCAGATCTGGGTAGGTTTTAAGAATGCAGTTATTTATTCTGTACTGTTTTCAGCGCTGTCTGTATTCATAACACTGCTTGCGGCATATCCTATGTCAAGACCTGATTTTGTGGGAAAAAAGTTCTTCAATACTATTTTCATCATAACTATGTTTTTTGGTGGAGGTCTTATTCCTACATACCTTCTTATAAGTGATCTTGGACTTCTTGATACTATGTGGGCTGTTATACTTCCCGGATCATTCAATGTATGGAACATGATAGTAGCAAGAACATATTTCCAGAACGTGCCTGCAGAACTTAGAGAGGCTGCAGAAGTTGATGGAGCATCTGATCTTACATACTTCTTCAAGATACTCCTTCCTGTATGTGTGCCGATCATTGCAACACTTGCCCTTTGGCAGTTTGTAGGAATGTGGAACAGCTATTTCGATGCCATGATCTATATCAATGACGCTGCTAAGCAGCCACTTCAGCTTGTACTTAGATCTATTCTCATTCAGAACCAGCCTGAATCGGGAATGATCTCAGATATGCAGAGTACTGCAGCAAGAGCACAGCTCGCTGAGCTTCTAAAGTACTCAACAATTATTGTTTCCAGTCTGCCACTTATTGTCATGTACCCGTTCTTCCAGAAGTATTTTGAAAACGGAATCATGGCAGGTGCAGTAAAAGGATAATAGCAAAAAAGGAGAGGGAAAATGAGAAAGAGTAATGCAAAAAGAGTTATTGCTACGGCGCTGACTATGTGTATGGCATTTGGCGCCAGCGCATGCGGCAAATCCGGTGCGCAGGTAGGTGGAGGAGAGTTCCAGCAGGTTGATGCTTCTGAGCTTACATTCCCACTTGCCGAGAAGACTACACTTACAGGTACTATCAGCTATCCTGCAAACACAGAGTCTGATCCTAACAACAGAACTATTTTCAAGCGTCTTCAGGAGCAGACCAATGTAGAGATTCAGTGGACAGCAATTCAGTCTGATCAGTGGGGCGATAAGATCACACTTGAGATGTCCAATGTTAAGACTCTTACAGATTTCGTATTCTCAGCAGGTTTTAGTGACAGTGACCTTCTTAAGTATGCTAAGCAGGGGGCTATCATATCCTTAGAGGACTATATCGATGCTTACATGCCTAACCTTAAGGCTGTATTTGATAAGTATCCTGAGTACCGCGCTATGTGCGAAGATGAGAACGGTCATATCTGGGCACTTCCATGGATCGAGCAGCTTGGATCTGAGAAGACAGCTATCCAGACTGTTGGTGATATGAGCTTTATCAACAAAAAGTGGCTTGATTTCCTTGGACTTGAGATGCCTACAACAGTAGACGAGTTCGAACAGGTACTTATCGCATTCAGAGACAATGCAGATGCTATTCAGAAGGAATTTAACATTGACGGAAGCATCATTCCTATGTCTTGTATCGTTAATGATGGTGACCAGGATCCTGCAATCCTTATCAATGGTTTTGGCGAAGGCTATGGTGATGCCGATAGAGGCCGTCACATTGCAGTTACAGATGATCTTAAAGTAATCTGCTCATCAACACAGATGGGTTACAAAGATGGTATTGCATGGCTTCATAAGTTATATGATGAAGGCCTTATCGATTCAGAAGCATTCACTCAGGAATGGTCAACATATGTATCTAAGGGTAAATCCGGAAGATACGGTGTATGCTTTAGCTGGGACGTTGCTAATATCGACAACCTTGAAGACTGGGTACCACTTCCGGCTCTTACAGCTGATACCAGAAACATCACTCCTCAGAACGGTTCATTCACAAGTGGTTTTGACAGAGGCAGATGCGTAGTTACATCCGTTGCTAAGAATCCTGCACTTGTATGTGCTTGGCTTGATCTTATGTATGATCCATTCCAGTCTCCACAGAACAACTGGGGTACTTATGGTGAAGAAGATGAGTTCGATATCTTCGAACTTGGAACTAACGACAATGGCGAGCAGATGCTCAAGCACGCACCTCTTGGTGATGCATCTCCTGTAGAAGTAAGAGAAGCTGAGTGCGTTGGCGGACCTCTTGCAATCCTTGATGAGTATTATGGTGTATATGTAACATGTCCTGATGATGCTCAGTACAGACTTGACTGGATCAAGGATATCTACACACCTGATATGAACACTAAGTATGTATATCCTAACGTATTCATGTCTGAAGCTGATACCAAGAAGCTTTCTGATCTTTCTGCTGATGTTACAAAGTGCATCAACAGCCACAAAGCTGACTGGATCATGAACGGATTTACAGATGCTGATTGGGATGCTTATATCGAAGAGCTTAACTCTTATGGACTTGAAGAGTACCTTTCAATCTATCAGAAGTATCTTGATGCATTCTATGCAGAATAATATGACGTAAGGGGCAAAAGTCATTTCGATTAAACTTGCCCGAAATCAAATATGAATTAGAATAGGTAGATTGCGGGCTTCGCGATAGTGCGAAGCCCCAAATACTGTTAGATGTTTTTTTGAAGCTGTCCAGGCTTTTTTATTTATCAATATCAGATATATCAAAACACGAAAAATGTTTGAACAAGTAATAAAGGGAATATATATGGAAGATATACTTAACAAAGCACGCGAATATGAAAAAGAAAACGAAAGTAAAATGGAAGGTTTAAGACCTTCATTTCACTTAACACCAAGAGTTGGTTGGATGAATGATCCCAATGGCTTTTGCTACTACAAGGGTCAATATCATATGTTCTACCAGTATCATCCTTATGATAATCACTGGGGTCCTATGCACTGGGGACATGCTGTAAGCAGTGACCTGCTTCATTGGGAATATCTTCCTGTAGTTCTTGCTCCGGACATGGAGTATGATAAGAGAGGATGCTTTTCCGGAAGTGCAATTGAACTTTCTGATGGTCGTCATCTCATTATGTACACCGGTGTTTCAGAAACTGTCGATGAAAATGGCAACAAGACAGAATGCCAGACTCAGTGCGTTGCAGTTGGTGACGGTGTAAATTATGTCAAATACGAAAATAATCCGGTCCTCACATCAGATGATGTACCAGAGGGCGGTAGTCATATAGATTTTAGAGATCCAAGGCTTTTTGAAGGCAAGGATGGCCTTATCTATTGCCTTGTTGGTAACAGAAGCAGTGATACAAGCGGCCAGATGCTTCTTTATAAGAGCGCAGACGGCTTTAAATGGGAATTTGTACGTATCATAGCACAGAATAGAAATTCATTTGGTAAGATGTGGGAATGCCCGGATTTCTTCTGCCAGGATGGAAAATGGGTTCTTCTTACAAGCCCTCAGGATATGGAAGCTATTCCAGGCAGATACAATAGCGGCAATGGAACTTTATGCCTTATTGGTAACTGGGATGGAGAAGACAGCGATTTCGAGGTTGAGAATAACCAGTGCATAGATAATGGTATCGATTATTATGCACCTCAGACTATCACATTAGCTGATGGCAGACGTATCATGATAGGCTGGATGCAGAACTGGGATACCTGCAACAACTATACTCCCTCTGATCTGTGGTGCGGACAGATGTCTATCCCAAGAGAAGTTACTGTAAGAGATGGAAGACTCTATCAGGTTCCTGCTAAAGAGATAGAGAGTCTTAGAGGTGATCTTATCTCTGTACTTAACATGAAGCTTAACGGAGAGTATAGCGCTGAGATCTTAAATGGAAGAAAACTCGATCTTACTGTTAAAGTAAGACCTTCAGAAGGCAAGGTATATGACAATTTTGAAGTCAGATTCTTCCAGAAAGATAACAACTATGCGTTTGTAAAGTACAACACACATGAGTCTATGGTGACACTTAGCCGTGAATTTACAGGAGTAAGAAGAGCTATCGTTAATAAGACAAGCTGCAGTGTAGATAATAAGGGCGGAGAGATAGAACTTCGAATTATCTTGGATAAGTACAGTGCAGAAGTATTTATAAATGGCGGCAAGTATGCTATGACTATAGATGTATACAATGATCAGTCATTTGATGGCATCAGTTTTGTATCTGATGGTGAGGCTCTTATCGATATAGAAAAGTATAGCCTTGATAAATAAACAATCCGTTAGTCATAAGGTGTCAAAAGGAACTTTTGACACCTGCCTCATCTGATATGTTGTACATAATCATCTGTAAATAGACGATTATGTTTGGGTTGATCATTTTTAAATAAAAAAACGATTTTACGAATATGGGTTGTTAATTTGGCCGATAGAAAGGATAGTTATGGAGAAGGTAGATGTAGTAGCGTTAGGAGAATTACTTATAGATTTTACAGAAAATGGAATAAGCGCTCATGGTAATCCTATTATGGAAGCTAATCCCGGCGGAGCTGTATGTAATGTTCTGTCTATGCTTTCAGGCCTTTCTAAATCTACAGCATATATTGGTAAGGTGGGAAAAGACATATTTGGAAAACAGCTCACAGAAGCTATAAGGAGCGTTGGCATTGACGATTCCGGCCTTGTTGTTGATGACAATGTTAATACAACACTTGCCTTCGTTCATACCTACGAGGATGGAGACAGAGATTTCTCTTTTTACAGAAATCCCGGAGCTGATATGATGCTTACAGTAGATGAGCTCAATCTCGACCTTGTGAGAAATTGCAGGATCTTCCACTACGGAAGTCTGTCTATGACCAGCAAGTGCTGCGAAGAAGCTACATTTAAGGCTATAGAAGTAGCTAAAGAAAGTGGCGCTATCATAAGCTTTGATCCAAATCTTCGTGAACCCTTGTGGGATAGCCTTGATCATGCCAAGGAAGAGATATCTAAAGGCATGAAGCAGTGCGATATCTTAAAGATCTCTGACAACGAGATCATATGGTTTACAGGCAAAGAGGACTTTGATGAAGGCGTAGAAGAACTTAGAAAGCAGTTTAATCCTAAGCTTATCACAGTCACTATGGGCAAAGACGGAAGCAGAGCTTATTATGGGGATAAGATTGTATCAGTACCTGGTTTTGTTAATGAGAATACTATCGAAACTACAGGAGCAGGCGATACCTTTGGAGCATGTGTGCTCAATTATATCCTCGAGCAGGGACTTGATGGTCTTACAGAAGATGATCTTAAAGAGATGCTGACATTTGCCAATGCTGCAGCATCTATAATAACCACCAGAAAAGGCGCACTTAAGGTCATGCCTTCAAGAGAAGAGGTAGAAAAGCTTTTGCGTTCTTAACACAAAAACCGCTCCTTTACGGCAGTGTTCATAAGACAGTAACGCAAAATGAACACTGTCGCGGTGGATTGGCAAAAAAGAAGAAGTCTGAAAGGAACATTCCTTCCAGACTTTTTTTCTTATTAAAATAATGAGATGGTTTATGCTTTTACATCCACCTCGTTGCCTATTATCTTGGCAATAGACGTAATAGACGTTATTTTGTATAATATAACATGATTTATTGTATGCTTTAAGAGATATTGGTATGATCATCACATTGTCAACTGATAAGTAATTTTCGGCATGGCTATCGGATTGTTTCCGGTTAAAGTGAAGCATCGTGCCTGCCGAGGCGACAGAAAGTGGGCGACGTATTCCCAATCCAAACCGTATGTCCACCATACGCAAGGAAGCCGCCTGGGAGAATATGCACCTTAAGGAGGGTAAAATTATGAAGAAACAAGTTTTAGCACTTATGTTTTGTGTCGTCTTAGCACTCACTGCTTGCGGCAAAACAGGCACAAACGATGCTTCTGCACAGGCTCCTAAGGAGGAGACAGTCGCAAAGACTGAAACTGTGAAAGAGGAGCCTGTTAAGGAAACAAAGAAGGAAGAAAAGAAGGTTGAAGAGAAGAAGGCTGAGGAGAAGGTCGAGGAAAAATCCGAAGACAAAGCTGAAGCCGCAGCATCAACCGAGGCTTCAAAAGACACCGAGAAAAAGGCTGAAGAGAAGTCCGAGACTGCAGCTGCAGAATCAACTACTCAGGAAGTAACACAGGAGACCAACCTGGCTCAGAATACCGAGCAGGTTCAGAATACTGAGCAGACAGCTCAGACCGAAACTCCTCCTGTTACACCTACTTATGCAACGGTCATTGAGCAGTATATTGCCGATGGCGATTTTTCAGATTTCAAGGATTATGGAACAGCCATGGGAGCAGATGCAACCAAAATTTCTAAGTCCGAATGGAACATAGATTTTTACTTCAATGGCTATATTGTATCACTTGGAACAAATCAACAGGACCCCGAATTAGCATATGTAGCTACTGGCACAATGAGCGGTGACATGAAGTATATATACATCACACCTTACAAAGACGTTCCAACAGTACCAGTTTCAGCCTCTGGTACATTTGTGCCTGTAGACGCTTTAATTAAACTTGAACAGACTATTAACTACATGAAACAGCATCCCGATGTTAATGCAAAACCTGACATTCCCGGTATGACTTGGTATTCATGGGCAGAGCTTGTCGGCTAACTTAAAAATTCTTCAAATCAACCCGGCCCCCACTTTTATCATATCGTTATCTTCAAGGTCCAATAAATCTGTGATACTATTCATGTATCCTCCTTCGATATTTATTCCAAGAAACATCATAAGAGAAGGAGGAAGTGTGGGGAACAATCCCTTCATAAAAAGAACCAGGATTAGTTAGTTTCAATAACTAATTAATCCTGGCTTTGTTTATTATCACGATAGCCCCTCAAACCAGACCCTCAAACTATACCCTCAAAATCTTTGAATACCCTTATTTTTTGCTGGTAATATTATACTTCTTATATAGTTCTTGTCTTTCTGCTTCAGTTGCATTTAATGCTTTATTGAACTCGTCACTTCCAGGTTTTAATACCTTAAGGAGTTCTGCTAACATATCAGCACCCTCAGCACGACCCTCAGCGCGGCCTTTAGCATGGCCCTCAGCATGACCTTCAGCACGACTATCTTCAATTATTCCTTGTATAGCTTGGCACATGTCAACTTGCCCTCCTTTGGCATTATCTACAGAAATATTCGCTGATGTAAACAAATTGATCATATTAACAGTTCTTACATCAACGCTCGTATACTCTTTCCTTGTGTTTATTATATCACGCAGCTTATCTTTGTCATCCGAATTATGGATGAATTCAAGTAGAATTCCTAATTGAGAATTGAACTTTGTAAAGTCATCAATTTCGTCCGGAGTAATAAGATTGAGTTTATAATCATCTACATATTCTCTGATTCTTGGATCGACTTCTCCAAACATATCGAATAATGATCTTGGTGCATCCCATTTTTTCTTATCCAGACATATGCAAAGCGTTATAACTGGGATTATCCGATCCTTTTTAGAAAATCCTGATATATACTCATCGCCTTTAAGATCCTTATCTTCACTATGTTTCTTACGGATTGCTTCAACCTGTGATGCATAATTAAGAGCATCATATAGATAATCTCTAACCGGCATTGCATAATGGACATTAGATTGTGCTTCAATTCCTAATAAGACGAGTGTTGCCAATTTACTATGTTTTATTGTGCATAGTTTTAAAACGTCTCTCATTTTTTGATTAGAAAAGACGGTTTTCATCTTCTGAATGACTGCAAGTTCTGTAGCATCCTGTTCTTCTAATTCTTTTGGTTTTATAACTTTCTTACCATCAAACAAAAAGAAATTAAAAGCATCGGCAAACACGTCATTTTGAGCCAAGTATTGTTTGGCTAATAAATCTTTATCCCCCATAAATCCCTTCCTGAATTCAAATGCCTAAATTATAACCTTTACACGAAAAGGCTATTCTTTTAAAATATAACCGTCGGTTACACAAGTATATATATCCATTGGTTATATGTCAAGGAGGTATTATGAAATTCCAGCCAGAGAGACTTATACAACTTCGCGAATCACTTGGAATCAGTAAAGCTGCTGCCGCCAGAAAACTCAACATGTCGGCGATGGGATATGGACGTTATGAAAGAGGCGAGCGAGAACCATCATTTCAAACTGTAAGTTTTATTGCAAATGCGTTCAATACAACAACAGATTACCTTTACGGCTTGTCAGATAAACCGAAATGTGAGACCATAACTATCTCGGCATCTGATGAACCTGAGTTATTTGCTCTTGTACAATCAATTAAAAATGACGATTCTCAAACAAGAAGACTATTAGAGTACTACAAGCAGCTAACAGCAATGAAACAATAGAGGTTGATCATGTTATTAAGTATTTCACTAATGTTTATAATAGGGATGTTCCTAGGCTTTATCTGTAAGAAGATTAAGCTCCCAAGTCTAATTGGATTACTTCTTACAGGAATGATCCTTGGTCCTCATATCCTAAATCTGATAGATGACAGTATCCTGGGAATATCATCAGAACTTCGTAAGATCGCACTGATAATCATACTTACAAGAGCTGGGCTTGGCCTTGATCTGTCAGGACTTAAGAAAATAGGAAGACCGGCTCTTCTCATGTGCTTCGTGCCGGCAAGCTGTGAACTTATAGGAATGATGATACTTGCACCAAGGCTTCTTGGTTTATCACTACTTGAAGCAGCTATTCTTGGAGCCGTACTTGCAGCAGTATCACCCGCAGTAGTAGTACCACGTATGGTGAAGCTCATGGATGAAGGCTACGGCGTAGATAAAGGCATACCGCAGCTGATCCTTGCAGGAGCTTCAGTAGATGATGTATATGTCATAGTTTTATTTACAACATTCCTTGGAATGATCCAGGGACAAGGCGTTTTTGTTATGAGCTTTGTTAACATCCCTGTATCCATCGTACTCGGAATTGCCATAGGACTTGTGACCGGATATATATTATCTCTATATTTTGAAAAAATACATATAAGAGACACCACCAAAGTCCTGATCATCCTGTGCATTTCTTTCATTCTTGTAGTAACTGAAGATAGCCTAAATACACCTATCACATTCTCAGCTTTGATTGCTATCATGTTCATTGGAATTGGACTTAAGAAAAAAAGAGAGATAGTAGCAATAAGACTATCCAAGAAATATGAAAAGCTCTGGGTGGCAGCAGAAGTTTTATTATTCGTTCTAGTTGGAGCTGCCATAAACATAGAATACATTGGGAAAGTTGGCCCGGTAGCAGTTCTTCTCATAATAGGAGCACTCGTTTTCAGAATGTTTGGCGTATTTATATGCCTTCTTGGAACGAAGATGTCCAAAAAAGAAAGACTCTTTGTCATGCTGGCTTACACTCCTAAAGCAACCGTACAGGCTGCGATCGGTGGAATTCCGTTATCTGCAGGACTTGCCTGCGGTGACACGGTTTTAACAGTTGCAGTTCTTGCAATCGTGATAACCGCGCCACTTGGAGCATTTGCAATTGACAGAACTTATAAGAGATTCTTGGATAAAAAGTAATAATAGGCCACTCTATAAAGTGTGACTATAGCAAGGTTTTAGACTTTAACACAGAAAAGTCATACGTCTATAGCTACTTGGAGAGATGCCGGTGATCTTCTGAAATGTTTTGAAAAAGTATGTATAACTTGAATACCCTAAATATTCCTGGACTTCACGAACAGTCTTCCCCTCACGAAGAAGCGTCTGAGCTGCACTAATACGCTGAAGAGTTATATAATGCCCTAAAGATACATGCATGTGGCGTTTAAAAAGGCGTGCAAGATAATCAGGATTCAAATAAAAATGTGCAGCCAGATCTGATATGGTAAGATTATCCTGAAGATGTTCAGAGAGATATGAAATGATGTCGTTGACCTTCTTCTGGGAGGCTGATACTTTCATGGAATGAGTTTTCTTTTGTTTCATCTTAAGAAAATGAATATCTCCAAGCAGGCTAAAGAAAGCTACCATGGAATCTGGAGTGGTACGATTGTCCATATAAGAGAGCAGTCCGTCAAAATGGCGGATGAGCTCTCTTTTTTGTTCGACATCTGGGAAAAGAAGTAGTGGCTTGCTGCCTTCTTTTATATAAGCAAACTCAGATGAACCTTCGCAGAGTACGCCATCAAGCCATTTGTCATGAATCGTAAGGATGTAGCGTTCATATTTTTCTCCGGCTTCATGATAGAGCTGGTGAACGCAAAATGGCGGAATGATGATAAGGGTTCCGGCAGGAACCGCAAGAACAGTGTCACCAAGAAGAACATCCGGAAGGTCTGTAAGGGTGAAGTAGAGCTCTGCCGCGTTATGAGAATGGGGGCCGACAGGGTAGTGAGTAATACTGTTGTGGTAAGCCATATCAAATGGCGGTCCCACTTGAAATATGAGTGTGTTATTGTTTTCGCTTTCTAATGACATGGAGTGCTCCTTATATATAAGTCGGAAAAATACATAAAAATAGTATTTTATATACATATTAAAACCTGATCGTAATATATACAATAGCCTTGAAGAATAAAGCAAACATAGGTATAGCTTTGTTTAAGTAATTAATTTATATAGATGGTTATAAAGGAAATTTGTAAATGAAAAAAGTTGGAATAATTGGCTGCGGGAGTATTGCGCAGGTGCATGCGTGGACCCTTGGTAACATGGAAGATGTAGAGATATGCGCATTGTGCGATGTTGACGTATCAAGGGCAAGGAATATTGCTGATAAGTATTTAAATGAAAAGAATCGTGGCAGTATACATTCAGAAAAGTATACAGACGACAAGGAAGTTGATGGTGTATTTGAGGATAAGAGAGAAAAGGAGTCTTTAATATATACCAATTGGCACGATCTTCTTGATATTGATATAGACGCAGTTCATATCTGTACGCCGCATTATCTTCATGCGCCGATGGCGGTGGAATTTATTAAAAGGGGCAAGGCTGTCTTTTGCGAAAAGCCCTGTGCTATAAGTTTAGAGCAGTTTGATGAGTTGAAAAATGCAGACTTGAAGCATCCGGGATTACTTGGATATTGCTTTCAGAACAGGTATAACGAAACAACTCTTTTAATGGATAAGCTGATAGCTGAAGGCAGGATCGGGGAAGTTACAGGCGTTCGTGCATTTGTTACCTGGAGGCGAGATAGAAGCTACTATGAAGGAAGTCCCTGGAAGGGAAGATTTGAAACTGAGGGTGGCGGTGCGCTTATAAACCAGTCCATACATACGCTTGATCTGATGCTTCGATATCTTGGTGAGCCTGAACAGGTGAAAGCATCTATCTCTAATCATCACCTGCCTTCTATAGAAGTTGAAGATACTGTGGAAGCATGGATGATGTTTGAAGGTGGAAGGCGTGGGTGCTTTTATGCATCAAACGGATATGTAACAGATGCTCCTGTCATCATAGATATTCAGGGTGAAACGGGCAGGATCAGTTTGAATGGCAGGAAAGTAAGCCTGTATGCGGAAGGCAAGGATCCGGAACATTTTCTTTGTGAGAGGCAGCAGGGTATTGGCAAGGACTATTGGGGCTGCGGACACAAAGCCTGCATCAGAGATTTCTATAAGTGCCTTGAATCTGGAGAGAGATTTCAAAACGATCTGGGTGGAGCAACGAATACCTTCAATACCATGATGAAGATTTACGAAGATAGCCAAGCTGAACATATCCTGACTTCAGGCGGTGGAGCATCATATATAAGAGTTGGCGATATGGTCATATGTTCAAATCACATGAGCTAGTCATAACTATGTTTCGAAAGAAAATACATTATGCTTTAATCATAGATTTTAGATTATAAGAGGTTGAATATGGAAGAAGTAAGAATAGGAATTATAGGAATAGGCGGTATGGGCACTAACCATGCAAGAACCATTACAGAAGGTCAGGTGCCAGGCCTTAGATTAACTGCGGTTGCAGATGTCAGGCAGGCAAGGCTTGACTGGGCTAGGGAGAATCTGCCTGAAGACATATCTCTATTTTCTGATGGAAAAGAACTTATTGATTCAGGAAAGTGCGATGCGGTCCTCATAGCAACGCCTCATTATTTTCACCCGGAATATGTTATCTACGCCCTTGAACATGGAGTACACGCTCTTAGCGAAAAGCCCGCAGGTGTCTATACCAAGCAGGTAAGGCAGATGAATGAGGTTGCAGCAAAGTCAGACAAGGTATTTGCCATAATGTTCAATCAGCGTACAAACTGCGTATACAGAAAGCTTCACGAGATGATAGAAAGCGGCGAACTTGGTAAACTCAAGCGCGTCAACTGGATCATCACAGACTGGTATAGAACACAGGCCTATTATGATGCAGCTGGCTGGAAGGCAACCTGGGTAGGTGAAGGTGGCGGAGTTTTACTTAATCAGTGCCCGCACCAGCTGGACCTCTTACAGTGGCTTTGCGGACTTCCTGTAAAAGTACGCGCATTCTGCCATGAAGCCAAGTGGCACGATATCGAGGTTGAAGATGATGTTACTGCATACATGGAATTTGAAGGCGGCGCTACAGGCGTATTTGTAACTACAACAGGCGATGCCCCCGGCACCAACCGTTTGGAGCTTACATTTGACAAAGCTAAGATCGTATGTGAACACGACAAGCTCATAATGGACAAGCTTAAAATAAGTGAAAGAGAGTTTTGCAAGACTGAAAAAAACGGCTTTGCAAAGCCTGAGACAGAACGGATCATAGTTGAAACAGACGGAATGAATGAGCAGCATGTAGGCGTATTCAAGGCATTTACTAATAAAATACTACACAATTCGCCGCTTATTGCTGATGGTCAGGAAGGTATCAACGGCCTGATGCTTTCAAACGCAATGTTCCTTTCTTCATGGCTTGATAAAACCGTCGAACTTCCTATAGATGAAGATCTTTTCCTTGAAGAACTGAACAAAAGAAGAAAGACCTCCAAATTAAAAGAAGATACCGGAATTGTATTTGATACAACCGGAACATACTGACAATAGTTTAATAAAAACATGCAAACAAGAGAAAAAATCAATACCAGGATCCAAATTCTAAAAAGAGAAAAACAGGAGAAGAATTTCACATGAATTCATACGAAAAGATAACCGGATTTGCCGATGAAATCGCCCAGGAACTTGATACTCAGATAGAAAGCGTCAAAAAGCTTGGTATTAAATATATCGAAATGCGAGGCGTTGACGGAGATAATCTTATTTTCCATACAGATGATAAGGTAAAAGAAATAAAGAATAAGCTTGATGATGCAGGAATTAAACTCTCTGCACTAGGTTCACCTCTTGGTAAAATAGGGATTGAAGATCCATTCGAACCTCATTTTGAGCAGTTCAAAAGGGCCTGTGAGATAGCTAACATGATGGATACAAAGAATATCCGCATGTTCAGCTTCTATGTGGCTGATGATAAGCGCAGAGAGTTCAGGGATGAAGTTTTTGAGCGCATGGGCAGATTTGTAGATTATGCAAAGAAAAGCGATGTAGTCCTTCTACATGAGAACGAAAAAGGCATATACGGCGAGAAAGCTCCTGAATGCCGCGAACTTATGGATGAATTTGCCTGTGACAACTTCTGCGCAATATTCGACTTTGCCAACTTCGTCCAAGCGGGTCAGGATACACTTGAAGCATACGAACTTCTTAAAGATTTTATAGTATATATGCATATCAAGGATGCAAGAAACGGAAGCGGTATAGTGGTTCCTGCCGGTTTTGGAGATGGCAACGTCGAAGAAATCCTTGGAAAACTCTTTAGCAGCGGCTTTAACGGCTTTTTATCTCTTGAGCCCCATCTTTTTGATTTCAAGGGCTTTGACGGACTAGAACGTGGCAACAAGACACCGATCGCTAGTAGCGGCGCTGTCTTAAGCGGATTTGAAGGATTCGCACTGGCACATGAGTCTCTTATCAAGATACTCAATAAGATAAAATAAATTGCACATATCCATTACTGAAATCAGCTACTTTAAACTTCTCACATTTGTTAGATGAATATCTCACGGTAACCTAACATAATGTGAGAAGTTTTTATTTAAAAGATAAAATTATTTCATATAACAATAATATGTTATAATATTAACGTAAAAATGTACTGTTTTTGTTATGGTGATTGGATGATTTTTTCTTTCAAAAAGGCACATAACAGAATAGTAAAAAATTTCTCGAAGAGGGTTCTGTCTCTTCTTGTTTTGATGTGCGTCTTGTCTTTTGCTTCCCTGTATTCAATTCAAAGCTCTGCCATGATGGATGATGGTGAACAAAGCATTGGCATAGGTGTAAATGCCACCAGGACTCCGACTGCTGCAACGCCTTCGAGCGGCGAAGGTAAAGTGGTTCGCGTTGGATGGTATGAAGCTTCTTACAATTATACTGATAAATTTGGCAGAAAAACTGGAATCGCATACGAATATCAGCAGAAGATAGTAACATATACAGGCTGGACCTATGAGTATGTAGAAGGTACATGGCCGGAGCTTTTGCAGATGCTAATGAACGGCGATATCGATCTTCTTAGCGATGTATCTTTTACCGCAGAAAGAGCTGAGAGCATTCTCTATCCATCGCTCCCTATGGGCACGGAATCTTATTATATCTATGTAAGCCCGAATAACACGGAGCTGATGTCTGACGATGTTAGCGTTTTTAATAACAAAAAATTCGCCGTTAACCAGGGTAGCATACAGGAAGAGATACTTAAAGACTGGGCCAGAACCAATGGCATAACAGCAAACATCGTTGAGATTATTGACCAGTCGAATGATGAATCTATAGATTTGTTACAGACTGGCGACGTTGATGTTTTTGTTTCACTTGATACATATGGAAGAAGGGAAGAATGCGCTCCTGTTTGTAAGATAGGGTCATCTGATTATTACTTTGCTGTAAGTGCTCAAAGACCTGACATTCTTACAGATCTTGACCATGCCCTTAAAACAATTCAAAACGAAGATCCATTCTATAATCAAAGGTTATATCAGAAATACATCTGGACATTTAGCACAGGTATTATTTTCACCAAGGAAGAAAGACAGTGGCTTGAAAATAACTCTACGATCAAAGTGGGATATAGGGATAACTATGAACCATTCTGCTTTGAAGATGATGGATATATATCCGGTGCACTTAAGGATTTCCTCGAGTATGCTTCTGCTTGTGTTGATGGTACTGTGATCAATTATGAAGCAGTAGCATTTGGAACTACTGAGGAAGCAATAGCTGCCCTTGATGCAGGCGAAATAGATGCTGTATTCCCGGTGAATATGAGTGCTTATGACAGTGAAGAAGGAGATCTTTTTGTAACTACTCCTATTATGAGTACTGAGATCTATGCTCTTGTAAGAACAGGAGAAGACAAGGCTGTTTTTGATGCAGAAGGAACCAGAGTTGTTCTTCTTGAGGGCAACGTTAATTTTGATAACTTTGTAAAAGATTATTTTCCAGAATGGGAGATATCCTGGCAACCAACCCTGGATAAAGTTTATGCGGCTGTTGAAAACGGAACTGCAGACTGTGCCATGGTCAACGGCTACAGAATAAATACCAATGACAGATTAAGGCGCAGGCACAAATTGTCACTTCTTGATACCGGCGAGAAGATGGAATTTTCTTTTGCCGTAAGAAGGAGTGACACTATACTGTTTTCGATACTTGATAAAACAGTAAGTGCCATAGAAGAACCTGTTGTTGATGCAATGCTTTCAAAATATACAAATACTACAACAAAGGTATCATTTTCCGATTATCTTAGAGATAACTGGGCCGTTGCATTTGCGGTAACAACAGTATTGGTATTCCTAATGCTGTTCCTCCTTCTTACAAGACTTAAATCAGATAAGATGGCACAGGAGCGTCAGATGCTGATCACTGCAACTGAGCGCGATTCGCTTACAGGACTCTATACCAGAAACATCTTCTTTGAGTATTCGAGTCGTATGTATAGGGAAAATCCGTCTAACATGATGGATGCTATCGTAATGAATATCGAGCAGTTCCATGTAGTTAATGCCTTGTATGGCTGGAACTTCGGAGATACGGTACTTAAAGGCCTTGGCGATGAGATAAAAAAGATAATAGGTGGAGGCGCCGGAATTGCCTGCAGAACTACAGCAGACAGGTTCGAAATATATACTAAACATATAGATGATTATCAGGGATTGTTTGACCGCTTCCAAAGACGTCTTGATGAGTGTACGGAGGACGTTAATATCTTCCTTAGGATGGGTGTAATGCCGTGGCATGATGGCCTTGAGCCGGTACAGCTCTTTGATAGAGCAAGAGCTGCCTGCAATATGACAAGGAGCGGACGCCATTCAAGACTTGTGGTCTTCAATGAAGAGATGAGGACCAAAGAGATCCTTGAACAAAGACTTCTAAACGACCTTAAATATGCCATTGAGAACAAAGAGTTCCTTGTATACTTCCAGCCAAAATATAACGTGCAGGTGGATCCTCCTGTGATAGGCAGTGCTGAAGCTCTTGTAAGGTGGAAGCACCACGAGCTTGGAATGATACCTCCGGGCGATTTTATTTCTCTTTTTGAAAAGAGCAGTCAGATAGGTATTCTGGATCGTTATGTATGGGCTGAAACTGCAAGATATATAGCGCAGTGGAAAGAAAAATACGGTAAGGTGATCCCTATTTCTGTTAACTTAAGCCGCATTGATATATTCGATCCTGACCTTGAAAAGACAATTGAAGGAATAGTCGAAGAAACCGGAATAGGGCGTGAAAATCTCCATCTGGAAGTCACTGAATCAGCCTATACTGAGGGCGAAGAGCAGATACTTGAAGTTATAAGGTGTTTTAGAAGTAAAGGCTATCATATCGAGATGGATGATTTCGGAACAGGTTATTCATCTCTTAATATGCTGTCTCGTATGTCTATTGATGTTCTTAAGCTTGACAGGAGCTTCATCAAGGATATCAAGGGAGAAGATGATGACAGCAAGGATGTACAAATGGTAGAGCTTATCCTCGATATCGCAAGAAGCCTTAAGCTCGTAGTTGTAGCAGAAGGTGTTGAGACCAAAGAGCAGATGGAATTCCTGAAAAAGAGAGGCTGTGATCTGATCCAGGGCTTCTATTTCTCAAAACCGCTTCCTGCTGATGAATTTGAGGAGAAGGCGATTAAAGATTGATATGTAAAGAATATAACTATGTTACTGCGAAAGGTATATCTGCAAGTTTTACAGCTGACTGCATAAGTATATTAATCAGTAACCACCGGCGTTTGCTGGTGGTTATTTTTGAGAAACAACAGTCATTATATACTCTAAACAGCTGGGAAGTTTGGACTCTTTAATGTATACTGATTATAGATGCGGAGGTTTCTATGGTTGTTTCAACACTTTGTTATTTGGAAAAAGATGATAAGTATTTAATGCTCCTTAGAAATAAAAAAGAGCATGATGTTAATGAAGGTAAATGGATCGGAGTCGGCGGCAAATGTGAAAAGGGAGAAAGTCCTGAAGGATGCGTTATTCGCGAAACTTTTGAAGAGACCGGTATAAAGCTTGAAAATCTTAAGATGCGAGGTGTTCTGACGTTTTCATCAGAAGGATGGGAAGATGAGTATATCTTCGTTTTCACATCTGATAAGTTTTCAGGAAGCATTACTGATTGTAACGAAGGAGAGCTTCGCTGGATCGATAAAGATAAGATCATGGATCTTAATCTTTGGGATGGCGACAGGATCTTTCTTAAGATCATGCTGGAAAGCGACGAGTTCTTTTCTATAAAGTTGTCCTATAAGGGCGATGAGATCGTGGATCAGCAGTTGTATACCTATTGAATAAGGGGGATGGGATGGATATTAAATTCTTGGGGCAGTGCGGATTTCTAATGGAAGAGGATGATATGAGTATAGTTATAGATCCTGTTCTTTCTGATCTTCAGGAAAATGGGCAGTCTATCATGAATTATCCTCCTGTGATGAGGCCTTCAGATATAGCACCTGACTTTTGCTTTTGCACACATGATCACATCGATCACCTTGATATCGCGACAGTCAGCGGCTTCGCAAATTCTAATGATAAGACAAGATTCGTGATTCCATCCGGATGCAAAAAGACTCTTGTTCAAAATGGTATACCTGAAGACAGGATCATAACCTTTGATGATGGTGAGAGCAAGATCCTGACACAAAGTGGTATTGTTTTCAAAGTTAAAGATAATTCCAAAAGTATTAATGAAAATAGTATAGAAGTAACTGCTATCTCTACAGCGCATCCTGTTCACAAGCTTGATGCAGACGGACTTGACAGGAATCTTTTATATTCGATCCTTTGGAATGGGCACAGATATGTGCATCTTGGGGATACTTATCGCACAGACAGGCTTGTTAAGAGTCTTAAAAAGCTTGGGCATATCGACGTGCTCTTTTCCCCGATCAATGGAAGAGATGATGAGAGAGAAGCAAGAGGTATAATCGGTAACCTCTCCGGCAAGGAAACGGCGCTTCTGGCGCTGGAACTTAAGGTATCGGTTGTCTATCCAATGCACTTTGATATGGTAAAAGGCAATACAGCTGACCCGGCAGAATTCGTTGAAGAGATGGAGAGGATCGGCGGCAAAACGGAGTATGTGATACCAAAGAAGATCAGTGATTGAATATTATTATGGCTATTGATTATTATTATCAAAAGATGTTGTAAGATACATAGTTAATGTCGGGATTTTTGCTGTAAGGGTATTATTATCTAAACTAACGTGATAAAATTATGTAAGGGTAAAAGGCAGGTTCTTGTTACTATGAATCAGAACTTTGCTATACCAGTCTTTTATTTTATATTGTGATGCAAATGGGGGAGTTATCTGCCACTGGGCATCTGACCACAAGATCATTTTATAGTGAAGGGAGACACTGTTATGTTCAATGCTAAGACTGATAAGAAGACTGCTATATTTTTTGCTGATGGATGTGAAGAAGTAGAAGCACTTACAACCTATGATATTCTGTACAGAGCAGGAATCCCCTGCACTAAAGTTTCAATAAACGCAGATGAATACGTTAAATCATCACATGAAGTCGTCATTAAATGTGATACTACTATTGATAAACTCAACTTTGACGAGTACGATATGATCATTCTTCCTGGCGGAATGCCTGGAACACCTAATCTCAGGGCTTGCGATAAGCTGTGCAAGGAGATAATCACATTTGCAGGTTTTGGCAAGGGATTAGCAGCTATATGTGCTGCTCCTTCTGTACTTGCTGAGCTTGGTATACTGATGGGTGTTAAGGCTTGCTGTAATCCGTCCAAGGAAGCAGAGCTTGAATCTGAAGGCGCGCTTGTTTCAAGAGAGCAGGTTGTTGTATCTGATAATATTATCACAAGCCGTGCAATGGGTACTGCAATTCCATTTGCACTTGCTATCGTTAAATATTATCTGGGTGATGGAGCTGCATCTTATATCAAGTCTAATATTTTATATTCAGGCTGATTGGGGACATGCCTAAGGGGCTTAAAGACTTAATCAAATTGTGTTTTAGAATTTATAATGGTTATAATCATAAAATCAAAAATAAGCAGGTGGTAGAAGAAATTTTGCCACCTGTTTTCAATTGGATAGAAAATGAGAACGAAATGCTGATACAGCACTACGTTCTCATTTTTGTTATATGCGTTTTTTGTTTACTGTAACAGTGACATTACGCCCTGTTTAGACTGGTTAGCCTGTGCCAGCATTGATTCGCCGGACTGCTTTAGGATGTTTGTAAGCGAATAGTTGACCATTTCTTTAGCCATATCTGTATCTCTTATCTGAGACTCTGAGTCCTGTGTGTTGATACGGATGTTGTTATCGTTAAGGACTGCGTGTTCCATTCTGTTCTGGTAAGCACCAAAGAGTGAACGCTGTTCATTAACAATCTTAAATGCTCCCTTTAATGTATCAATTGCAGCCTGGGCAGAAGCTGAATCTGTTATTTCGAGGTTTCTGATTCCGAGAACGCCGTTATTGAGCTTTTCGTATACGATCGGAATGTCGTTGTCTGCTTCTGAACCGCTCTGAATAATCATGCCTATCTGACCGCCGTATACGGGGACTTTAACTATGCTAGATTTTTCTTCGGGAGCTTCCCAGTAAAAGTAATCTTTTCCTTCATGACTCAGATCTATAATAGTTGTTGGGTTTAGTGCCTTATTTACCTTGTTTAGAATAGTTTGTTCTGTATCTGAGGTGGTAACAGGAATTGTTATTGTCATGGATCCAACGTCTGTTCTTGAAGAATTTCCTGCTGAACTAAATGATGTATCTGCTGTTAATGAAAAGTTGATTTCAACAGTTCCGCCAACATTTGTGTCACCAAGGTTATCTTGAGTTAAAACACCCGTACTACCAGTAAGAGCTTCCATGACACCAGCAAGATTACCGCCTTTTGTAGCAGTATGAGTTAAAATTCTGGTGCCGGTTTTCCAGCTGTTTGTATATTCCCACCAAACATCTTCATTTTCAGGTCTTGAATCAGTTGAATAGAATGTCACGCTTGAGGATTTTGCTGTTACTCCTCCAATTCCTGACATGTTGAATTTGAAGATCCATGGAGTTGTACTTTGCTTTGCTGTATTAATATCTGAGGTTCCATTACCTGATATTTGAGTAAGATTAGTTCCGCTTGTTGTAACAGGCTCTATAAATGGATCATTTGAAGTAGACTGAAATGAATATGCATTAGTACTGGCTTTTGAAGAACTATCTTTTGCATAAATATTTATGGATGCTGATGCGCTTATACCTCCAGTATCTGATGGTGAGTCAAAGGTAGCTGTAGCATATTGGGAAAAATTGACATCAAGTTTTGCGTTATTAAGGGCCTTAACATAATCTTCAATTGTTGCTGTTGTTGTTTCAACGCTCATATATATTGTTTCATCAAGATAATCTTTGAGTTGTTCAAGCGTTTCTCCAGAGTAACTTGAAAGGTGTTCAGATATATTATATTTATAATTGTCTGCTTTAAGCTGTTCCCAGCTGATGTAGTCAGAAGAATAAGTATTCCCGTTAAAACTTGTCCAGCTAACTTTTACACCATTAGTCGCATCTGCTGAAACTATGAATGTATTAGGAACAGGCATGTAGTCTTTGTTTTCCGGATATATATCATGATGGGTATAATCTTTGTCAGCAACATTAAGTGCCTGTATGTTATCATGTCCCACAATAACCGGATCCTCAATCTCAATATTCCAGATATTCCTGTCATTAAAAGATGTTGTGTTGAATATTCTGTCAGATTCTTTCTTTATAGCCTGAATCTCTTCGTTAATATAAGAACGGTCAGTATCTGAAAGAGTGTCATTTGAAGCTTTGACACACAGTTCATTCATTCTTTGAAGTATATCGTGGGTTTCGTTGAGAGCACCGTCTGCGACCTGGACGAAGCTTATTCCGTCCTGGATATTGTCTTCGGCCTGCCTGAGGCCCCTGATCTGACGACGCATTTTCTCAGAAATGGCAAGGCCTGCAGCATCGTCCGCCGCGCGGTTAACCTTATATCCTGAAGAAAGCTTTTCAGCTGATTTGAAATTACGGTCTGCAGTGAGATTGTATTGCCTTTGCGAGTTCATTGCAGCCAGATTGTGTTGAATGACAAAGCCGCTCATAATGTATTCCCTGTATAACTAAAAAAACTAACGTCCTTGTCATGTTGATAGAGAAAGCATCCTTACTTTCACCTTATATATCGGTGGAATGGCGGTACTTACTTAAGATTTAAGAAGTATCTTTTTTTCTCAAAACAGGATTTAGATTCGGGATAAAAAAGCCGATATAAAATTGCGGAGAAGTTTTATTCCAGTTACAACTACATATTTTTCATGTAATAAAAGTGCTGAAAACAGCTTAAACTCTTGGCCTAACGGCCTGAAGGAGACTATTATATGTTAGCTACTTTAATGCCATTGTTTAGTGACAATATGGAAGTTCGAGCATATTCTATCTTTGCGCAAAAATCAGACAGTTACATGGATGCAGTGACCCAGTCTACAAGCGCGTTTGATGGCGCGGGCGTTGTTACAGGGCTTGAAATTGTTAATAAAATAGGTCTTGAAACACTTTCTCAGGACCACATGGTATTTGTAGAGATCAACAATGTATCTATTTTTACAGATATTGCAGGGCAGTGTTTTGCGCCTCATGACAGGGTAGTGCTCCTTATAGACCCTTCTATTAAGCCTGAAGAAATGTATGTTAACAGACTTAGTGAGATCCAGAATGCGGGCTTTAAGTTTGCTATGAGGAAGCTTAAACCTATTGATTTTGAGAATTATCGTCCTGTTTTGGAAAAGTGCAGTTACATTTTCCTTGATCACAGAAATATTGATATTGATAAGGCTCACAAGTACTTTGAACATATGTACAAAGATATGAAGCTGTGCGCAGTTAATGTTAATACAAGAGAAGAGTATGAAGAGTTATCGGGCAAGGCTAGTTATGATCTTTATGAGGGACTCTTTTTCAGAACACCTGTTACTAAAGGTCAGAAAGAACTTGTTCCGTTCAAGGTTACATACTTGCAGCTCCTTAACGTGGTAAATGAATCCGATTTTGAAATTGCAGATGCTGCCAACGTTATCGGTCAGGATGCTGCGCTTGTTGTAAGACTTCTTGAAATGGTCAATCATATGACATCTAACAGAGGTGTATCTTCTGTTCGTCATGCTGCAGCTCTTTTGGGACAGAAGGAGCTGAAAAAGTGGATCACAACAGCTGTTACTAAGGAGCTGTGCTCAGATAGACCCAGTGAGATCACCAGAATGTCCATGATAAGGGCAAGATTTGCTGAGAATCTGTCAAAATACTTTGAACTTGAGCCTTTCAGTGCAGAAATATTCCTGATGGGTCTTTTCTCAGTTCTTGATCAGATACTTGAAAAGCCTATGAAAGAGTGCCTTGAGATGGTCAAGATTTCTACCGATATCAGGCAGGCTCTTCTTGATCATAAGGGGCGTATTTATCCGGTACTTGAGTTTATCCTGCAATACGAAGATGCGGAGTGGACTGATGTATCAAGGATCATGCTTCTTAACAAGATGCGCAAGAATCAGGCTTATGATGCTTATCTTGAGGCACTGGACTGGTATAGAAAGATAATAAGCATTAAATAGAAAGGATGATTTTTGTGTTAGAGCTGGTACAAGGCTAATTTTTTCCTGGGCCGCGAATTAAAGATAAATGCTGTTTTGATGGCGCGTTTGATGATCAGGACCTTCGATAGAATTCGGTAATAATCGAATTATTGAAGGTCTTGTTTTGGTATACCATATATGCTAGGCTTGAATTTAAGAATACTAAAAAATAGTAATAAGGTGTCAAAAGAAACTATTGACACCTATCTCATAAAATCATAAATAATAAAGCGCAATAGAGCAGAGTTTAGATAATATAAAATCAATGATACGAGGTGCGAAAAATGACTGATACAAGTACAAGTAGCAGTAAAAAGTTTTCGGGAATTGTGATATGCGTCGCGTTTGCAATCATGTTTATTGTTATTGATCTTATGATAAGCCCATATATTGACGGCGCTGTTGGTTATCTTATAAAAAGCGTTTTAAGGCTAGTGTTCTTCATGGTCAGCCTGTTCGTTTTCATGAACTTCTATGACAAAGAGACTGTTTCTGAGATAATTCATTTACGCGGTTTTGGCAAGGGCCTTTTTGCCGGAATAGCGATGTTTTTGTTCATACCATTTGTAATAATCACATATTTCATAATTGGTGCTCCTACGTGGCTAAATACGTCTGTATCTATTATATTTACATATCTTATTCTCGAGCAGATCGCGGTTGCACTTTGGGAAGAAATTGTTTTTAGAGGCTTCGTCTGCGAAGGTTACTTTTTGGAGGAAAATAAAACAGCTGGTAAACGTATCATGTATGCCCTGATTTCCGGAGTGATATTTGGGCTGGTGCACGCAGCGACGGCAAATTCTTTAAGTAATGCGATTCTTAAATTTGCACTGACAGGAGTATGGGGATTTGGATTTGCTGCTATTTATCTTTATTCTCATAACATCCTTGCTGCTATGTTCATGCATTTTATTACGGACGTAGTTATTAATTCTACCAATTTGGTAAAAGACTGGACGTCAAGTTCTCTTATGACGATCCTTGATCAATATGCTTATTTTGTTGTAATAGGAATTATCTTTATAGTGGCAGTTATCTTTTTGATCAAAGAAGATAAGAACACAAGCGAAGCTTTGGCAGATGAAGAAGATGAATAAAATGATTGAAACTTCGTACTTGTAAAATAATTAAGACTTCGCCTATTCCTGAGACTGGCCGTTAATAAATGATTTTGGGGTCTTTGAAAATTATATTAAATTCAAGAGCTTGATAGATGGAATAAATATATTCTGTTTGGGATTCACCTGTTTGAGCGAAGCGAGTTTGTGAATCCCGGAATATATTTATTCCAGATATCATGCCTTGAATTTTATATAATTTTCACGACCCCAAAATCATTTATTAACGGCCAGTATCAGGAATATTCAAGTTATTAAGTGGTTTTATAAGTGCGAAGTTTGAGATTATTATATGTTATAGTAGAACTACGTTTGTTTTTGTAAATGAGATATAAGCTTTATGGAAAGAGGACAACGACATGGAATACACACACATCGTTCAATACTATGAAACCGACAAGATGGGTATAACGCATCACTCGAATTATATCAGGTGGATGGAAGAAGCCAGGATAGATTTTCTGTCTCAGATTGGATGGGACTATGCAAAGCTTGAAGAGATGGGTATAATATCACCTGTTTTGAATGTGACCTGCGACTATAAGATCAGTACTACGTTCTCGGACCATGTTCAGATAAGTGTCAAGGTTAAAGAGTTTAAAGGCGTTAAGCTCCATCTTGCATATGAGATGAAGAATGGGGAAGGTAAGACTGTATGTAAAGCTACATCTTCTCATGCGTTTTTAAACAGAGAAGGAAGGCCTATACGTATGAAAGACGAACAGCCTGAGCTTTACAAGGTACTTAGCGACCTGGCTGCGGAGTAAGAGTTTTAGAGGGAGAATAAGTAACATGAGTAACAAAGAAGAGTGGAACAGAATTTTGCAGATAATCGGGGATGATGCATGCGACGAAGATAAGGAATTTAAAGGCAATTGTGTAAGAAAGTTCAATTTCTTAAGAACTATTTTTTATATTGTTGTATTTGGAAGTGCCTTTTATATCTTTCAAGGTGGAAGGCTTATTCCGCATGATAGTACCTGGCTTAGGCTCATTGTAGTAGCTATTTTACTTACAGAAATATTATACCTTAAGCAAAAAAGAGTTCTTCACCGCGAACTTAACAGATATGCCTTCAGAGAATGCCGCCCGGATAAAGGCCTTTCAAGGTACCTTTCCTTTGTTCCGACAACCCTGAACAAGCAGATGTTGTGGAGTGTTACTCAGTATAATTTTGGAAGCATTTTGTATAGACTTGGAAAAATAGATAAAGCGTCTAAATGTCTTGGCCTTATGCAGGAAGCATCCGCAACAGCTGGCAATATGCTGATAGCTTTGCATTTAAAGCAGCTTATAGCGCTTTACTACAATGACTATGATACAGTTAAATCCTGTGCGGACGAGGGATGCAAGCTTTACCCTAAGGCTAGGCATTCTATATGGAATTTTAAGATATACAAAGACTTGCAGCTGTACAGAGACTATGCTTATTGCTGCATAAATAATGACTATGAAAAGATATATACCGTACTTGGCACTCCTCAGGAAAGACCTTTGGATGAAGTTGCAAGGCAGTACTATCTGTATCTTACAGCCAAAAAGCTTGGTGATATTGAAAATGCTGAGAAATACAAAAAGTATATATCTGAAAATGCCGGAACTACCTGGTATGGCAAAGCTGTTGAAGCTGACTTCATTCCTGAAGAAAAGCCCGATAACTATCCTGGGTATGTTGTAAGTGATGAAAAGCTACATAATCCAAGTAAGGTGGATAGGGAAAGACTAAAATATTTACTTATAGGAGTACTGATCGTTCTTTTGTTTTACTATTTACCAAGACTTTTTTGAGGATTTAGTGTTAGAGGCCAAAATCGGCATTGTGTTTTGCACAACCTAATAGTAAGATGGATTGAGATGACTAATACCTTCAGGGGGAACATATGAATAACATTATAGTTAATGGCAAAGTTAGTAAGGGTACCATCAATAAAAATATCTACGGACAGTTCACAGAGCATCTTGGGCGCTGCGTATACGAAGGCATTTATGTTAAGGATGAAGATAATATTCCTAACGTAAATGGTATCAGATGCGATGTGATGAAAGCACTTAAGAACATCGAGGTTCCGGTTGTACGCTGGCCCGGTGGATGCTTTGCAGATACTTATCACTGGAAGGACGGAATCGGTCCTAAAGATCAGAGGAAAACTATCGTAAATACAAACTGGGGCGGAGTTACAGAAGATAACTCTTTTGGAACCCATGAGTTTATGGAATTTGCTGAGCAGCTTGGATGTGACGTTTACTTCTCCGGTAATGTTGGAAGCGGTACAGTTCAGGAACTTTCTGACTGGATCGAATACTGCAACATGGGCGGTATATCTCCAATGGCTAACCTTAGACGTGAAAACGGAAGACAGGAGCCCTGGAATGTAAAATACTGGGGAATCGGTAATGAAGCCTGGGGCTGCGGCGGCAATATGAACGCCGAATACTATTCTGATGAAACAAGAAAATTCTCAACATATATGAGAAATTATGATAACGATCATCCAATCTATAAGATCGCATCAGGAAGTAACGGAGCTGATTATCACTGGACCAAGACCGTATGCGAACGTGCCGGCCATATGATCGATGCTATCACATTCCATAACTATACAGTAACCTATGAATGGAATAATAAGGGTAAGGCTACAGGCTTCACCAAGGATGAGTATTATCGCCTTCTTCACAACACCCTTTCCATGGAAACAATGGTAAATAATCACAGCAACATCATCAAACAGTATGAGAGAGGGGATCACAAGATCGGTCTTATCGTTGACGAATGGGGCACATGGTTTGATGTTGAAGACGGAACAAACCCTGGATTCTTATATCAGCAGAACACTATCAGAGATGCTGTTCTTGCTGCTATCAATCTTAATATCTTCAACAATCACTGCGATACAGTCGTAATGACCAACATCGCCCAGATGATCAACGTATTACAGGCTATGATCCTTACTGAGGGTGAAAAGATGGTACTTACACCCACATATCATGTATACGATCTGTATAAAAAGCATATGAATGCTAAACACCTTGAGAGCTATGTTGATTCTGACATATTAAATGACGAAGAAGAGTATAAGGTTCCCCGTCTCCATGTATCAGCTAGTGAAAAGGATGGCAAAGCTTTAGTTACAGTTGTAAATCTTTCTGAAAGCGAAACTGCTGATGTTAACGTTATGTTATCTGGCCTTAAGGGCAGCAGCGTATCAGGCAGATGTGTAACAGGTGATATGAACGATCACAATACATTTGAAAATCCTGATGTTGTTGGCATTACTGAAGTAAAAGCGCAGCTTTCTGCTGATGGAAACAGCTTTAGCGCAACACTTCCTAAGAACAGCGTATGTTCATTTGAGGTTGAACTTTCATGAATAAATGCAAGAGATGCTTTCTATACGAACTTGCAGGCAAAGAAGATATCTATGCGCACGTGCAAAGAACACGTGCGCTTCTTGCTGATAATGAGAAAGCTTCAGATCAAAAGTATAAGGAGCGTCTTGAAATTTGCAGGGAGTGCGACAGCCTTCTTGAAGCCACCTGCCTTAAATGCGGCTGCTATGTGGAGATTCGTGCATTGAAGATTGATTCAAGATGCCCGGTAAAAAGGTGGTAACGGTTGGTTACAATACTGCATCTTTGAATTTGTGATTCAAAACTTATAAGTTACAAGGTCATTTTTTATGGGGATAAAATAATGATTTGTACATAAATATACTGGGGATATTCAGTTTGGGGAGAAAAATTAAAGTTTTAAAGGAGATTTTTTAGGTATGGAAAAAAGTGTTTTTATGAAAAAAGCTAAGTGGCTTAGTTTTGTTGCGTTATTATCTCAGATTGTTGTCTTTGTAATTAATTCTTATATCGGACAAAATCAAGCATTAATACTTAGTAAGTATGGAACAGACGTTTATAAAATTGGATATTATTTTTATTATATTTCAGGTGCGCCTATTCTTATGCTTGCCTTGTCTTTTGTGGCTTTTGTTGGGATAACTATAATGAAAAAACCTAATATTGGTTTTGCGGTCATATTTGCTATTTTATTTGGCCTAATTTTTATTTTACATTCAGGTGATTTTTTTATACCTCATGATTACTGGCTGATAGCTAACTTTGATTTTTGGACATCATATGGCAGATTGAATAGCTATTCGTATACTTATACTAGATTACCGATTGTGTTGTCTGTGGCCTTTTTCTTTTTAGCTATTGGAATGATCATTGGTGGCAGATGTGAAGTTAAAGATAAGTTCAAAGGAGTATCCATTAAGATTTCCGCTGTACTGATGCTTTTTATAACATTGTTTAAGATTGTCATGAATTTTGATCAAAAAGGGATTGCTACAAAAATTGGTGTTGGCAAGGTGGAAGAAATCGAGTCATGGCCTGTGTATGGTCTTTTGGATAGTACAATACAGATTTGCCTGCTGGTAATATTTGTTATGACTATTTTAGCTAATAGGATTTCCAAAAAGGAAGGCTTGTTTGCAGTTCTGATCTCGATTCTTACAACAATAGTTGTTCGAGCTGATTATTTTCTTGCCCCTATTTACTATGAAATATTAGAAAATAGTGTAAGTGATAGAAGTGCATTTGTAATTGATGAAGTTAATTTTTATATTGACAAGTCTACAGGTTGGTTTTTTAATATTTCGCTGATATTATTTTTTATTGGGCTTGGAATTAATTATGCAGGTAGCCTCAAAACTGGCTTAGATAATAAAGCTGTCGAATCAGTGCAGTAACCAGTAGAGATGCTGACGGTGTCCTGTGAGTGGCAATATATAAAAGATTTTTGAGTCGAAAAGTAATTGAAATTCAAGGCATGATATCAGAAACTTTTATAATCCGGGGTATGAAAACTCGTTTGCGCTCAAGCAGTCAGATACTAAACGGAATAAAAGCGAGCATCATCTGTCGTTTTACGATAGATGATGCTCGCTTTTGCGTTTTTTATCATAGGGAAGAGTTTTCGCTTTTATATCGCAATATATGAGAAGTAATTGTGTATATCTGAATAGAAGCCTATGCAATTAATAAATATAATTCTAAATATCATGTTACAGGTGTAGATGGTATAACCTGTGCATTAATAGCAAATCAAGAATAAAGCTATAATAAACTGAAAATCATACATATAAGAATTGCCTAAACTTTGGGGATTCCTGGGGATGGCAGTTTATAAAGGATTTTTGAGTCTTTGAGAGTATTACTAAATTCAAGAGCCTGATAGATGGATTTTTATATTCTGTTTTGGATCCACATGTCTGAGCGAAGCGAGTTTGGATCCAAGAATATAAAAATCCAGATATCATGCCTTGAATTGTAATACTCGAGAGACTCAAAAATCCTTTATAAACTGCTAGCCCCAGGAATCGGCAAAACCTAGGGCAACCCTATATACATGAATTTTCAGAAGCTATTTATAGCTGTTAATAAGATGAGAGGTACTAATTAATGAACAGAGAAGAAGCAAGAAAAAAAGCAGAAGATCTTGTAAAGAAGATGACCTTCGAAGAGATGGCATCTCAGCTTCGTTATGATTCCCCTGCAATCGAGAGACTGGGAGTTCCGGAATATAACTGGTGGAACGAGGGACTGCACGGTCTTGCTCGTAGTGGAACCGCTACTGTATTCCCACAGTCAATCGGTCTTGGAGCTACTTTCGATAAAGAGCTTATGGAAGAGATCGGTAACTGCATCGGTGTAGAGGCAAGAGCAAGATATAACGAATCATCAAAGAGAGGCGACAGAGATATTTACAAGGGACTTACAATCTGGTCACCTAACGTAAACCTCTTCAGAGATCCTCGTTGGGGAAGAGGCCAGGAGACATACGGAGAAGATCCTACACATATCTCCAAGATGGCAGTTCCTTTCATTAAAGGTATTCAGGGCAAGTCCAAGACTATGCTTGCTGCAGCCTGTGCTAAGCACTTTGCGGTTCATTCAGGTCCTGAGGCACTTCGTCATTCATTTGATGCCAAAGTAAGCCTTAAGGAGATGTATGAGACATATCTTCCTGCTTTTGAAGCATGTGTTAAGGAAGGCGAAGTTGAAGCTGTTATGGGCGCTTACAACAGAACAAACGGCGAGCCATGCTGCGGTCACAACTACCTCATGAAGGATGTCCTTCGTGGCAAGTGGGGCTTCAAGGGTCACTATGTATCTGACTGCTGGGCTATCAGAGACTTCCATGAGAATCACATGGTTACTAAGACTCCTGAAAGAAGTGTTAAGCTTGCACTTGAAGCCGGCTGCGATGTTAACTGCGGATGCACATACCAGAAGATCCTTTCTGCTAAGAGAAAAGGTCTTATCGATGAAAAGACAGTAAGAGAGTCCTGCGTAAGACTTTTCACAACACGTTTCATGCTTGGAATGTTCGAAGAAAACGAGTGGGATGGTCTTGGATTCAAGGATATCGATACTAAGGAGCACAGACAGCTTGCTGATAAGGCTGCACTTGAAAGTGTTGTTCTTCTTAAGAATGATGGAATCCTTCCTCTTAACAAGAAAGAAATCAAGAGCATTGCTGTTATCGGTCCTAATGCTGATTCAAGAGCTGCTCTTATTGGTAACTATCATGGAACACCTGGAAGACACGTAACTGTTCTTGAAGGAATCATGGACGAAGCAGGAGATGACATCAGCGTACATTACGCTAAGGGATCTCACCTGTTCATGGACAAGGAAGAGAACCTTGCTAAGGTTAACGACAGAGTTACAGAAGCAGTTATCGCTGCAGAAAATACTGATCTTACAATCCTTTGCCTTGGTCTTGATGAGACACTTGAAGGTGAAGAGGGAGATACAGGTAACTCCTATGCATCAGGTGATAAGAATACACTTGAGTTCCCTGAGAGCCAGGAAGTACTTTTCGATGCACTTGTTAAGACAGGTAAGCCTATCATTCTTCTTGTTATGACAGGAAGCGCTATGGATCTTAGATTTGCTAACGAGAACTGCGCAGCTGTTCTTCAGACATGGTACCCGGGCGGACAGGGCGGAAGAAGCATTGCCAAGATCCTCTTTGGTGAGAAGTCTCCTTCAGGTAAGCTCCCTGTTACAATTTATAACTCACTTGAAGACCTTCCTGAGTTCACAGACTACAGCATGAAGGGTAGAACATACAGATTCATCGAAGATGACGATAAGGTTCTTTTCCCATTCGGATATGGTCTTACATATTCAAAGACTGCTGTTAAGGAGCTTAAGGTTACAAAGACATTTGCAGATGGTGATGCAGAGGTTGAGGCAGTAGTTGCTAACACAGGAGATGCTGACGTAAGCGATGTTCTTCAGCTTTACCTTAAGGTCGCTGATTCAGCTCTTGAAGTTCCTAACGCTCACCTTGTTGACTTCGAAAGACTTGAGCTTTCTAAGGGCGAAACTAAGACAGTTAAGTTTATTGTTCCGAAGAGCGCACTTTCAGTTGTTAACGAAGAAGGCGAGAGAGTATTCGAGGGATCTAAGGCTGATATCTACGTAGGATTCGCTGGCCCTGACTCCAGAAGTGAAGCTCTTACTGGTGAAAGGGCTGCTCACGTAGAAATCGAATTTTAATGACGTTAAGCGGATGTTAAATCAAAAATAATAATAAATGCACATTTAATGCATTCTTTATGAATTTAAGATCTTAAAAAATTGGCATATTGTCTTGGCATAAGTTTTAAGACCAGCCGGGGCAATATGCCTTAATGAAAAGAGGAATTAGACATGCGTGGACCGGTTGCTCCAAGAGATCCGGAGAAAAAGAGACAGTTTTTTTATCTGATGAAAGACAAGAACGTATTTGCGTTCCCTCTTCCTGATGGAAAGGGTATTACTCCTATCTATCTTGATGGTGGAAGACTTATTGAAGCAAGTAAGTTCGTTGGAAATCTTTCTGATGAAAATCTTATAGATATGCTTAAGACTGCGGAAGGCTTTAAAAAGCTCGTTCACAGCATAGGCGTTATAGTTGATGGATGTGATAAAGATACAGAATGTAAGTTCGTATTCCAGTTCTATGGTAAAAATGATCTTCTTGGCGGTGGAACGCTTCTCGAGATGCCTGTAGAATGTAACGGCTCAGAGCACCTTCTTGATCTGTCTGCCATTGATCTTACTGATGAAGATAAGGAAGTTGGACAGCTTCGCTTTGAATATGGCGCAAACGAATTTACAGCTAATGTAACAGTTAAGCTTTATCTTAATGATGGCTTTGATGCTCCACCTCAGGAAGAGGATACACCTGCTGATCTTACAAGCAAAGAATTCGCAGTCCATGTTAAGGACAGCGTAGTCCAGGTTGGTAACTCTTATAGATTTAATAAGGCAGTTGAAAAGGCAAAGCGCGGCGAAGATACAACGATCGCTTTTATCGGAGGTTCTATCACACAGGGCGCAGGCGCTGTTCCGATCAACACAGAGTGCTATGCTTACAAGACCTATGAAGCTTTCAAGAAGCTCACAGGAAAGGATGAAAATATCCACTATGTAAAAGCCGGAGTTGGCGGTACTCCTTCAGAGCTTGGAATGATCCGTTATGACAGAGATGTAAGGCGTGATGGTCAGGTAGAACCTGATATTGTCATCGTTGAGTTTGCTGTTAACGATGAAGGTGATGAGACTAAGGGCGTATGCTTTGAAAGCCTTATAAGAAAGATCTGGAATGGCGTAAGCAAACCAGCAGTTATAGTTCTTTTCTCCGTATTTGCTAATGATTATAACCTTGAGGAGAGACTTTCACCTGTAGGAAGAGCTTATAATCTTCCTATGGTCAGCCTTAAAAAGTGCGTAACAGACCAGTTCTATAAGACCAAGGATACAGGAAGACTCATTACCAAGGCTCAGTACTTCTACGATGTATTCCATCCGACCAACACAGGTCACAGCGTCATGGCTATGTGCCTTGAACAGGTGATGAAGGATCTGGTAGTAAGTAAGAGCGATGAAGACACTGACTTTGACAAGGTTGTATCACCTATTGGTACAGACTTTGACACAGTAGTCCTTCTTGATAAAAAAGACATGCCAGTTGAAGCTGTTATCGATGCGGGCGATTTCGACAGCACAGATACAGAACTTCAGGCAGTTGAAATGAACATGGATATTAAGGGAACTCCTGAATTTCCAAATAACTGGAGATTTGATGCTAAAAAGCATGGTTCATTTACAAAGCCTTTTACCATGGAGATTGAAGCAAAGCGTCTTCTTATCATCAACAAGGATTCAGGAAGCCCTCTTGAAGGCGTTGCTGAAGTTTATGTTGACGGAGAATTTGTAAGAAGTATCAATCCTTTGGATATCGGTTGGGTACATTGTAATCCGCTTATCATCCTTAATGATAAGGAGTGTAAGAAGAGAAAAGTCGAAGTCAGGATGGCTAAGGGAAGCGAAGAAAAGAGCTTCACGATTCTTGGATTTGGTGTCGTAAGATAAATCATTTCTAAAGATAAGACGTTCTAAGTTGGGGATTTTCCATTATCTGACTGATAATAGGGTATTTTATTCGGGTAAAAAACATAACAGGTAGGGTTACGAAATGAAAAAAAGAATAGTTGGGTTATTACTTGCTATAAATATGGTATGTATAGCCGGATGCAGCGCTGCAAATGACAGCGGCGCAGCATCTTCGGCTCAGGGAGAAAGCTCACAGGAAGCATCAACACAAGCTACTACGGATGCTTCAACTGAAGCTTCAGACTCCAGTGCAGCAGCTTCCACGCAGACATCTGGAAGTACTAACATCTATGAACAGGAATGGTACCAGGAAGCAATAGAAGCAGGTCTTCTTTCGACCGGTACAAATGGAAGGCTGGAGAATGTTGTAAGAAAGCTTCGTGATGGCGAAAAGGTTACCATTGCAATGATCGGCGGTTCTATCACAGAGGGCGGCGGAGTTAAAGATGTTACCAAGTCTTACTGTGATCAGTTCATTACAATGCTTGAGGAAAAGTATCCTGATGCAGAGATAGAATATGTAAATGCCGGCGTTGGCGGAACACCTTCAGCTCTTGGCATCATGCGCTATGACAAAGATGTTACAGCTAATTGCAGCGAAACACCTGATCTTGTAGTTGTAGAGTTTGCTGTTAATGATTATCAGGAGCCTACAGAAGGAAGAGCATATGAAAGTCTTGTAAGACAGATCCTGGAGCAGGATGATAAGACAGCAGTGATGCTTATGTTCGCTGTCTTTAAGACCAAGTGGAATCTCGAAGATCTCTACATTCCTGTAGGTAATCTGTACGGACTTCCTATGGTAAGCGTTAAAGACGGTACTGCAGCAGCATTTGAGTCAGGAGATCTTTCTGATGCTCTGTATTTCAGCGATGAATATCATCCAACAGCTCTTGGTCACAAGATCATGGCTGATACCATGATGAATCTCATCGATGAGATCGACAAGAAAGTAAAGACAGGTACTGCTACTTCCAAGATTGCTCCTGTTCCTGAAACATACTACTATTCACCTGATTTCCTCAATATGAAGCTTGTTACAAGCAAGGATTCAAATGGGGCAAAGGTTAGTACAGGAAGCTTTACTCTGACTGATACAGAGGTGCATCAGTCAGTAAGATGTGATGAAGTTACATTCCCTGACAACTGGTCACATGATGTTAGCGGCAATGATCCGTTTGTTATGGAAGTTAACTGTAAGAATATCCTTCTTGACTATAAAGCAGCTAATAATTCAGAATACGGGGAAGCAGAAGTATATGTAGATGGTGAGCTTATGGCTACCATCGATGCTAATAGAGCTGATGGCTGGAACAATAACAATGTAGAGATCGTTTTTGAAGATACTGAAGTTGCTTCACATAAGCTTGAGATCAAGATGGCAGAGGGCAGTGAAGATAAGAAGTTCACGATCCTTGCACTTGCATACTCAGACGAAGAGATGACATATACCCAGGACAGAAGTGCAAAGGCTGCGGCTTCAGAGCTTGCCGGAACGACAATGCTTGATGTATATGCTGATGCATTTAAACTCGGTGTTGCTCTTCCAAACAACGTATTTAACAATATGACAGCTTTTGATGCTGCAGTTAAGGATAACTTCAACAGTATCACTTGTGAAAACGAGATGAAACCTGAATCACTCCTTGATAAGGATGCATCTGCAAAAGGTCTTCCGGATTCATATTATGAGCCGGCTGTACATTTTGATAACTGCCAGCCAAGTATTGAGTACTGCGAAGAGAATGGCATTCAGATGAGACTTCATACACTTGTATGGCACAGTCAGACTCCAAGATGGTTCTTTACTGAGGACTACACAGACGATGGCGAACTTGTTGACAGAGAGACAATGCTCAAGAGAATGGAGAGCTATATTAAGTCAGTTCTCACATACTTTGAAGAAGAGCATCCCGGACTTATCTATGCAGTAGATGTTGTCAACGAAGCATTCGATGTTGGCGATGGCGATGAGAACGGAATCAGACAGAAGAACAACCTCTGGTATGAAGTTGTTGGACCTGATTATTATGTCAGAGCTTTTGAATATGCTAACAAATATGCATCTGATGAGATGACTCTTTTCTACAATGACTATTCATGTATGTGGAAGGGTGACCTGATACTTGAGAATCTGTCTGAAATTAAGGAAAAAGGCTGGATCGATGGAATCGGAATGCAGTCACATCTTTCAACAAGTGATGATATTGATAAGTTCCTTGAAACAGCAAAATCATTCCTTGAAGCAGGATATGAAGTACAGGGAACAGAGCTTGATATAGGTGTTAAGTCAGACACAGCTGCTGAATATCAGAAACAGGCTGATCTTTATAAGGCATATTTTACAGGCATGCTTGAACTTAAGAACCAGGGATACAATATCACAAGTATCACAGTATGGGGCATAGATGATGCTCATACCTGGAGAACTGGAGAGAATCCGCTTCTGTTTGATAAGGACATGCAGAAAAAAGATGCCTACTATGCAATAATAGAAGATTACGAATCTTGAAGTAATGCATATGATACAGCTTCATTATATGAGCTTTAGTATTTGGATCTTCATATGATCTTTTTGTAAATATATCTTGAGAAAAAATCTTGAGAAAAATATAGAAAATTATTACGAGGAATAGACCGATGCAGAGTTTGAATCCTATTATGAAAACTGATTATCCGGATCCGGATGTTATAAGAGTTGGTAATGCTTATTATATGGTGAGCACAACTATGTATTTTTTCCCGGGATGCGCTATTTTAAGATCTTATGATCTTGTGAACTGGGAGATAGTTAATTATGTTTTTGACAAACTGGAGGATAGCTCTGCTGAGAACCTCGAGAGAGAAGAAAGCATATACGGACATGGAATGTGGGCTCCGACCCTCAGATTCCATAACGGAATATATTATATAGCTTTTTCATCTGTTGATATCAAAAAGACATACTTTTTTACCACAGACGATATTGAAAAGGGCAAGTGGGAGAAACACTATATGGACGGTTTCTTCCATGACTTATCACTTCTTTTTGACGATGACGGAAGGGTATATGTAACTTATGGCAATGGAGATATCTGGATCACAGAGCTTGAGCCTGACCTTTCTGCTATCAAAGAAGGAGGCCTTTCCAAGATCATAATAAGGGATACAGATGATGTATACCTTAGATATGAAGGCTCTCATATCTACAAGATTGACGGTTATTACTATATCTTCCTGATACATTGGCCCAAGAGCGCCGGAATGAGAACACAGGTCGTATACAGAGCAAGCGATCTAAACGGCGAATTCGAAAGAAGAGACCTTGTGATCGATGATATCGGCAATCCCGGAAGAGGCGTAGCCCAAGGCGGAATCGTTGATACTCCTGACGGAAAATGGGTTGCATATCTGTTCCAGGACTGCGGAGCTGTAGGAAGAGTACCTGTGATAGTTCCTCTTACTTTCAAAGACGGCTTCCCATATGTAAGTGATGATCTTAAGATACCTTCTGAGAAGAACATCAAAAAGTTCCTTGAAAAGCAGAATTTGGCTAAAGACCATAAATATGATAAACTATATACTTCGGACGATTTTAAATACGATGTAACCATGACCTCTCATCCTGGTCTTAAAATGCAGTGGCAGTGGAATCATCTTCCTTGTGATTCAGGCTGGAAGATCAAGCATGAAGGCGGTCTTGAGATCAAGAATACCAAGATTGCCACAAATCTTGTTCATGCAAGGAATATGCTTACACAGCGCATGATGATGCCAAAATGCTCTGCTACAGTAACTATCGATGTAAGTGGTATTAAAGACGGAGATGTAGCAGGAATCTGCGCTATGCAGGGATGCTATGGTCTTGTGGGTGTCAGAAATCAGTCCTTCCAGAAAGAGCTTGTTGTTATGGTCAGGAAGAAAGAGGAAGTTGACAGATTTGACAAAAGAATTGATTATATGCCCGGTAATGTCGTATTTTCGCGTATAATAAATACAGACGTCGTTAAGCTGAAGATCTGTGCTGATTTTACCGGTGGTAAGGATACTGCATATTTTTATTATGATGCTGGCGACGGAATGATTGATACAGGGGTAAGTCATAAGCTTTATTTCGGCCTTGATCATTTTACCGGATGCAGATTTGGACTCTTTAATTTTGCTACCAAGCAGCCAGGTGGTAAGGCAGTATTTAACGATTTTGAATATGAAGCTGAAGATTAAGACTGCTGCAGCAGTTTTGTCTTTTGGTCAGAACATGACCTGTGATGTTTAATGTGAATGAACAACGGCATTATCAAAAAGCTCTATTCAATGGGCATAAAACAAAAGATCATATTGTTTTATCTTGTGTGCATTATAATACCTTTATTTGTCGCAGATGAAATAATCGCAGGTATTATATTTAATGCTGAAAAAAAGGAGAGGCAGGGCCTTGATGAAGGCGTTGCCTCTTCGATTGCGTTTATACTTGAATCGGATTTTGGCACGGTCGATGAGATCGCCAAATCTGTCTATATAAGCAGTGGTATATATGATTTCCTTAATACCAGATATGCTTCAGAATATGACTATTACCTTGCTTATAACAATTTCAGAAAGAATTCTACCCTTTGGGATCTTGCAAGTCTTGAACATTGCAAATTCAACTTCTATGCAGATAACAAAACACTTGTTGGCGGCGGCGGTATTCAGAATATCAAAGTGATAGAGAATACCGACTGGTACAAAGACTTTAAAAATTCCGGTCAGAGTAAGCTCTTGTGGATCGGATATTATAAGGATGAGACCAGCAACATAGAAGATAGAAAGCATATATATCTGATACAGGCTCTTGATTATTATCCAAGGCCTTCCAAAGAAAAAATCCTTGTATTTGAGCTGAATTATGATTATCTTGTCAATGAACTTATGAAGATTTCAGGCGTTAATGAAGGTGTTGGCTTTGAAGTCGTAGAAGGCGACAGGATAGTTCTATCCAGTGATCTTTCAGATACTTCCCATGAAGAGTTCAGGATAAGAACTGATGATAAGAATATTGATCACAGCATCGAGACCACTATATATGGCTGCAGGATGAAGATCAATATCCTAAAAAGAGATAATTATATAAAAAGGGCTGTTAATAAGTACTTTTTTATAGTACTTGTACTTGTTGCCTTTAGTTTTATACTTCCTTTGCTTGGCATGATCTTTATAAAGAATATATTTACCAATAGGCTCATAAGGCTTAGTAACACCGTTAAAGGCTACAATGATGAACATCTTGAGCTTGCAACAGATACAGAAGGAAGCGATGAGATATCACTTCTTGCAAGGAACTATAATACTATGGCAAGAAGGATCAATTATCTTATAGACACAGTCTATAAACATCAGCTTAGAGAGAGTGAATCCATCATGGCAAGGCAGAAAGCTGAGCTTCTTGCGCTTCAAAGTCAGATCAATCCTCATTTTCTATTTAACGCTCTTGAAAGTATCAGGATGCACAGCATCATCAAGCATGAGCAGGAGACTGCCCGCATGATAGAGAACCTTGCTGTTATTCAGAGACAGTATGTGGAATGGGACTCTGATATAGTCAAGATCAAAGATGAGATGAACTTTGTAAAAGCTTATCTGGATATTCAAAGCTATAGATTTGGTGACAGGCTATCCTATTCAATTGATATAGAAGATGAAGCATATGGTTATGATATTCCTAAGCTATCGATAGTTACATTTGTAGAAAATGCCTGTATTCATGGAGTTGAACCCAAGGCATCCAAATGCTGGATATTCGTACGTTCATATGTCAAAAATGACAGTTTATACATAGAGATAGAAGATACCGGAATAGGAATGGATGAAGAAGAGCTTGGCCAGCTTGTAGATAAGATGAACAATGCAAGTATAGAGCTTTTGAAAAAGGGTACCAGAGTAGGCATCATCAATGCCTGCCTCAGGCTCAAGATGTATTCTAAAGATAAGATAAAGTTTGAAGTATCTTCAGAAGAAGCTGTCGGAACTATAGTTACTATCAAAATGAAGCTGATATAGGAGATAATAGTAAGCTGATCCTTAGAATAATAGTCAGACGTAAAATATAGATGTCGGTTCTAAAGACATAGGGAAAAAGACATAGGGAAAAAGACATAAGAAAAAGACATAAGAAAAAGATATAAGAACATAGACAGGTACAGGTGGATAATGTTAAAGGCAATAATAGTAGATGATGAACCGCATATAGTACAGGGACTCAAGGCTCTTATTGATTGGAAAAGTGAAGGTTATAATATCGTAGCTTCTTTTTCCAATGGGAAGGAGGCTCTTGAGTATCTTAAGAATAACAAGGTTGATCTTATCATGGCAGATATCAAGATGCCGGTCATGACGGGGCTTGATCTTCTCAAAGAGATACGAGACAGTAAGGTAAGTGATGCAGCTTTTGTCATAAGCAGCGGCTTTGCAGACTTTTCTTATGCTCAGACAGCTATCAAATATGACTGTAAGAGATATATTCTAAAGCCTGTAGATGCAGATGCTCTTCTGGAGATCCTTAGGGAGGTCAAAGAAGAGAATCATGCAGAAGATAAAATCCCTGTAAGTAAAGAGATGGAAGATGCCTATTTTGAGAGGAATCTTATAGGAGTCATCAAGGGCAAATACGATGATGTGATCCTGGAAAGAGTTCTTGATAAGATAAGGAATGATGATGAGATCAGGTATATAGAGATTCAGGCTGAAGATAACAATCAAATCGATGAAGAAGATGATGATTCTGAGAAACTGACGATGCAGAGGAAGATATACGAGGCTGCAAAGGTCTTTCTTGGAGAGAATGAGTACAATGCAGTCCTTGATCCCTCGGGTCATGACAAGATATTTGATGTAGGATTTATATTTACAAGAGATCTTGCGGGCAAGATGGGTATAAGTGAAGAAGAGTATTTTGATAAGCTCCATGACTATCTGAGCGATTATGCAGGAGTTAATGTGATCTTATTTATAGGCAAAAAGGTAAAGGGACTTAAAAATACCTCCAAATCATACGGAACAGCCTGCAGACTCAGATATCTCAAGGGTTTTAGAGAAAAACAGAGTATTTACAATTACGATGATAATGATATAAAAGATAATAATGACAGAGTTTTTATCTTAAAGGATTCAATTGATAATTTCATCCGCTCTGTAGAAGACAATAATAAAGACAGGATACTTGAGACTATTGAAAAACTCTTTGAAGACATGATGGCGTCAGGAGCAGGATCCTTTATTGATATCAATATCAATTATATAGTTTTTCAGCTTATCAATCTTGCTGCCAAGCAGGATGATGATATCAATCAGGAAGAGATCCTCAGGATCATCAGTGAGAAGACCTTTGAAAATGGCGTTCTAAGGGGCAGCAAAGAGCACCTTAAGCAGTTTGCCTTAGAATATGCTGATTATCTCTCTCAGCTTCGTAAGAACGTCAGTAAGGGCGCTCTTTCGGATGTGGAAAGGGAGATCAAATATAATTATATGAGCAACCTGACCCTGAAAGGACTCGGAGATAAGTATTATATTAACAGTGCATACCTGGGCCAGATCTTCCATAGAAAATATGGATGTTCTTTCAAGGACTATCTGAACAATTACAGACTTGAGAAGGCAGTAGAGCTTCTTTTGAATTCTGATATGAAGGTCTATGAGATCGCAAGCAGTGTCGGATATAGAGATGTAGATTATTTTGTCAACAAATTCATAGCACTTAAGGGTTGTACTCCTGCCAAATTCAGGAAACAGGATAAAGGCAGTGTATAGGTCCAAGGAATATAGATCATATGAATAGGAATAGAGTGATATCATCAGCTATTATAGTGATTTTGGTGATAGTGATGATAGGCGGTAACAGTTTTTTCTTTGGTGTAAAAAAGGATATTAATATATTTTCAGCCTTTTTTGCAGTGCCGGGTGAAGAACTTAGTAAGGACAATGACATAAGGAATATCATAGCAGATAAGACAGGTACTATGGTATTAGAGACCTGGCTTCATGGTCAGTCTGCTCAGGATGCTGTTGCAATGTATATAGCATCAGGAGAGTATCCTGATTTTATTGATGCTGGAGACTCTTCATGGATATTATATGAAGCAGGAGCACTTGTTCCTCTTGATGATTATATTGACAAGTATCCCAATATAAAGGCTTATTATTCCAAAGAGGAGTGGGATCTTTTAAGGCAGGATGATGGGCATATCTACTGGATCCCGCAGTTCAATAATATAAAGGGAGAAGATACCTCTTGTACACATAAAGATGAAGCCTTCTGGATCCAGACAAGAGTTCTTAAGTGGGCAGGATATCCGGAAGTCAGAACACTGGATCAGTATTTCGACCTTCTTGAAGCTTATTATGAGGCCAATCCTACCATGGAAGATGGATCTGAAAATATTCCATATACTATTTTGTGCGAAGACTGGAGATATTTCTGCCTAGAGAATGCTCCGCAGTTTCTGGACGGATATCCCAATGACGGATCTGTTATCGTAGATCCGGATACTCTTAAAGTTATAGATTATAATACTACTCCAACTGCTAAGGCATATTTTAAAAAGCTTAATGAGGAGTTTCATAAAGGTATAGTTGATCCTCAGTCATTTACACAGACTTATGATGAATATATTGCCAAGTTATCTACAGGAAGAGTCCTTGGAATGGTAGACCAGTGGTGGGACTTCGCTTATACAGTGCATGACTGCCTGATCCAATCAGGACTTGCAGATAAGGGCTGTGAATATGTGCCGCTTCCTATTACGATATCAGAAGATATACATAATCAGTGGCATAACTGTGGAGGCTCTATGAATGTTGCCAGTGGACTTGCCATTACTACAAGCTGCAAGGACGTAGATGGTGCACTTTCATTTGTTAATGACCTTTTGGATCAGGATATACATAATCTAAGATTCTGGGGAGTTTCTGGCACAGACTATGAAATAGATAAAGACGGTGTGTTCTACAGAACTAATGATCAGAGAATGAACCTTGTAAGTACATCATATAAGCTGTCTCATATGTGCAATTATGCATATTTTCCGCACTGGAACGGTATGAGTGATGATGGCATCAACTCTAACCTCCCTACAGATCAGCCCGGAGAATATTACGACAGTCTTAGTGAACAGGTAAAAGAGTGCCTGTCTGCTTACGGCGCTAGAAACTATGTAGACATGCTTGGAACCAACGAATCCCCGGGCCCTTGGTACCCCATGTTCTCATATTCCAACAGTATGACCAATGCAACCAGCGGAGGCCTTGCCTGGAATCTCATGGGTCAGGTCAAGCACGAGTACCTGCCGCAGGTTGTAATGTCTGACGACTTTGAAGCGATGTGGAAAAAATACATGAAAGCCTATAAACGCTGTAACCCTCAGGATTTCCTTGATGAAATGCAGGAAGAACTGGACAGAAGAGTTGGTAAGTAGTAGAAATGCTCAGATCAAACATCTCACCTTATAAAAAAAGGGGCTGTCGCACTAAGTAATTAGTGCTCAGCTCCCTTTTTATGCCCAAAACACAAAAACCAAGCTTCGAAAAGCCTGGTTTTTGCTGTAAAATATGTTTATGCGACTAAACCAAATCTTACAAGGAGATTATACAGTATCTTCCTTGTATCATCAAATCAAACTTCCGCTAGACATAGAAATATCTATTCCATCTGATGATCCGGTACGCCTGGTTAGTGCATTTGTGGAGGAGATGAATCTTTCTGATCTTTATGAGACTTATGACAGAATCAGAAAGAGTCAGGCCTCACCGCGTCAGATGCTTAAGATTGTTATCTATGCAGCAATGAACAGAATCTATTCCAGTCGTGATATTGAATCATCCTGCAAAAGAGATATCAATTTCATGTATCTTCTTGAAGGGGCACCCGCACCCGATCATTCTACATTAGCAAGATTTATTTCCCTACATCTCTCACAATGTTCAAAGTCTGTAATGTCGCAGGTTGGAACTATACTTCTGGATCTTGGAGAGATATCAGGTGAGAATATATTTATCGATGGAACAAAGATTGAATCTGTTGCCAACAAATATACTTTTGTATGGAAAAAAGCCGTGACCAAGAACATGGCTAAACTTGCAGAGAAAATCTGTATGTTCTGTGCGGAATGCGAAGAACTCTATGATTTTAAGGTTGTATATAAAGACCAGATATCACTTCGCACTTTGAAACGATTAAGAAAGAAGCTTTACAAGATCAAAAAAGATGAGGCTATCGAGTTTGTACATGGCATTGGTAAAAGGAAAACAATGCTTCAACGCTCAATCGAAAAACTTGAAGAATATACAGAAAAGCTTAAAGAATACACAAACAAGCTTTATAAATGTGGCAGACGAAATAGCTATTCTAAAACGGATAACGATGCCACTTTCATGAGAATGAAAGAAGACGCTATGCTTAATGGTCAGCTTAAGCCTGCATACAACCTGCAGCATGGTGTTGATGCAGAATATGTAACCTGGCTCGGCATTTACCCGAATCCAACAGATACTCTTACTCTGATACCTTTCCTAAAAGATATGGAAGAACATCTTCCCTTCAAATATAAAAATATAGTTGCTGATGCCGGTTATGAAAGTGAAGAGAATTATGTTTTCATTGAAAACAACGATCAGACCGGATATATAAAACCACAGAATTATGAACTGTCAAAAACAAGAAAGTTCAAAAAAGATATCAGTAAACGAGAAAACATGGACTATGATTCTGAAACTGACAGTTATACTTGCAAGAATGGAAAAAAGCTATTAGCTGTATCCAAAAGAAAACAAAAGACAGCGACCGATTACCAACGTGAAGTAACAATATATGAGTGTGAAAGTTGCCATGAATGCCCATTCAAGAAAGACTGCATAAAAGGCAATAATTGTAAAACTCCATTTGAAGATAGGAAAAAGGTTCTTTCTGTATCAAGAAAAATGGAAGAAAAACGTGCAGAATGTCTTGAACGAATAACTAGTGATTATGGAACACAGCTACGAATGAACCGTAGCATACAAGCAGAAGGTTCGTTTGCAAACGTGAAAGAAGATATGAATTTCAGACGATACCTTTATAAAGGAAGTGAGAATGTTCTGGCACAGAGTACACTTTTGGCAATAGCTTTTGACATCAACAAACTCCACCATAAGATTATGTCCGAGCGAACCGGAACACATCTATTTGAACTGAAAAAAGTGTCATAAATTTTGAATTTTAAAATAAAAAATTTGTATCAGCGTCGATAATTCAATCGGCTTATTAAAGTACACCCAAAGATAGAGTATATAAAAAATATATAGTAAAAAAGCCGTTTTTAAGGCATGAAAAAGGGGCCTCGCCCAGATGATCAAATCATCTAGTGCGACAGCCCCTTTTTAGTTAAAGTCTGTGAAGCGGGTCATGCTTTCGTCTGTAATCGCTTGGAGTACACTTGTTGACCTGTCTGAAGATTCTGTTGAAAGTTGATATACTTGCAAATCCAACAGCAAGTGATACTTCTGTTATGGACAGATCAGGTCTTGCGAGAAGATCGGATGCAGCCTTGATCCTTCTATGAGTCAGATACTCGTTAAAAGTAAAGTTTGTATACTGTTTGAAAAGTCTTGAGAAGTGGAACTTGCTAAATCCGGCCTTGTAAGCGATGGATTCAAGACACAGATTCTCCATATAATGCTCATCGATATATTCAAGTACTTCGTTGAACTTATCAATGTATTCTTTTTGCTTGTAGATCCTGGTACTGGACAGCTTCATCGCTGAGATCCTGTACTTGCCGATAAGAGAGAAGAGCTCAAGGAGCTTTGAATATATCACGATATCTGCAAAATCACTATCTGAGAAATACTCTGTTCTCATCTGGATGAACAGGTCATATATGTCGTCATATACAGGAAGATAATCTTCCTTGTTTATAACTATCGGCTTACCCAGAATAGTACTGATAGAGGTGAAGCCGTTTAATTTCTCAAGGAAATGAAGATCGAAGAGAAATACGAATCTTGCGCCTGTCTCCGGAGCATGTATTGAATGCAGTGAACCGGAAGGAATGAACAGTATCTCACCTGGATTTACATGAAAAGTCTCCTCTGAGATAGTAACATCATACCATCCTTCAACCGGCATGATGATCTCTATAGCATTGTGCCAGTGAGTCTCATAATCATCGTTTTGATCATTGTACCAGATCCTAAGAGTAGAATCGTTTAGATATTGAACGATCTCCTGATTCTTATTGAGTTTTCTGGTACTGAAGTCCTTATTTATAACATTTATTCCGGAATTTAACTTCTGAACTGCTAAAGCCATAAAATCCCCCTCAAACCCGTGTTTTTACCTAATACCTCATCAGTAAAATACATAATACCATGTAGAATTATAGAAAAAAACATGAGAAATTATTGTATTTTGTCAGAGAAACTATGACACTTTCGGTTCGTAATATCAACAAAATTATTGCTTTTTAAAGTAAGCAAATTCTGAATACGATAGCGCAATATCTGGCAAGTTTAGACACCATCAGGAACTTATAATTGTTGTACATGCTAGAAAAATAGCGATTTTGGCTAAAAATAGCAACAATTGATAAATCATCTGAATGGAACAGGATTGATTTTTGTATCTGCTATCAGGAAGATGATTTGTTTATTTCGAAAAGAGAGGAATTATTATGAAAGCAGTTGCAACAAACCCGATTCTTTCGGGCTTTTATCCTGATCCATCTATTGTCAGGGCGGGGGATGATTATTATATTCTAAATTCATCTTTTGCGTATTTTCCCGGTCTTCCGATAATGCATAGCAAGGATCTTGCCAACTGGCATCAGATCAGTAATGTACTGGTTGATGACAAGTCACTTCCGCTTGATGATACCAGACTTTCACAGGGACTTTTCGCTCCTACAATAAGGTATCATGAGGGAAAATTCTATGTTGTATGCACCAATATCTCACACGGAGGCAATTTCATCGTAACAGCAGATGATATTAATGGTCCCTGGTCTGAGCCTATATACATTAAGGGTGCAGACGGAATAGATCCTAGTATCTTCTTTGATGAGGACGGAAAGTGCTACTATATCGGAACTCATCCCAATCCTGAAGGAGAGAAGTTCTTTGGTAATTATCACATCTATATTGGAGAGCTTGATAAGGAGACATTCCAGTTCGCATCTGAAAAGACAGACGTTTGGAATGGTTCAATGAAGGATATTCAGTGGCCTGAAGGACCCCACCTTTATAAAAAGGATGATTATTACTACATCATGCATGCTGAAGGCGGTACAGGACCTAACCACTGTGAAGCAATCTGCAGAAGTAAATCTCTTTTCGGACCTTATGAGAACAATCTGAACAATCCTATCATCACTCACAGGGATATGGGAAGCAAATATCCTGTTCAGTATGTTGGACATGCTGATCTGGTTGAGACTCCTGAAGGCGGCTGGTTCATGGTAATGCTTGGCGTAAGACGTACAGAGGGCTTTACTACTATCGGAAGAGAGACCTTCATTGCAAAGGTTATCTGGGAAGACGGATGGCCGGTTGTTAACCCTGGTATAGCAAAGCTTACACAGACACTTGAAACAGGACTTGAAGAAGTAAAGTGGGAAGATGATGTTAAAAATAACAGAGATTACAAGTTCGCTTCTATGAAAGAGATAGGACCTGAGTTCCTGACTCTTAGAAACGAACAGGAAGGAAGATACACTCTTTCATCTGAGGGTCTGGTGATCAAAGCGTCAAAGCTTCCTGTTACAGAAGTTTCCAATCCTTCATATCTTGGAATGAGAGTTCAGAATCATGCATTTAAAGCTACGGCTACTGTAAAACATGACGCAGCTGATGCAGTGACTAAAGGACTTGTTCTTATGCAGAACGAAGACTTCTCTTTAAGAGTTGAAGCAAGTGGAGATAAAGTATCAGCGATTTTCAGGCAGGATCAGAAAGACAAAGAACTCGCATCTGTAAGTGCTGCAGCAGAGTCTCTTGTCACATTCGTGATAGAAGCAGATGGACTTAAGGCACGCGCCGGTGTGATCCTTGGAGATAAAGAAGAAATGTTCGATGAAGTTGACATAAGAGCTCTTTCTACAGAGATCGCGGGAGGCTTTGTCGGATGCACTATCGGAATGTATGCTTCTGATGATAGTGGCAAAGATCTTGAAAACAGTGCTGTATTTACTAATTTTAAATACGAAGCATGATATTTGAGAATGAACCGGTTTGAATAGAATCGAAAATATTAGAATTCACGTGTTTCTTATTAAAATGCACGAGATACGAGGTTTGTTATGAACTATAAAATTGATAACGAAAGCAGACTTGTTTTTTATTACTCTTCAAAAACACTTCGCGGTGTTAAGAGAGTGATGGATAAGGTGGCTGAAGATGTTAACAAGGTTTTCGGTATCACGCCTGAGTTCTCTGAAACAGAATCATTTACTGATATAGATGATAATGATTCAAATAGTATATATGTTGGAACTTTGGGAGTATCTTCTGATCTTCCTCTTACAAGCGAAGAGCTGGATACCTTGAAAGGTAGAAAAGAAGCTTATGCTTTTCTTCTTAAGGAAGTTCCGGGGCAGGATAAGCCTGCACTTGTGATAGCAGGAAGTGATAAAAGAGGTACTATCTATGGCCTTTTCCACCTATCAGAGCTTATGGGCGTATCCCCATGGGTTAATATGGCAGATGTAAGACCTGCAAAGAAGACTGAACTTGTTATCACAGATGCTGATGAACTTATTTCAAGACAGCCTTCAGTTAAATACAGAGGTCTTTTCATTAATGACGAATGGCCATCATTTGGTACCTGGACAATGAAGCACTATGGCGGATTTACAGCCCAGATGTACGATAATGTCTTTGAACTTATCCTTCGTCTTAAGGGTAACTACCTCTGGCCTGCAATGTGGACTTCAAATTTCTCACTTGATGGTCCCGGACTTAAGAGCGCAGAGCTTGCTGATGAATACGGAATCGTAATGAGTAACTCTCACCACGAGCCATGTTCAAGACATAGTGAAGAGTGGGACCTTGTAAGAGGTGAAGATTCCAAGTACGGCAACGCCTGGAACTTTGACAAGAATAAAGAAGGTCTTACTAACTACTGGAGAGATGGCCTTAAGAGAAATGCTCCATTTGAGAACATCATCACTGTTGGTATGAGAGGCGAAAGAGACAGCGAGGTTCTTGGACGTGAGGCTACATTAAAAGAGAACATCGATTATCTTAAAGAAGTAATCCTTACTCAGAAAGAACTCATCAAAGAGGTATATGGCGATAATGCAGATGAGATCCCGATGATGCTTGCTATATATAAGGAAGTTGAGAAGTACTACTTCGGTGATGTAAATACTGAAGGACTTCGAAGCTGGGACGGTCTTGACGGCATAACTCTTATGCTTTGCGAAGACAACCAGGGCAATATGAGAAGACTTCCTGAAGACGGCGAAACACATAACGGCGGTTTTGGAATGTACTATCACTTCGATTATCATGGTGATCCTGTTTCTTATGAATGGGTCAACAGCACATATATACCAAAAGTATGTGAGCAGATGAGTGAAGCATATGACAAGGGCGTAAGAGATATCTGGATCGTAAATGTTGGCGATCTTAAGCCTCAGGAATTCCCGCTTTCATATTTCTTCGAGCTTGCTTATGACTATGAAAAGTGGAGCGTTCATTCTGAAAAGCCTTATATCAGATTCCTTGACTACTGGACAAGACAGCAGTTTGGCGGATATCTTCCGGAGAATGAGCTTGCAAGAATTCAGACTCTTCTTGATGAATATACATATCTTAGCAGCATAAGAAAACCTGAGTGTCTGTATCCTGGTACGCTTCACAATTTCAACTATGGAGAAGCGGATCGTATATATAAGAAGGCAAAAGAAATAAGGCAAAGCTGCGATGAGCTTGAGATGTATATCCTTGCTAACAGGCTTAAAGTTATAGATTCAGCTTTGTTTGAACTTGTAACTTTCCCTGCCAAAGTAATAGCTAATCATTATGAAATGAACATAGCTGCAGAAAAGAACAGAGTTTGTGCAAAACAGGGAAGAGTTACAGCTAACTTCTATGCAGAGGAAGTTGAGAGGTGCCACAGAATTGAGAAGAATCTCATCAGCACATATCACTCTATTGAAAGCGGCAAGTGGGATGGAATGATGCTTTCACAGCATACAGGTTTCAGATACTGGAACGAAGAAGAGAATATGTATCCTTCAAGATCATATATCTGGCCTGCAGATAAGCACAGAATGATAGTTACGGTTCCTCTTACTGGTGCATATTCAATGGGAGGAGACTGGACCAGAAAACCTCTTTTCTTATATGAATACATTAAACCTGAAGTAAACTCTCAGACATTCCTTATCGAGAATGGCGGCAACGCTGAACTTGAATATAAGATCGAATCAAATGATGAATGGATAAGTGTGGAGGATTCTGAAGGAAAACTTCCAGTCTTTGAGCAGATCGACGAAAAGATCAGCGAAAAAGAGATCACTGTAACAATAGACAGAGATAAGCTTGAGAGTCTTATCAAAGCTGATTCTTCTAATAAAGATGATCTTAAAGTCATCCGCAAGGGTGATACTTATTATGTAAGCGGAAGTCTTCTGATATCATCCGCTAACAAGAAAGTTACAGTTGTTGTACTTGTTGCTTGTTACAGTGAAAAAGACAGAAAGCTCAGCCATATGGTTCCTGTTGTTCCTGATGAATGGGTAGGATTTATAAATGCAAAAGACTTCCCGTCAGCATTTGCTGAGGTAAGAGAACCTGCCAACACTGGCGATTCAATAGGACTTGCCATTGAAGCTGATGAATATGACGAGCTTAATGATGACAAGGATAGAGAACTTAAGG